>NZ_JBOHHT010000082.1:0-19219 GCF_050725655.1 Sphingopyxis sp. | reverse complement strand
GCGGTCCCGGTTTTTGGCCACAACAGGCCATCGCCGGTGCAGATGCTGTCGTGGGTCCCGGGCGAAGTGCGCTGCGACGGGATTGCGGTCGAGGGTGGTGCGATACAGCGGCCGCTGGCCACAGTCGGGACGATCGACCCGCAATGGGTGCGCGCGCCGACCTATCGTTTCGCGATCGATGCGAGGGGGCGGACGCACTCGATCGCGCGCGACAACAGCGAGAGCGAAGGTCTTGACCCCGATACCGGTCCTGCGCTGGCGGCGAGCCATTTTCCCGTCGGTGGCCGGCGCGAGAATTGCCGGATCAGCTATGCGCCCAAATTCGACCCGCTGGCGCGCGCGCCGATTGCCGACCTGATCGCCTATTCGATTCACCCGGCGGGCCAGAAACTGCCGCAGGAGGGGTGGGATCGCATCGGCAGCGTCGGCAATTGCCGCGACAAGCCGCGCCTGGCGCCGCTGCTGAGCGGCCATCCCGATTTCCGGAAACTGAAAGCAACGCCGGGCGTGCGCGACTGGTCGCTTGTCGGCTATAATACCGACGCTGACGGGCGCCCGGTCGACGTGCGGATTGCGCAGGGCACGGGGAATGACGAACTTGACGCCGCGGCGATCGAGGCGATCCGCGTGTCGCGCTTTACCGGCGGGGCGCGGACGGGCTGTCTTTATCCCTATTGGCGATCGGCGGGTAAGCTTCGCGCGCCCACGCCACCCGCCGGGGAGCCGTTGCGGTCCGCGGACGCCGTTTGCCCGGCAAAGGTCGACTGGGCGACGCGGCCGACGACGCATTATCCGCCCGCCTATCGCAAGCGCGCGATCGAGGGGTGGGCGATCGTCGCCTTCGACACGGCGCCATGGGGCGAAGTCGGCAATGTGAAGGTTCTGGACGCGCAGCCTTCGGCCGATTTCGGACGGCAGGCGATGAGTATCGTGCGCAGCGGCCGCGTCGCACCGTCGGCGCAAGGGGCGTCGGGGTGCGTCGAGACGGTGAAGTTTATGATGTCGGCCGACAATCCGGGGGGCGAAGTGGACGAACGACCCGCGACCGATTGAGCCTATATGATATTGCAAGATGCCGGGTGGGGATCGGACAATGGACATGGGATCGAAGACTGTTTTCCGCTTTGCATGCAGCGGGCGAAGAGCGGTGGGAATCGGCGCGTTGTTGATGGTCGCCGCCGGCTTGCCGGTTGCGGCGATACCGCCGGCTTGCCGGTTGCGGCGATACCGCCGCCACCCGATCTGCCGGTCGAGCCGGATCGTCTTGCTGCCGCGAAGGACTTGTGGTCGGGGCGGTCGCTGTACGGTCCGTCTGTGGACTGGGCGCTCGTCGAGGCGGCTTCCGAGCTGAGCTTTGCCCGGCTGGCGGACGTTGAAAAGCGCCGCGCCTATCCCCGGATGCGCGAGGCGTTGTTCGCGCGCATCGTTTAACGGGGGCGAGCGGGAGGAAGGGAGCTCGAGGAACGAGCGCGGCAATGCATGGCTGGAAGAATGGCGATCGCATTGACTGCCCAGCAAATCCGTGACCTCCACTTTTTCGCCGCGACGCCGAGCGGCCAGGCCGTGTGGACGACCTATTTGGCCGGGATGAACGACAAGCGTCTCGACCTCTGCGTCAAGGAAGCGCTTGAGTTTCTCATGCTGGGCCATCTGGCGCAGGATGTGAACGACGTGCGGAAAATGCGCTGATCCGACCCCGGTTTTAACCGGGATGTCCCGGGCTATTTATCGACGACCAGGCAGGATTGGCCGTTCTTGCGTGCCGACGCGCAGAAGCTTTCGGCCTCGCCCCTGTTCGCGAAGCCGCCGGCCTGGAGGCGGGTGAGCTTGCCGCTTTTGACCAGATAGGGCGTGCGGCCGGCGAAGGCTGGGTTCTTCTTTTCGAGCGACGTCCAGAGGTTGCGGGCGTTGGCCTCGACCCCGAAGGCACCGAGTTGCGCACGCCACGGGCTGGCGGTGCCGTTGTGGACGCGGACGTCGTGCGCCGGGGCGGATGCGGTCGCGACAGGTGCCGGGGCCGCTTTGACGGGTGCGGGTTTGGGGGCGGCCGGGGCCGGTTTGACCGGAGCGGGTTCGACCTTGACCGGTTTCGGCTGCGGCGCGGGCGGCAGTTTGCCGCTTTCGGGCGGCGCGGCGTAGGTCGTGCCCGGCTGGCTGGTCGCGGCGACGGCGTTTGCGGTCGCTTCGGCGGCCGCGGCTGCGGCGGCGCTCGCGACGGGCGAGGACGGCACGGCGACGCTGCGGATCGGTTCGGGTGCAGGTTGCGGGGCGGGCTTGGGCGCGGGCGGCGTGCCGATCACCGGCGGCGGCGTGTAGCGGGTGCCGGGGGTCGAGGCGGGAAGGCTGGCGACTTTCACCGGCGAGGCGGCCGGCACGGGTTTGGCGGCGGGCGGCGCCGCGGCATTGACCGCGGTGAGGCGTGCCTGCTGTTCGCCGCGCTCGATTTCGGGGAGTATCGCGAGGCCGCGCTGGCGCTGGTCGAGCGGGATCAGATTGTCGAGCTGCGCGAGGCGCGCCGAAGCGATGCCGAGCCCGGCGTCGCTGGCGCGCTTGGTCAGCGCATAGGCGCGCGGCCAGTCCTGCGCCGCGAGGTCGCCGTTGAAGTGCGCGGTGCCGAGAACATATTGCGCGCGCGGTTCGCCGCGCGCGGCCGAAGCGATGATGAAGGGCATCGCCTCCTGCCGGCGGTTCGCGGTGAAGAGCACGAGGCCGAGATTGTCTTCTGCCTGCAAATGCCCCTGTTTCGCGGCGCGGCGATACCAAGCCTCCGCCTGCACGAGGTCGGCGGGAACGCCGCGGCCGAGTTTATAGGCTTGCCCGAGATTGAACTGTGCATCGGCGTCGCCGGCGAGGGCGAGCGGACGCCATTCGGCGACCGCCGCCTGATAATTGCCCGCCTGCCAAGCATCGACGCCATCCTTGACGTCGGCATGGGCGGGTGCCGCCAGCATCGATGCCGCGAGCAGCGGCAGAGCCAGCGAAAGGACCGTGCGGAAAGAACGCATCTTATTCTCCAATGACTTGCGCCGCCCCAAGCCGGCTGCAGTCCCCGGGGTCTTTATAGCGTCAATTGGCTAACACGGCGTTAGCGACAAAAGCGCCCGCGCCGAACTTGATCCGTTCTGGCACAAGTTCGTCTTAGGGGATCATTTACCATATTCGCGAGGAAGTCGTTCACCCTCTTTTTATCATCGTTAACCCAATTTTAGCGCCCCGCATGGCATTCCGTCGCCGATTATTGGATTTACCGAGGGGGTAACGCAGTGCGCGTATTGGCATTGGCTTCACAGAAAGGCGGGTCGGGAAAGACCACGCTGTCGGGGCACCTGGCGGTGCAGGCGCAGCTTGCGGGCGCCGGCCCCGTCGTTCTGATCGACATCGATCCGCAGGGCTCGCTCGCCGACTGGTGGAACGAACGTGAAACCGACCTTCCGGCTTTTGCCCAGACAACCGTCGCCAGGTTGGCATCCGACCTCGAAATCCTGCGCCAGCAAGGGTTCAAGCTGGCGGTCATCGATACGCCGCCGGCGATCACCATGGCGATCCAGAGCGTGATTTCGGTCGCCGAACTGATCGTCGTACCGACGCGGCCGAGCCCGCACGATCTGCGCGCCGTCGGCGCCACCGTCGACCTGTGCGAACGCGCCGGCAAGCCGCTGGTGTTCGTCGTCAACGGCGCGACGCCCAAGGCGAAGATTACCAGCGAAGCCGCGGTTGCATTGTCGCAGCACGGCACCGTCGCCCCGATCACGCTGCACCACCGCACCGATTATGCCGCGTCGATGATCGACGGCCGCACGGTGATGGAAGTCGATCCCAACGGACGCTCGGCCGACGAGATCCGCCAGCTGTGGACTTATATGAACGACCGCCTCGAAAAGAATTTCCGCCGGACCGTATTTGCCGCGCCGTTGCCCACACAGGGCAATTATGGCGCGGTTCGCCCGATGGGTGGTGGCTTCGGCCGCCGCATCGCTGGCCAGTGACGGGAGGTACGGAAACCATGGGCGAACCAAAACCCCTCGCATCGCTGAGCGCCGGACTGCTTGCCCGCAAGGGCGGAGCGCGTCCCGCCATGCGCCGCCAGCCGCTCGGTAGCGGCCCCGCACCCCTCAACCCCGGCGGTTACGACGACCTTGGCTGGAACGACATGGGTTATGATGTCGATCCCGACCAGTCGGCCGAACCCGCGCGGATGCTCGATTTGAAGCCGCTGCTCACCGGATCGGTGCTGGCGCATAATGTCGAGGCCGAACATGCGGTCGACGACAGCGTCGGTCACGAACTGACGCCGGAATTCGGCGCCGAATTCGCCGGCGAACGGGCCGGGCTGAGCGACGATTATGGCGCCGACCAGTTCGAGGCCGAAGCCCCCGAAGTTCCCGAAATCGTCCGCCAGCAGGAATCGCTGATCGAGCGCGTCGCCGCGGTGGCGCGCAAGGTCGAAGCGCGTCCGGCGCCCAGGAGTGAGGCGCGTACCGCGCCGGAGGCTCCGAAGAAGGAAAAGGCACCGCGCGCGCTGCGTGCCCGCGAAAAGGCGGCGTTCACGCTGCGCCTCGACGCCGAGCGCCATCTGCGCCTGCGCCTCGCAAGCGCGGTGACGAACCGGTCGTCGCAGGTGATCCTGACCGACTTGCTCGATGAATATCTGGCTTCGCTGCCCGAAATCGACGCGATGGCAAGCCGCTTGCCGGCCACGCGCCCGGTGCGCCGCGTGCAGCGCTGAAGAAAAAAGAGGGGGACCTGTCATGAACCGCAAGATGCTGAAGAACCTGGCTGTTTCGGGCTTTGTCCTGAGCTTGGCCACCGGATGCAGCGGTATGGGCAAAATGGCCGACGCGCCGTCGCGCGCCGCCGGCAAGCCCGCGATCGCCGCCAAATCGGCCGACCTGGCGCGCGTTGCGCTGGAAGCCGGCAAGCCAAGCAAGGCCGTGGGCCTTGCCGAAGCGGCCGTGGCAGGCAGCCCGCGTGACGCCGGCTATCGCGCGCTGCTGGGGCAGGCGTACCTCAATACCGGCCGTTTCGCTTCGGCGACGGCGGCGCTGACCGAGGCGATGGAACTCGGCGCGACCGATAGCAACACGATCCTCTCGCTGGCGCTCGCACAGATCGCGCAGAACAAGAACCAGCAGGCGGTCGCGCTGTTGACGCAGCAT
Source organism: Sphingopyxis sp. (assembly GCF_050725655.1). Classification (GTDB taxonomy): domain Bacteria; phylum Pseudomonadota; class Alphaproteobacteria; order Sphingomonadales; family Sphingomonadaceae; genus Sphingopyxis. Next base: position 14,063 of record NZ_JBOHHT010000082.1, on the reverse strand, counting down.
CGCGACACGGTGCCGGCATCGGACCTCGGTCTGGCGCTCGCCCTTGCCGGCGATGCCGAAGGGTCGATCTATGTGCTGAACGAAGCGTCGCGCGTCAAAGGCGCCGACGCACGGACGCGGCAGAATTTTGCGCTGGCGCTCGCGCTGTCGGGTCGCTGGGCGCAGGCGCGCATCATCGCGTCGCAGGATCTGTCGGCGGCAAAGCTTGAAGCGCGCATGGCCGAATGGTCGAAGCTCGCCGACCAGCCGAATGCACAGGTTCGCGTCGCGAGCCTGATGGGCACAACCGCGCAGCAGGATGCCGGCATGCCGGTCCAGCTGGCGCTCGGCAATTTCGGTGACACGCAAATGGCCGCGGCCGAACCCGGGGTCCAGCTTGCGAGCGCCGATCCTGCGCCGGTCGCGGACTATGCGCCGCCGCCGGTGCTTGCTGACGCGAGCAGCGTGATCCGCAGCGTCGAACTGCCGATGCCCGTGCGCGGCGCCGATGGCGTTGTACCGGTGACCGAATTGCCGCAGCCGAAACCGGCGGGCGAAGTGATCCTCGCCGATGCCGCCCCCTATCGCGCCGCACCGCGCGTCGCCGGCGAAGGGCGTGTCCGTCCCGCGCAACAGCAGGCGATCGAGCTTGCCACCGTGCTGATCCCGAAGGCGATGGGTTTCGATGCGAAAAAGCCCACCGGCTGGGCGGTGCAGCTTGGCGCCTATGACAGCCTGGGCATTGCCAGGGAAAAATGGGGCAGCCTGAAGAAACGCAACGCCGTTCTCGCCAGCTTCCCGGCGTCGAGCCATGCCGCGACGGTGAACGGCCGCAATTTCTATCGCCTGACGGTGAACGGCCTCGCGACGCGCGCCGACGCGACGAGCCTGTGCCACCAGTTGAAGGCGCAGGGACAGACCTGTTTCATCCGCGCGATGGGCGGCAGCGAGGCGATCCAGTGGGCGTCGAAGGCCGGCCCGATGCGGCTCGCTTCGCGCTAAAAGACTTTGCCCGGATAAGGGGGAGGGGCGTGGCCGCAAGGCCGCGCCTCTTTTGTTTGGAGGCGCGGGCCTCCATGGCCGCTAACGACCGGAAGCGGACGTTTGATCTCCCCTCCCGCAGGCGGGAGGGGTTGGGGGTGGGCAGCGACGTTGCGATGGCCCACCCCGCTGCGGCTAGCCAGCAAGCTGGCAAGCCTCGCTACCCCTCCCGCTTGCGGGAGGGGAGGCTCTTGTCAGCTCACCACCCCAAAGCCGACATTCCGCGTGCCGCCGCTCATCCCATGATGAAGGCGTTGAGCTTGTTGCCGTCGGGGTCGCGGAAATAGCCGGCGTAGAATCCCTCGCCGCGCGGTCCCGGAGGGCCTTCGCACGTCCCGCCGTGCGCGAGCGCGATGTCGTGGAGGCGGTGGACCTGTTCCTTGTCCTTCGCCTGCAGCGCGACCATCACGCCGTTGCCGACCGTCGCGACATTACCGTCGAACGGCCTGGTCAGCCCGATGCCCGCACCGCCGCCGGGCTTGCCCCACGCGATGAAGCCGTCGAATTCCATCATGCGCGGCGTGTCGAGTTCGGCGGCAATCGCGTCATAAAATTCCGCCGCCTTGGCGAGATCCTTCGTCCCCAGCGTCACATAGCCAATCATCATCTTTCTCCCGACTCGTTCTTATGAGAACATAATATGAACAAAAGGGGCGGCGCGCAAACAAAAAAGGGCGCCGGACCCGAAGGTGCGGCGCCCTTTTTTTCGAGTGCGAGAATCGCAGCCTATTTGATGCGAATCGCGACAAAGCCCGACGGATTACCGCGACGCAGGATTTCGAGCAGTACCGCGTCGCGGCCTGCCTTCTTGGCGTCGGCGACCGCCTTGGCAAGCGCTTCGCTCGTGGCGACCGGCGTGCGGTTCGCGCTGAGAATTACGTCGCCGCGGCGCAGGCCCTTGCGTCCCGCGTCGCTGTTCGCCGAAGCAGCACCGACCACCAGACCCTTGGTGCCCGCATCGACGCCGACCGCACGCGCAATGTCGGGGGTCACGACCTGCACCGACAGGCCCAGTTCGTCCTGGATCGCCTTGTCGGCCGCGCCGGTCGGATCCTCGGGCTCTGCCTGCTCGGCCTCGGGATCGAAGTTGCTGCCCGCCAGCTCTTCCTCGGGCGGGCGCGTGCCGACCAGGACATTGAGCGTCATCGCCTTGCCGTCGCGGATGATCTCGAGCGGAATGCGCGTGCCCGGCTTGGTGTTCGAGACGATGTACGACAAGGTCTGCTGCGGCGTAACGTCCTTGCCGTTGACCTTGGTCACGACGTCGCCGCGCTTCAGCCCGGCCTTTTCCCCCGCCTGCGCGGGTTCGATGCGCTGGATAAACTCGCCGCGATCCTTGGGCAGGCCAAGCGCCGCCGCCAGATCCTCGTCGACCGGCGCGATGCCGATGCCGAGGTAGCCGCGCTGGACCTTTTCACCCGCGCGCAGCGCATCAATCACCGGAATCGCCGCGTCGGCCGGGATCGCGAAGTTGACGCCGATGTTCGCGCCGACGGGCGAGATCAGCATGTTGTTGATGCCGACGACATTGCCATGAAGGTCGAACAGCGGGCCGCCCGAGTTGCCGCGGTTGATCGCGGTATCGGTCTGGATATAGCGGTCATAGGCCGTTCCCGTACCGATATTGCGCTGGACCGCCGAGATGATGCCCGCAGTCACCGTCGAGCCGAGGCCGAGCGGGTTGCCGATCGCGACGACCCAGTCGCCGACGCGCGCGGTGCTGCTGTCGGCGAATTTGACGAAGGGGAGGCCGCCCGCCTCGATCTTGAGCAGCGCGAGGTCGGACGCGACGTCGCGGCCGACGATCGTCGCCTTATATTCCTTCTGGTTGGTCAGCGTCACCGTGACCTGGTTCACCGCCTCGCCGCGCGGACCGCCCGAGATGACGTGATTGTTGGTGACGATGTAGCCGTCGGCCGAGATCAGGAATCCCGAGCCGCCGCCCTGCTGCTCCTGCGTGATCGGCTCGCGCGTGCCGGCAAAGGGGTTCAGCCGGACGCCGAGCGTGACTTCCTGCTTGGTCGAGATGTTGACCACCGCGGGCTGGAGCTGTTCGACAAGGTCGGCGAAGCTTTCGGGTGCGCCCGAACGGGGCACTACCTTGGCGATTTCGCTCTTTTCATTCTGCGCGACCTGCGCGCCGACGGGAGACTGGGTGACCAGCGCCAGCGCGGTGCCACCCGCCAGCAAGGCCGAAGTGATGCCATAAACATAACGCACGATCGAAATTCCTCTTCTCTTACGAAAAACTCACAGCCCCGGCGGCGGTTATCTGCGGCGGCGCGGCTGAACGCCATTTGAACATGAACGGCGCTTGCACATTCCGTTCATCGCGCCGTTCGCCCGCCGCAGCACTGTCAATTTCCGCGGAAACGCTTCAGATATTCATTATCTGCCGACATGATGATCGACGTCCCGCCCTGGTTGTTTTCGCCGAGGAAGGTCTGCCGATAGCTCTGCATCGCGCGGTAGAAATCATAGAAGTCGGGATCCTTGCCGAAACTGGCGGCATAGATACGCGCCGCTTCGCCGTCGGCTCCGCCGCGGATGATCTGCGCTTCCTTCTGCCCTTCGGCGCGGATCGAGATCGCTTCCTGCTGACGCGCGGTGCGCATGCGGTTGTACGCCGCCTCAAGCGTCGCGCCTTCGGGAAGGTCGGCGCGCTTGATCCTGACGTCGATGATCTCGGCGCCATATTTCTGTGCCTCGCGGTTCAGCGCGACCTGGATATTGTCCATCACCGCGCCGCGCTCGGGCGACAGCAGGGTCGCGAAAGTGCGCTTGCCAAGCTCGTTGCGCAGCGACGAACCGAGGATCGTCGCGAGCTGCGTCTGCAACTTATCCTCGGTCCGGATCGCGGTGTACATGCGCACCGGATTGGTGATGCGGAAGCGCGCGAAGGCGTCGACCTGCAAGCGCTGCTGGTCGGTCGAGAGCACCTGCTGGCGTTCCATGTTCACGCCGAGGATGCGCTTGTCGATATATTGGATGCCGTCGGTGAAGGGCACGCGGAGGACGAGGCCGGCGCCGGACTTGCCGAAATCTTCGCCCGCCTTGTATTTGTTCACTGTCCGCTCGATCTCGCCAAAGCGCAGGATCAGCGCCTGCTTGTCCTCGGGCACGATCGCGAGCGATTGCGACAGGATGACGAGTATGATGACGACGCCAAAGAGCAGCCGCATCGGGTTCTGGAAAAGCGAACCGAACATCATTCGCCTCCCTTCTGTGTGGCTTCGGGCGCCTTGATCCGCTTCTGCACTTCGTTGAGCGGCAGATAGGGGGTCACCCCGCGCGCTTCGACAATCGTCTTGTCGACGTTCGACAATACCGTCTCCATCGTTTCATAATAGAGGCGCTGGCGGGTCACGCCGGGCGCCAGCTTATACTGCTCGTAAATCTTGTCGAACGCCGCGGTGTCGCCGCGCGCGCGTTCGAGCACCTGCTGCTGGTAAGCGCGTGCCAGGTTGATCGCCGATTCGCGTTCCTGCCGCGCCGCGGTGACTTCCTTGAACGCCTCGTCGACCTGGCTCGGCGGGTCGACCTGGCGGATCGCGATGCCCTGGATCATCACGCCGGCGCGATATTGGTCGAGCAATTCCTGCATGCGTCGCTGGACCTGCGCCTCGATCTCGACGCGGCCCGGGCCGATCGCCTGGACAAGGTCGAAGTTCGCGACCGTCGCGCGCATCGCGGTTTCGGCGACTTCGCGGATCGTCCCTTCGGGATCGGCAAGCTGGAAAAAGAACAGCTCGGGATCGCGCACCGACCAGCGGACCTCATAGGCAAGGTCGACGATGCTCTGGTCGCGCGTCAGCACGAAATTCTCATCCGTAGCGTTCGGCGAGCCGACCGCCATCGTGCGGATCGCGCGGACGTCTTCGAGCCGGATGCGCTCGACCGGCGCCGGCCAGGTGAGCTTCACACCGGGGCCGACGGTGCGCGAATAGCTGCCGAGGCGGGTGATCACGCCTTCCTTTTCGGGCGGCACGATATGGAAGGAAGAGAAAAGCACCCATGCGACGACGAGCGCGAGGACCACCCATTTCCAGAGCCTCGCCGAATCGCCGAAGTTGAACTGGCCGCCGCCGCCCGAGCCGCCGCCGCCGAAACCGCCGCGCCCCTTGCGCAGCAATTCGTCGAGGGCCGAGGGGCCGCGCGGCTTTTGCGCGCGCCGCTGGTCGGCCGGATCGGGGGTGACCCACGGGTTGCGCGGGCCGGGCTTCTTGCCGTCACCCTTCCCGTCGTCATCGCCCTTGCCGGGACCGCTGCCCCAGGGGCTGTTCGCCATCTGGCTGATCGAATCGAAAAACTGCCGCAATCCTCTCGGGCTGCGGCGTCCCATGCTGCCGTCATTCTTGTCGTTCATAGGGCTTTTATAGGGGCGGTGGCCGCGATTAACAGGGGGTGCACGCGAAAATGGCTGGCAATCGGGTGGATCATGCCTATCTGCCGCGGACATGACCGACGAAACCCCCGACATCGCCCGCCTGACTTCCGCCGCTGCGGAGCTAAGCGACGGACGGACGTCGGGCCTGCGCCTGCTCGACGATTCGGGCCTGCTCGCGGTGGTGCTCGATGTGTCGGGGCTTGCCGTCGAAGAGCGGAAACCGCTCGAGGACAAGCTACGCGCCGGGCTGCTCACCGAAGCCGGCGTGCGCGAGGTGCGCATCGCGATGACCGCCGAGAAAAAGGCGATGACGATCATCGCGGTCGGCAGCGGCAAGGGCGGTGTCGGCAAATCGACCCTCGCCGCCAACCTTGCCGTCGCGCTGCGCCGGCTGGGGGTGAAGGTCGGACTGGTCGACGCCGACATCTATGGCCCGTCGCTGCCGCGCCTCATGGACAGCGAAGGCGTGAAGCCCGAAGCACGGGGGTCGAAATTGGCCCCCGTCCCCAATGCCTATGGCGTGCCGATGCTCTCGACCGGCCAGATCGCCGCGCCCGGACAGGCGATCGCCTGGCGCGGCCCCATGGCGGGCAAGGCGCTCGAACAGCTCGTCGATGCGAGCTGGGGCGACATCGACACGCTCGTCGTCGACCTGCCGCCGGGCACCGGCGACGTCCAGCTGACGATGATCCAGCGGCACAAGCCCGCGGGCGCGGTGATCGTATCGACCCCGCAGGATCTCGCGCTGATGGACGCGACGCGCGCGATCAGCCTGTTCGAACAGGCCGACGTGCCGATCATCGGTCTCGTCGAGAATATGGCGGGCTATGCCTGTCCGCATTGCGGCGAGGTCAGCGACCCGTTCGGTTGCGGCGGCGCCGAAGCCGCCGCAAAGACGATGGGGCTCGATTTCCTCGGGCGCGTGCCGCTGTCGATGGGCATCCGCCTCGCGAGCGATGGCGGCGTTCCGCCCGCGGCGGGAACCGATCCCTTGGGCGAGCCATTCCATGCGATAGCGGCGAAGGTCGCCGATTGGCTGACTGCACGAAAGGGGCGATGATGGCGATCAATGACGAGAATGAGATTCGCGAACTGCTCGGGCAAAAGCGCCGCATTGCGGTGGTCGGCGCATCGCCCAACGCCGCGCGCGCCTCGAACGGCGTCCTCGCCTTCCTTGTCCGCCAAGGCCATGACGTGATCGCGGTCAATCCGGGTCATGCCGGCAAAACCATCCACGGCGCGCCCGTCGTCGCGACGCTCGCCGACGTCGAGCCGCCCGCCGAACTCGTCGACATCTTTCGCAACAGCGCGGATGCCGGCACCGCCGTCGACGAGGCGATCGTTCATGGCGCGAAGGCGGTGTGGATGCAGATTGGCGTCATAAACGAAGCCGCGGCGAAACGTGCCGAAGCCGCGGGGCTGGCCGTGGTGATGGACCGCTGCCCCAAGATCGAGATCCCGCGCCTCGGCCTGCTGAAGTGAAAGCCGCGCTGCCGCTGCTCATGGCAGCCACGCTCGCGGGATGCGCGACCACGACGACGCGCGCGAACCCGCAAGACGCGTTCTTCGATGCCCTCGCAGCACGCTGCGGCAAGGCTTATGCCGGCCGCCTCGCGAGCGATCAGGCGGCCGATGCCGACATGCGCGGCAAGGCGATGGTGATGCATATCCGCAATTGCACCGCCGACCGGATCGAAATCCCCTTCCACATCGACGGGCTTGGTCCCGACGGCGGCTGGGATCGGTCGCGGACGTGGATCGTCAGCCGGACGACGACGGGGCTGCGCCTCAAGCACGACCATCGCCACGCGGATGGCAAGCCCGACGCGGTCACCCTCTATGGCGGCGACACCGCCGATGCCGGGACGGCGGCGCGCCAGACCTTCCCCGTCGACGCCGAATCGATCGCGATGTTCACCGCGACCGGCCGCAGCGTTTCGAACACCAATATCTGGTCGGTCGAAACGACCGACGCGGGCTTCACCTATGGGCTGAATCGCGAAGGACGACATTTCCGCGTCGTGTTCGACTATGCGAAGCCGGTGACACCGCCGCCCGCGCCCTGGGGCGGTAGGGAACCGTTCCTCCCGTCATACGCTGGACAGCGATGACGGGAGAAAGTTCATGCGTACCCAGACCCTTATCCTGATCCCGCTGCTCGCGCTCGGCGCGTGTAGTGAAAAAGCGCCCGACCCGCGCGGCGTCGGACATGACGAAACCCTGCTCTCGGTCTCGGCGACCGGCCGATCCGAAACGCGGCCCGACGAGGCGCGCTTCACCGCCGGTGTGAGCACGATCGCCGCATCGGCCGAGGCCGCCACACAGCGCAACAATGAAACGATGACCAAAGTGACCGAGGCGCTCAAAGCCTTTGGCGTCGCGGGCAAGGACCTCCAGACGCGCCAGCTGACCGTGAACCGCATCGACTGGGGCGCCAACAAGGGCAAATATGAAGCGGTCAATCAGGTCGAGGTGCGGATGCGCGCGGTCGACAAGGCGGGCGAAGCCGTCGCCGCGACAACGCAGGCGGGTGCAAATGTCCTGTCGGGGCCGACGCTGCGCGTCTCCGATCAGGAAGCCGCGACCAAATCGGCCTACGCCGCCGCCTATCGCGCCGCGCGCGCGCGTGCGGACGCCTATGCGGGCGCCGCGGGGCTCAAGATCGACCGCGTGCTGACGATCCGCGATGGCGGCGACAGCTCGCCGCCGATGCCCTACGCTGCGGATGCCGCCAATTACGAGGTCGCGGCGCAATCGGCCGCGCCGCCCTTCAATCCCGGGGTCAGCGAATCGCAGGTTTCGGTGCGCGTCGACTTCGCTTTGTCGGAGAAATAGCCGCGCCGCCGCGAACGCATGCTCGTCCAAAAGCCTTTGCCTCGCCGACTCGCGCCGACTATCAGCAGCGAGCATGGCCGGCATTCGCGACACAGTGGGGAAAAGCAAGGGCAGGCCGCACGTCAGCCGCCGCTCGCTGCTCGTCGGCGCCACCGCGGCGGGCGGGCTGGCCGTCGCATGGAGCCTCTGGCCGCGCGATTATCGGCCGAACCTCACCGCCGCCCCCGACGAGCACATCTTCAATGCCTTCCTCAAGATCGGCGACGACGGCCACATCAGCGCGATCGTCCCGCAATGCGAAATGGGCCAGGGTGTCACCACCTTGCTGCCGCAGATCATGGCCGACGAACTCGGCGCCGACTGGCGGACGATCGCGGTCGAAAGTGCGCCGATCAACCCGCTCTACACGAACACGCTGCTGGTCGACGAGGATAGCGCGGTCTTTACCCCGCGGTCGGGGGTTCCCGATTTCGTGTCCGACGTGCGCAGCTGGGCGCGCCGCGAATGGGCCGTGCGCCACGCGGTGATGCTGACCGCGAACAGCTCGTCGGTGCGTATGTTCGAGGCGCCGTGCCGCGCGGCGGCGGCGCAGGCGCGCGCGCTGCTGATGATGGCGGCGGCAAAGCGCTGGGACGCCGACTGGGAAGAATGCGACACGCAGGACGGCTTCGTCACCCATGGCAAGAAGCGCTTGCGTTTTGGCGATGTCGCGGCCGCCGCCGCGCTGCTCGAACCGCCCGCCGAGCCCGTCTATCGCGCCAGCAGTTCGGACCCGCTTTACGGCAAGGAGCTGACGCGGCTCGACCTGCCCGCCAAGATCGACGGGTCGGCCAATTATGCGGGCGACATCCGCCTGCCCGACATGGTGTTCGCGGCGATCCGGCAGGGGCCGCTCGGCGCGACCCGCCTAAAAAGCATCGACCGTAAAAAGGGGCTCGCCTCGCCCGGCCTGCTGCATGTCGTCACGCATGATCGCTGGGTCGCCACGGTCGCGCGCAACTGGTGGGCCGCGAACCGCGCGCTCGACCGCTTCGCGCCCACCTTCGAAACCGAAGGCACGCCGATTTCCACCGACCGGATCGACAAGGCATTGAAGGCGGCGCTGAAGGACGACGGCTATCGCATCGCAAGCGAAGGCGACGTCGCCGGGGCGATGGAGGCACGCACCAAGATCGCCGCCGAATATGTCGTCGCCCCCGCACTCCACGCCGCCATCGAAACGCGCACCGCGACCGCGGCGCCCGACAGCGGCGGCCTGCGCGTCTGGGTCGCGACGCAGGCCCCCACCCAGTGCCGCGACGCGATTGCCGGCGCGACCGGGCTGGCGCCCGCGAATGTCACGCTGTTCCCGATGATGGCGGGCGGATCGTTCGACGCCTGCCTCGACCACAGCGTGGCAGTGCAGGCGGCGATCATCGCATTGCAGGTCAAGCGCCCCATCCAGCTCGCCTGGTCGCGCGCCGAAGAGATCATGCGCCTGCCGCCGCGCGCGCCCGCGCGCGCCAAGCTGACCGCGACGCTCAATGCGGCGGGCGGGATCGACGCACTGGTGACGCGCATCGCAGTGCCGCCGACCAATCACGAGGTGCGCGAGCGTCTGTTCGCGGGCACCCCCGCCGACATCGCGCAGCGCGCGGCGGCGGGCAGCGCCGATGCCGCCGCAGTCGCTGGGGCGATGGGGGGCGCGGCAAGCGGCTATGCGATCCCGCACATGGCGGTCGACCATTGCCCCGCCGACATCGGCCTGCCGACCGGGCGCTGGCGCGGCAATGCCGACAGCTACACCGCCTTTTTCACCGAATGTTTCGTCGACGAAATGGCGGCGCGCGCCGGAACCGATGCCTTGTCCTATCGCATGGCGATGCTGGGCAACACGCCGCTCCTCGCGCGCTGCCTGCTCACCGCGACCAGCCTCGGCGGCTGGGAGGGCGGATTGTCGGGGACCGCGCAAGGGCTCGCCTGCCATTCGATGCGCGGCAGCCATATCGCCCTGATGGCGACCGCGCGGCAAAGCGAACGCGGGCTGCAGGTCGAACAGTTGGTTGCGGTCGTCGACGCCGGGCGCCTCGTCAATCCAACCATCGCGCGGCAACAGATCGAGGGTGGGCTGATCTTCGGCCTCGCCGCCGCGGTCGGCGCCACCACCGACTATGAAGGCGGCGTCGCGACCGCGCGCAAGCTCGGCCAGCTCGGCCTGCCCATCCTGTCGCAGACCCCGCAGATCCTGGTCGAGTTCGTCGACAGCGACCGCGAGCCCGGCGGCCTCGGCGAAATCGGCGTTCCGGTGGTCGCGCCCGCGATCGCCAATGCGATGTTCGCCGCGACGGGCCGCCGCATCCGCCGTATCCCGCTTTCGGCGCATCCGCTGTGAGCGCGCCACCGCAGATCGGCGTACTGCTGGTCAACCTCGGCACCCCCGACGCGCCCGATGCGCCATCGGTGCGGCGCTACCTTGCCGAATTTCTGTCGGATCGCCGCGTCGTCGAAATCCCGCAAATATTGTGGCAGCCGATCCTGCGCGGGATTATCCTGACGACACGGCCGAAAAAGTCGGCGCATGCCTACGCCCAAGTGTGGACCGACGCAGGCTCCCCACTCGCCGCGATCACGCGCCGTCAGTCCGAAGCCTTGCAGACGGCGTTCGGCGAAACGGTACGGGTCGCTTATGCGATGCGATACGGTGAACCGGCAATCGGGGGCGCGATCGACGCGCTGAAAGCGGCGGGATGCGACCGCATCCTCATCGCGCCGCTCTATCCCCAATATTGCGCCGCGACGACCGCAACCGTGGTCGACGCAGTGGGCAACCATCTGCAGGCGCTGCGTTGGCAGCCCACGCTGCGCTTCCTTCCGCCCTATCACGACGATGTTGCCTATCTGGGGGCCTTGAAGACATCGATCGAGACGGGGCTGGCCGCGCTCGACTTCACCCCCGACGTCCTGCTCGCAAGCTTTCACGGCATGCCCGAACGCACGCGGGCGCTCGGCGATCCCTATCACGACCAGTGTCAGGCGACCGCGCGCCGGCTGTCGGACGCGCTCGGCAGGCCGGTCGAGGTCGGCTTCCAGTCGCGTTTCGGGCGCGCCAAATGGCTCGAACCCGCGACCGATGTGCGGCTCGAACAGCTCGGCCGCGACGGCCGCAGCGTCGCGATCCTCGCGCCCGGCTTTGCGGCCGATTGCCTCGAAACGCTCGAAGAACTGGCAATTCGCGGCAAGCGGCAATTCGAGGACGCGGGCGGACGGCATTTCGCCTATCTCCCCTGCCTCAACACCGATGCGCCCGGCATGGCGATGCTGGAGACGCTGGCGCGCCGCGAACTCGCTGGCTGGCTCTGATCGCGGCCGCTTACCAACTGTTTAGGTCCATGCGCTAGATTGGTCCGACGCGGCGCCGAAAAGGCATGAGCCGCACCAATTTGGAGATACGCCATGAACGAGGTCCAATCGGCAGCGCTGGCGCTGGCCGGGCTCACGCTGGCCTTTCTGGCGATCGTCTTTGGCGTCTGGTGGTCGCGGCGACCGCGCACCGCACCCGCCGCGCCGCGAGCCCCCCGCGAACCGCGCGTGCCGCGCGAAATCCGCCTGCCGAAACTCCCGCGCAAGGCCGCGCCCGAATTCGAGGACGTCGAAATCTCCCCCTCGCGGCTCGCGCGGATCAGCCGCAAGGAGCCGCTCGAAATACCGGCCGAGCCCGAATATGAAGCCGAGTACCAACCGGCCGCCGTTATCGAACCCGTCGAAACCGCACTCGAATCGATGATTTCCGAGGTCGAGGAAGAAGCACACCGGATCGAGAAGGTCGACGCCGAGGAGGTGACGCTTCGCCTCGTTCCCCAGATCCCGCCGCGCGACGCCATATCGACGAACAGCTGGCTCGGTGGCCGCCCGCGGCTCCCCACCGGCACGGAATGGCCAAGGATCGACGATCAGCCCGCGGATTTTCTGGCGCAGATCAGCTGCGCCGACCTGCCGCAGGACCTGTGGGGCGGGCTGGGGCCGCGCGACGGCGCGCTCGCATTCTTCATCCACCGCCGCAACTATGACCTGCGCGTCTTTCACCTGCGCGATACCGGCATGCCGGTCGCACCGCCCTTTACGCTCAACGATCCCGAAGGCTGGTTCGGCCCGCACGGCGGCCTGGGCTTTGGCGATCTCGCGCCGTTCGCCGTGCGCGCCTTTCCCGAATGGCCGGTCGACCTGGTCGCCATCCGTCCGGGCGATGCCGATCCGCGCGGCGAAGGCGACCCGAACGAGCCCGGCGCCGCGCTCCACGATCGCGGCTACGACATCGCCGACCCCGCGTTCCACCCCTTCGACTGGGGCAGCATGACCGCGATGGTCGCACTGCTCGAGCTACGACTCGACCGGCTGATGACCGAAGCGCCGGAGGAGGCCGATGCTGAAGAACCGGACGAAATAGAACAATGCGCCGCGATCAACCGCGAAGCCCGCACGCGCGCCGAAGAGATCATTGCAATTGTCCACGACAGCGCGGCGCGCGCCGATTTCTCGGCCAGCGACGCAACGGCGGTGATGGCGGGACTGCACGCGATCCGCTGGGTCGAGGTGATCCGCTCGGTCGACCCCGAAACGGGCGCCGAACAGGTCGAGACGATCACCCTGCCGCTGACGACGCACCGCGCCGACGCGAATCTGTGGGTTCACGATTATCAGACGATCTTGTTCGATCGCGCGAAGCATGCCTGGTGCCTCAATCCGGACAATCTTTCGGCGCCGGCGCGCGCCTTTTTCGAGCCTTGGTGGCGCACGCTGGCCGAGCGTGAGATGGCGGCGATGGGGCATGAGCCCTTCCGCCATGTCCCCGATTATGACGAGGATCGCGATGCGGTGTTGCTCGAACTGCCGACCAGCGGATTGATGAGCCGTATCTTTGGCGACTGCGACAATCTGGTGGTGACGATCGACAAGGCGGACCTCGCGATCGGCGACTTTTCGAAACTGCGGGTACAGGTGAGCAGCTAGTCGCCGGGCTCCCCGAATAGCTTTGCGATTGACGTTCCGGTAAACTTGCGGCGGCCGTCTGCGCAGCCTAGTCATGGTCCATAACTCTGTGGGAGAGCTGGATTTATGACACGCGTAGCAATCGTCACCGGTGGCAGCCGCGGTATCGGGGAAGCAATCAGCCTCAAGCTGAAGGACATGGGGGTCACCGTCGTCGCCAACTATGGCGGCAATGACGAAAAGGCCCGCGAGTTCACCGACCGCACCGGCATCGCCGCGATGAAATGGGATGTCGGCGATCATCAGGCGTGCGTCGACGGCTGCATCCGCGTCACCGAGGAATTCGGCCCGGTCGACATCGTCGTCAACAATGCCGGCATCACGCGCGACGGCACGCTTTCGCGCATGAGCTACGCCGATTGGGACGATGTGATGCGCGTCAACCTCGGCGGTTGTTTCAACATGGCGAAAGCCTGTTTCCCCGGCATGGTCGAGCGCGGCTGGGGCCGTATCGTCAACATCGGGTCAATCAACGGCCAGGCCGGCCAGTACGGCCAGGTCAACTACGCCGCCGCGAAATCGGGCATCCACGGCTTTACCAAGGCGCTGGCGCAGGAAGGCGCAAAGAAGGGCGTGACGGTCAACGCGATCGCGCCGGGCTATATCGACACCGACATGGTCGCCGCCGTCCCGCCGCAGGTGCTGGAAAAGATCGTCGCGAAAATCCCCGTCGGCCGATTGGGGCAAGCCGACGAGATCGCGCGCGGCGTGGCGTTTCTGTGCAGCGAGGACGCAGGTTTCGTGACCGGGTCGACGATGAGCATCAACGGCGGCCAGCATATGTACTGACGATGGC
>NZ_JBOHHT010000081.1:0-41868 GCF_050725655.1 Sphingopyxis sp. | reverse complement strand
GCCTGTCTTGAAGAAAAAGGCGGGTCCCGGGTCAAGCCCGGGATGACGGAAAGCAACGGCAGCTTCCCACCCCAAAGCTGCCACGCATACGCGCCACTTTGGCGGCAAGCATCAGCGCGCGGCGTGCTGGCGATCGCCCCACAGGATCGCGCGATGTTCGTCGGTGAAGCCGGTGAGTCCGCCTTCGATCGTCTCGGCGCGCGCGACGCCGACCTGCATCCCTTCGGCGACCGCGGGGCGTTCGAGCATCGCGGCGCCCCAGCGATCGACGTTCGGGAAGCGTCCCGCCTTTTCGATCAGTTGGCGGCGCAGATAGGGCAGGGTGGCCATGTCGGCGATCGTATAATCGTCGCCCGCGAGCCACGCGGCCTCGCCGAGGCGCTTGTCGATCACCATCATCAACCGGTCGACCTCGCGCGAATAGCGCTCGATCGCATAATCGTGCCGATCCTTGGCATAATGGGTGAAATGCGCTTCCTGCCCGAACATCGGGCCGACGCCCGACACCTGAAACATCAGCCATTGCCAGCAGATCGCGCGCTTGGCCGGGTCGATCGGCAAGAAGCGCCCGGTCTTTTCGGCGAGATAGAGCAGGATCGCGCCGGTTTCCCACAGAATGAATCCGGGCCCATCCGGCCCCTCGTCATCGACGATCACCGGGGTCTTGTTGTTCGGGTTAAGCGCGAGGAATTCGGGCGTCAGCTGATCGCCCGCAAGGATGTCGATATATTCGAGCCGCCATTCGAGCCCCATTTCGAGCAGCGCGATCGCGATCTTGCGCGCGTTGGGGGTGGGACCGCCGTAGAGCGTGATCATGCCGCGTCTCCGGTCCGGCCCAGCCAGCGTTCGAGCACTTCGGCACCATCCTGCCCGACCGTCAGCGGAGCGGGGCGACGGACGCTTCCCGGCGTTGCCGACAGCTTGGGGAAGACGCCCTGCATCGTGACTTCGCCGAATTCCTCATCGGGGACCGTCACTAGCGCCTCACGCGCGGCGAAATGCGGATCGGCCAGCATATCCTCGGCATCGAAAACACGGCCCGCCGGAACCCCCGCCTCGACCATCTTTGCCTCGAGTTCGGCGATCGTCAGCGTCGCCGTCCATTCGCCGATCAGCGCATCGAGTTCCTCCTGCCGCAACCCGCGCGCGCGATGCGTAGCATAACGCTCGTCGCTCGCGAGTTCGGGGCGCCCCATTGCGACCGCGAGGCGCGCGAAGACACCGTCCTGATTGGCGCCAATCAGATATTCGCCGTCGCGGCACGGATAGACATTCGACGGCGCAATAGCGGGCAGCGTCGATCCGGTCCGCCGACGCTTCGTGCCGCTCGCCGAATAGTCGGACACGGTCGATTCCATCACCTGCAGCACCGCCTCATAGAGCGCGGAATCGACGATCTGGCCTTCGCCGGTCTTGCTGCGATGGTGAAGCGCGGCGAGCGCGCCCATGCAGCCGTACGTCGCGGCGAGCGTGTCGCCGATCGATACGCCCATGCGCGCCGGCGGCAAATCGGGATAGCCGACGATGCCGCGCCAGCCGCCCATTGCCTCGCCGATGCCGCCAAAACCGGCGCGCGCGGAGTAAGGACCGGTCTGGCCGTAACCCGAGACACGCACGACGATCAGCCCGGGGTTGGTTCTGCGCAGCTCCGCGGGGTCGAGGTTCCATTTCTCGAGCGTGCCGGGACGGAAATTCTCGATCAATATGTCGGCCTTCGCGATCAGCTCGCGTGCCAACTGCTGCCCCTCCGCCGAACGCAAATCGGCGGCCACCGAATATTTGTTGCGCGCGATCACGCGCCACCAGCTGGGCTTGTCGCCCTGACCCCAGTTGCGCATCTGGTCGCCGGTCTCCGGCGGTTCGAGCTTGACGATCTCGGCGCCCATGTCACCGAGCAGCTGGCCGCAGAAGGGCCCCGCGATCAGCTGTCCCATCTCGACGACCCTGATGCCTTCCAGCGCGCCCCCGCTGCCCGTCTCGCTCATATCATTCCTTTCGCGGCCGACTCTGATAGAGACGACCTGCCTCGCCCATGGCCTTTGTATACTTAGAATGCTATGTAATTTTCAACCTGCTAAATGACTCGGAAAATTCAGGACGCAAGATGTTGAAAAATCGTGCCGTGGAAATTGTCGACGTCGGCCCGCGCGACGGGCTGCAGAATGAAGCGGCGATCGTGTCGACCGCCGACAAGCTCATGCTTGTCCGCCGCGCGATTGACTATGGCGTCCGCCGTATCGAGGTGACGAGCTTCGTCAATCCGAAGAAGGTGCCGCAACTCGCCGACGCTGAGAAACTGGTGGCGATGCTGCCCGAATGCAACGATGTGACCTATATCGGCCTCGTCCTCAATCGCCGCGGCGCCGAGCGCGCGCTTGCCGCCGGCCGGATCGACGAACTTGGCGCGGTGTGCGTGACGAGTGATACGTTCGGCATCCGCAATCAAGGCCAAACCTCGGATGAATCGCTTGCCGCCGCGATGGAGATCGTCGCGTTGGCAAAGACGGCGGGGTGCAACGGCCAGATCACGATCGCAACGGCCTTCGGTTGCCCGTTCGAGGGCAGGGTGGTGATCGACCGCGTCGTCGAAATGGCGAAGCGCGCTGCAGACGCCGCTCCGCGCGAAATAGCGCTCGCCGATACGATCGGTGTCGGTGTCCCGGCACAAGTGTCCGAGATGGTCGGGCGCGTGCGCGAGGCGGTGGGCGACCTGCCGGTGCGTGTCCATTTCCACAACACGCGCGGCACCGGCATCGCCAACGTCTGGGCGGCGGTGAACGAAGGCGCGGCGACGGTCGACGCATCGCTTGGCGGGCTCGGCGGCTGCCCCTTCGCTCCCGGCGCCGCGGGCAATGTCGCGATCGAGGACGTGATCTACATGCTCGAACGCAGCGGCGTAAAAACCGGCCTGATGTTGCCGCAGGTTGTGGAGGCGGCCGAGTGGCTTACCGGCGTCATGGGCCGCCCGTTGCCGGCAATGGTCAGCAAGGCGCCCGCCTTTCCCTAGAAAGTTGCGAGCAGCGCCATCATCACACCGCCGACAACGAGGAGCAGTCCGACGATTTCGTGCCAGCGCACCGGCTCGTGCAGATAGAAATGCGCAAAGCCGATTGTGAAGACGACCTCGACCTGTCCGACGATCCGGACCAATGCCGCCGGCGCCGCCGCGAAGCCGATGTACCAGCAGGCCGAACCCAGCGCGGACAGCAGCCCGACCTGGCTCGAGTTGCGCCATGTGCGGCAAACTGCGCGCGCGGTATCGCGGTCGCGCAGCAAGACCCACGCGAGGTGCAGCCCGGTCTGGATCGCCATCACGACGACGAGTGTGACGAGCGCCGACCCGATCAGGTCGACATCTTCGAGTTCAGCGGTCGCGAGCTTGACCGCAATTGCCGCGAACGCGAACATCGACCCCGCGCCGAGCCCGCAAAGCGCGGCGGGTTGACCCAGCGCACGCCATATCTCGCGGGCCGAAACGCCACGGCCAGCCAGCGCGAGCACCAGCACTCCGACAACGCCCGCAACGATCCCGATCCACGCGAGCAGCGGCAGCCGCTCGCCGAGGAACAGCGCGGTGACGAGCGCCGCCTGCACCGCTTCGGTCTTCGAAAAGGCGGTGCCGACCACGAACCCGCGATGCCCGAACGCCATGATGAGCAGGATCGTCCCCGCCATCTGCGTGATAGCCCCGGCAACCGCGAACCCGGCGAAGGCCATCCCGAAAACCGGGAACGCATCGCTTTGGATCGTCAGCCAGATCGCGGCGAAACAGAGCGCAAAGGGCACGCCATAAAGATAGCGCACCAACCCGGCACCGCTGACGCTGAGCTCCGCCCTCAGGCGTTGCTGCAACGCGGTCCGCCATGCCTGGAACAAGCCGCCGAACAGCGAGGCGGGAAGCCAGATTGGATTCATGCCGTCCTCCGCCCGCGCATTTGATTTTCGAGTCGTATCGCACTCTGCATGCGGCCCCATGCAATAGTTTTATTACTAAGTATATGGAGCCTCATCGGCCGCCGTTGCGATGTCCGCTTTCGACCTGACACACCAATCAGCTAGACCCCAGGAAAGGGATGCCGCAGGAAAGGTGCGGGAGAGCCGAAGTGACCTATGATTTTCCAGAACCGGGATGGAGCGTGCCGATGCGTCCGGCCCGCGCGTTGGTGAACCGGCATGGCTGAACTGGACCTGCCGCTTCGCGAAGAACAACGGATGCTGCGCGACAGCGTGCAGCGTTTCCTCGTCGACAACACACGTCCGGGCTGGCGCGACCTCTCGGAGTCGCTCGGTCTTGCGGGCATCGCATTGCCGGAGAGTGTCGGTGGTTTCGGCGGCGGCGCGATCGACATCGCGCTTGTCATGGCCGAACTCGGACCTGCGCTAGCCGGCGCCGACTGGCTCTCGCACGCCGCAGCTACGACGCTGCTTGCGCGCGTGGCGCTCGACCATCCTGCCCTGCGAGACCTCGCCGCGGGCAGCAAGCGCATCGCGATCGTCTGCGCCGCATCGACGGCGGCAATGCCGATCATCGATGCCGGGACGGTGCACGGCAGCGCGGCACTGGTGGCGGGGGGCGCCGAAGCCGACCTGTTCCTGCTCGCAGACCGCGATCTGCTGGTCCTCTTTGCCGCCGATGGCGCAAAGGTCGAGCAACGCCATCGCATCATGCACGACGGCAGCGTGTCGGCCGACCTCGGCTTCACCTTGAAAGCGGGCGATGGCGAGGTGCTGGCGATGGGGGGCGAAGCGCGCGGATACGCCGGCTATGCGAACGACCTGATCCTCGCGGGGCGCTGCGTCGAAGCGGTCGGCCTGATGCAGCGCATGATCGCCGACAGCATCGACTATCTTGGCCAGCGCAAGCAGTTCGGTACGGCGATCGGCCGTTTCCAATCACTGCGCCACCGCGCCGCCGACATGCAGCTCGCGGCGATGAAGGCGGCGGTGCTCACCGAAGCCGCGATCCTTGCGGTCGATGAGGGGCGCGCGGACCGCGCGCAGGCGGTCAGCGCCGCCTGCATCGAAGTCGGCGACGCGGTGCGCCTCGTCGGCGAGAGCGCAGTGCAGATCCACGGCGCGATGGGGCTGACCGAGGAGCTCAGCCTTGGCGGGCATTTCAAGCGCGCACTGGCGATCGCCGCAGCATTCGGACCGCGCGCCGATCATCTCGCGCGTTTTGCCGAGGCGGCCGCTTAACCCAGCATCATGCGCGCGATCAGGTCGCGCTGGATCTCGTTCGATCCCGCATAAATAGTCGCCGCGCGGTCGTTGAGATACCGCGGCACTGCGACCGCGAGGTCGGCGGGCGTCTGACCGTCGGCGTCGGCCCATGCGGCGTGACCCGCGACCTCGCACGCCAGCGTGTCGATGCGTTGCGCGGTTTCGGTCCCCAATACCTTCAGCGCCGACGCATATAGTGCGGCGCTGCCGCCGACGCCGCGCATCGCCTTGAGCTCGAGCGCCTGCAACGCCTTCAGCGTCACCGCCTCACGGTCGAGCTGCGCGCGCAGCACCGGTTCGATGTCATCTCGGGCGCGCAGCCGTTCGAGCCGCCCGATCAGCGTCGGCGCATATTTCCCGCCGCGCTCGAAGGTCAGCAGATGCTTTGCGACCGACCAGCCTCCGTTTTCATCGCCGAGCCGGTTCGCCTGCGGCACGCGAACATCGTCGAAAAACACCTGGTTGAATTCATGGTCGCCCGCGAGCGTGCGGATCGGCTCGACGCTGATGCCGGGAGTCGCCATGTCGAGCAGCAGGAAGCTGATCCCAGCCTGCGGCTTTCCTTCGTTCGACGTGCGGACAAGCGCGAACATGCGGTTGGCAAAATGGGCATGGGTGGTCCAGATCTTCGATCCGTTGAGCACATAATCGTCGCTGTCGGGAACAGCGCGAAGTTGCAGCGCGGCAAGGTCGGACCCGGCGCCGGGCTCCGAAAAGCCCTGGCACCAATAATCCTCGCCCGACAAAATCCGCGGCAGATAATGCGCGCGTTGTTCGGAGCTGCCATAATGCATGATAACCGGCGCGACCATCTTGAGACCCATCGGCGCCAGGTTGGGCGCGCCGGCCTGCGCGCATTCGGCGGCAAAGATATAGCGTTCGATCTCGCTCCATCCCGGCCCGCCAAATTCGGCCGGCCAGTCGGGCGCCGCCCAGCCTTGGGCATGGAGAATGCGCTGCCAAGGAAGCGACACATCGGGATCGATAAAGACACTCGTCGCGCGCGCTGCGGCGCGGCGAATGTCGCCGGGCAGATGCGCGGTCAGGAAGGCGCGAATCTCTTCGCGAAAGGCGGTGAGCGCCGGATCGTTCAGCATGTCCATGCGTCGGATTTGTACGTCGCCGCTGTGCAAGGCCAAGCTGGCACCTGCATCAGGCCGCGCGCGCACCGACGAAACCGAGCCCCGCCGCGATCTGGATCGACTGCGCGCGCCCCGTCGCACCGAGCTTCGCCGACGCGTTGCGCAGGTGAAAGCGCACCGTCGACACCGACAGCGACAGGATGATCCCGATCTCGCCATCGGTCTTGCCTGCGGCCGCCCAGCGCAGGCACTGCACCTCGCGGCGGGTCAGCGTCTGCGGCACGGTGGCGTTGCGCGGACGCCCGCGTGCTTCATTGTGCGTCGCGATCAGCCTGACCGCGAGGTTGTGCAGATGGCCAGCTTGCTCGGCGAAAATCGCCTCGACGCCGACGGGCTCGCGCGAACACCAGAAGACCGCGCCGACCAGCCCCCGCGGCAGGTGAACCGGCGCAATGATCGCCTCGCCGAAATTGGCGGTGTTCCGCGCCTGCGAACAGTCCACCTCGTCCAGCAGATGCGTCGAGCGCCATGTGCCGAGCCGTCCGTCGCTATAATAGAAGGGCTCGGCGACGAGCCGCGCGGCGGTCAGGAAAGCGAGTTGCAGCGCGAGTTTGCGGTCGCGCCAGTAAGCATAGCTGGGATCGACCCAGTGAAAGCTGGTTTCGGCATAGGGACGGCCCGCCTCGTCGCTCATCGGTTCGGGGTCGCCAAGGTCGCCTTGCGCCGCGACATAGGGCAGGCCGATCTTGTCGCCCATTGCCTGCACGGCTGCGATCAGCGCCGGCATTTCGGTCCAAGATTCGCGCTGATGATCCATCGCCGGCTTTTTTCTCCGCTATCCTGACACAGGTGTCAGCTTGTTCGCCCGCCCAATATTCTCTGTTCTGGCACGGTCCAGCTTCGCGCGATGCTCGCACAAAGACGAGCCCGGCGACAAGCTGTTTGAGGGAGGATGAGTGATGAAGGCAATGCGTATTTTCCTGGGCACGGGTTCCGCGATGGGTCTCGCCCTGGCGGCGCCGGCGTTCGCCGCCGAGGAAGCGCCGGCCGATGCGGTTGCCGCCGAAGGCGACATCATCGTCACCGCGCAGCGCCGCGCCGAATCGATGAACGACGTCGGCATGGCGATCCAGGCGGTCGACGGCGCGACGCTTGAAAATCTGCGCGTCACCGACATGCGCGACCTGACCACGGTGGCGCCGAGTTTCACGGTCTCGCAAAGCTATCAGGGCGTGCCGACCTATACGCTGCGCGGGATCGGCTTCAACACGATCAACCTCTCCTCGACCTCGACCGTCGGCACCTATGTCGATGAGGTCGCCTATGCCTATCCGATTATGAACACCGGGCCGGTGATGGATCTGGAGCGTGTCGAGGTGCTCAAGGGGCCGCAGGGCACGCTCTACGGCCGCAACACGACCGCGGGCCTGATCAACTTCATCACCGCCAAACCGACCGACAGTTTCGAGGGCAGTATCAAGGCCGACCTCGGCAATTATCAGACCTACAATATCGGCGGCCATATCTCGGGCCCGCTCGGCGAAGGCATCGCGGCGCGCATCGCGTTCCGCAGCGAGAATAGCGACAAGGGCTGGCAGGCCAGCAATACCCGCGACGAACGGCTCGGCGAGGTCGAGAAATATAGCGTGCGCGGGGCGCTCGCGATCGATCCCGCGCCTGGCACGCATTTCGACCTGTCCGTCACCTATTGGCGCAACAAGTCGGACACGGTGGCGGGGCAGGGGATCGGCTTCACGCCGGCGACCAACCCGGCAACGGGCACGAGCAATTCGCGCTTCTTCAACGCGCCGGGACTCGCGACCTATCTTGCGAACAATTTTCCGACCAAGGCGAACCAGGCCGATTGGGCGCCCGAGGCGAACCGTTCGGCCGATATCGGCACGGGCCTCGGCCTCGAGGGCCCGCTCGCCGAAGACAATCGCTTCTGGGGCCTGAAACTGCGCTGGGATCAGGACCTCGGCGATACGATGAAGCTCGTCTCGCTGACCAGCTACAACGACTTCAAGCGCAACGCGCTCTCCGACTGGAGCGGTGCGCCCTTTGAAATCCTGCTCCAGAACACCGTCGGGCGGATCAAGAGCTTTGCGCAGGAACTGCATGTCGAGGGCGAGGCGGGCGCGGTGAACTGGCTCGTCGGCGCTTACTACGCGAACGACCGGATCATTGATTCCAACCGCACTTTGCTCGGCCAGAACGCCAACGTCGGCCTGATCCGCGCGGCGGGGGCGCCGCTGCTCGCGAGTCCGATCTTCAATTCGGGCGGCTACACTCCGCTTCAGCTTTCGCAGGCTTTCCGTACCTATGAGGATTTCGGCCGCATCCGCACCAAGACGTGGAGCGTCTTCGCCAACGCCGATGCCGAACTCACCGACCAGCTCAAGCTGACCGCCGGCGTACGCTACACCGAGGACAAGCAGCGTTACAATGGCTGCTCGCGCGACTTCAACGGCAATATGCTGCCTAACGTCAACGTCGTGAACCGCGCGCTCTACCTGCAAACCTATGGCGTGCTCGCACCGCAGATTTCGCAGGGGCAGTGCAACACGTTCGACCCCGCGACGGGCACATTCGGGGAGGTGCAGGCGCTTCTCAAGGAAGACAATGTCGCCTGGCGTGTCGCGCTCGACTGGTCGCCGAACGATGACACCCTGCTCTACGCCTCGGTCTCGCGCGGCTATAAATCGGGGACGACGCCGATCAACGCCGCGAACCTCGCGCGTCAGAATGCGCCGGTGAAACAGGAAAAGCTCACCGCTTACGAAATCGGCGTGAAAGCGACGCTCGCCGACCGGCTGGTGCAGGCCAATCTCTCGGCCTTCTACTACGACTATCGTGACAAGCAGATCAGCACCTATTTCGCCGATCCGATCTACACCGCGCTCTCGCGCCTCGATAACGTCCCCGACAGCGAAGCCTATGGCGTCGAGGGCGAACTTACGATCCGGCCGGCGACGGGGTTCACGATCGCCGCCAACGCGCTCTACCTGAAAACGCGGATCAACGATTACAATGGCACCAACGCCGCGGGGCAGCCCGAGAATTTCGACGGCGCCGAATTCATCTATAGCCCGAAATTCCAGGGCAGTTTGACGCTCGCCTATGACACGCCGGTGAGTGACACGATCAACCTGACGGGCGCGGTCAGCGCGCGTTACCAGAGCAAGTCGAACACGATTTTCGAGGATCTCGATCTCTACAAGGTCGATGCCTATGGCACGGTCAACGCAAGCCTCGGCCTGAAGGACGAAAGCGGCTGGTCGGTCTCGTTGTGGGCGAAAAACCTGTTCGACAAATATTATTGGTCGGCGGTCGCGAGCAATGCCAACGTCGTCGTGCGTTTCGCCAACCAGCCGCGAACCTATGGCCTGACCGTGGGTTACGACTTCTGAAGGAGGCAGCCAGCGTGGTGCGCCCGCCGATGCAGGATGAATATCTGGGGACGGCGATCGATTTCGCCGCGCCCCTCGGCGAGCCCGCGCTGCTCGCGCCCGACAGCGTCCAGTGGCGCGTCTACAAGAACCCGATCGCGCTCGGCATTGGCGGGATCGCCGCGGTGCTGCTCGAATTCGCCGAGCCGCGCATCCGGTCGGGGGTATGGGATCACTCGACCTACAAGGCCGACCCGATCGGCCGCTCGCGCCGCACCGGGCTCGTCGCGATGCTTGCCTGCTATGGCCCGGCGAGCAGCGCGAAAGCGGTCATCGGTCAGGTCAACCGGATGCACGGCAAGGTAAAGGGTGAAACTCCCGGCGGCACCAAATATCGTGCCCTCGATCCCGTGCTGCTCGATTGGGTCGCGGCGACCGCATCCTACGGTTTCCTGATGGCGTACGACCGCTTCGTCCATCGGCTCAGCGTAGCCGACAAGGACCGCTTCATGGCCGACGGCGACGCGATCGGGCGCGAGTTCGGGGCGCGGCATACGCCGCCGACGGTAGACGCCTTCATGGCGATGATGGACGAACTCGAACCGCGTTTCGAGCCACACCCGATCATCTTCGAATTCCTCGACATTATCCAGTCGGGTCGCGCTGCGCCCGGCGTGCCGCGCTTCCTCCACCGTGCGATTGCGCGCGCGTCGGTGTCGCTGCTTCCGGCTCATATCCGGCGCAAGCTGGAGCTTGGCTCCCGCCACGACCTGACTCGGCTCGACCGCACCGCGCTACGCATCGCCGGCCGACTTGCCGACCGCCATATCGACCGCGCGGCGCCGCATTGTCGGGCCAGCGTCCGGCTCGGACTTCCGCATGATTTCCTGTTCAAATCACCAGCCGAGCAGCAACGCTTGCTCGCCGCCTAGTTGCAACGATTAAAGCCCGCGCCGCGCACGGCGCGTCCCGGCGTTGCGCCGCTATGCTCGCCGTTCCGCAACACGCCAACGCCGTTGACGAAAACGTCGCGCATCCCGACCGAATATTGATGCGGCTTTTCGAACGTCGAGCGGTCGCCGATCGTTGCGGGGTCGAAAACGACCACATCGGCATAATAGCCGGGCCTCAGCGCCCCGCGGTCCTTGATACCAAGGTTGGTCGCGGGCAGGGTGGTGAGCCGGTAGACTGCCTGTTCGAGCGGAATCAGCTTCTCGTCGCGGACATAGCGGCCGAGCAGTCGCGCGAAATTGCCATAGGTGCGCGGATGTGCGCCCGATTTCAGAAAGACGCCCTCGGCCGCCTGCGACGCGGCGTCCGAACCGAAGCTCATCCACGGCAACTGGACCTGCTTGCGGACATTGTCCTCGGACATCAGGAAATAGACGGTGCCGACGCGCGAGCCGTCCTCGACGACGAGGTCCATCGCGGTTTCCTCGGGTGACTTGCCGCGCATCGCTGCGACCTCGGCGAGCGTCTTGCCGGTCAGCGGTTTGAGCGCGTCATTCTTGAATCCCGAGAGGATCATCTTGTCGGCACCCGCACCGAAATAGAGATTTTCCCAGTCTCCGCCCGGCTTCTTCAT
Organism: Sphingopyxis sp.; assembly: GCF_050725655.1. Taxonomy (GTDB): domain Bacteria; phylum Pseudomonadota; class Alphaproteobacteria; order Sphingomonadales; family Sphingomonadaceae; genus Sphingopyxis. The sequence goes on along the minus strand of NZ_JBOHHT010000081.1, from coordinate 30,592 downwards.
TTCTTCGGCGACACGCGCGCGGATCGCGGGGTCCTTCAGCCGCTCCATCCATTCCTCGAGCCCGCCGGCCTGCACCCACGTCGGCATCGCGGCGTCGAGCCCGGTCGCGCCTGCGGTATAGGTGTACATGTCGGTCGTGATCTTCAGCCCCTCGGCGCGCGCATCCTCGATCTTCTTCACGATCGTGTCGAGCTTTCCCCAGTTGCTGCGCCCCGCCATTTTGAGGTGATAGATTTCGGCCGGCGCGCCCGATCGGCGCGATATGTCGATCAGTTCGTCGACGGCTTCCTCGATCCGGTCGCCTTCGGACCGCATATGGCTGATGTACATGCCGCCGCATGTCGCGGCCTCGCTCGTCAGCGCGACCAGTTCGTCGGTCTCTGCATAGGAGCCGGGCGCGTAGATGATCGAACTGCCGACCCCCATCGCGCCTTCGTTCATCGCCTGCTTCACCAGCATACGCATGCGGGTAAGCTGATCGGACGTCGGATCGACGTCGCCTTCGCCCAGTTCATGGACGCGCACGGTCGCCGCGCCGACAAAGCTCGCGACATTGGTCGAGACGCCGCGCTTTTCGAGCCAGCCGAGATAGTCGCCGAGGCTCGTCCACTCGATCGGATATTTGATGTCGCCCTGGCGCTCGGTTTCCCGTGCCTTCATCGTGGCGTTCATCGGCCCCATCGACCAGCCTTCGCCCATCACCTCCAGCGTCACACCTTGCCTTATGTCGCTCTGGCTCTTGCGATCGGCGATCAGTGACTCGGTCGCCCAGCTCAGCATGTTTATGAAGCCCGGCGCGACCGCCATGCCCTTTGCCGACACCTCGGTCTTCGCGGTGCCGTCGACCTTGCCGACCGCGACGATGAGGTCGTCCTTGATTGCGACATCGCCGACGACCGGCGCCTTGCCCGACCCGTCGTAGATCGTCCCGCCGCGGATGATCAGATCGTAGGCAGGCTCCTGTGCGGCCGCCGGCACGGGTGCCAGCATCGAACTGCAAAGCAGCATGAGGCAAGGTGCGAAGCGCCGGTGGGCCATCTGTTTCTCCGTGATCGGGGGGTCAGCCGTGCAAGCTCATCAATGAGTCCATCAGCCCGTCATCGGCGCTCGAACAGACGCCGAGCACCAGCGCCTCGTCAAATCCGTCGGCGACGACATAGGCGTGGCCCATCGACGAATCGATGTAGATGCCCTGGCCGACCTCAAGCGTGACGGGGTCGTAAAATTCGCTGTGCACCTCGATCCGGCCTTCGAGGACATAGATGAACTCTTCGCCCTGATGGTGGACGAGTTCACCGAACTCGCGCGCGCTATGGGCACGGATGCGCGTGATGATCGGGATCATCCGTTTCTGGCGCAAATCGGTGCAGAGATAATGATAGTCGTAATTGTCGGTCGTCACGCGCGCGGCGCGTTCGATCGTCGCGATGCTCCGGCGCCCCGTCACGCGCGGCGTCGTATCTTCCTCGTCCTCGGCGAACAGGTCGGACATGCGGATGTTCAGCCGCTGGCTGAGCTGCTGCAATTTGTCATAGCTCAGCGTCAGCCTGTCATGTTCGACCTTCGACAGCGTCGATACCGGGATCCCCGATTTCGCGCTCATTTCCTTGAGCGTCCAGCCGTTGCGGCCCCTAATGCCCTTCATCACCGCGCCTAGCGTCGGCGGGGTTGCCCCATCCGCCATCAATTTTTCCATTCCATGTTTGACAATTTTCTAATCAGGATCATTATGTCCCTATCGGGCCAACAGATGTTGGTCCCTTGGTAAGGGGTCGCGCGGCTTGCTGCAAGGTGCGACAGACCGCGAAATGGAAAAGGGGAAAGCGATGCGTTTCATCCGCAAGGCGATGATCGGGCTGGCGGCTTTTGCCGCGCTGCCGCTGGCGGCGCAGGGGCCGGTGCCGGCGCCCACCGTGAAGAAAGTCGAAACTGCCGCCGTTCCGGCTGCAAAAACCGCCGCAGCGCCGGTCGCGCTCGACGCCAGGGATCTCGAAGCCTGGCTCGACGGCTATCTACCCTATGCGCTCGAACGCGCGCGCATCCCGGGCGCGGTGGTCGTCGTCGTGCGCGGCGATCAGGTCGTGCTCGAAAAGGGCTATGGCTTTTCGGACGTCGCCAGGCGCGCGCCCGTCCTGCCCGAAACCACGCTGTTCCGGCCGGGATCGGTGTCCAAGCTCTTCACCTGGACCGCGGTGATGCAGCAGGTCGAAGCGGGCAAGATCGACCTCGACAAGGACGTCAACGCCTACCTCGATTTCAAGATTCCGGCTTATCAGGGCAAGCCGATCACGATGCGCAACATCATGACGCACACCGCGGGCTTTCAGGAATCGATCCGCTATCTGATCAGCAGCGACCCCAAGGCCGTGATGACGCTGAAGAAGCAGATGCCGCTCGCGCTGCCCGACCGCGTCTTCGCGCCGGGTACGACGCCCGCCTATTCGAACTACGCTACCGCGCTGGCGGGTTACATTATCGAGCGGGTCAGCGGCGAGTCGTTTGACAATTATATCGAAAATCACATTTTCACGCCGCTCGGCATGGCGCACTCGTCATTCCGCCAGCCGCTTCCCGCCAATCTCGCGCCGCACATGTCGAAGGGCTATCCCAACGTCATGCAAAAGGCCAAGCCGTTCGAGATCGTCCTTCCCGCTCCCGCGGGCAGTTTGTCGGCAAGCGGCGCCGACATGGGCAAGTTCATGATGGCGCACCTCAGCGATGGGGGCCTATTGCTCAAGCCCGAAACCGCGAAGCAGATGCATGATTTCAAGGCGCCCGGCGTCGGGCCGCTCAACAGCATGGCGCTCGGTTTCTACGAACAATGGGTCAACGGCCATCGCGCCATCGCGCATGGCGGCGACACCGTGTGGTTCCATTCCTATCTGTGGCTGTTCCCCGATGCCGACATCGGCGTCTACATCTCGATGAACAGCGCCGGGAAACAGGGCGACGCGGGCGCGATCCGCAGTGCGCTGTTCCACAAATTCGCCGACCGCTACCTGCCGGGCGAAGAAAAGCCGGGCACCGTCGATGTCAAAACCGCTGCTGAACATGCGCAGATGATGGTCGGCAATTATGTCAGCAGCCGCGGTTCCTTCACCAATTTCGCGAGCCTGTTCGGGCTGTTGGGGCAAGCGACCATCTCGCTCACTGCGGATGGCAAGATTGCCTTGGCTGCGATGGAAGGGTCGAGCGCCATCGCGCCTGACTGGGTCGAGGTTGAGCCTTTCGTATGGCGCGACAAGGGGACGGGCGAACGCCTTGCCGCCGAGGTCAAGGACGGCCGTGTCACGCGTTGGAGCCTTGACGCCGGCTCGCCCTTCATGGTGTTCGAGCCGGCTCCTGCCAGCGTGAATGCCGCCTTGCTCAATCCGGCGCTGATCTTCGCTTTCGGCATCAGCATACTGACGGCGCTGGCGTGGCCGGTGCGTGCGCTGGTCCGGCGGAGCTTCAAGGCGGACTTCGCGCTTGAGGGCAAGGCGCGGCGTGCGTATCGCCTGTCGCGTATCTTCGCCTGGGCAGCGATTGCGGCACTGGCCGGCTGGATCGGTCTGATCGCGACCTTCTCGGCCGATATCGGAGCGCTTGGCGGTCCGCTCGACTGGCTGATCTACCCGCTGCGCATCCTAACGCCGGTCGCCGCGTTCGGTTTGCTCGCCACGGCAGGCTGGCACCTGTGGCTCAGCATCAAGGACAAGCGCCGCTGGACGATGAAGCTCGGCGCGGTGCTGCTGATCCTCGCTGCCTTGGTGCTGGTCTGGGTGACGCTCGCCTTCCATCTCTATGGCTTCGGGATGGTCTATTGATGGCGACGCAGCGCATGCGGGAATTGACGCTCGACCTTCGGGTCGAGCGTTTTCCCTATCACCAGCCATTTCGCATTTCGGGGCACCAGCCTGTCGATGGCACCCTCCTTCATCCTGGGCCAGCTTTGCGACATCGTTGATCTCGATGGGCCGACCTTTCTCGCGCGCGATCGCGACCCGGGCGTCGGCTATCGCGGCGGGAGGATCCACTGTCCGGCGGAGATTTGGGGATAGTTACAAATACATGTCCTAAATGGGTTGACAATTTTCTGATTAGGACAATAGTCTTCAAATCGGGAGTTCAATAATAAAGGGAGGATGGGATGACCAAGTCATACCCAATGACGCGCCGCGCGGCTATCGCGGGTGCGATCGGGACTGCATTGTCTGCACCAATGATCGTCAAGGGCAGCTATGCCTTTGCCGCGGCCCCCGGCAAAAACTATTCGCGCCGTGCGGTCGATCTCGTCGCCTCGTCGCTCGTCATCGACATGCTCGCGCCGCTCAAGATCACGATGTCCGAGGATTATGTCGCGCACCGGCTGACCGACGCCGAAGCCGCGGAATTCCGGGCATCGGGCATCACCGGCTTCCATAACGCATACGGCCTCGGCGGTCCCGATGCGAAGGAGCAGGCGCTCGCCTTCCTCGCCGGCTGGCAGGGCTTTGCCGGGCGCAACAGCCATGTCTTCGCGCTCGTCGACGGCGTCGCCGATCTCGACCGCGCCAAGGCCGACAAGAAATGCGCAGTCATCATGGGCATCCAGAATGCCGAGCATTTCGAAAAGATCGAGGATGTCGCGCTGTTCCGCCGCCTTGGGCTGCGCTGCGCACAGCTCACCTATAATAGCCAGAATATGATCGGATCGGGCAGCACCGAACGCGTCGACGGCGGCGTCAGCGACTATGGCGCCGCGATCATCGCCGAGATGGAAAAGCAGCGCATGCTCGTCGATGTCTCACACTGCGGCGACAAGACGACACTCGATGCGATCGAGATCGCCAAGGGTCCGATCGCGATCACGCACAGCAACGCGCGCGCGTTGGTCGACCACCCGCGCGTCAAGACCGATGCGGCGATCAAGGCACTCGCGGCGAAGGGCGGCGTGATGGGCATCACCGGGGTACGCATGTTCGTGCGCACGACCGATCCGACCAATGTCGGGCATATGGCCGACCATATCGACCATGTCGCCAAGCTGGTCGGCATCGACCACGTCGGCATTGGCTCGGACGCCGACCTGCACGGTTATGACGATATGAAGCCCGACGAATATGCCGCGCTCAAGAACAGCTACAAGGGCAGCTACGCCTTCCGCGACAAGATCGACATCGACGGCTTCGACCATCCGCTCAAGACCTTCGATCTCACCGAAGAACTCATTCGCCGGGGCTATTCCAACGAAAACATCCGGGCCGTGCTCGGTGGCAATTTCCGCCGCCTGCTCGCCCAAGTCTGGGGGTAAGACGATGAAACAGGGACTCTTTATTGCAGCAAGCATGGCCGCGTTGATGGCCGCGATGCCGGCACAGGCGCAGGAAGCCGTAATCGAGTCGGAGGGAGAGATTGTCGTCACGGCGCAAAAGCGCGTCGAGGCGCTTCAGGACGTTCCGATCTCGATCACCGTGGTCAATGGCGACGCCCTGCGCGAGCAGGGCGCCGGCTCCTTGGTCGATTATGCCGGCTATGTCCCTGGAATGACCGTGATCAGCACGCAGCCGGGTACGTCGATCATTTCGCTTCGCGGTATCGCGCCGGTCGGATCGGCGCAGGCTGTCGGCATCTACCTGGATGACGCACCGGTGGGATCGAGCAGCCTGTACGCCCGCAGCGCGACCTATTCGCTCGACCTGATGCCCTATGACATCGCAGGGCTCGAAATTCTGCGCGGACCGCAGGGGACGCTTTACGGCGCAAGCTCGATCGGGGGCTTGCTGAAGTACCGGACCGTCGCGCCGAGCACGACGAATTTCAGCGTCAAGGCGGGCGGCGAATTGTTCACGATCGACGAGGCGGGCAATCCGGGCTGGGCCGCGCAGGTCATGGTCAATGCGCCGATCATTCAGGACAAGCTTGGCATCACCGGCAGCTTCGCATGGCGCAAAACGCCGGGCTATGTGAGTTCGGTGAACAACCCGGCGCTGAACGACGCGAATGACGTCGAGCAACGGGGCGGGCGGGTGAGCCTGTTGTGGAATGCGACAGAGGATTTCACGGTGCGCCTCGGCGGCATCTGGCAGACGATCGACGCCAACGGCACCAATGGCGTCGTCTCGACCGCGGCGGGCGTCCCGCTCGATGACGGCTGGTCTTACAACGCCTTTCTGCCCGAGCCCTTCCGCAAGAGCATCGACTATTATTCGGCGGTGCTGGATTATGATCTCGGCTTTGCAACGCTGACGTCGGTCTCAACCTATAGCGAGACCAGCACGGTCAGCGTGCAGGATGCGTCGCTGATCTTCGGGATTGCGTTCCCGGCGCTGACCGGCGGCGCGGTGCCCGCGGGACTCGCTCCCTTCAGCGTGGCGCTCGACCTGCAGAAGTTCACCCAGGAAGTCCGTCTCGCTTCGCCCAACAACGATCGCTTCGAGTGGTTGGTCGGCGCCTTCTATACGAAGGAAGAGAGCGAGAATCATCAGCTGGTGCGCACATTCGACTTCTCCGGTCAGCCAAACGCGCTCGACCCCGGCGCCGTCGTCTCCCTGCCTTCGACGTTCAAGGAAATGGCGGTATTCGCCAACGCGACAGCCTATTTCGGCGACATGTTCGCCTTGTCCGGCGGCGTTCGCTACGCGAAGAACAAGCAGAACTTCCAGCAGATCAGCAGCGGCCCGTTCATCGGCGTCGCCAACTTCACCGGGAAGTCGGACGAGGATGTGTTCATCTACAGCATCAGCCCGCAATTCCACATCAGCGAGGACGCGATGCTCTATGCCCGCGTCGCCAACGGTTACCGTCCCGGTGGCCCGAACGTGGTGTTCCCTGGGGTCCCGCCGCAGGTCAAGGCGGATACGCTGGTCAATTACGAAGTCGGCTTCAAGGGCAATCTGGGCCGTGCGCTCGCGGTCGAAGTGTCCGGTTTCTACATGGACTGGACCGACATCCAGGTCATCCAGCCATTCGGCGGCGTGACGGGCCAGGCCAATGGTCCGTCCGCGGTCAGCAAGGGCGTCGAAGGCAGCGTGACATGGCGCCCCGTGCCCGGACTGTCGTTGGTCGCGGGCGCGGCCTATGCCGATGCGAAACTAACCGCCGATGCCCCGGAAATCTCCGGCGTCGACGGGGCACGCCTGCCCAGCGTTCCCAAGTTTACCGGATCGTTGCAGGCCGACTACAGCTTCGCGATCGGCGGCAATTCGACCGGGAAAGTCGGCGTCGGTGTGCGACATTCGTCGAAGCTGGCGTCGTTGCCCTCGAGCAGCCCGGATAATTTGTGGTCCGACGCCTATACGGCTGTCGACGCCAACGCCGCCGTTACCTTCGACGATCATTGGACCGTCCGCGTCTATGCCCGTAACCTGACGAACGAGCGGGCGTCGACGCAGCGGTCCTATACCCTCGACGCGTTCGGCACGCAGGCTTATCAGTCGAACATTCCGCTGCAACCCCGGACCATCGGCGTCGCACTCGACATGGCCTTCTGAGCACGTTGGAGTTGAAAAAGATGAACGCGCCCATCGGCAGGCTAGAAGGCAGCCTGACCCTGCCGCAGCCCTATTTGCTGTTCCTCGGCGACACGACCAATGCGGCCTATGCCAAGACCGCCTTCGGTCTCGCCGACTGGGCGGGTGATCGCTGCGCGGGTGAATGGGCGATCGACGGCTGTACCGTTTCGACCGGCCTGCCGCGCCTGTCGCCCGCCGACGCGCGGGCGGCGGGCGCGCGGTCGCTGGTGATCGGCGTCGCCAATCAGGGCGGCATCATCGGCGCAGCCTGGGTCGCGGTGCTTGTCGAAGCGATGGAGGCGGGGCTCGACATCGTCAGCGGGCTCCATACCAGGCTGACGAGCGTTCCCGCGCTCGTCGAGGCGGCTGCGCGCACGGGGCAGCGGTTGATCGACATCCGCACCCCGCCGCCCGCGATCCCGGTAGGCACCGGGCGCAAGCGCACCGGCAAACGGCTGCTCACCGTCGGCACCGACTGCGCGCTCGGCAAGAAATATACCGCGCTCGCGCTGCACCGCGACTTCGTGGCGCGCGGCCTCGATGCCGATTTTCGCGCGACCGGCCAGACCGGCATCATGATCGCGGGCGGCGGCATGCCGATGGATGCGGTGGTTTCGGACTTCGAGGCGGGGGCGGCGGAAATGCTGAGCCCCGACGCCGCCGATACGCATTGGGATGTGGTCGAGGGACAGGGGTCGATCTTCAACCCCGCCTACGCCCCAGTGTCGCTCGGTCTGCTTCACGGTAGCCAGCCCGACGTCTTCGTCGTCTGTCACGACCCGACGCGCACGGTGATTCTCGGCATGGAAAGCTTCGCCTTGCCGTCGGTCGAGGAGGTTATCGACATGACGATCCGCCTCGGCAGCCGGACCAATCCGGCGATCCGCTGCGGCGGGGTGAGCTTCAACACGTCGAGCTATGATGCCGATGAAGCCGAAGCGGTGATGGCGGCCGAACGGCAGCGATTAGGGCTTCCGGTCGCCGATCCGATCCGCGGCGGCGCCGGCTTCGACGCGCTCGTCGAAAAGTGTCTCGCGTGAGTGTGGGCGAGACGGGCGGCAGGTCGAGCTGGTTCCAGCGCTTCCTGCTGCCCGGATTTGCGCTGAAGGCCGTGATCATCGGCGGCGGCTATGCGACGGGGCGCGAACTGGCCGAATATTTCGTGCCGTCGGGGCCGTGGGGCGGGCTGGCCGCGATGCTGCTCGCGACGCTGATCTGGAGCGTCGTCGCGGCGCTGACCTTTGCGCTGGCGCGCGCGATGCGTGCCTATGACTATCGCAGCTTTTTCGAGGGGTTGCTCGGACCGGCGTGGATCGCCTTCGAAATTGCCTATCTGATCTTTGTCATCCTGATCCTCGCGGTATTCGGCGCCGCTGCCGGGGCCATCGGCGCGGCGACTTTCGGCTGGCCCGAACTGGCGGGATCGGTGTTGCTTGCGGTCAGTATCGTCGCTTTTACCGCCTTCGGCACCCGCATCGTCGAGCAATTGTTCAAATATGCCTCGATGCTGATCTATGCCGTCTATGCGCTGTTCCTCGTCTTTGCGTTGACAAGCTTTGGCGACCTGATCGCGCAGGGTTTCGCCGCGGCGCCGCCGCCTTCGGGCAATTGGATCGCGGGCGGCATTACCTATGCCAGTTATAATATCGTCGGCGCGGTCGTCATCCTGCCGATCCTGCGCCATCTGACCAGCCAGCGCGACGCGGTGATCGCGGGAGTGATCGCTGGGCCGCTGACGATGCTGCCGGCAATCCTCTTCTTCGTCGCGATGATGGCATTCTACCCGGCAATCGGGACCGAAACCCTGCCTTCCGACTTCCTGCTGCGACAGATGGCGGTTCCGGGCTTTCACGTCCTTTTCCAGATGATGATCTTTGCCGCCCTGCTCGAAAGCGGTGTCGGCGCGATCCATGCCATCAATGAACGTGTTTCGGGCGTCGTCGAGGCTCGCGGGCGGCCGCCGCTCGGCACCGGCCCGCGGGCTCTGATCGGTGCCGTCGTGCTCACAGGATGCATGTTCGTCGCGGCGCACATCGGTCTCGTCGACTTGATCGCCAGCGGATACCGCTTCCTCGCCTGGCTGTTCCTTGCGGTGTTCGTCGTGCCGCTCCTCACCATCGGTGTTTACCGGCTGCTGCGAACAGCCCCCATTGCTCAAACGGAGACCGCGCCATGAAATCGGTTCGCTTGCTCGCCCTGTCGTTGATGCTTTCTGTCGCCGTGCCGGCGTGGGCCGAACCGCCCGCCGATATTGGCGAAAGCGTCGAGGCGCTGCGCAAGAAGGTCGGCGCGGCTGGCGTGTCGATCGCGATCGTCGAGGATGGCAAGACCACACTTTCGCGCGGCTGGGGCGTGCGCAAGCTTGGCGAACGCGCGCCGGTCGATGGACAGACGATTTTCCAGACCGGATCGACCGGCAAGGCGATGACCGCCGCCGCGCTCGCGATCCTCGTCGACGAGGGCAAGATCGCGTGGGACGATCCCGTCATCAAGCATATGCCCTGGTTCCGCATGTACGACGCATGGGTCACGCGCGAAATCACGATCCGCGACCTGCTCGTCCACCGCAGCGGGCTTGGGCTGGGGCAGGGCGACCTGATGTTCGTGCCGCGCACCCATCTGACGCGCAAGCAGACGGTCGAGCGCGTCGCCTGGCTCAAGCCCGTGACCAGTTTCCGCTCGGCCTATGCCTATGACAATATCCTCTACGCCGTCGCCGGCCAGTTGATCGAAGAAGTCACCGGGCAGACGTGGGAGGATTTCATCCGTGCGCGCGTGCTGCGCGCGGGCGGCATGAAGAATGCGACGAGCGACAGCGAAGACCGCTTCCGCATTCCTAACCGTAGCTGGCCGCACGCGCGGCTGTCGGGCGCGCTGCGCGGTCTCGGTCCGCAGGCGGCGCTCAACGAGCGCGACGAACTCGGACGCAATGGTGCGCCGGCGGGCGGGCTCGCGCTCAGCGCCGATGACATGGCGGCGTGGCTGAATATCCAGCTCGCACACGGCGCTCTTCCGAACGGCAAGCGCCTGTTCAGCGAAGCCCAGGCGGCCGAGATGTGGAAGCAGGTCACCCCGATGCCGATCACCCCGCTTCCCGACCAGCTCAAGCCCGCGCAGCCAACCCAGCAAGCTTATGCGCTCGGCTGGCAGGTGCAGGATTATCGCGGCCACCGCATCATCCAGCATGGCGGCGGGGTCTTCGGCTCGATCACACGCGTCGTAATGATTCCCGACAAGAATGTCGGCTTCGCGATCATGATGAACAGCGAGGACAGCGGCATGCTGCTTGGCCTCACCTATGACCTGCTCGACCATTATCTTGATCAGCCGGATTATGGCTGGATCGCGAAATGGGAGGATTGGTATCAGGCGCGGCTCGCGGGCGGCGAGGCGTTCCTGAAACAGGCAAAGGCGTCGCCGACGCAGAGCGGTCCCTCGCTCGCGCTGGCGGGCTATGCGGGCCGCTACCGCGATCCCTGGTATGGCGATATCGTGATCGGGCAGGCAGCGATCGGCCTGACGATCGATTTCACCTCGACACCGCGGATGGCGGGGCGGCTCAAACATTGGCAATATGACAGCTTCGTCACCGATTTCGACGACCCGGCGATCGAACCCGCCCATGTGACCTTCGCGCTCGACGCCGAGGGCAAGATAACCGGCGTGACGATGAAGGCGGTGAGCAAGATTGCCGACTTCAGCTGGGACTATCATGATCTCGACCTGAAGCCCGTGGAGGACAAGAAGTGAAGCGTTTCGCCATCCTGCTGACCGCAACCGCGCTCACCGCCTGTTCGCCGGGCGCCGACAAGCCGAAGGCGCCCGAAGCGCCGCTGCACAGCCGGATGCTCGTGCTCGACACCCACCTCGACACGCCGCTCCATTTCGAGCGCACGGGCTGGAGCTTTGCCGATCGCCACGCGCTCGCCGACGACATGGCACAGCTCGACATTCCGCGGATGAAGGACGGCCATCTCGATGGCGGCTTCTTCGCCATCTATACCGACCAGGGGCCGCTGACGCCGAAAGGCTATGCCGATGCGCTCGCCTTCGCACGCAAGCGATCGGACCTGATCGACAAGACCATCGCCGCCAATTCGGGCACGATCGCGCCCGCGCTGACCGCGGCCGATGCGCTGCGGTTGAACAAGGAAGGCAAGCTGATCGCCTTCAAGTCGATGGAGAACAGCTATCCGCTGGGTGAAGACCTGTCGCTTCTGCAGTTATTCTACAACAAGGGCCTCCGTCTCGCCGGGCCGGTCCATTCGAAGGACAACCAGTTCGCCGACAGCGCGACGGGCGAGGGGCGCTGGAAGGGGCTGAGCCCGCTCGGCAAGCAATGGGTGGCCGAGATGAACCGCCTCGGCATTGTCATCGACGCGAGCCATTCGTCCGACGCGGCGTTCGACCAGATCCTCGCACAGTCAAAATATCCGATCCTGCTCTCGCACTCGAGCCTGCGCTCGGCATATGATCATCCGCGCAATCTCGACGAGGGACGATTGAAGACGCTCGCCGCCAAGGGCGGGGCGATGTGCATCTCGACGATCTTCATGTCGGAGATGAACATGTCGCCCGCGCGCGCCGAACTGTTCGGCAAATATGAGCATATCGGCGGCATGGCGGCCGCCGATCAGGCCGACCTCAACCGCCGCTGGCGCGAACTCGACAAGACCGAGAAGCTATGGGCCGCCGATTTCGACGCCTATATGAAGATGGTGCTGCGCGCGATCGAGGTTGGCGGCGTCGACCATATCTGCTTTGGCGCCGACTGGGACGGCGGCGGCGGATTGCCGGGCATCGAGGATATTTCGGCGCTGCCCAAGGTCACCGAGCGGCTGAAGGCCGCGGGTTATTCGGACGCCGATATCGAAAAGATGTGGAGCGGCAATATCCTGCGCGTCCTCGCGGCGCAGGGAAAGCCGGCGGCGCGCTAGAGCGTGATCGTCTTAGATTGAAGCATAGCCGGAGTTTCTGAGGTAATTTGCGCACTCAAAGGGTTGGAAGGCGTCGAGGAGGGTGCCGATGCGTTTCCATGTTGCTTCGACGGATCGCTCGCCGGCTCGGCGCAGCAGTGTTTTGAGCTTGGCGAAGACCTGCTCGATGGGATTGAGGTCTGGACTGTAGGGCGGAAGGAACAGGAGCTTTGCGCCTGCGGCGCGGATGGCTTGGCGCACGGCCTGGCCTTTATGGCTGCCGAGGTTGTTCATGATGACGATGTCGCCGGGTGCGAGGGTGGGGACGAGGAACTGCTCGACATAGGCGGTGAAGAGTTGGCCGTTGATGGGGCCGTCGAGCACGCAGGGCGCGTCGATCCGGTCATGACGCAGAGCGGCGAGGAAGGTCAGCGTATGCCACTTGCCGAACGGCGCCTTGGCATGGAGCCGCTCGCCTCGCCGGGCCCGGCCGTGGGTGCGCGTCATATTGGTCTTGGCCCAGGTTTCGTCGATGAAGACGAGGCGCTTGGGATCAAGTCGGCCCTGATATTTCTTCCACTGCGCCCGCCGTCTGGCGATCTGGGGCCGATCCTGCTCGCTGGCGAACAGGCTTTTTTTTGAACGACAGTCCCTCGCGTGCGAGGAACAGCCACAGCGCGCCATAGCTCGCCCTGACCCCGCGCTCGGCCAGTTCGGCCAGCAACCCGCGCAAGGTCAGGTCCGGCTCGGCGGCGACACGCGCCAAAAGCCACGCGCGTTCCGGCAACAGCACCGGCTTCCTGTGACCACCAAGCTTGCCCGGCGCGACCCCGCCCGTCCGCCTCTGACGCTGCGACCAGCGCACCGCGCTCGCCACGCTCACACCAAAGCGCGCCGCCGCAGACCGCGACGAAAGACCCCCCGCCATCGCCGCAACCACCCGCTCTCGCAAATCTATCGAATAGGCTCGGCTCATCCCTGCTGACCTCCGTACCAGCCAGCAGCTTGAATCAGAAAATCGCCCGCGCGGGAATCCCCTTTCGATTCATTCAAACAAGATCACGCTCTAGGCACTTGGATTAAGCCGTACCTTGGCTTCGAGTTCGCGGCGCGCGGCGAGATATTGCGCTTCGAGCTCGGTGACATATTCGGCGACCGGGCGGACCGCGGTGACCGGGCCGATGCCTTGGCCCGAGCCCCAGATGTCCTTCCACGCCTTGACCTTGGTGTTGCCGCCCGAGCCGAAGTTCATCGTCTTGAGATCGCCTTCGGGGAGATTGTCGGGGTCCATGCCCGCGGAGACGATCGACTGGCGAAGGTAATTGCCATGCACGCCGGTGAAGAGGTTCGAATAGACGATGTCGCCGGCCCGGCCCTCGACGATGCCGTCCTTGTACCCATCGGGCGCATTGGCTTCTTCGGTCGCGATGAAGGCGCTGCCGATATAGGCAAGGTCGGCGCCGCACGCCTGCGCGGCGAGAACCGAGCGGCCATGGCCGATGGCACCCGACAGCGCGATCGGGCCGTCGAACCATTCGCGAATTTCCTGAACCAGCGCGAAAGGCGACTGGACGCCGGCATGGCCGCCGGCACCCGCGGCGACAGGAATCAGACCGTCGGCACCCTTCTCGATCGCCTTGCGCGCAAAGCGGTCGTTGATGATGTCGTGGAGCGTGATTCCGCCCCAGCCGTGGACCGCTTGGTTGAGTTCCTCGCGCGCGCCGAGCGAGGTGATCGTGATCGGCACTTTCCATTTCTCGCACGTCGCAATGTCGTCGAGCAGCCGGTCGTTCGACTTATGGACGATCTGGTTGACGGCGTAAGGCGCCGACAGCCGGTCGGGATTGGCGCGGTCCCACGCGGCAAGTTCTTCGGTAATCTGGTGCAACCACTCGTCAAGCACGGACTGCGGGCGAGCGTTGAGTGCCGGGAAGCTGCCGACGACGCCCGCCTTGCACTGCGCGATGACAAGTTCGGGTCCCGACACGATAAACAACGGCGAGCCGATCACGGGCAGGCGCAGGCGGTCGAAAATCGGGGGAAGGGCCATGAATCACTCTCCGGTTGCAGTTTGAAACTAACCTTAACGTAAACGGAAAGCTGCGCAAGCCGGTATCAGGCTAGGCGGGCGTGGCGGATGATCGTCGTGCGGAACGGGCATTCGATCGCGTCCGTAAGCGCCGCTTTCCAGAATGCCGACTGTTGGCGATTACAGCTGAATTTCTACCTCGTAAATTTACGAACGAAAAAAATTACGCTTTTGCGACACGGCCTTATCGGCCCGCCGCCCCATATGCCCGATGACCTGCGCAACCTTCGCCTCTGTCACGAGTAATCTTGTCCCAGAACGGACCACGCGAACACGCGGGACCATCTGCGCGGGCGGCTGTTTAAAGGAGAAGTATATGGGCGCCGTTTCCAAGAGTCCGAGAATTTTATTGGCGCTGGCCTTACTGGCCGGCACCGCAACGGGGAGCCTCGCTGCGCAGGAGCAGGATGCGAACGATGGCGAAGTCATGGCGACCGTCGTCGGCACGCTGCCTTCGCCCGACCAGATGACCAAGGGACCCAAGGTCGAGGGCATCATCGCCGCGCGCACCGATGGCCGGATCAAGGTCGTGACCGCCGATGGCAGCAGCACGAGCGTCGCGATCGCCGACTACACCAAGATCAAGAGCAGCGGTGGCTTCCTGGGCCTAAACCGCGACAAGCTTGGCGCGACTCAGCTGCTCAACGGCCTGCCTGTCACCATCGACACGTTGCAGTGGGACGGCGGGCTGGTGGCAAGCCAGGTCGAGCTGAAGAGCAAGGACCTGCGGACCGCATCGATGATCCACACCGGCACCGACCAGCGCTTTGCCGAACAGACGGCGGCGACCGAAGCGCTGCGCAGCCGCGTGGGCGATATCGACCAATATAATGTCAAGGGCACGACCAACGTGAACTTCGACACCGGCAAGGCCGTGCTGTCCGAGCAGGGGAAAGCCGACCTCTGCAGCGCGGCAAGCCAGGCCGGTGGGATGGACAATGCCCTGCTGCTCGTCGTCGGTTATACCGATTCGACGGGAAGCCAGGAGTTGAACCAGGAGCTCAGCGAAAAGCGCGCAAGCCGTGTCGTCAATCATCTTCAGCAGGCGTGCGGCTGGAAGCCCTATCGTATGCTGACCCCCACCGGGATGGCTGAAGCCGACCCGGCGGCAGACAATGGCACAGTTGAAGGCAAGGCACAGAATCGCCGCGTTGCGGTGAATATTCTGGTCAGCAAGGGCCTCGACGGTATGTAAGATGCGCGGGGTGGGCGGCGCCCACCCCGGCATTCCCGACCGGGAAATGCGAGCGAGACAAGGGCGGCCGTGAGGCCGCCCTTCGTCGTTTCCGGGTGGGTCAGGTTGCGATCGGGCGGCGGCTGGCCTTGACGGCAAGATAGCCGAACAGGATCGCGGTAAGGAGGAGTGCGCCTTGTGCCGCGACGAAGGGGCCTTCGGTTCCGTTCGGGGCGAGCGCGTTGAGCGCGGGGACCTTCAGGAAGGACTGCACGACCAGTACGAAAAGGTTGAGGTAGAGCGCCGCTGTCGCGGTGATCGCATAAAGCGTGACGGCACGGCCGGCGAGCTTGCGGCCGTACCAGGCCCAGAAGGCGGCCGCGAGCACCAGCGTCGAGACGATCCCCGTGCCGAGTGCCGGGGTGAAAGCAAGGATCGGGAAGAGAAAGCCCGTCAGGCTGGTGAGCAAGGTCGTCCAGAGGAAGACGCCATTCGTGCGGGGCAGGATGCGGCCGCGGGCGAAGGCGGGAAGGGCGATGAGACCGGCACCGATGCCGACGAAGCTGATCGCGACATGGAGGGCGGTGAACTGCGGGATGGTCAAACCGAGGATCATGACACGTCTCCTTAAAAAGCGAGGAGGCGCGGTCGGGGGCCCGCGCCTCTTCCTTATCAGCTGTTGATGAAGTCGAGAAGGTCCGTGTTGAAGCGGTCCTGCTCGGTGATCGTCAGGCCGTGCGCGCCGCCTTCATAGACCTTGAGCACCGCCTGCTTGACGATCTTGACCGTCGAGAGCGCCGCGGCGCCGATCGGCACGATCTGGTCGTCGTCGCCGTGGAGGACAAGCGTCGGCTTGTCGAATTTCTTCAAA
The DNA here is from genome assembly GCF_050725655.1 of Sphingopyxis sp. Taxonomy (GTDB): domain Bacteria; phylum Pseudomonadota; class Alphaproteobacteria; order Sphingomonadales; family Sphingomonadaceae; genus Sphingopyxis. Next base: position 14,070 of record NZ_JBOHHT010000081.1, on the reverse strand, counting down.
TCTTCGTTGAAGTCGCTTTCCGAAAAGGCGCGAATGCTGTCGAGCAGGCCCTTGAGGCCGCCGTTCATGCCCTGGCGGACAAATTCGTCGCGCACCCCTTCGCTGACCACCGCCCCGTCGCGGTTATAGCCGTAGAAGGGCAGAGTCAGATCCTTGAAGAATTGCGGGCGGTTGTCGAAGGTGCCCTTGCGGATGCCGTCGAAGACGTCGAGCGGCAGGCCGCCGGGATTGGCTTCGGTTTTGAGCATCAGCGGGGGAACCGCGCCGATCAGGGCGACCTTGGCGACGCGGCTGGTGCCGTGACGGCCGATATAGCGGGTGACTTCGCCGCCGCCGGTCGAGTGGCCGACGAGGATGACGTCTTTGAGGCCCAGCTGTTCGATCAGTTCGGCGAGGTCGTCGGCATACTGGTCCATATTGTTATTGTCCCAGACCTGATCCGAGCGGCCGTGGCTGCGGCGGTCGTGGGCGATGGTGCGGAAGCCGTGATTGGCGAAGAAGACCATCTGGGCGTCCCAGGCGTCGGCGCTGAGCGGCCAGCCGTGCGAGAAGACGATCGGCTGCGCGTCCTTCGGACCCCAATCCTTGAAGAAGATGTTCGTACCGTCCTTGGTGGTGATCGTGGTCATGATATGGTTCCTTTCCGTTCGAAGGGCGGGGTGTCCGTCCCGGTGAAACAACAGATACGGCGATGCGCGCTTGATCGGGATTGGCGGACGCGACATTATCCGGGCCGATTCCGACAAAGGAGCCGATATGGCCAAGCTGAAGGTGCCGGACGCTACCAACCTGCCGCTCGTCGAGGTCGGGATGATGACCTATCCCGACTGTCAGATGGGCATGGTGCATGGGATTACCGACTTGTTCGATGTCGCGGGGCGCTTTGCGGTGGATCACGGCCGGCGCCCGATCCGGGTCAGCCATTGGCGGCTGCAGGAGGCCGGCGGCTTCGCGCGCTGGTACGACAGCCATCCGGCCGAGGCGGCGGGCAATTCGCCCGCGGTGCTGATCGCGCCGGGGAGCCTGCACAAATTGCTCGAGCCGGGAGAGGTTGAGCCCTATGCGCGCTGGCTGCTCGACCGGCATGCGCAAGGCACGGTGCTGGCATCAAATTGCGGTGGGGCGTTCGCGCTGGCGGCGACGGGATTGCTCGCGGGGCGGCCGGCGACGACGCACTGGTTCTTCGCCGAGGAGTTCCGGAACCGCTTTCCCGACGTGCGGATGGAAGCCGACCGGATGGTGATCGACGATGGCGACATCGTCACCGCCGGCGGATTGATGGCGTGGACCGATCTCGGGCTGCGCATCGTCGAACGCTTGCTGGGGCCGACGGTGATGATGGAGACCGCGCGCTTCCTGCTGATCGACCCGTCGGGGCGCGAGCAGAAACATTATGCGAGTTTCGCACCGAAGCTGACGCACGGCGATGAAGCGATCCTGAAGGTGCAGCACTGCAGGCGCGCGGCGCTGGGCCGGTCGCCGTCGCGGAGATGGCGGGCGAAGCGGGGATGGAGGAGCGGACCTTCCAGCGCCGCTTCAAGGCGGCGACGGGGATGACGCCCGTCGAATATGTCCAGCATATCCGCGTCGGCAAGGCGCGCGAGCTGCTCGAATTTACCAAGCGGACGGTCGATCAGATCGCATGGTCGGTGGGCTATGAAGATGCGGCGGCGTTCCGCAAATTGTTCCACCGCCTGATCGGCCTGTCACCGAACGAATATCGGCAGCGTTTTTCGACGCCGCAGTCGCTGGCGGAGGTCGCCTGAAATTTTTTCGCGCTCGTGTCGATTTGGCGACGGCTCGTTCGTCGTCTGGGTAGGAGCCGCTGTTGGCCCGATGAAAAAGGAGATGGACGATGCGTGTAATGGTCTTTGTCAAAGCGACCGAGGACAGCGAAAAGGGCCTGCTGCCGACCGAGGACATGACCGAAATGTTCGAGGCGATGGGCAAGTTCAACGAAGAGCTGGTGAACGCCGGGGTGATGGTCGACGGCGATGGGTTGAAACCCTCGTCGGCCGGCAAGCGCATCGCGTTCGATGGCGCGAGCCGGACGGTGATCGACGGACCCTTCGCCGAGACGCGCGAACTCGTCGCGGGCTATTGGGTCTGGGAGGTCAAGGATATGGACGAAGCGGTCGCGTGGGCGAAGCGCTGCCCGAACCCGATGCCGGGGCCGAGCGAACTCGAAATCCGCCCTTTTTATGAAATGGAGGATTTCGGCGAAGCGATGACGCCCGAGTTTGCCGAACGCGAACAGCGTCTCCGCGAAAAGCTGGGCGGCGATTAAGTCGTGCAGGCCGCCATGCTTGCCTCTCCGGCCGCGTTGGTCGAGAAGGCCGGCATGGCAGCCGAGGAAACCCACCGTGCGATCGAAGCGGTGTTCCGGATCGAGCGGGCGCGGCTCATCGCCGCGCTCGCGCGGATGACGCGCGACGTCGACCGGGCCGAGGAACTGGCGCAGGAGGCGCTGCTGATCGCGTTGACCGAATGGCCGAAGTCGGGAGTGCCCGATAATCCGGGCGCCTGGCTGACCGCGACGGCGAAACGGCGGGTGATCGATGGCGCCCGGCACCATATGATGCGGGAGCGGAAACATGCCGAAATCGCCCGCGAACTCGATGAGGAGCGCGATATGAGCGTGGAGGCCGTCGAGGCGGCACTCGACGATCCGCTCGGCGACGAGCTGCTCGGGCTGATCTTCGCCGCCTGTCATCCGGTGATTTCGCCCGAGGCGCGCGCTGCGCTGACGTTGCGGCTCGTCGGCGGGCTCACTGTCGAAGAGATTGGGCGCGCGTTCCTGTCTAACGAAGCCACGATCGCGGCGCGGATCACGCGCGCCAAGAAGGCGATCGGCAAGGCGGGGGTGGCGTTCGAGGTGCCGCGCGGGTCGGAACTGACGGCCCGGCTGGGGTCGGTGCTCGAGGTCGTGTATCTGATCTTCAACGAAGGCTATGCGGCCACCACGGGGCCATCCCTCGTCCGACCGCCGCTGTGCGGCGAGGCGCAGCGATTAGGGCGCATTTTGGCTGGGTTGATGCCCGAACAGCCCGAGGTTCTGGGGTTGCTCGCGCTGATGGAAATTCAGGCGTCGCGGCTGACGGCGCGGGCGGGGCCGGGTGGACGGTTTGTCCCGCTGACCGAGCAGAACCGGGCACGGTGGGACCAGTTGTTGATCCGCCGTGGGCTCAATGCGCTCGATCGGGCCGAGGCGCTTGGCGGGGCTGATGGGCCTTATGCGCTGCAGGCTGCGCTTGCGGCATGCCATGCCCGGGCGCGTTCGGCGGAGGCAACCGACTGGCAGCGTATTGCGGGCCTCTACGACCGGCTGGGGCAGGTGACGCCGTCGCCGGTGGTCGAACTCAATCGCGCGGTCGCATACAGCATGGCGTTCGGCCCCGAGGCCGGATTGCGGCTGGTCGACGAAATCGCCGGGGAGGCGGCGCTGCGCAATTATGCGCCCCTGCCCGCCGCCCGCGGCGATTTCCTGTTCCGCGCAGGACGGACGGGCGAAGCCAGGACGCAGTTCGAAGCAGCGGCGGCTCTGTCGACTAACGAGCGCGAACGCGAATTCCTGCTGGCGCGCGCCGCGGCATGCGCCGAATGACCTTGGTGCGCATCGAAAGCATCGGCGCCGAGGCGCAGCCGCTTGTCATCCTCGACGATTTCGCACGCGATCCCGATGGCTTGCGGAGCTTTGCACAGGCGGTCGATTTTACCCCGGCGCTCAACCATTTTCCGGGCGTGCGTGCGGTACTCCCCGCTGACTATCTCGCGATGCAGCTCCCCATCATCGCCGCCGCCGCCGCCGAAGCGTTTGGACGGACCGGGCCGATCACCGTCGTCGATGCGAGCTTTTCGATCGTCTCGACCCCGGCGGGCGAGTTGGCCATCCCGCAGCGCCTGCCGCATATCGACGCCTTTACCGAGGATCGCATTGCGCTCGTCCATTATCTGTCGCCCGGAGACGGCGATGGCACCGCATTTTTCCGTCACCGCTCGACAGGGTTCGAAATGGTTGATGAAATGCGGCGCGACCTGTTCTTCCGGCATCTCGATATGGAAATGCGCCACGGCGGCGTACCGCTGCCCGAATATGTTCTGGGCGATACGCCGCTGTTCGAATGCATCCGCACCGAGCCGGCGCGCTATAATCGTGCGCTTCTTTATCGCAGCTGGAACCTGCACAGCGGCGCGATCTCGCCAGATAATGCGCTGTCGGCGGACCCCGGGGCGGGGCGTCTGACGGTGACTGCCTTCCTCTCCATCGGTTAGGGTCGCGTCCGCCGCGATTTTGGCACGGCTGCGCGATGGTTTCGGGCCGCTGTTCCGGAACGGGACAACGGCCAGCCGCACTTCGGTGTAAGTCGGACGACGAACGCCCTATGGGCGCCCGCGCCTTCCCATTGAAAACTGGACGTTAATCCTGTGGCCTTTCCGACCCATATCCTGTTTCCCGTCGCGATCGTAGCAACCGCGCTGACGCTGCCCGCTCTAGCGCAAAGCAAGGCGATCACCGGCATCGATGCGCTGCGTGAGTGGAACCTCGTCGTGCTCGGCAACCTCGAATCCTCGTCCGAAGTCGAAGGGCGCACCTTTGTCGGTGGCAACCTTAGCGGCAATTCGTCGAACTATGGCATCCGCGCGACGACCTCGCCGAGCGGCCAGCCAGGACTGACCGTCGTCGGCAATGTCACGGGCAATCACAAGAATCTGAACAATGGATCGGGCGCCGTGATCGGCGGCAACGTGTCGAGCGGCTTCAATCTCAACGGCCCGAACCAGACGGTTAAGGTCGGCGGGACGATCAGCAACACCAACGTCAACCAGAATACGGTGATTTCGAACCTCGATGCGAGCAATCCGGCGTTCGGGCTGGGGCTGCAACAGAGCAAGGCCGAATTGAAGAGCAGCATGGGTAGCCTGTCGTTCGAGATGGGCACGCTCAAGTCGAACAGCCAGCTGACGGTGCTGGGAAATCGCGGTGCCTTTACCGCGCAGCCGAATGCGCAGGGGCTGGCGGTGTTCAACATCACCGCGGCCGATCTCGACAAGATCGGCGAGATCCAGTTCAACCTGAACGGCGCCGACACCGCGATCGTCAATGTCAGCGGCCGGTCGATCAACCTCAACGACAATTTCCTGGGGGGCACGAACAATCTGGGCGAACGGGTGATCTGGAATTTCCCCGAAGCCGAGGATCTGAAGCTGACCACCGCATGGGGTGGATCGGTGCTCGCGCCGCTCGCCGATGCCGAAACGCGCAATTACATCCAAGGATCGGCGGTGTTCGGCAATCTCAAGCAGAATGGCGAGATGCATATCGGCACCTTCAAGGGCGGTTATGCGACCTCGCCTTCGGGTGGCGGTTCGAGCGGCAGCGACAGTTCGACGGGCGGCGGCGCGGTGCCGGTGCCCGAACCGGGGATGGTCGGCCTGTTCGGGCTGGGAGTTGCGGGGCTGATGCTGCGGCGGAGGCGTCGGGGCTAATAACCCCCCTGCGCGCCTGGTGGGCGGTAGAAGCGATGGCGGGAGACCACGCCATCGATGATGTGGCCGCGCAGGCGCAGGCGCATTTCTTCTGCGCCGGCGGGGGTGGTGCAGACGAGACGGGTGCCGCCCGATTGCAGCGGCTCGATCGCGCTGATGCTGACACCTTGCGACAGGCAGATTTGCTTGACCTCGCTCTCGGAGAGCGCGAGGTTCATCGCGCGGCTCATTCGAAGCCCGGATCGCGGGTCCAGGCGCGGATTGCGGTGGCGACCTGTTCATAGCCGGTGTCGCTGGCGGTCGCGACGGCGAGCGGGCGGCCGCCGAGTTCGGCATTCTCGGTGTTGAGAAAGGCTATCGCGGGATCGCGCCCGCCCATCGTCAGGAAGGCGAGCTGGCTGATATCGCCCTGTCGCCGCGCGTCGTCGCTGGGGAGCGGAGTGCGCTTTTTGCGGAAGAAGCTGTTCGATCGCGTCTTGACGGGGGCCGCGGTCTCGTCGGTGACGGTCGGGTCGGCGGGGCTCGTTTCGGAATTCATGGGGCGCGGCTCCTCCTTGTAAGCGGGAGCGCGCAAGTCTCTCAGTCGCGGCGGCCTACGAAGAACGCGTGCCGCGATAGTTTCTATATGGGGACACCGCGGGGACATTGTAAGGCACCGCCGGGAATGGCTTCCCGGCGGTGCCTTTTGTCTAGGCGATCTCCCCGGTGAGCGGGCGGACGGCGCGCGGACGGCGGTCGGGGCCAACCGCGACGAAGATAAAGACCGCCTGCGTTACCTTGTTGTCCTCGTCGGCGTGGCGGTCGCGCGCCCAGGTCTCGACCTCGACGTGCATCGATGTGCGGCCGACCTTGACGAGGCGGCCGAACACCGAGACCTCGTCGCCGACAAAGACGGGGCGGTGAAAGGACATGCCTTCCACCGAGATCGTCACCGCGCGGCCGCGGGCGTGGCGCGAGGCCACCGACGACGCCGCGAGGTCCATCTGCGCCATCAGCCAGCCACCGAAGATGTCGCCATAGACATTGGCGTTGGCGGGCATGGCGGTGACGCGAACGGCGGGTTGGCCGGCCGGCATGGTGGGCTCAGTCTGCATTATAGGCGCCCCGGATGCGCATCGCCTGCGCGGCGGCGACCATGGCGACCAGTGCGGGGCGAACCTCGCCCCATTTGCGCGTCTTGAGCCCGCAGTCGGGGTTCACCCAGATTTGCTGCGGCGGCAGATGCTTGCCCGCCAGCGTCAGCAGGTCGGTCATCTCGCGCTCCGCCGGGATGCGGGGGCTGTGGATGTCGTAGACGCCGGGGCCGACCTCGTTCGGATAGGCATAGGTTTCGAAGGCGCCCAGCAGCTCCATCTGCGACCGCGCGGTCTCGATCGAGATGACGTCGGCGTCCATCGCGCCGATCGCGCGGATGATGTCGTTGAACTCCGAATAGCACATATGCGTGTGGATCTGGGTATCGTCGCGGACGCCCGACGATGTGATGCGGAAGCTGTCGACCGCCCAGTCGAGATAATGCTGCCACTCGCTGCGACGGAGGGGGAGACCTTCGCGCAGCGCGGCTTCGTCGATCTGGATGATCGCGGCGCCGGCCGCCTCGAGGTCCTGCACCTCATCGCGGATCGCGAGCGCGATCTGGCGGCAGCTGGTCTCGCGCGGCTGATCGTCGCGGACGAACGACCAGTTGAGGATGGTCACGGGGCCGGTGAGCATGCCCTTCATCGGGCGGTCGGTCTGGTCCTGCGCATAGCGCCACCAGCCGACGGTCATGGGCTCGGGGCGCGAGACGTCGCCGTACAGGATCGGCGGGCGGACGCAGCGCGAGCCATAGCTTTGCACCCAGCCGGCACGAGTGAAGGCGAAGCCGGCGAGCTGCTCGCCGAAATATTGCACCATGTCGTTGCGTTCGAACTCGCCGTGGACGAGGACGTCGAGGCCGATTTCCTCCTGCCATTTGACCGCTGCGCGCGTTTCGACGCGGAGATACTGGTCATAGGTCGCGTCGTCGATCTCGCCCTTGATATGCGCAGCGCGCGCCTTGCGGACCTCGGGGGTTTGCGGGAAGCTGCCGATCGTCGTGGTGGGGTAGGCGGGGAGTGCGAGGCGCGCCTGCTGCGCTTCGCGGCGCGTGGTGAAGGGAGAGGCGCGGTTGGTGGCGCTGTCATCAAGGGCAGCAAGGCGCTGGGCGACCTGCGGGGCGTGGATTTTCGGCGAGGTCTGGCGTGCGACCGCGGCGATGCGCGAGGCGGAGAAGGCGGCGAAGCTGGCGTCCTCGCCTTCGTTCAGTGCTTTGGCGAGCGCGGCGAGCTCCTCGATCTTTTGCACCGCGAAGCTCAGCCACTGGGCGATTTCAGGGTCGAGCGACGTTTCGAGCGCAAGATCGACGGGAGTATGGAGGAGCGAGCAGGAGGGCGCGAGGATGAGGTCGCGTTTGCCGGCAAGGTCCTTGAGGCGCCAATAGAGGGCGGGGAGATTGGCGCGCCAGACGTTGCGGCCGTCGATGACGCCGAGCGAGAGGAGCACGTGCGGCTGGAGTTTCGTGAGTGCGGGTTCGAGCTGATCGGGCGCGCGGACGAGGTCGAGGTGGAGGCCGTGAACCGGAAGGTCGGCGACGAGATCGAGATTGTCACCGAGACCGCCGAAGTAAGTGGTGAGCATGAGCTTCGGTCCGCAGGTAGCGAGGCGGGCGTAGGCGCGTTCGAATGCGGTGCGCTGTTCGGTGTCGAGGTCGAGGACGAGGCACGGCTCGTCGATCTGGATCCACTCGGCGCCCGCCTTGGCGAGACGCGCGAGGATTTCGGCGTAGGTGTCGAGGAGCTGCGGCAGGAGCGCTAGCGGTTCGACCGCTTTGCCCTTGGCGAGCATCAGGTAGGAGACGGGGCCGAGGAGAACGGGGCGGGTGGAGTAGCCAAGCGCCTTGGCTTCCTCAAATTCGTCGAAGATCTTGGTCGAGGCGATGCGGAAACGCTGGCCCGCGGCGAGCTCGGGGACGAGGAAATGATAGTTGGTGTCGAACCATTTGGTCATTTCCTGGGCGGTGGTGTCATGGCTGTGGCCGCAGGCAGAAGGCCCCTGTGCGCCGCGCGCCATGGCGAAATAGAGGTCGGAGTCGACCGTCTCGCCGCTCCAGTCATAGCGCGCGGGAACGGCACCGATCAGTGAGCTGGTATCGAGGACATGGTCGTAGAGCGAGAAGTCGTTCGAGGGCAGAACGTCGGCGCCGAGTGCCTATTGCCGAGTCCAATGGAGGGCGCGGAGGCCCGATGCGGCGGTCTGCAGTTCGGCGAGGGTGGACTTGCCCGCCCAATAGCTTTCGAGCGCGAATTTGAGCTCGCGGCGGAGGCCGATGCGGGGGAAGCCGAGGGTGGCGACGCTGACAGTCATTTCTTCAAGCACCTTGCAAGGGGGCAAGGCGCCGGACAGACGCGAACGCACAGTGATCCGCGCCCGCAAAGCAAGGGTCGGGCGCAGCCATGCATGCGGCCTGACCGGACACCCCGCCGGAGGACGTATCTGACGAGGCAGGTCTCCTGGCTCACGGATCGACGCGGCGGTCTGGCCTTCCCGGCCCCTTGCCGGACCAGTGACACGTATCGACCGCCGCTCACCGCTTACAGTTGCGGGGGCAGCGCCGGCTTTGAACCGGCTTCCCGTCTTAGCTCCGTGCCGTGCAAACGGTGCGGAGAACCTCGACAGCTTGAAACATAGCGAAATGGTGGGCTCTGTCAACACGCATATAAAGAATTCTTTATATCGTATTTCTGGGGCGCGGATCGGACGGCGTCCCAGCCTCTCGCGCCATGCCATCGTCAAGTCGTTTGTCGATTCGAAATGGCGGCCCGTCGAACGGGGCGGCAGCGGTGGCAGCGTGTATGGCAATGATATGGCACATAATTTCGGACGCTTCGCGCCGCCGTTCGTGGCGCCGTCCGCACGCCCATGGGGCACAGGAGACGCAACGCCGACCAATATCCTTTCGCCCCGGCGGCGGTCACGGCCAAGCAGGCCGACGGGACTGCCCCCTTCGTTTCCCCCACCGAAGGCTCTCCCCCAATGAAGTTCCCCCAGCAAAATCCCAGCGGCTCCAACGACGGCGAATGCGACTGTCTGCCGCGCCCGGAAATCCCGGCCGACTCTCCCGTGCTGAAGACCTATGTCCTGCGATACCAGGATGCATGGTTCGGGATGGAAAAGCGCGTCGCGTTCGAGGCCGAGGATGTCGCCGCGGCGCTGGTGATGATGGAGCGCGAACCGATCGGCGCGTGGGCGGAACTGACGAGCGAGGGCGAAGTGATTTGCCGTCGCGGGTTCGAGCCTGGCGGCGCCGCCGACTATTGGGTCGTCGGCTAGGACGCAGGGCGAGCGACCAGATGGCCGCCCGCCCTTTCTCGTCATCGAGGCGTCAGAAACGCTCGCCGACCATCTCCTCACTCTTGGCCCACAGCGCCTTGGCGTTGTCGGGGTCGAGCGCATAGGCGCGGACCCCGGCGCGCAGGCCATCGTCGTCGGCGAGTTCGGCGATGTGGCAATCCTCGAGATAGCGACCGCCGACTTCGGCCGGATCGGCGACCGCCGCGGCCCAGACCGAGGTTGCCGCACCCTGCGGGATCGACTTGAACTCGAACTCCTCGCCGCCCGATTCGCGCGCCGACGCGTTGATCTGCTCGAGCAGCGCTTCGATCGCGCCTTCGTCGAGGTGACGGCCGAGTTCGGTGTGGATGCCGCCCGGGTGGAGCGCGATGCCGCGCACGCCGCGGTCCTTGTGGCGGCGGTCGAACTCGACGGCGAAGAGGATGTTCGCGGTCTTCGAACGGCCATAGGCGGCCCAAGGCTCATAATCGCCGTTGTCGAAGTTCGGATCTTCGAGGTTTACGTCGGAGAAGCGGTGCCCCGACGAGGCGAGGCTGACGAGGCGGCCGCCGTCCTTGATCAAGGGCGCGATGCGGTTGGCGAAGGTGAAGTGGCCCAAATGATTGGTGCCGAACTGGGTTTCGAAGCCGTCGGCGGTCTTGCCGAAGGGCGCGGCCATCACCCCGGCATTGTTGATGACGACGTCGAACTTGCGGCCGTCGGCAACGAGCTTGTCGGCGGCGGCGCGGACGCTGGCGAGCGAGGCGAGGTCGAGCGTGATCAGCTCGAAGCTGCCGCCGCTGGCCTTCGCTGCCTCGCGGACGGTGCCGGTCGCGCCTTCGGCCTTGGTCAGGTCGCGGGCGGCGCCGACGACATCGGCGCCATGGGCGACGAGCGCGCGCGCGGTTTCGACGCCGAGCCCGGCCGATACGCCGGTGACGAGGAAGCGCTGGCCCGACAGGTCGACCCCGGCAAGGACGTCGTCGGTGGTCGATTTCGCGTTGAACTTGGTCATGCTAAGCTCCTTGGATGGTGCAGGGCGGAGGGGAGTGCCCTGCTGTTATCCAGATGGGGTGCCCGCCCGCCGCATCGCTGCCCGATCATGGCATCCACTTGCCCGATTCTCTCAAAACCTAAGCGGGCGAGCCGGCGCTTCTTGCGCGCGGGCGCGCGGTGTCCGATGTTGGGACCATGCAGGACAGGCTCGACTCGATATGCGCTCAGGTGCTGCGGCACGCGGTTTCTCCTTATTATGAGTCGCCGGTGCCGCGGCTGGTCGTTGCGACGCAATGCGCGCCGACGAACGGTGTCGCGACCGTCTATGAACCCGTCACCTGCCTGATCCTGCAAGGAACGAAGCAGGTCGTGATCGGCGACGCGGTGCTGCGATACGACGCGTCGAGCTATTTCGTCGCCTCGCTCGACCTGCCCGCGGTCGGCCGCGTGGTCGAGGCGACCCCCGACAAACCCTATGTCGCCGCGGCGCTGCGGCTCGACCGTGCGGTGCTTGCGGACCTGATCGCCAGCATGGACCCGGCGGCGATCGGCAACGAACCGCCGCGCGGCGAGCTGACCGGCTTTGCGGTCTCCGCAGTCACCCCCGAGATGCTCGAAGCCTGGGCGGGGCTGCTCGCGTTGCTCGACCGGCCGGACGATATTTCGATGCTGGCGCCGATGCGCGAGCGCGAGATCCTCTATCGCCTGCTCCAGGGGCCGCTCGGCGGGCAGCTTTGCGCGATTGCGCAGGAGGACAGCCGCCTGTCGCGGGTGCGCCGCGCGATCCTGTGGATGCACGATCATTATGAGGAGATGCTGCGCACATCGGCGCTGGCGGAGATTGCGGGGATGAGCGTTGCCTCCTTCCATCGGCATTTCAAGGCCGCGACCGCGATGAGCCCGCTGCAGTTCCAGAAGACGCTGCGGCTCCACGCGGCGCGGCGGTTGCTGGCAAGCGGCAGCGAGGCAAGCCGCGCGGCCTATTCGGTCGGATACGAGAGCGCATCGCAGTTCAGCCGCGAATATGCCCGCGCGTTCGGCCTGCCGCCGTCGCGCGATGCCGAACGGCTGCGCGCTATGGTGCAGGTGGGGGCGGCGGTTTAGCTTCTATCGATATCCGGCCCATGGCGGCCTGCAAATGGTGATTTCCCGCGCTTCCGGTGCTCACGTACAGAAGTACGCTGCGCTCCGGGTCGCGAGAAATCACCATTTTCGGCTCACCCTGAACCGGATCTCGATAGAAGCTACGGCTCCCATTTTTCTTCCCGCCATGGATCAGCCGCTCGCTGATTTCCGCGCTTTGCCGCCCTCGGGTTCGGGATCGTTCGCGGGATCGGGGAGGGCGAAGAAGGCGCGGCGGGCGGCTTCGCCGGCCTGGCGCAGCGGCGCGAACGCTTCGGCGCGGGCGCTTTCCCACGCGTCTTCCTCGGCGGCGTCGAGCGTGCGTTCATAATTCTCGTCGCCGAACACGCCTTCTTCGATGCCGATAAAGCCGTCGGGCGGCGGGAAGTTCGTGCGCCATTCGCCGGTTTCCTCGTCGTGCCAGATGGTCATTTGGGCGGCCTGTTCCTCGGGGGTCGGTTCGGCTTCGTCTTGGGCTTCGGAAGTGGCGGAAAACTGCGCAACTTCATTCGCGATCGCGGTTCCGCGCCACAGGGTTGCGAGCGGGTTGGCGCGGTTGTCGCGCGCGGCGAGCCAGAGGGCGAGGGCGGCCGAATGGCCGTCGGCACCGGCGTTTTCGAGATCGATGTCGAAGAGCGACAGGAAGCCGGGCCAGTCGCCGGCGATGATCTGCGCGAGCATCTCTTCCCCGGCCCATCCTCCTTTTTGGGTGGCGCGGGTTTCGACCATCTTGTCGAGCCGCGCGAGCATCGCGAGGCCGAGGCGCGAATCGATGCGGCGGCGCCTGGCGAAGCTGCGGCCCTCCTCGCGCATCAGTTCGGTCGTCTCCTCATGCCCCCAGATCGCGCGGTCGAGCAGTTCGTCGGCAAGCCGCGAGCGCGCGATCAGCACCGCCGCCGCCCAGCCAAGCCGGAACGCCGCGCCCTCGGGCCGCTGTTTGAGCTGATAGGCGGCGCCGGGCGACATGCCGACCCGGGCCGCCGAAATCTTCACCGACCCGGTGGTGGCGACGCTTTCGAGGAAGTCGCGCTGGAGCTTGGGGGTCCAGTGATAGCTGCCGGGGGCGGGGATATGCGCGGGATTGTGCGGGGAGTCGTCCATCGATTCGTCCTTTTCGGTTAGGTGAAACCGATAGAAGGAACCATATGGGTGAAATGTAGGAAAGGGGATTCTACTATTCGGTAGAATTCGACTTCGCTGCCTTCGCTGCTTTTCGGCGCAGCGATCCCTCGGCCTTTTTCAACACGTTCTTGGCCGCCGTTGCGCCATCGCCATCCAGTGCATCGCGCTTGACGACTTCGTTGGCCAATATGACTCGGAGATCTGCATCGGTAACTTTGAGGCCATCGAAGAGTCGCCGAAACTCTTTTCTCAACGCGCCAATAACACCATCCGAAAGCAGCGTAGCTGCGATCACATAGCGATTCACGATTTGCGCCTGCCGGTGAAATGCGTCCAAAGTTTCGCTGTTGATGCTCTCCCGGCACAGCATGAAAAGCTTTGCGATATCGTCAGCCGATCTCGTGATCTGCGAGAAATCGAAGCAAAGCACTTCTTCCCATTCGATGGGCTGGGCGAATTTGATCCTGTAGATTTTCCAAACGATGGCGTTCGACAGGATTACCCATTCGATGCCTTGGTGGGCGCCGTAGTTCACTGCTTGTCGAAGATGATTGTCGTTGAGCGTCGTTCCCGCCGATTTCACTTCGCACAGATACTGGATTTTGCCTTCGATCTTGATTGCTAGGTCGCAGAAGGTGCCTCTGATCTGCTGTTCGCTGGTGACTTCGGCATATTTGTCATAGCCGAATATGTCGTTGAGCATGTCTTTGATTACGGTGACGGTGTCCGCCTCCGAAATATCGCGCGCGACCAGCTTGCGGACGATTGGCTGGTATTTCTTTATTCCGGCGAGAAGGCGATCCTGAATCTTCTTCGGAATTTTTACTGCGACCGACATAGCCCCCCCCAACTTCGACGTGCAGAATTGGGAGGCTATGACGTCGAGTAGTTTCAGTCCAGCTAATGTTTCGCCGTTGTTGCTGCGTTGCCTTCGCCCCTCCACCACTCGCTGCGCGAGCGGTCCCCCTCCCCATCGCTTCGCGACAGGGAGGA
>NZ_JBOHHT010000080.1:0-44772 GCF_050725655.1 Sphingopyxis sp. | reverse complement strand
AGCGAAGCGAAGCAATCCAGAGCGGCTTGCCACGCCCTGGATTGCTTCGCTTCGCTCGCAATGACGAACTAAAACCCCTTTCCTACATTTCACCGCCATGCTCTATCACGCTGTCGCCGGGCTCCGGCCTAAGGCGACAAAGGAGACATTCTGGACGCGTGCATCCGTATCTTTTGTCTCCTTAAGGGCGGAATCAGGGAGAAGAGAGTGCATCCGTTCCGCTGGCTGACGATCGCGATCCTGGCATTGCTGCTCGCCGCCTGCTCGGGCGGCGCGCCAAAGGGCGCCGAAATAGTGATCCCTCCGGGCGCGAGCATCGCGAAGGCGGGGCAGATCCTCGAGGATGCCGGGCTGGTATCGGCCTCCAGCTTCCGCAACGAGGCGCGCTTCTTCGGTTCGGACGATCCGATCAAGCCCGGCGAATATAAAGTCGAGAAGGGGATGGACGCGGGCGACATCCTCGAACTCTTCCAGTCGGGCAAGACGATCCAGCGCATGGTCATGATCCCCGAGGGCATGCCCTCGATCATGGTGTGGGAACGGCTGATGGCCGAAAAGCGGCTGAAGGGCGAAATCCCGGTGCCCGCCGAGGGCAGCATCCTGCCCGACAGCTATGCCTTCACCACCGGCGAAAGCCGCGCCGCGGTCGTGACGCGCATGCAGGCGGCGATGGACAAGGCGTTCAACGAGCTTTGGGCCAAACGCACGCCGCGCACCGCGGTCAAGGACCGCAATCAGGCGATGGCGCTGGCGTCGATCGTCGAGAAGGAAACCGGCGTTGCCGCCGAGCGCCGCACCGTCGCGGGGGTCTATACCAACCGTCTCGGCGTCGGCATGCGGCTCCAGGCCGACCCGACGATCATCTACCCGATCACCAAGGGCAAGCCACTCGGGCGCCGCATCCTGCGCTCCGAAATCCAGGCGGTGAACGGGTATAACACCTACAGCATGATCGGTCTGCCGCAGGGCCCGATCGCCAACCCGGGCAAGGCATCGATCGCCGCGGTGCTCGATCCCGAGGCGAACGACTATCTCTTCTTTGTCGCGAAGGGCGACGGCGGCCATATCTTCGCGCGCACCCTCGCGGAGCATAATGCGAATGTGCAGAAATGGTATCAGCTGCGGCGCGACCGCGGGGAGATGGAATAGCCGCCGCTACAATCGATAGAGGGGACCGAACGATGACAACTGCGAAGCTCTTCATCCACGGCGTCCCCGACAGCCCCGCCATCTGGCGTCCGCTGCTCGCCGCGCTGGACCTTGGCGACACGCCGGTCGCGGTGCCCGCGCTTCCCGGCTTCACGGCTCCGCTGCCCGCCGGTTTTGATGCGACCAAGGAAGCTTATGCCGACTGGGCGGTCGGGCAGGCCGAGGCGCTTTTCGCCATGCACGGCCCGATCGACATCGTCGGCCACGACTGGGGGGCGCTGATCGCACAGCGCGCCGCTATGCTGCGCCCCGATTTGATCCGCAGCTGGGCGGTGTCCAACGCCGTGATCGATCCCGAATATCGCGGACACCGTATCGCGCGCATCTGGAACACGCCGCTACTTGGTGAAATCTTCATGGCGCTCAGCAAGCCTGGTAAGCTCGCCGAGGGGCTGGCGGCGCAGGGCATGCCCGCCGACATCGCGCGCGAAGAGGCGGCGCAATGGGCGAACAGGGACAAGCGCCGCGCGATCCTGAAACTCTATCGGTCGGCAAGGGGCCTCAGTTTCGAACGCGACTGGGCGCGCGACATCGACAAGCTGCCCGCGAATGGCGCGCTGATCTGGGGCGAGGGCGATCCCTATGTCGAGTTGTCGGTGGCGCAGCGCTTCGCCGCAAACACCGGCACACCGCTCACGGTGATCGAGGGGGCAGGGCATTGGGCGATCGCCGAACGGCCCGCCGAGGTCGCCGCTGCGCTGCGCAGATTCTGGGCCAGCCTATAGCCCGGGGCCCGCATTTGGCATTCGAATTTCTGCAATCCGGATTGATCGATAAATCCGATCAATCTCTGCCAATTTATCGATTGGACCGCAGCAGCCTTTCATGCGCTTAGGCGCACGAAACCAACAAGAGAAAGGCTCTCCCATGATCAATCAGCCCGTTCCCGCCGTGACGCTCAAGACGCGCGTGCGCGACGAAGCCGTCGACGGCCCGAACCCGTTCCGCTGGCAGGATGTCGACACCGGCGAGCTGTTCGGCGAAGGTCGCCACATCCTGTTCGGCCTGCCGGGTGCCTACACCCCGACCTGCTCGAACGAGCAGACCCCGGGCTTCGAGCGTCTCCACGACGATTTCGCCGCCGCCGGCGTTGCCGACATTCACTGCGTCAGCGTCAACGACGCCTTCGTCATGTTCAACTGGGGCAAGAGCCTCGGCGTCGAGAAGGTGAAAATGGTTCCCGACGGTTCGGGTGCGTTCACGCGCCGCATGGGCATGCTGATCAACAAGGATCATGTGGGCTTCGGCATGCGCAGCTGGCGCTACACCGCGATCGTCGATGACGGCGTCGTGGTTCAGATGTTCGTCGAACCCGGCATCAACGACGTCGGCACCGACAGCGATCCCTATGTCGAATCGACCCCCGAAAAGGCGCTCGAATGGGTGAAGGCGAACCCGTACCGGGGCAAGCTGTCGCAGGCGGCCTGATCCTATAAGCGGCCCGGCATCCCCCCCTCCCGTCCGGGCCGCTGGCGCCGTACCCATCATCGTGACCGCGACGATGGGTGCGGCGGACCAGCTCCACTTCAACAATTTGCGCGCCGCTTATTATCCGCCCGAGCGCAATCATCTGGCGGCGCACATCACGCTGTTCCATCAGCTGCCGCCGTCGTGCCTTGATGAACTCGACCGCCTGATGCGCCGCATCGCCGCCGACACGCCGCCTCCCGCCGCCAGTTTGCGCGAAATCTATTCGCTCGGCGGCGGTGTCGCCTTTCGCATCGACAGTCCCCGCCTGCTGGCGATTCGCGAGCGGATCGCCGAACATTTCACGGGAATGCTGACCCTTCAGGACCAGGGAACGCCGCGGCTCCACATCACCGTCCAGAACAAGGTGGAGCCCGCAGAGGCGCGCGCGCTGCTGGCCGAACTCGCCGCAGACTTCCGCCCGCGCGCGCTGATGATCGCCGGTCTTGCGGCGCATCACTACCTCGGCGGGCCGTGGCAACCGGCCTTCGCACGCAATTTTCGCGGAGTGCGCACATGATATTGACCAGCGCCAATGCCCTGCCTATAGGCGCTGCTCGCCCATCGCGGCGGCCCTTCAGGGGCGGAGTAGCTCAGCTGGTTAGAGCAGCGGAATCATAATCCGCGTGTCGGGGGTTCGAGTCCCTCCTCCGCTACCAATTTTTTCAATGATTTAAGATGGTTGCATGTGTGTTGCTCCATGGGGCCGTTTACACACCGTTTACAGTTGCCTGTAAACGCCCGCGCTTACCCGTGTGCTAAGTAACACAAATATAAGATGTATTTCTCTTTTGGCACAGGAGTATTCGTCCGGCCCTCGACGAAGTCGCAGGACGGCCGGGATACTCCGGCCGGAGCCGGATGCACGATCCGTCATTGAGCCACAGACGCCTGCGCTTCGGCTGCTTCTGCGGCACCTTCAGCCCCTCGCGGCGCCAGATGCGCTCGACGCGCTTCCTGTTCACATGCCATCCGGCATCGCGCAGCAACGCCGTCACCCGGCGAGAGCCATAACGACCAGATTGCCGAGCTAGCGCGATGATGTCTTCGGTGAGAGCTGCTTCGTCACCCGCCCCGCGTGGCGCCTTGCGCTGTGTCGATCGGTATTGTCCGAGCACGCGGCACAGCCGCCGCTCGGACACCGCCATCATCGGCGAGACCGGCGACGAGCATCAAGTCCGCGTAAAGTGCGAACCTGATGCCGATCAGGACGGGGTCGCCCACCGCCTTACTTTACGGTGAAGCTGAATTCGCTGCCCATGCGGTGGGTGTCGGCACCCGCGGCCGACCATTTGACCTTGTAGGTGCCGGGCACCAGCGCGCGCTTCAGCGCGAGCGTCATCGACTTGCCGTCCTTACCCATCGCCGAGGTGTAGGGGATTTTCATCGGCGCGTGATTGGCCATGCCAGGCATTCCGGTCATGACGAACTCGGTCTTCACGGTCGACGCGATCACTTTTTCGTTGAACTTCAGGTTGACCGACGTCACTTTCGAGACGGTCGAATTGGCCGCAGGCGTCGAACCGATGAGCTTGGTATGCGCGCTTGCGGCGCCCGGCATGAAGAGCAGCGCGAAAGCTGCTGCCGCGGAGGGGAGAAGCGATTTGAACATAAAAAACTCCAATTGCGTGTCTGTCCTGTTAATACGCAAGATGAGAGCATAACCCTCATCCGCAATGAAAAGAACGCAGCGGTGAGGGATGATTGTCGCTGGTGCGTATGAACAATGACAAGAATTGACGAGACAGGTCGATGGACGAAGAGCTTCGCATTTTGAACAGGATCGAGTTGCCGGCGGCGCTCGACGCGCTGGACGATCGCATTATCGGCGCCCTTGCGGCAAGCCGGCGCGAATCGGCGGCGATTGGCCGGCTGATGGCCCTGGCGGCCTTTGTGTCGCTGGGCGGTGGCGTTATCGCTGGCAGCGCCTTTCCCGGACCCGCGGTCGCGGCTAGCCCGATCAGCCCGTTCGGACCTGCCAGCGCGCTTGCGCCCTCGACTTTGCTGGACCCGCAGTAAGGATGCCGTTGCGTCGCTTGTTCATCGTCGGATTAATCGCTTTCGCCGCCGCCATCGCGGGCGTGTTCATTGGCCGCGTCGTGTCGGATCCGCCGAAAGCCAGCGAAACTGAACTGCATGCGCTTCTCCATAGTGAGCTCGACCTTACACCGGCGCAGGAAGCGAAGCTCGAACAGATCGAGGCTAAATTTGCCGGACGGCGCCGGACGCTCGAGACCGAAATGCGCGCAGCCAACATCCGGCTCGCGCAAGCGATCGAAGCCGAACATGGCTATGGACCGCGGGTCACTGAGGCCATCGACCATACCCACGACGTCATGGGGACGTTGCAGAAGGAAACGCTTAAGCATCTCTTCGCGATGCGGGCGATCCTCGATAATGACCAGGCGCGCATGTTCGACAAGAGCGTGGTCAAGGCGCTGACCGCCGATGCGCGGTGAGCCCAGATCTATCGCAGTATAGCGACCAGGAGCTCGTGGCGCGCGCCCGCGTGAGTCATGAGGATGCCTATCGCGAGTTGCTGAGCCGCTACAAGGCGGTGGTCTACCGGCTCATCGTCAAACATATCGGCGACGCCGATGAAGCGATGGACCTGACGCAGGAAACCTTTGTTGCCGGATTCTCCGCGCTCGCCCGCTATGATGGCGAGCGCCCGTTCCGCATCTGGATCGCGCGCATCGCTCTTAACAAATGTCGCGACTGGGGCCGCAGGCGAAAGGTGCGCGCCTTTTTCTCGCGCGCGCTGCCGCTTGAGAGCGCGCATCATGTCGCGAGCGATACGCCCGCGCCCGACATGGAAGCGAGCGATCGGCTGGAGCTGGCGAGGGTTCGCGCCGCGATTGGCGAACTGCCCGCGAATTTGCGCGAAGTACTTCTCCTTCGCGGCATGGACGAGGTCAGCCAGTCGGAAGCGGCGGCGATGCTGGACGTCAGTGAAAAGACGATTGAAACCCGGCTCTATCGCGCGCGGACCCGTCTCAAGGCATTGCTTGCGGGAACGAGCGAACGCGATCAGGGTTGAGCGTTCACGCGCCCGGCCGCTCTTTTTTATTCTGTCGATGAGGGGCAGACGCAGCCCCTGCGTATGACATTAGGAACATTCGGAAACGGTCGGGAAACACATGCAGATAGACAGGCGTCGGTTCGTGAGCGCAACTTTGGGCGGCGGGGCGGCAGCCGCGGCGGCGGTATGGTTTCCGGCGTGGGCCCAGCCGGTGTCGCAGGGCATCACGGCGCCGCTCCCAACGGTCTCGGGCAACGACATCACCCTGCGCATCGCCCGGCAGACGATGCGGATCGACGGCAAGCTGAGCCGTGCCATCGGCATCAACGGCACCGTGCCAGCCCCGCTGGTGCGCCTCAAGGAAGGACAGACGGCGAAGCTCACCGTGGTCAACGACCTCGACGAGGACAGTTCGATTCACTGGCACGGCCTGATCCTGCCGTTCCAGATGGACGGTGTGCCGGGCGTCAGCTTTCCCGGCATCAAGCCGCGCTCGAAATTCGTTTATGAATTCCCGGTCGTCCAATCGGGAACCTATTGGTACCACAGCCACTCGGGTCTCCAGGAGCAGCTCGGCCATTATGGGCCGATCGTCATCGATCCCGCAGGCGCTGACCCAATCAGTTATGACCGCGAACATGTCGTCGTGCTGTCCGACCATAGTCAGCTGTCGCCTGAGGCGATCTTCCGCAAGATGAAGGTCAGTCCCGGCCATTTCAACATGCAGCGCCAGACGCTGTCGGGGCTGCTTGCGGGCAAGGACCAGTCGCTGAAGGAACGAATCGAATGGGGCGCGATGCGCATGGACCCGACCGACGTCGCCGACGTCAATGGATCGACCTATACCTTCCTCGTCAACGGCCGCGGCCCGCGCGACAACTGGACCGCGCTCTTCAATCCCGGCGAGCGCGTGCGGCTGCGGATCATCAATGCGTCCGCCATGACGATCTTCAACGTCCGCATCCCGGGCCTGAGGATGACCGTCGTGCAGGCCGACGGGCTTAATGTCGTGCCGACCGAGATAGACGAATTCCAGATTGCGGTTGCCGAAACCTATGATGTCATCGTGACCCCGGTCGAGGACCGCGCCTATACGCTGGTCGCCGAAGCAAACGACCGCTCGGGCATGGGACGCGCGACGCTGGCGCCGCGCGCGGGAATGGCTGCCGACGTCCCGCCGCTGCGCGAACGGCCGCTTGCGACCATGAAGGACATGGGCATGGGCGATATGTCGGGTGGCTCGATGGCGGGAATGGACCATTCGGGCGTCGGCGCCATGCCGATGCCCGCAGGCGATCCCTCCTGCTCCCCCGAACATGCCAAGATGGGCCATTGCACCCCCGCCGCCGAAGGCGGCGCGATGGCGGGCATGGATCATGGATCGGATGGCGGAATGCAGCACAGCATGCGCGACTTCAGCGTAGCGCCGCAGGTCAAGCGCGACCCCAGCGTACAGACGATCTCGCCCATGCCCGTCGATCGCATGGGCGAGCCGGGACAGGGCCTCGAAAATGCCGGCCACAAGGTGCTGACCTATCATGATCTGGTGGCCCTTGAGCGCAATCCCGACGTGCGCGCTGCCGAGCGGTCGCTCGACATCCACCTCACCGGCAACATGGAGCGCTTCATGTGGTCGTTCGACGGCGTGAAGATGTCCGACCATCATGAGCCGATCCCTTTTATCGAGGGTGAGCGGGTCCGGATCAATCTCATCAACGATTCGATGATGAGCCATCCTATCCACCTGCACGGCCATTTCTTCGAACTCGTCACGGGCAAGGGCGACCGCTCGCCGCGCAAACACACCGTCCTTGTCCAGCCCGGGGGCACGGCGAGCTTCGACTTCACCGCCGACGCGATCGGCGACTGGGCGTTCCACTGCCATATGCTCTTTCACATGCACGCAGGGATGATGCGCGTCGTGAGCGTGCGTCCGCGGGAAGACGCCGCATGACGCGCGCGGTTTTTTTCCTCGCCGGCACATCCGCGCTTGCCTTCGCATCGCCCGCTGCCGCGCAGTCGATGGATCATTCGTCGAAGCCCGGCATGGAGATGGGCCAGGCGGACACGGGCGCGCCCGCCTGCGCCCCGGAGCATGCCGCGATGGGCCATTGCACGGCCGAACCGGGCACATCGAAACCAGGGATGACTATGGACAAACCGGCCGCCGCGCCGGTGGACCCCGATTGTCTGCCCGAGCATGCGAAGATGGGCCATTGCACCCCGAAGGCTGGCGCAGCGGTCGAACCGCCCGTCGGCGCCTCCGGCACCGACCTTGCTCCAGGCGATGCCACCGCGCCGCCACCGCCGGGCGACTGGTATGCCGACCGTGTCTATCCTGCGGCGGAGATGGAGCACTCGCGCCACGAGATGATGAAGGAAAATGGTGCGCAGACCATCGCCTTCATCAGCTTCAACCTCGCCGAATATCAGGCACGCAAGGGCCGCGACGGTTTCCGCTGGGACGGCGAGGCCTGGTACGGCGGCGACATCAACCGGATCACGATCAAGAGCGAAGGCGAGGGCGTCTTTGGCGAAGGCATCGAGGGCGCCGAGGTGCAGGCGCTCTACAGCCGAGCGATAGGCCCTTATTTCAATGCCCAGGCAGGTATCAGGCAGGATCTCGGGCCGGGCCCCGATCGGACCTATGCGACGATCGGTTTCGAGGGTCTCGCGCCCTATTGGTTCGAGGTCGAGGGCGCATTGTTCCTCTCTGACAAGGGCGATCTCCTCGGCCGGCTCGAAGGCTATTATGATCAGCGCATCACGCAGAAACTGATCCTCCAGCCGATGGCCGAACTCAACTTCGCGCTGCAGGACGTGCCCGAGACCGGCACCGGCTCGGGCCTTTCCGACCTCGAGCTTGGGCTCCGCCTCCGCTACGAGATCGTGAAGGAATTCGCGCCGTATGTCGGCGTCGAATGGGCGCGCAAGGTCGGCGATACCGCGCGCTTCGCGCGGGCGGCAGGCGAGGATGCCAGCGGCGTCAGCTTTGTCATGGGGATACGGGCCTGGTTCTAGAAATTCGCGGGGTGGCGACACGTCGACGAGGAATGCCGTGAAACCAGCTTGTCGTGGCCTTGCGCTGCAGGCGATCGCTGGCGGCTATGCCATCGAGGGCCATGTGCCGATGCCGCTTGTCGCGAAGCTCTTCGCGACAAGCCGCGCGATATTCGGGGGATCGCGGTTCCCGGCATGCCGCGCGGATCCCGGGGAATGGAAATGGCGGATGGAAGCACCGATGCCTTCGCAGTGATGGCGTTCGCCGACGGCGGTAAGGTTTCGCAATTTCGCGCATGACCCGCCGGAACGGCAATGGAGAATTATAGGACGAGATTATTGCCCTCGCGAGCGCCGCTGCGGCGCGACGCGTGGTGGGTCGACTGACGGATGTCATGGGCTTTCGTAATAAAATTACTCGAATTTCGGCTGCGGCGGCCTGTTTGATCCGCGGTTGATCCACCTATGGAAAAAAATGTCTCTACAGGTGAGGGGTAACGCTTCGGGGTGCGTATTAGCAATATCCGGTGTAACCTCTTGGCATGCATTTAACATATTGAAGTTACAGGATTATTTCTATTGACCTGTATATACAATTGATGCTCTCTAAGGTTCATCACGTAACCAAAAGGGGGTTTCGCATGTCGATCAGAAAATCATTGCTCGCGAGCGCCGCGGTCGTCGCAACTATCGCAACGCCAGCTTTCGCACAGGATGGAGCGGCCCCCACGTCCGCGGCGGAGGCCAGCGACGCCGGAAGCGATATCGTCGTGACCGGCTCGCGAATCCGGCGTCAGGATCTCGCTGGCGTCGGTCCGGCGACGGTCGTGTCCGCCGAGCAGATCGAGAATACCGGCCTGGTCAACATCGAGACCGTGCTGCAGCGACTGCCCGCCAACGCCGGCTTCGCGGGCAACCAGAGCTCCGCCTATTGGGCGAACAATGGCTATGGCACCGCGCAGGTGAACCTTCGCGGCCTCGGCATCAAGCGCACGCTTGTTCTCCTCAACGGTCGCCGCCTCGTCGCGGGTGGCACCGGGGCGAACTCGTCGCCCGATCTCAACATGATTCCCGTCGCGGCGCTCGCGCGTACCGATGTGCTCAAGGATGGTGCCTCGGCGATCTACGGCGCCGATGCGATGGCGGGTGTCGTCAACCTCGTAACCCGTACCGACTATGAAGGTCTCGGCCTCAGCGTGCGCCAGGGGATCACCGAAAAGGGCGACGGCTCGGATTTCACCGCCGACCTGCTCTGGGGCATTCGCAACGACCGCGGCGGCTTCATGGCGGCGGTCACCTATCAGAAGACCAAGGCGGTCAACATGGCGACGCGCGCGCCTTGCTCGCTTGCCGAGACCACGCCGGGAACGCTCGGATGCGTCAACAGCGCCTCGACGATCGGCGGACGCGCGGTGCTGCCGAACGGGCAGCAGATCAACTTCAATCAGGTGCTGGGCGGTAACGGCAACTTCTTCGAGCCCTACAGCGCCGCCAAGCATAATTTCAATTCGGCTCCGTTCCTGAATGCGGTCAGCCCCGTTGAGCGCGTCAGCACGGCCTTTTTCGCCGACTATGACATCACCGACAATATCGAAGCGTTCGGCGAGTTCCTCTACACCTTCCGCAAGTCGAATCAGATCGCGACGCCGGGTACGCTGCGCAATCTCTCGATCGCAGCGAGCAATCGGACCAACCCGACGGGGCAGAATATTGTCCTCATCCAGCGTCGCCTCGCCGAGCGGGGTCCTCGCCAGTTCTTTCAGGAAACCGACACCTGGCAGGGCAGTTTCGGCCTCCGCGGCAAGCTGTCGAACAGCTGGAGCTGGGAAGTCGCGGGCGCTTTCGGCCGCAACACCGCGGTCGATGGTTCGACCAACATCGCCAACCTCGAGCGCGTGACCAATACGCTCGATACGACCAAGTGCAGCCTTGCCGCCGGTGCGACGATACCCTGCGCCGACTATCTCGGGTTCGGCGACCTGACCCCCGAAGTTCTCGACTATATCCTGTTCACGTCGCGTGATCGCGGCGGAAATGAGCTGGCAACGGTCACCGCCGACCTCAACGGCGATCTGTTCAAGCTGCCCGCCGGACCCGTCTCCTTCGCGGCGGGTGTCGTCTATCGCAAGGAAAAAGGCTGGCGCGACCCCGATCCGCTGACCGTGCTGGGTATCGCCAACACCAATCAGCAGAGCCCGATCTCGGGGACGAGCGTCGCCAAGGAAGCCTATCTCGAACTGTCGGTTCCGATCCTTGCCGATACGCCCTTCTTTCAGGCGCTGACGGCGGGCGGAGCGGTTCGCTATTCGAACTACGACCTGTTTGGTAGCGACTGGAACTACAAGGCGAGCCTCGACTGGGTCATCAACGATAGCTTCCGCCTGCGCGGCACCTATGGCACCGGCTTTCGTATCCCGAACGTCCCCGAGCTGTTCGGCGGGGTGTCCGAAGGTAATCTCACCACGACCGATCCCTGCTCGCGTTACTCGACGAGCGGCAATGCGGGGCTGATCGCCAACTGCCAAGCCTCGGGCGTGCCGGCGAACTATGTTCAGCTTGGTACGACGATTTTGACGACGGTCGGTGGCAACGAGAATTTGCAACCCGAAAGCTCGACCACCTGGACAGTCGGCACCGTCATCTCACCCAAGGGGCTGGTCCCCGGTCTGTCGCTGACGGCCGACTGGTTTGACATCAAGATCAAGGACGCGATCCGCGCGATTCCTGGTTCGACGAAGCTTGCCATTTGTTATGCCAGTGCGAACCTGTCGCATCCCTTCTGCGATGATTTCACGCGCAGCCCGCTGACCGGCGAGGTCACCTTCCTATCCGCGCAGCCGATCAACACCGGTCGCGAGGAGATGAATGGCCTCGATCTGGGGCTCGTCTATGCGGGGGGCATCGGCAGCGTGAACATCTCGCTCGACGTCAATCTGACCTACCTAAACAAATATGTCGTCCTGCCTTTCCCCGGCGGCGCGCCGATCGACTTCGATGGCTTCATCGGCGGCGGCAACGGCGGTTATCCGAAGTGGCGCGGCTATGGCGTGCTGACCGCCGAAAAGGACGGGATCAGCGCGACCTGGTCGACGCAGTGGATCGGAAAGGCGACCGACTTCAATGCGGCTCCCGGAGAGATTGGCTACAGCACGCCCAACGTCTTCTACCATAATCTCCAGGTCGCTTTCGAGATCGACGCGAAGACCCGGTTCCAGGTCGGCGTCGACAATCTTTTCGATCGCAAGGCGCCCTATATCCAGAGCTTCACCGATGCGAACACCGACACCATGACCTATGATCTGCTCGGACGGCGTTTCTACGTCGGCTTCCGGACGGCTTTCTGAGGGTAATCGATATGGCGATCCGTTGGCCTCTGCTCGTCCGGCGAACGCATAAATGGCTGGCTCTGGTGGTCGGCGTCCAGGCTCTGCTCTGGACGCTGACCGGCTTCTACATGGTAATCGTGCACATCGACACCATCCATGGCGACCATCTCGTGCGCGCGCCGGTGACCCAGTCATTCGACCTCACGGGCCTGGCGCCCCCGTCGCGGATCGTTGCGGCCGCGCCCGGTGCGTCGGAAGTTCGCTTGCAGCGATTCTTCGATCGCCCCGTCTGGCGCGCGGAAACTCCGAAAGGGGCGCGGCTGTTCGATGCCCGCTCGGGTGCGCCGCTGCCTGCGCTGACCGAGTCCCAGGTTCGCGAACAGGCGCGGCGCATCTACTCCGGCGACGGCCAGATCGTGTCGGTGCGCTTGCTGACCAAAGCGCCGCAGGAAATGCAATCGCGCAAGCCGCCCTATTGGCAGGTCGAGTTCGAGGGCTGGAACCGTCCGACGCTCTATCTGTCGCCGCAGACGGGTGAACTGATCTCGCGGCGCCACGCGCTGTGGCGTGTCTTCGACGTCGCCTGGATGCTGCACATCATGGACTATGATGAGCGCACCGACGTCAACAATCCGCTGCTTCGGGTCGCGACATGGAGCGCCTTTGCCATGGCGCTGACCGGCGCCTGGCTGCTGATCTGGTCGTTCCCGCGCCGCAAAAGGAAAAAGGCATGAAGAAGGTACGTTTCACGCCGCTTTTCTTCCGGCGCATCCACAAATGGGTCGGCCTGATCCTCGGGCTCCAGTTCCTGCTCTGGGCCTTGAGCGGTTCGGTGATGGCGCTCCTCGACAAGGACGAGGTTGGCGGTCATGGCGGCGCGATGAGCCATGCTCACCCGTTGCCCGCGGGGGATTATTTCGACGTCGCGGCGCTGCCACGCGGCGAGGCAGTCACCGGGATCCTGCTGCGCGACCTGGGTGCCCGCCCCGTCTATGAAGTGCGATCGGCCAAGGGCGTCCATCTCGTCGACGCCACGACCGGCATCGGTATCCGCGTCGACGTGGCGATGGCCCGCGAGGTCGCGGCGATGATGAACGACGCGCCGATCCGCGAGGTCAGCGTACTCGCCAAGGCGAACCTTGAGTCGCGGGATCACGAAGGGGCGATGTGGCGGGTCGATTTCGACGATGCCGAAAATAGTAGCGCCTATGTCTCGCTCGACACGGCGCGTTTTCTCGTGATGCGCGGCGATACCTGGCGGACGTGGGACTTCTTCTGGATGCTCCATAATATGGACTATCTGAACCGGAAGAGCTTCAACCACCCGTTGATCATCTTTGTTGCCTTTGGCGCGCTCTGGCTCTCAGGAACCGGCTTCTACCTGCTGTTCAAAAGCTTCAGTCGCGCCGATTTTCGCTGGCTGCGCCGTCGCCGCAAACCGGTTATCGTCGCCCGAACCAGCTGATTGGCGTCAATCGTCGATCGAGAAAGCGGCTGACAGTTCGAACCGGGTGCCGGGATGCGTCAGCCAGGCATGGGACACGAGGCGCGACCGGCTCCATGTCCGGCGCGTCATCTGGAGTACCGGTTCGCCCTCGGACAGTCCCAGCATGCCGCGCATCCGCTCGTCGGGCATCGTCGCGCAAACGCGATGCTCCACCCGTTCGAGCGGTGCGATGCGCGTCAGATATTCGTTCGGCGTCATCCGGGTGAAGTCGAGCGTTCCATAGTCCGGCGCGATCGACGCGAGGACGAAACGCTCCTCGATCTGGATCGGGAATTCGGCCTCGTGATGGACGATGATCGAATGGAATAATTTGGTCCCCACCGAAACCTCGAGCAGCGGCGCGGTTTCGACATTGGCGCGCTCTTCGCGGTTCTGGATCACGCGCGCGCGGTAGGCATGGCCGCGCTGGCGGATTTCTTCAGCGATGTTGCGGATCTCGATCATCTGCCCGATCGGCTTCGGTTCGGCGATGAACGAACCGCTTCCCGCGCGCCGCACGACGACGCCTGCCGCCTGCAATTCGCGGACAGCGCGGTTTGCCGTCATCCGCGAGACGTCGAACTGCTGAACGAGCTCGGCTTCAGAGGGCACGCGGTCGCCGGGGCGGAGACGACCGTCGCGGACGGCGTCGCAAATGCTCTGTTTTATCACAAGGTAGCGAGGTGCCGGTTCGCTGCCGCCCGGTTCGTGGGCTTGCGTCCCCACCCGATCTTGCGGTTTGGAAACGGGGGGCTTTCGATTGAGCGGCGGGTTCATAAGCCGTCTATACAACTTCACCAATCGGCAGCTAGGTAAAAGAGGCAGGTTAGGCTCGGGACCCAATGATTTGGGGCGGTGATTATGATTCAGGCGGGTCAAGGAGCCTGATTGATGAGTGCTCTATTCTGGCTGACGGACGAGCAGATGGGTCGCCTTCAGCCGTTCTTTCCCAAGAGCCATGGCCGCCCTCGCGTGGATGACCGGCGCGTTCTGAGCGGCATCATCTTCGTCAATCGCAACGGGTTGAGATGGCGGGACGCGCCGAGGGAGTATGGAACGATCCGGGGGATTGTTTCCCTGAGAACGGGTGGCATGAACACGAAGCTTCATGCTGTGACGGATGCCAATGGCCGCCCGATCAGCTTCTTCATGACGGCGGGCCAGGTCAGCGATTATACCGGCGCGGCAGCTCTGCTCGACGGCCTCCCCACAAAACACAATGGCTGCTGGGTGACCGGGGCTATGATGCCGACTGGTTCCGCGATGCCTTGCAGGAAAAGGGTATCACCCCCTGCATCCCCGGACGGAAATCCCGCACAAAAGCTGTCAAATACGACAAGCGCCGATACAAAAGCCGCAACCGGATCGAGATCATGTTCGGTCGCCTCAAAGACTGGAGGCGTGTCGCAACACGCTACGACAGGTGCCCGAGAACCGTCCTCTCCGCCGTCGCGCTCGCCGCTACCCTACTGTTCTGGCTATGAGTCCTCAGCCCAACACTTCGTTTAGCCAAAGTATCATTCGCTAATATCAATTTAACTGGCATGAAGTAGATCCGCTCCAGAGGGCCTCCCATCAAATCAACGGTCGGGTAGCGCATACCGAGGGAGCAGGGGAGAGCGATGCGTCGACAAAAATTATCTTCGAAATTGCCATGTATTCCAGGCGACTGAAGTCCCTTCTGCAAAAGCTGGACGGATCGCGCGCTGCCGAACGTCTGGGCCAGCATCTTGCGGAACCGGCCACTGCGTCGGATCGCCCGCGCTTCGGTCGCAGCGCGAAACCCGAGGCGGCAGAAAGATTCTGGAAGGGCCGGCCGCAGGAGCAGGCTGCGGCGCTCTGTGATGCAGATGCCTTGCGCTCGGCTGGCGAGTATGGCGCCAATATCGAGAATTTCATTGGCATAGCAAAACTGCCTGTCGGGGTGGCTGGGCCGCTTCTTGTCCGCGGTCTCCACGCGTTCGGCGAATATCTGATACCCTTGGCCACCTCCGAGGCGGCGCTGGTGGCGTCCTATGCGCGCGGCGCGCATGTCATCACGCGGTCGGGCGGGGCGGTAGCCGCGCTGATTTCCGAGGGCGTGCTGCGCACACCCGCATTCGTCTTCGCCGACATTCTCGAGGCGGGCCAGTTCGTGGCGTGGGTCGCCGAGCAGGAGGCCGGCATCCGGGCGGCGGTGGCGGCGACGACGCGTCACGGCAAGCTCGACGAGATCGACCCAGTGATCGACAATGACGTTGTGTTTCTCTGTTGCCGCTATTCGACCGGCGATGCGTCGGGCCAGAATATGGTGACCCTCGCGACCGACGCGGTCTGCCGCCATCTGCTGGAGCATGCACCGGTCACGCCCAAACACTGGTTCATCGAGGGCAATTTTTCGGGCGACAAAAAGGCGACCTATCTGGGGCTGATGACCGGGCGCGGGCGCAAGGTTTCGGCAAGCATCACGATACCGGAAAAGCTGATCGGCGATTTGCTGCAGACAGACAGCGAGCGGATGCTCGCTTATGCGCGTGTTGCGGCGCTCGGCGCGCAACTGTCGGGACAATTCGGCGCGCAGGGGCATTTCGCGAACGGGCTGGCGGCGCTCTATATCGCCACAGGGCAGGATGCCGCTTGCGTGTCCGAATCCGCCGTCGGATTTACGCGGATGGAGCCGCGCGAGGGCGGATTGTTCATGTCAGTGACGCTGCCGAACCTGATGGTCGGCACTGTTGGCGGCGGCACGGGTCTGCCGACGCCGCGCGCGGCGCTCGACCTCATGGGGCTTTATGGCGAGGGCAAGGCGCCGGCGCTTGCCGAAGTCGCGGCATCGCTCTGCCTCGCCGGCGAGATTTCGATCATGGCGGCGATCGCAGCCGGACATTTCACGCGCGCGCACGGACGACTGGCGCGCGAGCGGTGAGGAGCGCGTCCTTGCCCACACGGCTTTGGCAATATCAGGCCGAGCGCTTCCCGCTGGGCAAGACCGCCTTGCTCGTGGCGGTCTTTTCGGCCGCCGGGGTCAGCGCATCGGCTCATTTCGCCGGTCGCCCCTTACCCGGTATTCCGGCGTTCCTCCTCGCCTTTGCCGTGACCTTGCTTTTCTTTTTCCAGTTGCGCGTGTTCGACGAGGTCAAGGACCATGAGGACGATTGCCTCTATCGGCCCGAGCGACCAATTCCGCGCGGGCTGGTGTCGCTGCGCCTCATCGTCGGGCTGGGCATTGCCAGCGCCGGGGTGGCGGCTCTCGCCTGCGCGCTGATCGCGCCGAATGTGCTGCCACTGTTGCTACTCACCTGGGGATGGATGCTGTTGATGGGGCGCGAATTTTTCGTGCCGCGCTGGCTCAAGGCGCACCCGCTTGCCTATATGGCGTCGCATATGGCGATCATGCCGTTGATCGACCTGTTCATCACCGGGATCGAATGGCAGCCGCACGGGATGCCGCCACCGGGGCTAGGGCTGTTTCTGGCGCTGAGCTTCGTCAATGGCTGTATCCTCGAGATCGGGCGCAAGCTGTGGGCGCCCGAAAATGAGCGCGCGAGCGTCGAAAGCTATAGCGCGCTTTATGGCCCGCGCCGGGCCATATCGGCCTGGCTGCTGTGCATCATGGCAGCGCTTGCGTTGCTGGCCGGCGTCGGCTTTGCGACGGGCGCGCCGTTTCAGACGATCAGTATCGGCCTCGTCGCGGCGTTCTTTGTCGCGCGCGCGGGGCTGGCCTATCGCAACGCACCGACGCCCGCCCATCAGAAGGGCGTCGACACCGCGGCGGGCCTTTGGGTCTTCGCCTGTTATATTGCGGCCGGTTTCGCACCGTTCCTCCAAGGATGACCCTATGATCCTCTCGGCCGATCAGGCGGGCGACGATGGCCGTTCGGGCGGCAAGGCGGGCGCGCTCGGACGGCTCGTCCGCGCGGGCTATCATGTCCCGCCCTTCGTCGTTGTGGTCGAGGGCGATGTCCCGTCGCAGGAAGAGCTGGCCGCTGCGGCGGCATCGATTGGCGCGGGTCCCTATGCCGTACGGTCCTCCGCGCTGCAGGAGGACGGCCACGAGCATAGCCACGCCGGCCAGTACGAGAGCCTACTCAACGTCCCGGCAGCCGGGCTGAGCGAGGCGGTGCGGCAGGTGCTCGCGTCGGCGGAGCGTGAAGGGCTGGCCGCCTATCGTGAAAATCGCGGGCTGAACGGGGGCGATGTGTCGGCGCGGCCGGCGGTGCTCATCCAGCGCATGGTGCCCGCAGAGAAAGCGGGCGTGGCGTTCAGCGCCGACCCGGTCTCGGGCCGCCGCGACCGGTTGGTCGTTTCGGCGATCGACGGGCTCGGCGACCGGTTGGTGGCGGGCGAAGTCGATGGCGCGAGCTGGTGGATTGCGAGAGCCGGCTTCGAGGTCGTCGGGCAGGAGGGGCCGGAGTATCTTACCGTCACCGAACTGTCGGACGTCGCCGCGCTCGCCATCGCGGTCGAAGGCGATGCCGGCATGCCGCAGGATATCGAATGGGCGATTGCCGACGGGCAGCTCTATCTGCTGCAGGCTCGCCCGATCACCTCGCCGCTCCGCGATGCGGAATTGCCCGACGATCGCATGATCGTTTTCGACAACAGCAACATCATCGAGAGCTATCCGGGCATCGTTTCGCCGCTGACTTTTTCTTTCGCGCGCTATGCCTATGCGCGCGTCTACACCAGTTTTCTCGCGCTGCTCGGCGTCGACAGCCAGCGGCTCGCGCAGAACCGGACCGTTTTCGACAATATGCTGGCGCGCATCGACGGCCGCATCTTCTATAATCTGGGCAATTGGTATCGCGCGCTGGCGCTGCTTCCCGGCTACCGGTTGAACGCCGCGCATATGGAAACGATGATGGGGGTTGGCGAACCGCTGCCCGAGCCCTTGGCGAGCGAGATCGGCGGGCGCGACGCACTGTCGCGCAGCGCGCGCGTGCGCGAATATTTGCGGCTGGCTGCGGTCGGCTGGGGTCTGTTTCGCGAGGGGATGCTCCTCGATCGGACCGGCGCGGATTTCCGTCGGCGGCTCGACCGGGCGCTGGGCGCGACGACGCCCGAGCGGCTCGGCAAGATGCCGCCATCGGCGCTGGCGCAGGAATATCGGACGATCGAGGCCGAATTGCTCGACCGGTGGGACGCGCCGATCATCAACGATTTTCTGTGCATGATGGCCTTTGGCGCATCGCGCAAATTACTCGAGCGCTGGTGCGGCCCGGCGGGGCTCGAAATCCATAATGATGTGCTGATCGGGCAGGGCGACATCATTTCGGCAGTGCCAGCGCAGGCGATCCGCGCAATGGGCGACCTGGCGCGGGGCGACGCGGCGCTGCTTGCCGCGCTGGAGATCAATGACGGCGACCGGATTGCGGCATCCGCAATCGCGGCGGAGCTTCGCGCCTATATCGATCGGTTCGGCGACCGCTGCACCGAGGAGCTCAAGCTCGAAAGCGTCACGCTCGACGAAGATCCGCGCCCGCTCCATGCCGCGATCCTCGCCGCCGCGCAAAGCGAGCCGCGCATCGCGGTCGAACGGCCTGATGCGATGCTCGCGCTCGCCGGCGCGATGCGCGGTCGGCCGGTCCGCCGCTGGATCGCCCGCAAATTGCTCAACGTCACCAAAAGGCGCGTGCGTGACCGAGAAAATCTGCGATACGAGCGCACGCGAATTTTCGGACGCGCCCGCCGCCTGTTCCTGGCGGTTGGCCGCCAGCTTCACGCGCAGGGCCATGTCGACGACCCGCGTGACATATTCCTGCTGACGGTCGACGAGATATTGGGCGCGATCGAGGGCAATGCGGTGACTGCTGACCTGGCTGGCCTTGCTAACTTGCGGGGATCCGAAATGGCCCGCTACGCCGCGATGCCCGATCCCCCCGAGCGTTTGACCTTGACCGGCGTTCCGCTGGGCAGCCGCCCAAACACCGCCGCGCCGATTCGGGGGGACGAGGGACTGGAGCGGCAGGGGACAGCCTGCTCGGCGGGCTGCGTCACCGCCATTGCGCGCGTGATCCGCGATCCGCGGACGCAAAAGATCGGCGCCGGCGAAATATTGGTCGCGCGCAATACCGACCCCGGCTGGATCGCGCTGTTCGCCAGTGCATCGGCGATCGTCGTCGAACGCGGCAGTTTGCTTTCGCATTCGGCGATCGTCTCGCGCGAGCTTGGCATCCCCTGCGTCGTCGGATTGCGAGGGGCGTGCGAATGGATCGAGGATGGCGAACTGGTGACGGTCAATGGTGCGACGGGGCAGGTCCAGCGGCATGGCGCGGGGGGCGCGGTATGAGCCGGACCGAAATCGCAGGCAAGGCCAGCTTCGACGCCATCCGCTACGCCCAATTGTGGGAAGATGGCGCGGTCCTTTGCGATGCCATCGGCCCCCGGCCGGGCGGGACATTGGTGTCGATCGGATCGGCGGGCGACAATGCGCTATCGTTGCTCACGCTCGATCCCGCGCGCGTCATCGCGGCCGACCTGTCGGCGGCGCAGCTTTACGCGATCCGCTTCCGCCTCGCGGCCTGGCCGATATTGACGCATGGCGAACTGATCGAACTGATGGGATCGCGCGACAGCGAGCGTCGCGGCGCTCTGTTCGACCGGGTGCTGAAGGCATGCGACAGCAACACCGCCGACTTTTGGGCGGCGCAGCGGGAGGCAGTCCTGCTCTATGGCGTGGGCGGTGTCGGCAAGTTCGAGCGCTATTTCCGGCTGTTCCGGACCCGCCTTTTGCCGTGGGTCCATTCGAGGCAAACCGTTCGCAATATCTTTGCCGAGCGGA
This sequence comes from Sphingopyxis sp., assembly GCF_050725655.1. Classification (GTDB taxonomy): domain Bacteria; phylum Pseudomonadota; class Alphaproteobacteria; order Sphingomonadales; family Sphingomonadaceae; genus Sphingopyxis. Next base: position 24,502 of record NZ_JBOHHT010000080.1, on the reverse strand, counting down.
GCGAAGCGGAGCGACGCGAATTTCTGGAGCGGCGCTGGAACAACTGGCGTTGGCGGCTGTTGCTGCGGCTGTTCTTTTCCCGGCGCGCGATGGGCGCCCTCGGGCGCGATCCGGCGTTCTTCGATCATGTCGACGGCAGCGTTTCAGACCATGTCGCACGCAAGATTGCGCACAGCTTCGTCGTCAACGACCCGCGGCGGAATCCATATCTGCACTGGATCATGCTGGGCCGGCATGGCGATGCGCTGCCGCATTGCTATGAACCGGAAAATCATGCGTTCATCGCGCGGCGCCTCGACCGGATCGACCTGTTCCATGGCGCGATCGAGGATGTGCCCTTTCCGGAGACAGGGGTCGATGGTTGGAACCTGTCCGACATCTTCGAATATATGTCGCCGTCTGGGCACGAGGCTTGTTACGCGGCGTTGGTCGCCGCATCGAATCCGGGTGCACGGCTGGTCTACTGGAACATGATGGCGCCCCGCGCGATGCCCGACGGCTTTGCTGACTGCATGCATCGCCGGACCGATATTGCCGCCCCGCTCGCCGCGCGCGACCGAGCGTTCTTCTATTCGGCCTTCCATGTGGACGAGGTGCGATGACCGGCCTGCTCTCCTATGGCTTTGCTGCGGGCGCGGTGCTCGTCCTGCTGGTCGCGATTGCGCTCATTCGCCGGCTCGGATCGCGCTTTGCGTGGCACGCCGAAGTGCAGCGCAAACTGGTCCACGTGATGGTCGGCCTGTTTGCGATGGGGTTGCCTTTCCTGTTGTCTGACAGCGGGGCGGCGGTGTTTCTGGTTGCGCTTGCCGTTTGCGCGATGCTCGTGTTGCGGCTGTCGGCGCATTTCAGCGACCTGGCGGGGGCGGCGATCCATGCGGTACAACGCGCGGGGCTTGGCGACATCTGGCTCGCCATCGCAGTCGGCTTCCTCTTCCTGCAATATGGCGGATCCTACATTCTTTACGGTCTTCCGCTCGCCATCATCACGCTTTCCGATGCCGCGGCCGCCTTGACGGGAAGCCATTATGGCCGGACCCGCTTTCCGACTGAAGATGGCACGAAGAGCTGGGAGGGCGTGATCGCCTTCGTCCTCGTCGGATGGATCGTCGCGATGACGATGCTCCTTCTTTTCAGCGATGCGCCGCGCGGCCATGTCATCGTTCTGGGACTGGTGATCGCGAGCTTCGGTGCAATGGTCGAGGCGGTATCGTGGCGCGGTCTCGACAATTTGTTCGTGCCGCTCGCCATCTATTTTTTCCTTCAAGAGTTTCTTGGCTCGTCGCCCGCCACGCTGGGGCTGGTCACGGTGCTTTTTTTCGCGGCCTGCTTCGCGGCGCAGGCAGCCGCAAGCTGGCTTGGACTCGCGCGATCGACCGCGCGCGCGTTCGGCGTCGGTGCCTTCATATTCCTCAGCGTTGGCGACCTGTTCGGCGCGGTGATCCCGCTGGTTGCGATGGCCATCTATCTGTTGACGCGCTCGCGGCTGCCCGGCAGCGGGCGCCATCCCGATCTCGATTTTCTTGGCACGCTCTGTTCGGCGGCGGCGATCTGGCTGTTCATCGGGCAGACGGCCGGTGAGAACGCGATCCACTTCTACAATCTCGCGATGACGGGCCTTGTCCTCGGCTATCTGCTTCTCGCCTTGCCGCGTCGCTATGCCGTGATCCTGCTGCCGCTCGCGTGGGGTGCGGTAGTGGGGCTTTCGGCGAGCGGTTGGCACACCGCGCCGCCGCCAGCCGATTTTCGTCTGATTGCGATACTTTCGCTCGCTCTTGTCGCGGCGACGACCTTGTCGCTGCCGCAATTCTTCATCCGATGGCGGCCGCCCCGTGTGATGGTTTTGGCGAGCGCAGTTCCGCTTGCGGCCTATGCCCATATCGCCGGAGGAGCATAGCCCATGGAAGACATCGCAGTTGAAGGCGCAACTTGCACATTGTTTCCTGATGGTCCGCAATGGAACGGCAAGCCTGTCGCGACGATCGGCAAGTTGCACTGCACCAGCCCCGAGGCCGCAGCCGCGTTGCTGACTCGCGCCTGTTCGGACCTGGCGGAGCGCGGATGCAATGCGGTGCTCGCGCCGATGGACGGCGATAGCTGGCATGGCTACCGCGCGGTCGTCGAGAGCGATGGCTCGCCGCCCTTTGCTATGGAACCGGTAAGCGGCCGGCACGACCATGTTGCGTTGCTGTCGGCCGGTTTCGTGCCGCTGGAATATTATGTTTCGAGCAGGGCGCCGGTCCCGCACCCCGGCCTTCCGCGCCCGGATGTTGACGGCATATCAGTCACGGCCTGGGACGGGCAAGGCGCCGAACTTCTGCTTGGCCAGCTTCACGCGCTCGCCGGCGGCAGCTTTGCCGACAAGCTCTTCTTCAAGCCGCTCGATCGTGCGGGATTTTTTTCGCTCTATATGCCGTTGCTGGCGGCCGTTGACCCGCGCCTTGTCCTGTTCGCGCGCGACGCGACAGGCGGCCTTGCGGGATTTCTCTTTGGCTTGCCCGATTTTCTGCAGGGGCAGCGGCCGACGCAGGCGATCCTCAAGACCTATGCGTCGATGCGTCCCGGCGTCGGGCATCTGCTCGCGTGGCATTTTCACGAAATCGCACGCGAACTGGGCTTTAGCCATGTCGTGCACGCGCTGATGCACTCGGCAAATATCTCGCTGGAGCGCAGCGCGCAACACGATGGCGCGGTTTTCCGGCGCTATGCCCTGTTCGGCAAAAAGCTCGGATGAATTTGCTCGATACCTTCCATGCGAGGGTTGCCGAGCATCCCGACCGCGTCGCCATCATCGACCCGCGCGATCGCGCGATCAGTTACGCGGCGCTGGCGGAGCGCGCCGGGGTGCTTGCGGCGGCATGGGAACAGAGCGGCTTGCGCCCGGGCGACCGGGTTCTCCTGGCGCTCGGATTTTCGGCGGACCTGTATGCGGCGCTCGCCGCGCTGTGGCGGATCGGCGCGGTCGCGGTGCTGCCTGAACCGGCGCTGGGCTTGAAGGGCATCGACGTCGCAGTCGATAGCGCGGCGCCGCGAGCAGTCTTACTGGGCGGCCTCTATCGGTTGCTGCCGTGTTTTGTCTCGTCGCTGCGGGGGATCGCGCTGCGGCTTTCGATGCGGCCCGCGCGCGGCGCGCCTCCGCCGGTCGCCGATCTGCAAGCCGACGCGCCGGCATTGATCAGCTTCACCACCGGGTCGACCGGACGTCCCAAAGGGATCGTGCGCAGCCACGGTTTCATGGCGGCCCAGGAACGCGCGGTCGCGCCGTTGATCGGAACCGGCGGGCATCACGAAATCGACCTCGTCGGGTTTCCGGTATTTGTGGTCGCCAATCTGGGGCAGGGCATCACGTCGGTTCTGCCCGACTGGTCGCTGCGGCGCACCGACAAGGTCAAGGGCGAGGAGATTGCGCTTCGCATCCAACGCCACCACGTGACGCGGTTGCTGTTAAATCCGGCGCTGGTCGAACGGCTGGTGGAGGTGAAGATCGCGGCGCCGGTTCATAGCATCTTCACTGGCGGCGGGCCGGTGTACCCCGACCTGTTCGCGCGCGTCCGCGCGGCGCGCGGTGACGTCCGCATGGTCGCGGTCTATGGCTCGACCGAAGCCGAGCCCATCGCCGAGGTGGAGGCGGCTGACATCGGAGCCGACGATTTTGCCGCGATGCGGGGAGGCGAGGGGATATTGGCCGGCCGGCCGGTCGATGCGGCGCGGGTGCGGATCGTCGATGACGAGATTCAGGTGACGGGCGAGCATGTCGTGAAGACCTATCTCGACCCGGCGCGTGATGCCGAGACCAAACAGCGCGATGACGACGGGACGTTATGGCATCGCACGGGCGATGCAGGCCGCTTCGACGCAACCGGCCGCCTCTGGCTCCTTGGCCGCATGGACGGACGTATCGAAGGTCACTTCCCTTTTTCGGTCGAGGCGGCGGCGCGGTACTGGCCGGGCGTGCGCCGGGCGGCGCTGGCGGCCTCGCGCGGACGAGCCGTACTGGCGATAGAAGGAGATCGTGCCCTTGCGGCTGAATGGAGACGCTGCGCGAGCGCGATAGGGATTGCCGATATCGTACTTATACCGCGAATTCCGATGGACCGGCGCCATGGGTCAAAGGTCGACCGGGCCCGGCTGGCGATATTGCTCGAACAGCGGACGGGTTGAACGGGTTCCTCAGGCGCAGGGCCGTCCGACTCGATCGGGATAGGCTGCTGCGCCTGCCTGCGCCCCAGCGCATGAACATCGCCTTGGGGAACATCGCCGTGCGCGGGCATCGGGACCGCATGGCGAAATGTGGAACCCGTCCTCGGTCAATACGCAGGTCCGGACCTACTGTTTCGCAAAAGTCAGGGTCGAAACGTGGATGGTTTTCGCGACCGTCTTGCCGCCCAGCGCGCGCGCGCCTTCGACATCGTGCGAGACCGACAGCAGGTATCGGCCCGGCGTGGTCACGGGCACCGTGACGCGGCCCTGTGCGTCGGCGATGAAGCTCTTCTGCCAGCGATCGGCGTTCACCACCGTGACCTTTGCCCCCGCGAGCGGCTTTCCGAGCCAGCTGACCGCAAAGCTGTCGGCGTTGGCGTTGACCGGGCTGATCTCGAGATCGAGAACCGTCCTGGCTTCCGCGCGCCCGGCGCGCGCATAATAGACGACGCCTTCCCATTTTCCGCCTTCGCCTTCCCACGGCGCGAAGACGTTGTCGTCGGTGAGGCGAAGGTCGCCTGACCCTGCAACCGCGGCCTCGATATGGTTCGCGCGGCGGACGAGGGGGGCGGGCTTCGAGGCGTCGGCCTGGAAGAGCTTCGGAGCCTTGAGGTTCGGGAACTCGGGATCACCCGCATCGGGCACGACATCCGCCGGTTCGCCCAGATAGATGCGAGCGGGCCCCGTGGCGTCGCGCTCGATCCAGACTTCATGGGCCGCCGCGGGCGACGCGAGGAAGCCGAAGGCCATCAAGGCCGCAAAAGTCTTTTTCATGGGGGGACCTCCCTCTTTCCGAACATGCCTGGATGGCGTGATTGCTGCAGGGGGTAAGCCCCCGCGACCGCCGTGTGGCCGCAGGCGCATCTTATTGCAAACGATTATTAGTAGCTTGCTATTGCGACTGGTTCGCTATAGCCGCCGGCCCTAATTGAGATTGAGTCGCAAAAAGGGAAACGCCATGACCGTCCGAATGATCGCGATCTGCGGAGCAGTCGCAATGACTTTTGCTGCCAATCCGGCCTGGGCGGGCGAGGGCGATGCAGCGTCGGCCGCTCGCGACAACGCGGCTGCCGAGGCCGCCGAAACCGCCGCCGCCGAAGGCGATACGGGCACCGGCGAGGACACGATCGTCGTCACCGGTTATACCGGAACCAAGACCGATACCGCGCTGATGGAATTGCCGCAGCCGATCAAGGTCATCACGTCCGAACAATATCAGGCGCAGGGCGCGATCAGCATCAGCGACACGGTGAAATATGCCGCCGGTGTCCTCGCCAACCCCTATGGACGCGACACCCGCGTCGACGGCTTCAACGTCCGCGGCCTCGATGCGCTGCAGTTCCGCGACGGCATGCGCGACATCTTCTCCTTTTATGCCTCGATCACCTCGGACCCGTATAATTTCTCGCGCGTCGAGATCGTGCGGGGACCGGCCTCCGTGCTGTTCGGCCAGGGGTCGATCGGCGGCCTCGTCAATCTCGTCAGCAAGACGCCCGACTTCACCACGCGCGGCGAAGTGGGCCTCGTCTATGGCAGCTATGACCGCAAGGAAGTGCTCGGCGACGTCAACCTCGCGCTCGCCGACAATCTCGCGGTCCGGTTCGTCGGCCGCGCCCGCGACGCCGACACCTATGTCGACCATGTCCCAGACGGCCGCGTGATGTTCGCGCCCTCGATCCGCTGGCAGCCGACTGCGGACACCGACATCGTGCTCACCGGCGTCTATCAGGAGGATGACACCGGCTCGACCTCGCAATTCCTGCCCATCGTCGGCACGTTCAGGCCGAACATAGTCGCTGGTGAGCAGCTCGATCGCTACACCTTCGTCGGCAAGGCCGGCTGGGACCGTTATTCCGGACGTTCGCTCCAGGGCGGCGGGTCGATCACGCACCGCTTTTCGGACAATGTGAAGCTCAGCCTCAAAGCCCGCTATATCGACAGCGACCTCGAATATAACACCCATTATGCCGACAGCTACACCAACCCGCAGGACCCCTTCTCGGTCTACGGCACCGACGGGCGCACCATCGGCCTGATCGCGGACGCCAGCGACGCGCGGATGAACGTCTTCTCGACCGACAACAATCTCCAGTTCAATTTCGGCACCGGCGCCAATATCGAGCACAAGCTGCTCGTCGGCATCGACTATAGCTGGAACAAGGTCGCCAAGCGCTACGCCGGCGGGTCCGGGATCGTCGACCTCTACGACATCGATTATGATGCGCTGCTGACCTATGATCCCAGCGGCCCCTTCACCACGGAAAGCCAGAAGCAGCTGGGCATCTATGTCCAGGATCAAATCCGCTTTTACGACCGCGTTTCCGTCGTGCTGGGCGCCCGCCGCGACCGCGTCACCGGCTCCTCGGGTCAGAAGGACAATGCCACGACCTTCCGCGCCGGCATCATCGGCGAGATCGGTGCGGGTATCTCGCCCTTCTTCAGCTACACCGAAAGCTTCCTGCCGGTCGCCGGCCGGATCGACAATGGCGACGGCACCTTCGGCGATCCCTATCGGCCGCAGACCGGCACGCAATATGAAGCGGGCATCAAGTGGCAGCCCGCGCCCGGCACCCTCATCACGGCCACCGCCTTCAAGATCAAGGAACGCAACCGCGTCCTGTATCTCGCAGCCGGCGGCACCACCCAGTCGGGCGAGCTGAACACCAAGGGCTTCGAAATCGAGGCCAGCCACACGCTGCCCGGCAATTTCGAGCTGCTGGCCAATTACGGCTATTCCAAGCTCAAATCGGAAACCAACACCAGCCTCGACTATATGCCGCGCCACACCGCGTCGCTCTGGTCGACGAAGACCTTCGGCCTTGTCGACAAAGCGCAACTGCGTCTGGGCGGCGGTGTCGTCTATAGCGGCAAGAGCGTCTCGACGAGCGATATCTGGTCGATCGTTACGCCGTCGCGCACCACGGTCGATGCGCTGGCCGAGATCAGCTGGAACAACTGGCGCTTCGCGGTCAACGCGACGAACCTGCTCAACAACAAATATTTCGCTTCCTGCCTCGCGCGCGGCGACTGCTTCGTCGGCGCCCCGCGCAATGTGATGGGAACGATTGGCTATCGGTTCTGACTGTGGGATATTGCGAGTCAGTCGCAATGTTGCGATAGGGGCGCCATGAGCAAGGCGGTCGAAATTTTGCGCGGCGCAGGGTGGCGCGATGTTGCTGTGCGCGCGCTGGCCGCCGTGCCGCTCAACTATGCCGTGACCAGTGCGCTGACCATGCTGATCGCGCGGCTTTTGCCCGGCGGTGCCCAGCAGGCGTCGGTCGGCGCGACGATGCTGTCCTTCGCCATCTTCGCGGGCGTTGCGTTGACCGCATTCGCGGTGCGCTCGGTTTCGCGGCTGTGGGCGGGGCTTATCGCGACCGGCGTGGCTGTGGGCCTCGCCGATTGGGGCCTCATCGTCTGGGGAGGCCGGTTGTGAAGAACGGCTTCCGGCAATCGATGGCCTGGCTTCACACCTGGACGGGCCTGCTGCTCGGTTGGCTGCTGTTCGCGATCTTCGTCACCGGCACTTCTTCCTATTTTCAGGAAGAGATTACCGCCTGGATGACGCCCGAGGTGCGCAGCGTTCCGGCGGACGGCCCGAAAAGCTTTGCGGCGGCGACGCGCTGGCTCGAGCGCGAAGCGCCGGACGCCAGCGAATGGTCGATCTATTCGGCGGGCAAGCGCGCTGCCGGCCTGCAACTCTACTGGGTCAACGGTCCCGATGCGCCGGCGGACGCGCCGACCGACGCACGGCTCGACGGCGCAGGGCGCAAGGCGGAGGCACGCGAAACGCGGGGCGGCGAGTTCCTCTACCGCTTCCACTATGACCTTCACTATATCAACTGGTACTGGGCGCGCTGGATTGTCGGGATCGCCGCGATGGCGATGCTCGTCGCGATCTTCTCGGGCATCGTCACGCACAAGAAGATCATCGCCGACTTCTTCCTGCTTCGTCTCGGCAAGGGACAGCGGAGCTGGCTCGATGCCCATAATGCGTCGAGCGTACTCTTCCTGCCGTTCATCCTGATGATCACCTATACCGGGCTGGTGAGCCTTGCGACCCACTATATGCCGTGGGGGATCGCCGCCAACTATGCCAACGAAGAGAAATTCTTCGAGGCGACTTTTCCCTGGCCGGCGCCTGCCGAAAAGGCGGGACCGGCGCCACTGATCGCGGTGGCGCCGCTGGTCGAGCGCGCCGAGCGCACATGGGGCGCGGGCGCCGGAAGTTTGCGCATCCTCAATCCGGGCGACCGGACGGCGCAGATCATCGTATCGACGGCTCCCGACGCTGGTATGTCGGTCCGGCCGCGCTCGCTGACCTTCGACGGGGTGACCGGGAAGCTGGTCGCCGCGCGCAATCCGTCGGGCGCGGCAACATCGACCGAAGGCACGATGATCGGCCTGCACGCCGGCCGCTTCTCCAGCGGCCTGCTGCGCGCCCTCTATTTTTTCTCGGGCCTTGCCGGCTGCATCATGGTCGCCTCAGGACTTATCCTGTGGACGGTAAAGCGCCGCGCCAAATTACCCGATCCGGAGCGGCCGCATTTCGGATTTCGCCTTGTCGAGAAGCTGAATATCGGCGCGATTGCCGGTCTGCCCTTCGCAATGGCTGTATATTTTCTCGCCAACCGCCTCTTGCCGCTTGGCGGCGCGGGTAGAAGCGACAGCGAGATCGCGGCCTTCTTCATCGCATGGGGCGCCGTGTTTGTCTGGTCGGTCGCCCGCCCGTCATCGCGTGCATGGGTCGAAGCTCTCGCTGTGACTGCGGCGTCATTCGCTTTGGTGCCGATCGTCAGTGCGCTCACGACCGACCGGTCGATTGTTGCCAGCCTGGCAGCCGGTGACCGGGTCTTTGCGGGCTTCGACATGACAATGTTGATCGTCGCTGCCGGCTTCGGTTGGGCGGCTTCAAAGGTGCTGCGTCGAGCGTCACGGCCAATGATCGGAACGGGCAGGCGAGAAAAGGCGTCGCCTGCGACGGAGCGCGCATGATCCACCTACTCCTTCTGTTTCTCGTTACCGCGGGCTTCGGCCTGCTTTGTCTTTCGCGCGCGCGGCATCAACGCGATCTGATCGGCCGCCAGCTTGCTTTTGGGGCGGCGAATTACGCGCGGTGGAGCGGAGTGTTGATCCTTGCCGTCGCATTCGCGCTCGCGGGCAGCCGCTTGGGATGGGCCGTCGGCACGCTCGAATGGCTCGGTCTGTCGAGCATGGGCGCGGTGCTGACGATGGCGCTACTTTCGCACCGATCGGGACGCATTACGTCGGCGCGCTGACCTTCATGTGGGGGGCGCTTTCGTGAGGCAGGGTCTCAAAGCGGCCGGTCTCCAAACGGCCAGTTTGGCCGCAAGATGCCCGGCAGCAACGCGCCAATTGCCACCTCGGCCATGGCTCCGCAAACCGGAAAATGCATGGTGGCTCGATCAGGTGGTATGGCCGAACGGGTTGCGCCCACAGAACGAGTAGGATAGGCCCTCGGGCCGCGGCCTGGTCGTGTGGATCGCCATTACCTGCTATTTGTAAGGACTTGGAGCCGCCTTTGACGGCATTTCTCGATCGAATGAGACAGTTTCGATGCGCCCTCTACTCGGCGGCGATCCTTACCCGATTGCCGTACCGGCTATCCCTTCGCGACGCCCCCCAGCTATGGACGGAAATACATCCATTCGGCTGCTGCCCGACGCTTCGCACCCCTGTTGCGAACCCGTCATGACCGACGGGGGACTCGTCCTGTTGTTCGGCGAGCTGCGTCCGGCGCTGGCGCGCTATCTGATGGCGCGCGGCGCGTCGTCCGACGAGGCGGAGGATATTCTTCAGGACATCCATATGAAGCTGCTGGCGGATAATATCGGCCCGGTCTCCCAGGCCCGTGCCTATCTCTACAGCATGACCAACAATCATTTCCTCATGCATCGCCGCACCGCGGGCCGGCGGGCGCGCCGCGAGGAGGATTGGGCGGGGATCAATGGCGGGCGCGACGGCGAGGTCGACGAACGGCCGTCGGTCGAGACCGAACTCATCGCGAGGGAACAGCTCGCCATCCTGCAACGCGTGCTCGACGATCTGCCCGAACGGAGCCGGATTATCTTTCGCCGCTTCCGGATCGATGGCGAGCCTCAGCGCCGGATAGCGGAGGAATTGGGGATCAGCGTGAGCGCCGTCGAGAAGCATCTGGCGCGGGCCTATGAAGCCATTACCTCGGCGCGGCTTCGATGGGATGAGGATCGCCCCGATCGGCGACATCTCACAGGTGAAAGAAACCGCCATGCCACGTGAGTCACAGGACAGTATCGGCGCGCGCGCGATCGAGTGGCATGTCAGGCTGCGCGATGGCGACGATGCGACATGGGAGGCATTCGCCGAGTGGCTCGCCGAAGACGTACGTCACGCGGAGGCGTATGATGCGGTCGAAGCGGCCGATCAGGCGATCGATCCCCTGTTGCCGCACGTCGTCATTCGCGAAGCCGCGAACGATCTCGACGAGCCGGTCCAGCCGTCGGCGCGGCGTCGATGGCGCCGGGGCCTTGTCGGCGGCACGATCGCGGCGTCGGTCGCCGCGGCCGTTCTGCTGTTTTCCAGCCCCGCGCCGAGCCGCTACGATGTCGTGACGGCGCCGGGCGAACGGCGGGTGGTCGCGCTCGACGCGGCGACCGAAGTCACGCTCAACGGCGCGACGCGGATGACGTTCGACCGCAACGACCCGCGTTTCGCTTCGCTCGCCTCGGGCGAAGCGCTGTTTCGGGTCCGGCACGACGTGCGGAACCCGTTCCGGCTCGAAGTGGGCGCCAATATCGTCGAGGATGCGGGAACGGTCTTCAACGTCGTGCATGAGCAGGGCGAGGTCCGCGTCGCCGTTGCGGAAGGCAAGATCGTCTATAATCCCGGGGCGGGGGCTGTCTCGCTCGACGCTGGCCAGAGCCTCGTCGATCGCGGCGCAAAAAATGTCAGGGTGACCGATGTCCCGATCGCGGCGGTCGGATCATGGAAGACGGGATCGCTCGTCTATGCCGGGGCTCCGCTGTCGCGCGTCGCCGAGGAGCTCAGCCGCGCGCTCGGGGTGCGCATCGCCGCCGCGCCATCGATTGCCGACCGGCCTTTTTCGGGGACGATCACCCTCGACGGCAGCGGCGTCGGGCAGCTCAGGCGGCTGAGTCCCGCACTGAACGTCGCCGTTGAAGAGCGGCCGGACGGGTGGATCATGGGGTCGGCCGGCAGTGCCGCACCATAGGTGGGCGGCGGCGACGGTCGCCCTGTTCGGCCTTGCGGCGACCGATCCGGCCCATGCGCGATCGTTCGACATCCCTCCGGGCCCGCTCGGTGAGGTGGCGGCCCGGCTGGGCGCGCAGGCCGGGATTACCATCGCCGTTCCCGATCCCGATATCGCGGCGCGCCGGTCGCCGGGGGTGAGGGGCGACTTTCCGGTTCGCGAGGCGCTCGACCGGGCTTTGCAGGGAACCGGCGCGGAGGCTATCTTTTACGATCGGACGACCGTCCGCCTCGTCCGCGGCCGCGCGGTGCCGAAGCGGCCGCCCCGACCGAAACCGGCACCGCCGAAGGCGCCAGCAGTACAGGTCGACCCGACCGATATCGTCGTCACCGCCAGCAAGCAGAATGTACCGCTCGACAGTTTTCCGGGTTCCGCGAAAATTGTCGGGCTCGATTCCGATTGGCTGGCACGCAGCGCGCCCGGCGGAACGGCTGCCATCACCGCCGTGCTGCCGACGCTCAACGCCACGAATCTTGGCCGGGGGCGCAATAAAATCTATGTGCGCGGTATCGCGGACAGCAGTTTCAACGGCCCGACCCAGGCGACGGTGGGGCAATATCTCGGCGATGTCCGTCTTTCCTACAATGCCCCGGATCCCGACCTCAACCTTTACGACCTCGATCGCGTCGAGGTCCTCGCGGGGCCGCAAGGAACGTTATACGGCGCCGGCTCGATTGGCGGTATCGTTCGGCTCGTGCCCAACGGGCCCGACAGCAGCTCGGCTTTTGCAAGCGCTTCGGTCGGCGTCAGTGCGACCCGCTTCGGCGGCGTTGGCGGCGATGTCGCCGCCATGGTCAATCTGCCGCTGGCGCAGGGACGGATGGGGCTGCGTGTTGTCGCCTATGGCGCGCGCGAGGCCGGCTATATCGATGACCCGGGCCGAAAACGGCGCGACATCAATAGTGGCCACAATTTTGGCCAGCGGCTGATCTGGCGCATCGACGATGTCGCGGGATGGACCGTCGACGTCGGCGGGGTAAATCAGCGGATCAGGTCCGATGACGGACAATATCTGCTGCGCGGCGAGCCGCCGCTCGAGCGTCGCAACAGCCTGTCGCAGCCGTTCCGGAACGAATATCATCTCGCCTATGTCACCGCGCGGCGACCGATGGGGAGGGGCGAACTCGTCTCGACGAGCTCGGTTGCACGGCAGGATCTCTCGACGGTGTTCGACGCGACGGGGACCGGCGCGGCGGCAGCGCCGCGGCGGTTCGAGGAGCAAAATGATTTCACCTTCTGGTCGCATGAAACGCGGCTTTCGGGTGGCGGCGCGAAAACGCCGTGGGTTGCGGGCCTCGCGGCTATCCATAATGTCAGCCGCGTGTCGCGGTGGCTGGGACCGCCCGATGCGCCCGAGCAGATCGCGGGGGTACGCAACCGCCAGCTGGAGCTTTCGCTCTTTGGACAGGCGACGCTTCCGGTCACGCGTTCGCTGCACCTGACGATGGGCGGGCGCCTCTCCATGGGACGCGGCGCGGGGCGACTGGTCGGCGACGGCTCCGACGGACCCGAGGAAACATCCAAGCGGCGGGCGCAGTTCGCGGCAACGGTTGCGCTCGACTGGCGCCTCAGTCCGTCATTGTCGATCTACTCGCATTACCAGGAAGGTTTCAGGGCCGGCGGCTTCGCGGTTGCGCCTGCCGGATCGGCGACGGGCGGCCAGGAGTTTCGGAGCGACGAACTGGGTCAGGTCGAACTGGGCGTCCGGTGGCGAGACAGGGATCGCGACCGTTTGTCGCTTCGCGCCGCCCTGTTCGCGGTCGACTGGAATAATGTACAGGCCGATCTCGTCGACGAGGGCGGCCTGCCCTATACGGCGAATATCGGCAACGGCCGGATATACGGGCTGGACGGCGAAATTCAGTGGCGCGCGACGCCGTCGCTGACGTTGACCGCGGCGGCGTTCCTCAACCAGAGCTTTCTCTATGACGTCCCGCCTGAATTCGGGGAGCCGAACAAGAACACGCTTCCCAATATTCCCGACGACGGGTTGCGGCTCGGGGTGGCGTGGCGCACCCGGCTGGCACGGAACGCCAGTCTCACCGTCGATGCATCGTTTCGCGGTTTCGGCAAGTCGAACCTGGGCGTGGGGCGCTTGCTCGACGTCTCGCAAGGCAATTACGGGGTCGTCGGTATCGGTGCGCGGCTCGGGTTTCCCCGTTTCGGCCTGTCGCTCGACATCTCGAACCTTCGCGACACGCGCGCGAACAGCTTCGCATTCGGCAACCCGTTCGGGCTGGCGGGTCGGAACCAGATAACCCCCGTGCGTCCGCGCACGATCCGTCTGGGGATCGACGCCCGCTTCTGACCCCTGACGCCGCTCCGGCCGAAACGGCGGGATTTTCCGCCATTTTGCGTCCCGGCAAAGCCGTCCGTCATTTTTTTGATGAGGAACGGCTCTCCTTTCGGCGTCTCAGGGGGGAAGGAGAAGCCGCCGATGGCCGACGAATTGACGCCGCTGGAAAAGCAAGTGATCGCCTTGTCCCTCGGCGATCCGCGTTCCAGCCTGATGCCACGCAGCAATGTCTTTCTGTGGTTTTTCGGACACCGGGTGACGTCGCTTCCGCTCGCCAATCCCCGGCTCGAGGCGCTGCGGCGCTATGCGATCCTGAGCCGGACGTCGAAGCAAAGCCTTCCACAAGGCGAATGCGATCGCCTTTGCCACGCGGGGTATGATGCCCGGCAGAAGGAAGCGATCGACCGGCTGATCGCGCCGCATCGAATACAGAATAATTTTCGCGTCCGCGTCGGCAGCTTTGTCCGGCGTCGTGCGGAAAACCGGGCGCCGGGCTGCCCCCTCCCGTTCACAGCCCCGGCGTCCGGACCCATCCGATCCCTTATTCCCCCCAGCATAGCGAAGGAAAATATGCGCAATTTCTCCACTCCCCGAACGCGTTCCACCCTCTTGCTCGCGATGCTCCCGTTCGCGATGGCGCCCGCCGCCGTCCCGGCGCAGACGCAGTCGCCGATTCAGGGGCCGTCGGATGGTCCCGACGACGGCAGCGACCAGATCACAATCGGCATCGGCGGGCTCTATGCGCCGGCTTATCAGGGCGCGGACGATTACAGGTTCCAGCCGCTGCCCATGGTCGATGTGAGATGGGGCCGTTTCTTCGTCAATCTGCAGGACGGTATCGGGGCCAATATCCTCGATTCCGAACATGTGACCGTTGGCGTCGGACTTACCCCGGTCGGCGGCTACCGCGCGAAGGATGCGCCTGATGGCATCGGCAAGCTGTCGCTGGGCCTCGGCGGGCGCGGTTTCGTGAAGCTTCGGCAGGGCGGCTTCGAAGCGACGCTCGGCGCGACCAAGATCATCACTGGCAATACCGAAGGCGTCATCGCGGATGCCAGCCTCGCCTATCCGATCACGGCAAGCGACAAGCTCACGCTGGTCCCGTCGATCGGCACGACCTGGGGGGACCGCAAGCATAACAACCGCTATTTCGGGGTGACCGCGGAGCAATCCGCCGCGTCGGGCCTTCCGCAATATCGGGCGGGCAGCGGGCTCGTCGATGCCAAGGCCGAACTTGCCGTTGTCTACCGCCTGACCGATCGCATCGGAGTGATGGCGGTGGGGGGCGTGTCGTCGTTGCTCGGCGACGCGAAGGACAGCCCGATCGTCTATCACAAGACACGTCCCTACGGGGTTTTCGCGGTCACCTATAGCTTCTGAGTTTAGGGTGTTCCCCGTCAGCGATCCGCACAGAGGATCGGTGAAGTCATATTGCAGCGTTGCGCTGAACAGATAGCCTGGCAATCGCGATAGGAAAGATTGAAGCGGCCAAAGGGGCGGGGCGGGGCGGTGGGGACAACCGACCGCCCCTAGATGCTGCCGGCTTTGAGCAGCTTTACTGCGTGGTCGGCAGCGCGCGCGGTCAATGCCATAAAGGTGAGCGACGGGTTGACGCACGAGATCGATGCCATCTGGGCGCCGTCGGTGACGAACAGATTGGCGGCGTCGTGCGCCTGGCCCCATTTGTTGAGCACCGACTGGCGTGGATCGGCTCCCATACGGGCGCCGCCCATTTCATGGATGGCGTCGCCGGGTACATGTTCGCTGCGCTCGCTGGTGACGCTCTGCAGGCCCGCCTTGCGCAGCATCGCTTCGCCTTCGCTGCGCGCATCGTCCATCATGCGGATCTCGTTCTCGCGGAAGGTGACGTCGAAGCGCATCAGCGGGATGCCGAACCGGTCGACCTTGTCGGCGTGCAGGCTGACGCGATTATCTTCATAAGGCAGGCATTCGCCGAAGGCGCCCATGCTGAATTTCCATGGGCCATAACCGCGCATGCTATGCTTCATCGCGGCGCCGAAGCCCTGTGGCTTGGCTGGTTCGCGGCGCGCGCTGCCCTGATAGCCATAGCCGCGGCGAAAGCCGACGCCCTCCTCGCCGCCCACATTGCGGAAGCGCGGGATATAGACGCCTCCCGGACGGCGGCCATATTCGATAAAGTCGGTCATCCCCGGAATCTCGCCCGAGATGCCGACGCGGAAGATATGATCCATCACATAGCGGCCCAATGTTCCGCTGGAATCGAAATGGCTCTTGCCGCTGCCGGGGATGCGCGAGTTCATCAATATCTGGGTCGAGGCCATGGCCGAGGCGCAGAGAAAGACGATGCGGGCGGGTATCACTTCCGCCTGCTTCGTCTTCGCATCGATCACGCGCACGCCAGTGACTTTCTTTGTCCCTGGATCATATTCGAGATTGGAGACCACCGCGTCGGACCGCAACGTCAACCGCCCGGTGGCGCGCGCCGCGGGCAGGGTGACCGCCTGGGTCGAGAAATAGGCCCCGAACGAGCAGCCGCGCCCGCATTGGTTGCGGAACTGGCATTTGCTGCGGCCCTGATCCTCCTTGTCCTCGGTCATGTTCGAAAGGCGGGTGTTGATCAGCTTGCGCCCCGGCGAGGTCGTCTCGAGCCGTTCCTTCACCCATTTTTCGGCGATGTTCATCTGCATCGGCGGCTGGAATGCACTGTCGGGCAGCTGCGGCAGATTCTCGCGCGATCCCGACACGCCGATATATTTTTCGACATAATCGTACCAAGGCGCGAGGTCGTCATAGCGGATCGGCCAGTCGATCCCGACATTCTCGCGCTTGTTCGCCTCGAAGTCCTCCGGCGACCAGCGGAAGCTCCAGCGCCCCCAGATCAGCGACTTGCCGCCAACCGCGGCGGGCCGGATCCAGTAGAATTTCTCGCCCTCGTCATAGGCATAGGGGTTGAGCCGGTCGTTGTTGTAGAATTTCTGGTTCGACGGCGAAACATAGCCGTGCTTGGCGATGAAATAGTCGCTCTCGACGAGCGCCTTGGGCATCGTGTCGCGCGCCGGAATCTCATAGGCCGGCTTGCCGTCGAAATCATAATCCTCGCCATGCTCGACCATCACCCCGCGGTCGAGCATCAGGACCTTGAGGCCCTTTTCGGTCAATTCCTTCGCGGCCCATCCGCCGCTCACTCCGGAGCCGATGACGATCGCATCGAACGTGTCGGTCATATCTTGATCCTCGAATATCGGGTTACGCGCGAAGGCGGTTGAGCGTGGTGAAGCTGGTCCGGATGTCGGGAAGATAGGGCGCGGGCGACTGGTCGTTCTCGACATAGAAATGCCTCACGCCGGCGATGGCATTGAGCGCGAAGATGTCGGCGAAATCGATCACGCCCTTGCCGACGCTGGTCATCTTTCCATCGGCGGTGCGATCCTTGACATGATAGGCGTAGATGCGGCCCGGCAAGCGCCGGATGATCGCCTTGGGATCTTCGCCCGCAGCGACTGCCCAGAACAGGTCGAGCTCGACCTGAACCAGCGCCGGATCGGCGTCGGCGATCAGCGTGTCGAACAGGCTGACGCCGCCCGGCTTCACGGTGAATTCGAAATCATGATTGTGATAGGCAAAGCCCAGCCCGGCTTTCTTGAGCCGCTCGGCATAGCGGTTGAAATTGGCGACGGCTGCCTTCCATCCCTCGGCGTTGCGATGCGCATCGACCATGTAGGGAACGACCAGCGTGTCGGCGCCCAGCGCCTTGGTCATCGCGACCGCGCCGTCGAAATCACTGGCGAGCGCCTCATAGGCGACATGGATCGACGGCGATGTCAGCCCCAGCCGGTCCATCGTCTTGCGGAGCGTTTCATGGTCCATCTTGTCATAGCCGCCGCCGCCATATTCGACTTCGCTATAGCCGATTTCCGCCACCTTCTCGAGCGTTCCCATCGGATCCTTCGAGAAGAGTTCGCGCACGGTGTAGAGCTGGATGCCGATGGGCTTCGGCTTGGAACTCCGCGCCATCAGGGGCGCCCCGGTAAGTGTTGCTGCTAGCGCGGCGCCACCCGCCATCCATTGCCGTCTGTTGATTATCATGACGAAAAGACCTTGTTGACCTCGGAATAGAGATAAGCGCCGTCGTAGCGGCCGGGGACGGGAAGATATTCGCGCTCCTGGGTGATGCCGACTTCCGACGTGAAATAGCCGGTGAGCACGAGCTGGCGGAACTTGTCGAAGAAGTCCTTGCCGCCGGCCAGCTTGCCTTCCATCGCCAGCGTCAGCAGCGCGTCCTGCTGCGCGGGCGTCGCCTTGTCGGCGGCGACCTTGAAATCGGTCCGGCTGCGCGCCTCGATTGCGTCGAGCCCCGCGAGGATCGGCTTGCGATCGTCGGGCGACGCCCAATCGGCGAGCAGTTTCTCGATATATTCGGGGACGCCGGCGGCGATCGCGCCGGGGGTGTCGGTGGTCGGCATCACGCGTTCGCTGAGCGCGGTCATCAGCGCGCGCTGCTGCGCGGTGAACACCGGCGATGAGGGTGGGCCGTCGCTGATGATCGGGGCCGCCTCCGCCCCCGCCGCGCGCGCGATCGGGGCGAACAGGCCGGCGCCGAACATCGCGACCATGCCGGCCAGCGCGTCTCTGCGGTCGATGATCATTTCACGGTCCCTTCGAAATCGTGGCTCGCGGCGGCTTCGGGCAGCGGACGCACCCAGATGTTCCGGAACGACACCGGCGAACCATGGTCCTGGAGCTGGATCGGCGCGGCATCGCCATGCGCTTCATACTGCGCGACCTTGCGCCAGACGGTGCTGCCGAGCCAGGGCTGGCGGTTCTGCACGAGCACGCCGTTCAAGAAGGCGGTGATATAGGCGGGACGCAGCAGCTTGCCGTCGGGTCCAAAATGCGGGCGTTCGAAGACGATATCGTAACTCTGCCATTCGCCGGGCTTGCGCGAGGGGTTCACCAGCGGCGGCTTCCAGGCGTAGATCGCGCCGACGGTGCCGTCGGCATAAGTGGGGTTCTGATAGCCGTCGAGGATCTGGATCTCGTAGCGCTGCATGAACCAGATGCCGCTGTTGCCGCGATCCTGCGAGCTGTGAACCGGCGGGTTGGGTGAGCGGAATTCGAGGTGGAGCTGGACGTCGCCGAAGCTTTGCTTGCTGACCAGCGCATTCTCGCCGCGGCCGCCCAACGGCGGGATCGACGTCACCGCGCCGTCCTCGACGATCCATGGCCTTGCCTTCGCCTGCCACGCGTCGAGCGATTTGCCGTCAAACAGAACCACCGCGTCGGAGGGCGCCGCGCCGGGAACAGTGCCCGGGGTCACGATCGTCGGATGGCGGCGGTCGGAATCGTGCACGCGCCATTGGCCGTCGGGCAGCATCGGCGTGTCCTTGAATCCGGGCTTTTCCTGTGCGGCAGCGGAACTGCCCGCCGTGCCGGCGACCGCGATTGCTGCGGCCCATGCGATATGCCTCACTCGTGTCTCCCTCATGCCGCGTCGATCGCGCGATAGGCGGCGATCAGCCGCTCTTCGCCGGCTCGCCCATTGACCGAATTGCCGTGTTCCATGCCGATCACGCCCGAAAATTTCTTTGCGCGGAGCCAGCGGACGATATTGCGATAATTGATCTCGCCGCTCCCGGGCTCGTTCCGGCCGGGATTGTCGCCGAACTGGATGTAGGCGATCTCGTCCCAGCAGCTGTCCAGCGTGTTGATGAGATTCCCGGCCTGAATCTGCTCGTGGTACAGGTCCGCCAATATCTTGATCGCCGGGCTGTTCACCGCCCTCGCGACCGCATAGCCTTGCGGTACGGTCGACATGAAGACGCCGGGATGGTTCACCAGCGTATTGAGCGGCTCCATCACCATGACAAGCCCGTGCGGTTCATAGATGTCCGCGCCGCGCCGCAGCACGTCGATCACCCGCCCGGTCTGGATATCGACCGGCAGCTTGCGGTCCATGAAGCCGGTGACGATCGTCATATGCCTGGAATTGAGCCGCTTGGCGACATCGACCGACGCGCGGATGTCGGCAAGGAAGCGTTCGCGATCGCCATCGTCGTTGCCGCCCAGCAGCGGCCGGAACTCGGACCATCGCGGCATGCTCGCGACGAACACGCCCATCGTCATGTCCCGCTGCTGCAACGCGCGCGCCATCGCGGTCTGGTCGACGACCGAACGGCCGGCCGCCTCATTATCCTCCCAAGCCGTGAAACCTTGATCGGCGGCATAAGCAATCTGTTCGAGCCGCCCTCCGCGGCTTTTGAAGCTGCCTTCGTGCGGGGCATATTTCATCGAAAAGCGCGCCGCGTTCTGCGCCATCGCGCCGTTCGTCGCCGTCGCTGCGGCGGCCGCGACGGCGCCGCCCGCCAGAACCGCCCGGCGCGAAAGGCTCATGCCGCCTCGCCCGCGAGCGTCGCGCGCGACTTGCCGCGCTCGCGCAGCCAGATGAAGCCGAACACCGCGAGCAGGATCACCGGCAGGATCGCCAGCCGCTGGAACGACAGTGACGCGGCGGCATCCTCGACCGCCAGCTTCGCAGCGCCGGTCAGCGCCGCGAACGCTTCGGGCCCGCCGGCGAACTCGATCTTGGCCCGATCGAACATCGCACCCAGCTGCGGCAGTACGAAGAAGCTGGCGAGCGCGCCCGCCGATCCGACGAGCCCCATCGCCCACGATCCGCCGCGCGGATAGCGTTCGGCGACCGAGGCGAGCATCGTCGGCCACATCACGCAGACGCCGAGGCCCCAGACGGTGGCGGCGATGACTGCGGCGACGGGCGACTGCGCCTGGCTGAGCATGAACAGGCCGATCGCGGCGAGCAGGCTCGATACCCACAGCAGTCCCGGGTTCGAGATCCTGTTCGCGAGCCGGCCCGCGAAATGGCGGAATATGAACATCAGCGCGTTGACATAGACGAGCAGCAGGATGCCGCGCATGCCCACACGGTTCGACAAGGCGACGTCGATCCATTGGCCGGGCGCCAGCTCGGACGCCGCGGTCAGGAACATCGCCGCGAACCAGATGAAGAAACTGGGACGGCGAAACACCTCGCCCATCATTTCGCCGAAGCTGACGCCGCTTTCGCTGCGCAGCGGCGGCGGAAAGGTGGTGGTGAGGGCGATCACGACGGTCGCTGCGGCGGGGAGCATGACCAGCGCCATGATCCCCTGCCACGGGAGCGTCGCCGACAGGAAGAAGCCGGCGAGCCCGCCGACGATGATGCCGCCGGGGAACCAGGCGTGCAGCACATTGAGCCGGTGGGTGGTATCGTGGGGGTAGAGCTGCGCGGTCAGCGGATTGATCGCCGCCTCGGTCAGTCCCCAGCCAATGCCGCTGAGCAGCATGCCCGTCCACACGACCCAATAGATGGTCATGCCGGTCGCGACATGGCCCGCGGTGACGATCATCAACGGGCCGAGGATGAAGCACAGCCCCGCGCCGGCGAGGCAGCGCTTCATGCCGATCTGGTCGAGCAGTGCGCTGGCGACGAACAGGGTGATCGCGAAGCTGAGGAATGCGGCGCCCAGCGCGGCGGCGATCAGCTCGCCCGCCTGCAATGGAGCGATCGGGTCGATCCATTCGGCCTTGAGCCCGCTGGCGATCGCGCCGCGGATCGCAAGGCTCGCCGCGGCGGTGAACAGCGCGAGCACACCCAGCCAGAACAAGCGCCCCTTGTGCAATGTCGTCATCCCTGCGTCCCCTTTGTTATTATGGTTTGCATGTCTGCCCTGTCGTCAGGTCAGCCCCAGCATCGCGCGGTTGAGCGCCGGATCGCTGCCTCCCGCGAAATCGTCGAAGGCTTTGTCGGCTTTGCGAATCATATGCGCGGCGATGAAGGGCGCGCCTTCGCGCGCGCCGTCCTCGGGATGCTTCAGGCAGCATTCCCATTCGAGCACCGCCCAGCCGGCGTAGCCATATTGCGTCAGGCGCGAGAAGATGCCGCCGAAGTCCACCTGACCGTCGCCGAGCGAGCGGAAACGGCCGGGGCGATCGACCCAGTCCTGAAAACCGCCATAGACCCCCGAGCGCCCGGTCGGATTCAGTTCGGCGTCCTTGACGTGGAACATGCGGATCCGCTCGTGATAAATGTCGATGAACTGCAGATAGTCGAGCGCCTGCAGCACATAATGGCTGGGGTCGTAGAGGATGTTGGCGCGCGGATGGTTGTCGACGCCGGCGAGGAAGCGTTCGAAGGTCACGCCGTCGTGCAAATCCTCGCCGGGATGGATCTCATAGGCGAGATCGATGCCTTGCTTGTCGAAGGCGTCGAGGATCGGCCGCCAGCGTTTCGCGAGTTCGGCGAACGCCTCCTCGATCAGTCCCGCGGGGCGCTGCGGCCACGGATAGAGATAGGGCCAGGCGAGCGCGCCCGAAAAGGTCGCATGGGCATCGAGGCCCAGCCGCCGGCTCGCCTTGGCGGCCAGATGAAGCTGCTCCACCGCCCATGCCTGACGCTCGGCCGGCTTGCCCTTCAGAGCGTCGGGCGCGAAGCCGTCGAACTGGGCATCATAGGCGGGATGCACCGCGACCAGCTGGCCCTGCAGATGCGTCGACAGCTCGGTGATCTCGACACCGGCCTCGCGGCAGGTGCCGGCGAGCTCGTCGCAATAATCCTGGCTTTCGGCCGCCTGACGCAGATCGATGCAGCGGCTGTCCCATGTCGGGATCTGGATGCCCACATAGCCGGCATTCGCCATCCAGCGCGCCGCCGAGGGCAGCGTGTCGAACGGCGCGGAGTCGCCCATGAACTGCGCGAGGAAAATAGCCGGACCCTTCATGCGGATACCTTTCCGGTCATTTGGCGGTTTCGGTCTTGAGCCAGGCGATCAGCGCCGCGCGGCGCGCCGGGTCGGTCACCTTGACGACCATGCGCGTGCCGGGAACCTTTTTCGTCGGAGCCGCGAGATATTCGTCGAGCGACTTGTCATCCCAGCGAATCTTGGATGCCTTGAGCGCCGGGCTATAGTTGAATCCGGCGACCGCGCCGGCTTGCCGGCCAAACAGGCCGCGAAGATTGGGTCCCATGGTGCTTTTACCGCCGGCCTCCAGCGTATGGCAGGCGCGGCACGCTGCGAAAGCCTGTGCGCCGGCGCCTTGGGCCGGGCCCGCCCGCACAGTCAGCGAAGGCGCAAGCGTCAACGCACAAGATATTGCTCCCGCTAGTGGCAGGGCGAACAGAAATTTCATTATCCTCTCCCGTCTGGCAACAGCCGGTGCGATCATGTAACCGTTCGAAATCGAATTATGCAAACAATTTTAGAAATTCATGCCGGGGGAATGCGATGAATACGCAGTCAAAAACGCGATACGGTATGGTTGGCGGCGGCGAAGGCGCCTTCATCGGCGCGGTACACCGGATGGCCGCGGCGCTCGACGGCGAGTTTGCGTTGGTATGCGGCGCGTTCAGCAGCGACGCCGAACGTAATGGGCGGAGCGCCGCCGCACTCGGGCTCGATCCCGTTCGTGCATACGCGACGCTTGACGCACTGCTGGGGGGCGAGGCCGCGCTGCCCGAGGATCAGCGGATGGAGGCGTTGGCGATCGTCACCCCGAATCATCTGCACGCTCCGATGGCGATCGCCGCGCTCGATGCCGGTTTCCACGTCCTGTCCGAAAAGCCGATGGCGCTGAGCCTCGCCGAGGCGCGGGCGATTGATGCGGCCGTGGCCCGCAGCGGCAAGCTCTATGGCCTGGCCTTCACCTATAGCGGCTACCCGCTGATCGAAGAGGCGCGGGTGCGCGTCGCACGCGGCGATTTCGGCAAGATCCGGTTGGTGCAGGTCGAATATTCGCAAGGCTGGCTCAGCCGGCCGATCGACCAGGGCGGCAACAAGCAAGCCGAATGGCGCACCGATCCTGCCCGCGCGGGACTGGGCGGCTGCCTGGGCGATATCGGGACCCACGCCTTCCAGCTTGCCGAACATGTGTCCGGGCTGGCGGTCGAATCGCTCAGCGCCGACCTGACAACGCATGTTCCGGGCCGCCGCCTCGACGACGATGTGGCGGTGTTGCTGCGTCTCGAAGGCGGCGCGCGCGGCGTGCTGAAGGCCAGCCAGATCGCCGCGGGCGACGAAAACGGCCTGTGCCTGCGCATCCATGGCGAGGAAGGCGGCCTCGAATGGTCGCAGATGGAGCCGAACAGCTTGACGCTCCGCTGGCTTGACCGGCCGACCGAGGTGATCCGCGCCGGCGGTCCTGGGCTCGATCCGTCGGCGATGGCACGGCTGCGCACGCCTGCGGGGCACCCCGAGGGCTATATTGAGGCGTTCGCCAACCTTTATCGCGGCTTCGGCCGCACCCTTCGTGCGGGCGCCTCGACCCCGCCGCCGCCTGGCGCGGCTGACTGGTTCCCCGGAATCCGCGATGGCCTGCGGACGATGACCTTCGTCGAAGCGGTGATCGAAAACAGTGCCGGCGAAGCGAAATGGACCGCACTCGCCGACGTCCCGAACGATCGCCCGCTTTCGAGCGCGATCGAAATCCCAAAAGGCTGAGGCTCGCCTCGGCTCGCAGGCCGATGACCAGCGCATCGGCGATGGCAGGGTCAGCCGACGGGCGATGGATGTACCGGTCGATGATTTCCCAGTGGAAGGGTGGATCTCGTGCGGCCGGGAACGCGGATCGTCGCGGTCGGCGCCCGCCCCATTTTACGCCCGCTATGTCAGCCGCGCAGTGCCGCCGAGATGGCGACAAGGCCCGCTTCCATTTCCTCGCGTGTCGGCCAGCCGTAACCCAAACGGAAATAGGTGTCGGGCAGGTCG
>NZ_JBOHHT010000079.1:0-1517 GCF_050725655.1 Sphingopyxis sp. | reverse complement strand
GCCCGGTTTCGGGCGGTTTCGAAAAAAAGTCGATGAAATCGAACCTCCCCGCCCCCTTTCGAGGGGGCGGGAAGAACTCAGGGAGTTCCAGTTATGCGTAAACTCGTTCTCACTGCCGCGGCCAGTGCGCTGGCGCTCGGCATCGCTGCCCCTGCCCTTGCCCAGGACGGTCCATCCGAAAACGCACCCTTTACGGGCCCACGCGTCGAGGCCCTGGTCGGATATGACAAGATCAATGCCGGTTCGGACGTCGGATCGAGCGACGGCGTCGCCTATGGCGGCGCGATCGGTTACGATATGCAATTCGGCCGCGCGATCGTCGGCATCGAAGGCGAGCTGACCGGCTCGACCACCGATGCGCGCACCGACAATTTGTTGGTGGCCGGTGACCGGTTGCGCCTCAAAGCGGGCCGCGATCTCTATGTCGGCGGGCGCGTCGGCATCGCCATCTCGCCGCTCGCGCTGGGCTATGTGAAGGCCGGTTATACCAATGCCCGGCTCAATGCCCGTTATCGCAACGGCAACACCACGGTCGAGGATAGCGACAATCTCGACGGATACCGGCTCGGTGCCGGTCTCGAATATAAGGTCGGGCCGACCACCTATATCAAGGGCGAGTATCGCTATTCGCACTATGGCGAACTGGCCGGCTACGACGCCGATATCGACCGGCATCAGTTTTTGGCCGGCGTCGGCGTCCGCTTCTAAGAGTTGTTTGAAAATTCGCGAAGAACGAATTTCTAACAAACTCCAAGCAAAGCGCCCTGTTTCAGGCACTAAAAGGGGTCGGAGCGCTTGCTCCGGCCCCTTTTATCGTTAAGGAATAGACTCGGCTAATTGCCCCCGGCTCTGAACGCTCGGTGGGAAGGAAATTGGGCGGCGGCCCGGGGGATTTACGATGAAGGCGACGATCGAACGCGCGACTCTGTTGAAGGGCCTCAGCCACGTCCAGTCGGTGGTTGAGCGGCGCAACACCATTCCCATCCTGTCCAACGTCCTGATCGAGGCGACCGCCGAAGGCGGCCTCAAGCTGATGGCGACCGATCTCGACCTGCAAATCAACGAGACCGTCGCGGCAGCGGTCGACCAGCCCGGTGCGACGACGGTGTCGGCGCACACCCTGTTCGACATCGCACACAAGCTGCCCGAAGGCAGCCAGGTCAGTCTTGCCGCTGCGGAGGGCAAGCTGACGATCATGGCGGGCCGCGCCAAATTCCAGCTCGGCACGCTGCCGCGCGACGATTTCCCGGTGATCGCGGAAGGCGAGCTGCCGGTCAGCTTCGAACTGCCCGCCGAAACGCTGAAGCAAATCATCGACAAGACCCGTTTCGCGATCTCGACCGAGGAAACGCGTTATTATCTCAACGGCATTTTCTGGCACGTGTCGGACGATCCGCAGCCGGTGCTGAAGGCAGCCGCGACCGATGGCCATCGCCTCGCCCGCGTCACCATGCCGCGTCCGGACGGCGCCGAGGGCATGCCCGACGTGATCATCCCGCGGAAGTGCGTCGCCGAAC
>NZ_JBOHHT010000078.1:0-23958 GCF_050725655.1 Sphingopyxis sp. | reverse complement strand
CTGTTTCTGCGTGTCTGGGGCACGCGTCTATAGTCTCACCCACACCATTTTTGTCTCGGCTGCGACTAGGGCCGAGGACTTTGGGTGGGGCGATTTAACCATATTATTGCGCAATATAGCAGGCTTTCACATTCTCCCATTCTTGCCATACTCATGCGATGGAAGTGGGAGGACTCAGGGTCGCCTCGATCGTTGACCGGATCGATGGCCCGTCGAACTGGACGATCGAATGCGATGTCCATGTGCTGATTTTGTACGAGGCGGGAAGCTACCACTGGCTCGAAACATGGCTGGACGATCAGCGGACATCGCTCGGCGATCCGTTGCCTGGCGAAATGTGGTTGATACCCGCCGGTCAGACATATCGCGCGGTGGCAAAGGGCGGCGCGGTTCGTGCTGTTGAAGTCGAGATTCCGGCCGCGCGGCTGATCGTCGCCCCTGATACGCGCGCGCTCGCGGCGCATCACGACCTCGCGCTGGCGGCGCTTGTGCGGGCCTTGCTCGCCGGCGATTCCGCTGCCGCCGATCCGCTCGTCACAATCCTCGCAAAGACGCTTCAGGGCATGGTCGGGCGTCCCGAATCGCCCGCAATCGCCCAGCGCATCAACGATCTGATGGCCTTCATCCAGACTCAGCTCGAAGTGTCGCTGACGGTCGAGGACATGGCGGCCGAGGCGGGCATGTCGGTCAACAGCCTGATCGTTCATTTCGCGCGCGCGACCGGGCGCACCCCCGCGCAATATGTGCTGCACCAGCGGCTGCGCCACGCCTGCTGGTTCCTGATGAACCGCCCGCTGTCGATCGCCGAAATCGCCTTTGCGACCGGATTTTCGAGCCACGCCCATCTTTGCGCGATCTTTCGCCGCAAGATCGGCATGTCACCCGGCGAGTGGCGCCGCCGGCATCGATCGGATACCCTTGCCGCGAACGGGGAGGAGTAGCGATGTCGCACACGACCATCATGCTGCTGGCGGGGCTCGCCCTGCTGATCCTGCTGCGCCTGACAATCAAGGATGTGGCGCGCGCGACGCGGACTTTCCTCATCCTGTGGCTGCTCGTCGCGATCGGCAATCTGCTCGTCGGCGTGCTCCATGCCGGTTACGGCTGGGCCGTGGAAGCGCGGATCGGGCTGGTCGTGTTCGGCGTACCCGCCGCGCTGGCGCTAATCGCGCGCCGCTTCTGGCGTTAGTTTTCGGGGCGTAACAGGCAGCCGCTGGCACCCGCATAGCGCGCGCTGCGCGAGGCGAGCAGCGGCACGCTGCCGGTCACCGTCCTGGTCGCGGGGTCTTCGCTCAGCGATACCATGTCCATTCCCGGCACGAAATCGCTCTGGCAGCTTTCGAGGCTGCGCCCCTGCACATAGCGGCACGAACAGCCGACACGCGCGGCATAGGCCGAACCGAGCTCGGCCTGCGCCTTGAACGACGGGAATTTCCAGATCGCGAAGATCGCGAGCAGCACGGCAAGCGCGATCGCCCAAGGCAGGCAGTCGCCCCAGCGGCTCGGTTTTTTTGCAGGATGCGGGGGAGTTGCGGGCGGCGGCGCGGGGGCCGACGTCTCGCCCGTTGTCGGCCCGGTCGGATTGATGTTATTCACCAATGCCATGATCACCAAAAAACGGCTGCTGGCAAGTGCCGCCCTCGCGATACTCGGCGTCTGGTCGCTGAGCCAGGCGGCGGGGCAGGGCGGTATCGCGCCCGCATCGCCGACGCCGAAATTCGGCGCGTCGCTCGACGGCGTCGCGGCGGTCGAGACGCCGCAGGCGCTGCCCGCGCTTCCCGCCGCGATCCGCGCGCGCGCCGACGCATTGTTCGCCGACGATGTCGGGCAGACGCGCGCGCTGCTCGTGCTGCGCGACGGCGAGCCGATTTACGAACGCTATGCCGCGGGCTTTGGCCCCGAATCGAAGCTGATCAGCTGGTCGATGGCAAAAAGCATCACCGCGGTGCTCACCGGCTTCCTCGTCGCCGACGGGCAATTGTCGCTCGACGGGCCGGCACCTGTGGCGGCGTGGCAGCGCAGCGGCGATCCGCGCGGCGCGATCACGCTGCGCAACCTGCTCCATATGTCGTCGGGGCTCGAGCATGTCGAAAATGGCGATCCGGTGTGGCAGGGCGATACCGTCGCG
Organism: Sphingopyxis sp.; assembly: GCF_050725655.1. Lineage (GTDB taxonomy): Bacteria > Pseudomonadota > Alphaproteobacteria > Sphingomonadales > Sphingomonadaceae > Sphingopyxis. The sequence continues at coordinate 21,830 of NZ_JBOHHT010000078.1, read as the reverse complement.
ATGCTGTTCGGTAGCGGAGCGGGCGACATGGCGGGTTTCGCCGAGGCCAAGCCCGCGGCGGCACAGCCGGGCGAGGTCTTCAACTACAGCTCGGCGACCAGCGTCATCCTGTCGGACATTCTCGCCGACACGCTGACCCCGTCGGAAAATCCCGATGCGCGGCGCGACGCGATGCGCGACTTCATCGGCGGCCGGCTGGTCGAACCGCTCGGCATGACCAGCCTGACCCCCGAATATGATGCGCACGGCACGATGATCGGCGGATCGATCATGCACGCGACCGCGCGCGACTATGCGAAGTTCGGCGAATTCCTGCGCAATCATGGCGTCGTGAACGGCCAGCGATTGCTCCCCGAAACCTGGATGCGCTTCATGCTGACCCCGTCGGCGAACGACGCGGGTTATGGCGGGCATATCTGGCTCAACCGCCGGCGCCCGGCGGGGATCACCCCCGCTTTATGGCCCGATCGCGGTCCGAACGACCTGTTCGCGTGCATCGGGCATCAGGGGCAATATATCATCGTCTCGCCGTCGCAGCGGCTGACGATCGTCCGGCTCGGCGTCACCAGCGACGATCAGTTCCCGGCGCTGCGCCGGCATCTCGCCGACCTGACCGCGGCGCTTTGAATTTTCCGCCCTCCCCTGAAGGGGAGGGGCTTTTTGCTTCAGAGCAAAAAATCCCCCACCAGCGTCGTGACGCAGGTTCCGGTCAGTTCGACCATATCGCCGTCGAGGCGGCAGCCGACATGCCCGCCGCGCGCGCTCGCCTGATACGCCGCGAACCGGTCGCGCCCCAGCCGCACCGTCCAATAGGGGGTGAGCACGCTGTGCGCCGATCCGGTCACCGGGTCCTCGTCGATCCCGGCCCCGGGCGCAAAGGCGCGGCTGACGACGTCGGCGCCCGAGGGGTCGTCGGCGCCCGGGGCGGTCACGATATAGAGGATGTCGCCGCCCTCTTTCAGCGCGCGCAGGTCGGGCGTCAGCGCACGGACGCTCGCGGCGTCGCGATAGGCGATCAGTGCATAACCGCCATCGTGCCACATCGTCTCGACCGGATCGCCGCCCAGCGCGCGGACGATGTCGGGCATCGGCTTCGGCGCGGGCGTATAGGCGGGCAGCGCCATTTTATAACCGTCGTCTTCGCCGTTCCGCGCGACGCGCAAGATACCAGCCTTGCGGGTACGGAAGGTCATGTCGCTCCGCCACTGCGCCGCCGTCAGCAGGACATGCCCGCTCGCGAGCGTCGCATGGCCGCACAATGCCACCTCCAGCGCCGGGGTGAACCAGCGCAGCTCATAATCGGCTTCGTCGCTTTCGTCAGGCACCAGGAAGGCGGTTTCGGCGAGGTTATTCTCGGCCGCGATCGCCTGCAACGTCGCGTCGTCGAGCCATTCCTCGAGCGGCATCACCGCAGCGGGATTGCCCGCAAAGGGACGGTCGGCAAAGGCATCGACCTGGGTGATCGGCAGGCGGCGGGGTGCGCTCATGGATACAGCAATCCTTTCGTCCAGCCGGCGCCGGTGCGGGTGAAGACGGTACGCTCGTGCAGCCGGTGGGCGCGATCCTGCCAGAACTCGATAGCCGAAGGATTAACGCGCCAGCCCGACCAGCGCGGCGGGCGCGGAACATCCTGTCCCTCGAACCGCGCCTGCATTTCTTCGAAACGCGCCTCGAACGTCTCGCGGCTGGCGAGCGGCCGCGACTGGTCGCTCGCCCAGGCGCCAAGCTGGCTGTCGCGGCTGCGCGTCGCGAAATAGGCGTCGGCGGTGGCGTCGTCGACGGGCGTTACCGCGCCCTCGATGCGGATCTGGCGGCGCAGCGATTTCCAGTGAAAGAGCAGCGCGACATGCGGGTTCGCTGCCAGCTCGCCGCCCTTGCGGCTGTCGAGGTTGGTATAGAAGACAAAGCCGTGCGGCCCATGACCCTTGAGCAGCACCATGCGCTGCGACGGGTGCCCATCGGCGGTCGCCGTCGCGAGCGCCATCGCGTTGGCGTCATTGGGTTCGCTGGCGCGCGCTTCGGCGAACCAGCTGTCGAACAGGGTAAAGGGATCGTCGCTCATCCGGCGGTCATAATGCGCCGTGCAGGCATGGTCGAGCGCGATATAGAGGGAACTTGACCTTCGGCGGGACATTACCACATCGACGCGCAATCGGGCTTCACGCCCAGTCACTTATCGGGCTACAGGAGCAAAATGGCCGATCCCTATTCCACCCTGAATGTTGCGAAGAATGCAAGCGAAGCGGAAATCAAGTCCGCGTACCGCAAGCTCGCCAAGGAATTGCACCCCGACAAGAACAAGGACAACCCGAAGGCGTCGGAGAAATTCTCCGCTGTCACCAAGGCGTATGACATATTGTCCGACAAGACGAAGCGCGCGCAGTTCGACCGCGGCGAGATCGACGGCGAGGGCAATCCCGCGATGCCCTTCGGCTATGGCGGCGGCGGCGGTTTTCGCGGCGACCAGCGCACGGGTCCCGGCGGTTTCAGCGGGTTCGGCAACGAGAGCTCCGATTTCGGCGATATTTTCGAAGGACTGTTCGGTCGCGGCGGCGGTTCGAACGGCGGGCCGTTCGGCGGCTTCGGCGGGCGCAGCGCGCCGCCGCAAAAGGGCGCCAACGTCGCCTATCGCCTGTCGGTCAGCTTCATCGACGCCGCGACGCAGGCGCCGCAGCGCATTGCGCTCGCCGATGGCGCGACGATCGACCTGAAACTGCCCGCCGGCGTCGAAACCGGCACGCAGATGCGCCTTGCCGGCAAGGGGCAGGCCGGACCGGGCGGCACCGGCGACGGCATCGTGACGATCACGGTCAAGGATCATCCCTTTTACGAACGCGAGGGCGCGAACATCCGCCTCGACCTGCCGGTGACGCTGAACGAGGCGGTCAAGGGCGCGAAGATCAAGGTGCCGACCGTCGACGGTCCGGTGATGCTGTCGATCCCCGCCGGCTCCTCGTCGGGCAAGGTGATGCGCCTCAAAGGCAAGGGGTTCAGCCAGAAAAGCGGCGGCCGCGGCGACCAGCTCGTACGGCTGATGGTCGACCTGCCCATCGACGACGAGGCGCTGATCAAGCTGCTCAGCGAATGGACCGATCCGCGCGACGTGCGGGCGGAACTGGGCGTATGATGCGTGGCTGACGCCAGCGACAAGAAAATCGTCGCCGCGCTTGAACGCGAGGTCGCCGACGAGGTCGGCAAGGAATTCCTGGCCGAAGGCCATTCGCCGCACTCGCCCGAGGCGCGCGCCGAGCGCGCCAAGCGCGTCAAGCTGCGCGCGCGCGCCGAGGGCGTCATCGCGCGCGGGCGCGAACAATTGGCGCCCGGCACCCGCGCCTATCGCATCGCCCGCCGCGTCGTCGTCGGCACCTATACTGATGGATTCATCCACGCGGGCAATCTCGCCTACCTGGCGCTGATCGCGCTCTTCCCCTTTTTCATCCTGCTCGCCGCCGCGCTGTCGATCTTTGGCGGCAGCGTCGGCGGCGAAGCGGCGATCGAGGCGGTGTTTTCGACGATGCCGCCGACGGTCGCCAAGGCGCTGTCGGGTCCGATCCGCGAAGTGATGACCGCACGCACCGGCATCTTCCTCTGGCTCGGCGCGCTCGTCGCGCTGTGGACCGTCGGCAGCCTGATCGAGACGGTGCGCGACATCCTGCGCCGCGCCTATGGCACGCATTTTTCGAAGGGCTTCTTCCACTATCGGCTGCTGTCGATCGGCATCATCACCGGCGCGGTCGTGCTGATGCTGCTGTCGTTCAGCATGCAGGTGCTGATCGTCGGGATCGAACAGTTCGTTACCCGCGTGCTCCCCGAAAAATATCAGTCGGTCGGCGTCGTCGCGATCTCGCGCGGCGTGTCGGGATTCGGTCTGTTCCTTGCGATTTACATGCTTTTTTATAGCCTTACGCCGTCGAAGTACCGGCGGCGGCAATTTCCCAAATGGCCCGGCGCCTTGTTCACAACTTTGTGGTGGATCGGCGTCACCCTCGCGCTGCCGCCCTTGCTCGCCAGCCTGCTCAGCTATGACGCAACCTACGGCAGTCTCGCGGGTGTGATGGTCGCACTCTTCTTTTTCTACCTCGTCGGATTGGGTATGGTGATGGGCGCCGAACTCAACGCCGCGCTCGTCGAGGTTGAGGATTTGGGCCACGACGCTATTGGGCGCGTCGACGATGTGATTATTGAAAAGACCGGAGACACAAAATGACGGGTCTGATGACTGGCAAGCGCGGGCTGATTATGGGCCTGGCGAATGACAAGTCGCTTGCGTGGGGCATTGCCAAGGCGCTGCACGGCGCGGGCGCTGAACTGGCGATTTCGTATCAGGGCGATGTGATGCTGAAGCGGGTGAAGCCGCTCGCCGACGAACTTGGCTGCGATTTCCTGATCGATTGCGATGTGTCCGACATGGACAATCTGGACGCCGCGTTCGCGACGCTTTCGTCGCGCTGGCCGACGATCGACTTCGTCGTCCATGCGATCGGCTTTACCAACAAGGAGGCGCTGCGCGGCCATTATGCCGATGTGACGCTCGACGACTTCCTGATGACGATGAACATCAGCGTCTACAGCTTCACCGCGGTCGCCAGGCGCGCGGCATCGATGATGACGCCGTTCGACCCCGAAACGGGCAATGGCGGCGGCTCGCTGCTGACCTTGAGCTATTATGGCGCCGAAAAGGTGATCCCGCATTACAATGTCATGGGCGTTGCGAAATCGGCGCTCGAAACCAGCGTCAAATATCTCGCGAACGACTATGGCCCGCAGGGCGTGCGCGTGAACGCGATCTCGGCCGGCCCGATCAAGACCCTCGCGGCGTCGGGGATCGGTGATTTCCGCCTGATCCTCAAATGGAACGAGCACAACGCCCCGCTGCGCCGCAACGTCACGATCGACGATGTGGGCGGCTCGGCACTCTACCTGCTCAGCGACCTTGCGTCGGGCGTCACGGGCGAAACGCACCATGTCGATGCGGGTTACCACACCGTCGGCATGAAACAGGAAGACGCGCCGGACATCGCGCTTGTCTGACGAAGTCGGCATCCGCGCCGCGACCGCGGCGGATGCCGATGCCGTCGACACGATTATCCGGGCCGCTTTCGCGGGGACCGAGTTCGGCTATCAGGGCGAAGCCGAACTGGTGCGGATGATCGAGGCAGACGGCGACACGCTGGTGTCGCTCGTCGCCGAACGGGACGGCGCGATCGTCGGGCATATACTGTTCAGCCGAATGGACGTCGAGGCCGATGGCCAGCCATTAGTTGCCGCCGGGCTGGCGCCCGTCGCTGTTCTGCCGGGCCGACAGGGGCAGGGCATCGGCGACGCGCTGATCCGCGCCGGCCTCGATGCGCTACGCGAACAAGGCGTCGCAATCAGCTTCGTCCTTGGTCACGAGGGCTATTACCCGCGCTTCGGCTATTCGCCCGAGCTTGCCGGGCGCTTCGTTTCGCCCTTTGCGGGGCCGCATTTCATGGCGACGATGCTGGACTCGGACGCGGCTTGGCCGCCAGGTGGTCGCGCGGACTATGCGCCCGCATTTGGCCGTCTCGGCTGAACGCAACAAATCCGCGGTGCTTGAATTGCGACGCGAATCCCGCCATCGCGCTGAGATGGATTTCGCATTGGCCATCGATCATGTGCAAGTTGCCATACCCGTCGGCGGTGAGATGCGTGCGCGTTCCTTCTTTGGAGCGCTGCTGGGGCTGACTGAATTGCCCAAGCCGGCCGACATGGCGGCGCGCGGCGGCTGCTGGTTCGCGCTAGCGGATCGTCAGCTTCATCTCGGCGCCGAGAAAGATTTTCGGCCAGCGAAAAAGGCGCATGTCGCGCTCTCGACCAAAGGACTGGACGTGCTCCGGGCGCGAATCGAGGCTGCGGGCTATGCGACACACGACGACAGCCCCATCGACGGCCGCCACCGTTTCTTTACCGAAGATCCTTTCGGCAACCGGATCGAATTCATGGACAGGACGGCTCGGGCATGAGTTTCAACAGCTTCGGACGCGTCCTTCGCTTCACGACCTGGGGGGAGAGTCATGGCCCCGCGTTGGGCGCCGTCGTCGATGGTTGTCCGCCGCGGCTATCGCTCTCCGAAGCCGACATCCAGCCCTATCTCGACAAGCGCCGCCCCGGCCAGTCGCGCCACACGACGCAGCGGCAGGAACCCGATCAGGTGCGCATCCTGTCGGGCACTTTCGAGGGCAAGACGACGGGCACCCCGATCAGCCTGATGATCGAGAATGTCGACCAGCGCTCGAAGGATTATGGCGAGATCGCAGGGGCCTATCGCCCCGGCCACGCCGATTACGCCTATGACGCCAAATACGGCATCCGCGACTATCGCGGCGGCGGCCGGTCGAGCGCGCGCGAGACCGCGGCGCGCGTCGCCGCGGGCGGCGTTGCGCGGTTGGTCATCCCAGAGGTGCAGATCCATGCCTGGGTCGCCGAGATCGGCGGCGATGCGATCGACCCCGCGAATTTCGACCTCGAGGAAATCGACCGCAATCCCTTTTTCTGCCCCGATCCCGCCGCGGCGCAGCGCTGGGAAGCGCTGATGGACGCTGCGCGCAAGGCGGGAAGTTCCTTGGGCGCCGTCATCGAATGCGCCGCGAGCGGCGTTCCCGCCGGCTGGGGCGCGCCGATCTATGCCAAGCTCGACAGCGATCTTGCCGCCGCGATGATGGGGATCAACGCGGTGAAGGGGGTCGAGATCGGCGCGGGCTTCCACGCGGCGCGCCTGCGCGGTGAGGAAAATGCCGACCCGATGCGTCCCGCGACCGATGGCAGCAACCGCCCCGATTTCCTGTCGAACAATGCCGGCGGCATCGCGGGCGGTATTTCGACCGGCCAGCCCGTCGTCGTCCGCGTCGCGTTCAAGCCGACCAGCTCGATCCTGACCCCGGTGCCGACGATCAACAAGGCGGGCGAGGCGACCGACATCGTCACCAAGGGCCGCCACGACCCCTGCGTGGGTATTCGCGGCGCGCCGGTGGTCGAGGCGATGATGGCGCTCGTCCTCGCCGATCATAAATTGCTGCACAGGGCGCAGAACGGCTGACATGATCGAAGCGATCCGGACGTTCATCGAGGCACATCAGGCCGTCCTGTCGCTGATCATTCTCGCCGCGATGTTCGTCGGCTTCCTGATGGAGCGGCTGCCCGCGACCGTCATCGCGATCCTCGGCGCCTGTACCTATCTTGCGCTCGGCATCCTCGATGCCGATGGCATGTATTCGGTCTTCTCGAACTCGGCGCCGATCGTCATCGGCGCGATGTTCGTGCTGTCGGGCGCGCTGATCCGCACCGGCGTGATCCAGCGCGTCGCCGACGCGATCATGGTGCGCGCCGAAAAACATCCGCGGCTGGCTATCGTCGAGGTGCTTGTGGGGGCACTTTTCGCCTCGGCCTTCCTCAACAACACCCCCGTTGTCGTCGTGCTGCTCCCCATCATGATGAAGCTCGCCGACGTCACGGGGGTGAGCGCGAAAAAGCTGCTGATGCCGCTGTCGATTGTTGCCGTGCTAGGCGGCACGCTGACCCTGATCGGCACCTCGACCAACCTCGTCGTCGACGGGATCGTGCGCGAGGCCGGCATGGAACGCTTCGGCATTTTCGAAATCACGCCGATCGGTCTTGTGACCGCCGCGTCGGGCATGATCGGCCTCGCGCTCATGTGGTGGCTGCTGCCTGCGGACAAGCCGATCAAAGGGCCGGGCGGCACCCACGATGCACATCAATATCTGACCGAGCTGGTGCTGGGAGAGGATGATGATCTGGTTGGCATGACCGTCGAGGCATTCCGCGACCTGCCGCGTTCGGGCCGCATCGTCGGCGTGCGGCGTAGTTCGGCCGTTGTCCATGGCGGCGATCTGGAGCATTGGACGCTCGCGGCGGGCGACCGCGTGATCCTGCGCGTTGACGGCGCGACGCTGATGACCTGGCGCGAACAGGGGCGCTTCGGCCTCGGTATCGGTAGCGGCGAGCCCGCCGAGGGCGACATGGTCGTCGAAACGATGATTGCGTCGAACCATCCGGCGATCGGCCAGCGGCTGATCGACATACCCTTCCTGCAAAAGATCCGCGCGCGCATCATCGGCCTTGACCGCCCGGCGCACGAACCGGGGCCGGACCTTGCCAGCGTCCGCATTCGCCCCGCCGATCGTCTGCTCGTCGCGGGCGGCGCGCGCGAAGTCGAGGCGCTGCGCGACAACCCGCACCTGATCGGCGCCGATCTTGCCAAGGTCCGCGCGTTCCGGCGGCGCAAGGCGTGGATTGCGATCCTGTGCATGTTTTCGGTGGTCGCGCTCGCGGCGCTCGACATCATGTCGATCGGCGTTGCGGCGATCATCGCGATCGGCGTCATTCTCGTCACCCGCTGCATCGACAGCGAGGAAGCGTGGGGCACGATCGACGGCGACGTGCTGATCCTGATCTTCGCGATGCTCGCGGTCGGGCTCGCGCTCGAACAGAGCGGGGCGGTGGCGATGATGGTCGGTTGGGTCAAACCGATGCTCGCCGGCCAGCCTGCCTGGGTGCTCATCTTCGGCATTTATTTCTTCGCGCTGATCCTGTCCGAACTGCTCAGTAACAATGCGGTCGCGGCGCTGATGACCCCGGTGACGCTCGCGATTGCCGCCGAGCTTGGCGTCGATCCGCGTCCGCTGGTGATCGCGCTGATGATCGGCGCGTCGGCCTGCTTCGCGACGCCGATCGGCTATCAGACGAACACGATCGTCTATGCCGCGGGCGATTACCGCTTCGTCGATTTCGTGAAGATCGGCGTGCCGCTGAATATCATCACCGGCGTTTCGACCTGCTTTGCGATCGTGTTTTTCCTGACCTGAGATTGCCCGACGACGATCAGGCTGTTACCTCCGCGCCATAAGAACCCGCCGCGGCGGGACAGGGGAGTAATTTATGGGCCATCGCCTGACTTTATATATTCTGATCGGTATGATCCTGGGGGTCATCACCGGCTATCTGGTGCGGGTGTATGTTCCCGCCGACAGCGAAGCCTTCACCTATTGGCTGCGCAGCTTCAGTACGCTTTCGACGATCTTCCTCAATCTGATCAAGCTGGTCGTCGCGCCGCTGATTCTCGGCACGCTCGTCGCGGGCATCGCGCATATGGGCGACAGCTCGGCGCTCGGCCGCATCGGCACCCGCGCGATCGCCTGGTTCATCCTCGCCAGCCTGATTTCGATCAGCCTCGGCCTGATCATGGTCAATTTCTTCGAGCCCGGCGCGGGGCTGAACCTCGCCGTTGGGGCGCATTCGATCGCCGAGGTGGGCGAGGTCAAGAAGCTCGATCTGTTCGAGTTCATCGAGCATGTCTTCCCGAAGAATATCTTCCAGGCGATGGCGGACAACAATGTCCTCCAGATTCTCGTCTTTGCGCTGTTCGCGGGCGTCGGCCTGACGGCGATCGGTGAAAAGGGCAAGCCGCTGGTTCGCGGCGCCGAGGCGCTCGCCGAACTGATGCTGCAGATCACCGGCTATGTGATGCGTCTGGCGCCGATCGCGGTGTTCGGCGCGCTCGCGGGGGTGGTCGCGAAATATGGCCTCGGTATCCTCGGCACCTATGCCGAACTGGTCACCGAATTCTATCTTTCGCTCGTCGTGCTGTGGGTCATCCTGCTCGGCGCGGGCGCGATCTTCCTCGGCCGCCGGATATTCTCGCTGATCCGCTATATCCGCCAGCCGCTGCTGATCGCTTTCTCGACCGCCTCGTCCGAGGCCGCGATGCCGAAACTGTTCGAACAGCTGGACCGGTTTGGCGTGCCGCGCCGGATCTCGGGTTTCGTGCTGCCGCTGGGCTACAGCTTCAACCTCGACGGATCGATGATGTATGCGAGCTTTGCGACGCTCTTCATCGCGCAGGCTTATGGCATCGAGCTGTCGATCACGCAGCAGATCCTGATCCTGCTGACGCTGATGGTGTCGTCGAAGGGCATCGCCGCGGTGCCGCGCGCCAGCCTCGTCGTGATCACCGCGACGCTCGCGATGTTCGACCTGCCCGTCGAGGGTGTCGCGCTGATCTTTGCGATCGACCAGTTCCTCGACATGGGCCGCACCGCGACCAACGTCGTCGGCAACGCCGTCGCGACATCGGTCATCACGAAATGGGAAGGCATGCTGGAAGAGCCCGAACCGGCCGACCTCGAGCGGCCGCATGCGCCATCGCATACGCCGCATCATGGAACCCGCGGGCTCGATATTCGTGATAGTGATGACGCGGGGGAGAATAAGCCAGCGGCCGACGGCGCGTAACACGCGGGCTTCGGGACGCCCAACCGGGGGCGAGCAAGGAGCCGAGCATGGCCGAAGCAGCGGTGATCGACGGGGCGGAGCGCGATGAGGCGCGCGCCCGGCGGCTGCGCTGGCGCATGCTCGTCGGTTTTCTCGCGGGTCTCATCATTGGGCTGGCGGTCCACTATGGCGCGCCGGACGCCGCCTGGGTGGAGACGATCACTACCTATGTGACCGGACCGCTGGGGCAGATATTCCTGCGCCTGCTGTTCATGCTCGTCATCCCGCTGCTCGTCTCGGCGCTGATCGTCGGGGTCGCCGAAATGGGCGAGATGCGCGCGCTGAAATCGGTCGGCGTGCGAACGCTCGTCTATACGATCGTGGTGTCGACGATTTCGGTCATCATAAGCCTCGCCGTCGTCAATTTGCTTCAGCCCGGCGCGGGGGTCGATCCCGCGCTTGCGCGCTCGCTGATCGCCGAGGGCGCGGAGGGGGCCAAAGCCATCGCCGACCGCGCGGGCGAGGCGAAGACCGGGATGGACGCGGTTGTCGCGATCGTCCCCGACAACCTGTTCGCCGCGATGGGCGAGAATGACGTCCTCGCCGTCATGTTCTTCGCGCTCTTCTTCGGCATCGGGCTGATGCTCGTCCGCACCTCGCAGACCGAGGCGCTGAAGACCGCGATCGAGGGTGTGTTCGAGGTGGTGATGAAGCTGATCGGGCTCGTCATCCAGCTCGCACCGATCGCGGTCTTCTGTTTCATGTTCAACCTCGCCGCGCAGTTCGGCTGGGATCTCATCATCCGGCTGTCGGCCTATGTCGGCGTCGTGCTGCTTGCGCTCGCGCTCCAGATGTTCATCGTCTTCCCCATCCTGTTGAAGACGCTGGCGGGGAAATCGCCCGTCACTTTCTTTCGCCAGACGCAGGAGGCGTTCCTGATGGCGTTCGCGACGGCCTCGTCGAACGCGACGCTGCCGACGGCACTCCGCGTTGCGCACGACCAGCTGCGCCTGCCCGACAAGGTTGCGCGTTTCGTGCTCACCATCGGGGCGACCGCGAACCAGAATGGCACCGCGATGTTCGAAGGTGTGACGGTGATCTTCCTTGCGCAATTTTTCGGCATCGACCTGACGCTTCAGCAGCAGATCGTCGTGATGCTCGTGTGCATTTTGGGCGGCATCGGGACCGCGGGCGTCCCCGCGGGATCGCTCCCGGTCATCGCGCTGATCCTCGCCTCGGTCGGGGTGCCGCCCGAAGGTATCGGCCTGATCCTCGGCGTCGACCGTTTCCTCGACATGTGCCGCACGACGCTGAACGTCGTCGGCGACCTTGTCGCCGCGACCGTGGTGTCGGCTGGCGTGAAGGACGGGCCGGCGACGCAGGCCGCGCCGCCGGCCTGATTCCTAGTCGGGGCGCGCGTCGTTGCGACGGTCGCTGGGCGCGCGTCCCCGGGACGGGGCCTGGCGCGGTTCGGGGGCGCTGCGCACCACCGGGGCCGACTGCGGCGCGGGCGGGCGATAGGCGGGCGCGGGCCGTTCGGTGCGCGGGGCGCGATCGGGCATCGCCGAGGGGGCAGGGCGCTGACGCGGCGGGCGGGCGCCTCCGCGATCGCCGCGCGGCGTCGAAAACATCTCGCCGGGCTCGGTCGCCGGCATGTTGCGCACCGGACGCGGACGCCCGGCGGTGCCGTCCCGCGGAACCGCCGGGCGTGGACGGCCAGCGCCCCAGTCGGGGCGACCGGGGCGTCCAGGATTGTTCGCCCCCGGCGCTGTGCCGGTAACACCGTCGCCCGGCCGGCCCGGACGCGTGCCGCGCGGGCCGTCATTGTCGCGGTCGCCGCGGTTCCAGCCACCGGGGCGGCCCGGGCGGCCATCGCCCGGACGGCCGTCGTGATCGCCGCGATTCCAGCCGCCGGGGCGTCCCGGCTTCCAGTCGCCGCGCCCGCCATGATGCTTCCACCACGCACGGCGCCCGCCCCAATAGTTCAGATACCGGTCGCGCAGCGGATAGCGGTTACGGTAATTGTCGAACATCCACATGCCATAGCCGGGGTAATAATAATCGTCGTACCAGCCGCCGCCGAAGCCGATCTGGGCAAAGCCGCCGCCATAGTCGGCGCCATCGTAGCAGTCATAGCCATAACCATCGTCATAGGCATAGCCGTCGCTGTCATAATAGGCGTCGCCGTAGCGCGACGAGCAATCGCCGCCCGACGCATAGCTCGCACCATAGACATCGCCGGAATAGCAGCCGCCAAGCGTCGTCGTCGCGAGAACGCCGAGGGCGATGGAGAGGGGGCGCTTCAAACTCTTCGCCATAGCTTTGTCCTTTTGGGTCCAACGGTTGCGACCCGTCACCTTGGGCGCTGGTTTGCACGAGTCGAGTTGAATTTGCGGTGAATGCTATCCCACCCCCGCCAAAGCGTTACTTGCATCAGTGTCAGTAGTTCGTTACGCATCAGGGCAAAGCAGAATGGACGAGGATTGACCCGATGAACGCGCCCGCGAATATCCAGCAGACGAGCAACTGGTCCGAAAAGCGCTTCGGTCCCGAGACGCGGCACTGGCTGCCGCGCAATTCCGACAGCGCGATCGACCATATCCCGGGCGAGGACGGCATGCCGGTGATCGGCAACACGCTCGAACAGCTCGGCGATTATCGCGGCTTCACCAACCGCATGGTTGCCAAATATGGCCGCGTCTATCGCAACAACAGCTTTGGCGGGCGCAGCGTCGCGCTCCACGGGCCCGAGGCGAACGAACTCGTCATGTTCGACCGCGAGAAGATATTCTCGTCCGAACAGGGCTGGGGGCCGGTGCTCAACCTGCTCTTCCCGCGCGGGCTGATGCTGATGGATTTCGAAAAGCATCGCGCCGACCGCAAGATCCTCTCGGTCGCATTTAAGCCCGAACCGATGCGCCATTATGCCGATTCGCTGAACGAGGGAATCAAGGACCGCATCGGCCAGTGGAGCGGCAAGACCTTCAAATTCTATCCCGCGATCAAGGATCTGACGCTGGATCTGGCCGCGACCAGCTTCCTCGGCATCCCCTTCGGACCCGAGGCGGACAAGGTCAACAAGGCGTTCGTCGACATGGTGCAGGCGTCGATCGGCGTCGTGCGCGTACCCTTGCCCTTCACCGCGATGGGCCGCGGTGCCAAGGGGCGCGCCTATCTGGTCGACTATTTCGGCAAGATGGTGCCCGAACGGCGCGAGGGCACGGGCGAGGACATGTTCAGCCAGATTTGCCGCACGCGCGACGACAATGGCGACTATATGAGCGTCGAGGCGATCGTCGACCATATGAACTTCCTGATGATGGCGGCACACGACACGATCACCAGCTCGATCACATCGATGGTCTGGGAACTCGCGCGCCATCCCGAATGGCAGGACAGGCTGCGCGAGGAAATGCTCGCCGTGTCGCCGGCGGGCGAGGGCGTCGGCCATAACAGCCTCGGCCAGCTCGAAATGACCGAATGGGCGTTCAAGGAGGCCCTCCGCCTCGTGCCCCCGGTGCCGAGCTTCCCGCGCCGCGCGCTCAAGGATTTCGAATATGGCGGCTACCGCATCCCCGCGGGCACCTCGGTCGGCGTCAGCCCCGCCTTCACCCATATGATGGAAGAACATTGGCCCGAACCCGCAAAGTTCGACCCGATGCGCTTTTCGCCAGAGGTCGCGCGCGAGCGGCACAAATATGCCTGGGTGCCCTTCGGCGGCGGCGCGCATATGTGCCTCGGGCTGCACTTTGCTTACATGCAGGCGAAGATCTTTTTCCACCACGTCATCACGACGCATCGCATCACCGTCGCCGACGGCTATGCGCCCGAATGGCAGGTACTGCCGATCCCGCGGCCGAAGGACGGGCTGACGGTGAGCTTCGTCCCGCTGTGACCTGACTCCGCGCGCGCCGCTTGTTTGCGCGGCGCAGCGACCTATCTCCTGACTTTCGGGGATGGGAAGGGCAAACATGGTTTTTGCATTGTTTCTGGCGGGTTTGATCGCCGTGATGCGCGCAACCCCGCTGCCAACGACGACGACCCATGGCCGGTGCTGATGGCCGCCTGAGCGTCACCCCCGGATAAACAGGTTCCGGATCCACGGCGACCGCGCGCGTGTCGCTTCCCGCCAGTCGTCGTCCTCGCACACGTCGGCGGCGATCCGGCTGGGGTCGAGCAGCTTCAGCCGCGCGCCGCGAAACGCCGCGCCGCGATAGCTCACGAACGTCAGCCCATGTTCGAGCGCGGTCGCGGCGAGGAGCGCGTCGCGGTCATTGTCGAGCGGGAGCGCGGCCCGGCGGCGCGCAATGGTCAGATCGACCGGCAGCACGCGACCCTCGAATGCGGGCAGCACTTGTCCGTCGAACCATTCGCGCCACGCCGCGCCCTCGGCCTCGCCCTGCTTCGCTGCCAGCGCGGCCGCATTTTCCAGCTCGACGAGCGAGAGCGCCGACAGAAACATCGATTGCCGCGACGTGCGTTGCGCCCATCCGGCGAGCGCGGCGCCATCGCCGTCGGCGCGGGCATGGCGCAGGTCGAACAGGATTTCGGCGTCGAGCAGGAACATCAGCCGCGCCCGTCCAGCGCCTTGCGCAGATGCCCGCGATCGAGCGCGATGTCGCCTGGCGGGGCGGCGAGCAATTGCGCCATCGTCTCGTGCTCGCCGCTCAGCTGCCGCCAGGCGTCGATGCTGATCAGGACGTGCGTGGGCCGCCCACGGTCGGTGACGAATACCGGTTCGACGAGCGCGAATCGCTTCGCGCGGCTGACGTCCTGATTGAGTTCGCGGCTCGTGACGCGCTTCATGACCACCCTCGCTGATGCAAAATCAAGGCATGTTGTGATCGTTCATGTGTAGGTATGTTACTACACTGTGACCGGCCCGCAACAAAAATGATCGCTACGCGGGAAATCGACAAGTGCGGGCGCGCCCAATTGCGGGCGCGGCATTGCGCTCGCGGCGCTTTCATGCCTCCTGATGTCGGGGACAGGCGGATAGCGGCGTAATTCAGATCGCGGACGCTATGGTGGGAGAGGGAAATTGGTATCAAATATGTTCGATGAACTGGTTCGCGCGATCGGCGACATTCTCGGCGCGCACGGCCCGGCAGCGAACGCGGCGCAAAGCTATACGCCGAGCGATTACAGCATCCATTTCTTCCTTCAGATCGCGGTGATCCTGCTCGTCTGCCGTGTCGTCGGATGGTTGGCGCACCGCTTTATGGGCCAGCCGCAGGTGGTCGGCGAGATGATCGCCGGTGTGGTACTCGGCCCCTCGCTCTTCGGTCTGTTTTTCCCCGAATTCCAGGCGTCGCTCTTCCCCAAGGAAACGCGCAATGTCCTTTATGTCGGCGCGCAGTTCGGCGTCGGCCTCTACATGTTCCTCGTCGGCACCACGCTGCGGCTCGACCATTTTCAGTCGAAGGCCAAGAGCGCGATTGGCGTATCGGCGGCCGGGATCATCGCACCGTTCCTGTTCGCGGCGGCGATCACGCCGTTCCTGCTCAATATCCCCGACCTGTTCACCGAAGGCTTGGGGCAGGGGCCGGCGACATTGTTCATGGGCGCGTGCATCGCGCTTACCGCCTTCCCGATGCTCGCGCGGATCATCAACGAACGCGGCCTTGCGAACACCTCGCTCGGCACGCTGTCGCTGACCGCCGGTGCGTTCGACGACGCGGTGTCGTGGTGCGTACTGGCGATCGTGCTTGCGACTTTCGGTGCCGGACCGGGCGTTGCGCTGCTCGCAATCATCGGCGGCGTCGGTTTCGCGCTCTTCATGTATTTCGTCGGTCGCAAACTGCTGATCCCGCTCGGCCGCGCGGTCGAGGCGAAGGGCGAACTCACGCACAGCCTGCTCGCGGTCGTATTGATGCTCTATGCCATGTCTGCCTTCGTCATGGACGCAGTCGGCATCCACGCGGTGTTCGGCGGCTTCCTGCTCGGCGCCTGCATGCCGCGCGGTCTGCTGGCCGAGGAGATCAAGAAGAAGATCGAGCCGATGACGGTCGTTTTCCTTCTGCCGATGTTCTTCACTTACTCGGGGCTCAATACGCAGCTCACGACGGTCAACAGCCTGACCCTGCTCGCGATCGCAACGGGCATATTGCTCGTCTCGATCGCCGCCAAGTTCGGCGCCTGCTGGCTCGCCGCCCGGCTTGCCGGCGAGGATAATCGCACCGCGATGGGCATCGGCGCACTGATGAACGCGCGCGGGCTGATGGAACTGATCATCATCAATATCGGCCTCCAAAAAGGCATCATCGGCCCGACCTTGTTCGCGATCATGGTGCTGATGGCGATCGTCACCACGGTGATGGCGGGGCCGCTGTTCGAATTCGTCTATGGCCGCAGGGCGCGCGAGACGGGCGAACTCGGCCAACTCGGCACCGAAGAAGCTGCGCGTGAAGAGGTGCTGCTCGCACCCGCAGGATAGCCCGCCTCAGGCGTAAGCGCCGCCCGCGTTGATCTGGTCGATCATCGCGCGGTGCGCGGGCAGCTCGCTCGCGGCGCGATCGCCAAAGCTTTTGATCCGCGCAAAGATGCGCTCGGCCTCGGCGGTGTCGGGAAACTCGTCGCGCACCGGCGACAGGTCGGTGCGATATTCCATGCCATAGAGGATGTACTGATAGTTGAAGAAGGCGAAGCTTTCGAGGTCGAGGATGAAGTCGAAGCGCCCCGGCGGGCGATAGCGCCACTCCTCAAGCAAGTCCTTCAACCGCTCTGGGATCGACTCCGGGTCGCCATTGTCGCGCCAGAAAGCTTCCTCGCGCCGGCTCAGGCAATAATGAAGCTTCAGGAAGTTGATCGTATTGTCGTAACGCGCCGCCATCAGCTCGTTGAAGCGCCGCGCGGGCGCGGTGACCGGGCCGTTCAGCGGGAACATCTCGGCGATCATCGCCGCCGCGGTCTCGATCATCACGAGCCCTGTCGATTCGAGCGGTTCGAGGAAGCCACCCGACAATCCCACCGCGACGCAATTCTTTACCCATGACGCGGGGCGATAACCCGCTTCGAACGGGATCGAGCGGACATTGACGTCATGGCTTCGTCCGCCGGTATAAGCGGCGAGGATTTCGGCGGCGCGGTCGTCGCTCAGATGATCGCTCGAATAGACGCAGCCGATGCCGCGCGCGCCCGCAAGCCCGATGTCCCACGTCCAGCCCGCTTCGTGCGCCGCCGCGATCGTATAGCTTGCCAGCGGCACGTCGGGGCGGTCATAGGGCAGCTTGCATGCGAGAGCGCGGTCGGTGAACAGCTGGTCCCGCACGCCCTTGAACGGCGATTGCAGCGCGCCGCCGATCAATTCGGCGCGGAAACCCGAGCAGTCGATATACAGATCGGCGGCCAGCGTCCCGTGCTCGGCCGTCACGACATGGTCGATCGCGCCGCTGGTCGCATCGAGCCCGACGCCGGTCAGGGTGCCGCTGAGGTGCGTAACGCCCATCGCACACGCCTGCGCCGACAGCACCTCGGCCAGCCGTGCGGCGTCGAAATGATAGGCATAGTTCAGCGGGCCGGTGAACTCGCCCTCGCCGGGACGCTTCGGCGCGCGCTGCGCCTCGGCGACGCGGTTCTGAATCGTCATCGCCTCGGCGAACGGCCGCCGCGCCTTTTCGTCCTGGAGCAGCCAATAGGAGACGAGGCTGTATCCGTCGCCATGATAGGGGGCCTCGAACGGGTGCAGATAATGGCTCGACCGGCCTTCGACGGGCGTGCGGACCCAATCGTCGAAGCGGATGCCCTGCTTGAACGTCGCCGAGGTCGCGCGCACGAACGCGCTTTCGTCGATGCCGATGAATTGCAAAGTGCTCCGGATCGTCGGGAAGGCGCCTTCGCCGACCCCGATGCTGCCGATCTCGTCCGATGCCAGCAAGGTGATCGACAAACGGGGATTGCGCGGCAGGTCGAAAAAGCGGGCGAGATAGGCGGCGGTGAGCCATCCCGCGGTGCCGCCGCCGACGATCAGGATCGAGCGTTTTGCCACCCGGAACGCTATCGAGCCGCAAAGCGCTTTCAACAAGCGGTAATTTGCTGCACCGATGGACGGACACGATGAAGACTCTCCGCCCCTATCTGATCTGGTTCGCCGTCGCGGTGCTGCTGACCCTCGGTGTGATCCTCGGCATGCAGTGGGTGCGCGATCATCCCGAGCATATCCCCGGCGCGCGCTTCGAACTCGCGCATCCGCAGGGCTGGGCGACGAATCGCAAGCTGGTGGCGCTGGCAGGTGACGACAGTGCCTGCTTCGCCGCTTTCGACCGCGCCGGCGCGGGCTATCTGCGGCGGCCGGCAATCGGCACCGGCGCTTGCCGCGCGAGCCAGCGCATGATCCTGACCGGCGACCGTTTCGTGCCGACGATGCGGCCCGCGAATGTCGCGCCGGGCTGCGCGGTGACCGCGACGATGGCGCTATGGAACCGCGACGTCGTCCAGCCGCTCGCGCAGAAATATTTCGGGCAAAAAGTCGTCGAACTCGAAAATCTCGGCAGCTATAATTGCCGCAAGATCGCGGGCCAGCCAAACCAAAGCCAGCATTCGACCGCCAACGCGATCGACATTTCGGCCTTCGTCCTGGCCGATGGCACGCGCATTTCACTCATCAACGACTGGTCGCCGGACGACAAGCGCAGCGAGTTTCTGCACGAGGTTCGCGACGAAAGCTGCGGCCTGTTCAGCACCCTGTTGTCGCCCGACTATAATCGCGCGCACGCCGATCATTTCCATCTCGACATGGCGGCGCGGACGGCGGGCTGGACCGTCTGCCGCTAGGCGCGCCGCCGCCCACCGGTGCCCGGCACCAGCATTGGCGTCGTTTCGCGATAGGCGAGATAATCGGCACCGAAGGTGTCGATCAGGTTCCGCTCCTCCAGCCGGATCGCGATCAGCATATAGATCGACAGACCCACCGCGAGCAGCAGATGCCCCGCCGTCATCACGGGCGTCGCCCAGAAGGCGAGGAAGAATCCGGCGTAAAGCGGATGACGGACGAATTTGTACAACAGCGGCTGACGCAGCACCGGCGGCGCCGACGCTCGCTCGCGCAGCGCGAACCACGCCTGCTGCAGCCCGAACAGCTCGAAATGATTGATCAGGAAGGTGCTGAAGAGGACGATGAGCCAGCCGAGCCCGAACAGCGCCCACAGGATCGCGACGCCCAGGGGATTGGTGACGGTCCAGACCGGGGCGGTCAGTTGGTGCCAGAACAGCATCAGCACGATCAGGGCGAGGCTGGCGAACAGCACATAGGTGCTGCGCTCGATCGCGGCGGGCACGATGCGCGTCCATGCCGCCTTGAAGGTCGGCCGCGCCATCACGCTATGCTGGATACCGAAGAGCGCGATCAATGCGATGTCGACCGCGACCGCCGTCGCGGACTCCGCCTCGCGCGCGAAATCGACCGTCCAGAGGATGAAGGGAAAATTGCCGACGAAACCGACAAGGTACAGGAATGTCGCGAAGAATATCGCGTAGCATATGGCCGCATAGACCAGATAGAAGGCACGAACCATGATAATGCCCCTGCTTCAAGAGGGGCATTATAGCATGTTTAGCGCGGAAAAGCGCGCCTAGACCGTGAAGCTCTCGCCGCAGCCGCATGCGCCCTTGGCGTTCGGGTTCTCGAAGATGAAGCCCGCGGCGAAATCATCCTCGACCCAGTCCATCGTGCTGCCGATCAGGTACAGCACTGACGCGCCGTCGATGTAAAAGACGCCGCCGGGAGTTTCGATCTTCTCGTCGAACTTGACCTCTTCGGTGACATAATCGACCGAGTAGGCGAGCCCCGAACAGCCGCGGCGCGGCGTCGACAGCCGCACGCCGATCGCGCCTTCGGGCGCGGCCGCCATCAGCGCGGCGACGCGCGCCTCGGCACCAGCGGTGAGCGTGACTGCAGCGGGGCGCGTGCGGGTTTTTGTTTCGGTCATCACAGCATTCCCAGTTCGAGCCGCGCTTCGTCGCTCATATTCTGCGGCGACCACGGCGGATCCCATACGAGGTTGACCTCGGCATCGCCGACCCCCGGCACCGCACCGACGCGCAACTCGACCTCGGCGGGCATCGATTCGGCGACCGGGCAATGCGGCGTGGTCAGTGTCATAGTCACCACGGCGTGGCCCTCGTCGATCTCGACATTGTAGATCAGGCCAAGGTCATAGATGTTCACCGGGATTTCCGGGTCGTAAATGTCCTTCAGCGCGTTGATCACGGCCTCATAAAGATCGCCGCCGACCGCGCTCGGTTCGACCGCCGCTGGCTTGGCCGCGAGGAAGCCTTCGAGATAGTCGCGCTTGCGCTCCAATTTCTCGGGTGCGGTTTCCACATCCGCGACGCGCGCCTTCGGCGGTGCCTCGACGCTTTCCACTTCCTCGACCCGAATCCCGTTATCGCTCATGCGGTCCTCGCTCATCCGAAAATCCTCTCGACGCGGGCGAGGCCATCGATCAGCGCCGCCACATCGTCGTCATTGCTGTAAACGCCAAAACTCGCGCGCGCGGTCGCGGGTGCCCCCAGATGCTCCATCAGCGGCTGTGCGCAATGGTGTCCGGCGCGGATCGCGACCCCGCTTTCATCCAAGATAGTGCCGATGTCGTGCGGATGAACCCCTGCCATCGAAAAACTGACGATTCCCGCGCTGTTTTCGGGTCCGAACAGCGTGATGCTGTTCTTGCGCGCGAGCGCCTCGCGCAGCGTGCCGACGAGTGCGACCTCGTGCGCGTGAATCGCATCGATCCCGATCGCTTCGACATAATCGACGGCGGCCGCGAGCCCGATCGCCTCGATAATCGCCGGGGTGCCCGCCTCGAAGCGGGTGGGGGCGGGCGCGTAGGTCGTCTTTGCAAAGGTCACGCGGTCGATCATCGATCCGCCGCCTTGCCACGGCGGCAACGTATCGAGCTTGTCGCTCCACAACACGCCGACGCCGGTCGGGCCGTAAAGCTTGTGCCCCGAAAACACATAATAGTCACAGCCGAGCGCCGCGACGTCGACGGGCAGCCGCGGCACGGCCTGGCAACCGTCGATCAGCAACTCGGCCCCGACGCGGTGCGCCAGTTCGGCGGCGCGCGCGACATCAAGCGGGCTGCCGAGCACGTTCGAGACATGCGCGAAGGCGACCATCGTGTGTTCGGGGGTGAGCAGCTTTTCGGCGGCATCGAGGTCGATGCAGCCGTCCGCCGTCAGCGGGCACACGTCGACCTGCCATCCCGCAAGCTGCCACGGCACGATATTGCTGTGATGTTCGAGCACCGACAGCAGCACGCGGCCCTTCTTCGGATGTGAATAGGCAACAAGGTTGATCGCCTCGGTCGCGCCGCGCACGAATGCGATCTCATTCTCTCGCGCGCCGATAAACGACGCGATCCGTCGCCGCGCCGCCTCATAGGCGAGCGTCATGTCGGCCGAGCGTGCATAGACGCCGCGGTGGACGGTCGCATAATCGCGGCCCATCGCATTGACCGTCGCGTCGATCACCGCCTGCGGCTTCTGCGCGGTCGCGGCGGTGTCGAGATAGTGCCAGCCGGGCGTCAGGCCCGGGAAGTCGTCTCTTAAGCCCCTCCCCTTCAGGGGAGGGGTTGGGGTGG
>NZ_JBOHHT010000077.1:0-10297 GCF_050725655.1 Sphingopyxis sp. | reverse complement strand
ATGATCGGACAAGGCGAGCGCGCGCTCGGGGCGGCGCACCGCCCGTCCCGCCGCCGCCAGCCCGGCGAAGGCTTGCGGCGAAGTCACCTCATGAAGCAGGTGCAGGTCGATATAGAGCAGAGACTCGCCGTCATCCTCGGCGGCGACGTGCGCATCCCATATCTTGTCGTAAAGCGTGCGGGGCCGGTTCACAGTTTCCCGATCGTTTCTCTCCGCGGCCCCAGATACCCGAACAGGTACGCCCCGACCTTTCGCATTTGTATCTCTTCGGCGCCCTCGGTGATGCGGTATCGGCGGTGGTGGCGATAGATATGTTCGAACGGCTTGTGGCGTGAGTAGCCGATGCCGCCATGGACCTGCATCGCGCGGTCGGCGGCTTCGCAGACGAGGCGGTTCGCCCAGTAGTTGCACATGCTGACCTTGTCGGAGAGGGTGCGTTCGACCTCCTTGTGCGGGGTGTTGTCCATGTCCCACGCGGTCTTGCGGATCAGCAGGCGCAGCATCTCGGTCTGCGTCGCCAGCTCGACGAGCGGGAACTGGATCGCCTGGTTCTTCGCCAGCGCCTCGCCGAACGGCTTGCGCTGGCGCGCGTATCTGACGCTCTCCTCGATGCAATAGACCGCGGCGCCCAGCGATGACGCCGCCTGCCGGATGCGGTTCTGGTGGACGAAGCTTTGCGCGATCGCGAGGCCGCCGCCCTCGGGGCCTAATCTGGCGTTATCCGGCACCCACACGTCGCTGAACGTCATGCGCGGATGGTCGGTCGGCATGTTGAACGTCCACAGATATTCGTCGACCGTCATGCCGGGGGTGCCCGTCGGCACGAGCAAACAGGTGATGCCCTTCGCGTCGCCGTCATTCCCGCCGGTGCGGCAGAAGGTCGCGCAGTGCGTCGCGCTGTGCATGCCGGTGATCCACATCTTGCGCCCGTCGATCCGCCAGCCGTCGACGCCATCGCGGCTCTCGCGGACGCCGCGCGTCTCCATATGCGTCGCGTCCGATCCATGATCGGGCTCGGTGAGCCCGAACGCGGTGCGGCGCTTGCCCTCGAACCCGCCGAGGATGAACTCCTGCTTCTGTTCCTCGCTGGTGGCGAACTGCTCGAACATCTCGACGAAGGGGAAGTTGCCGACGATGCTGTGCTCGTTCTGGAGGTCGTTGTGGAGGCCCAGCCCCTTCGCCGCAAAATGCTCGCGGATCACCGCCATCCACAGATTGCTGCCGTCCTGGCCGCCATACTTCTTCGGCGCCGAGAAGCGCCAGTGCCCCGCGGCATCGGCCTTGCGGGTGGCCTGGCGTAGCAACGCCTCCCACTCGTGGCGCGGCAGGCCCTGATTGTCCCAGTCGGTCCGCGCATGCTCGCGCCGGTGGTCGAAGAAGCGGATATTGTCGTCGGCGAGCTCGAGCGGTTTGATCTCGGCCTCGATAAACGCGTCGAGCTCGTCGAGGTACGCCTGCAAGTCGGCGGGCATCGCAAAATCCATGTCTCTCTCCCTGTTATCGCTATCCGCGCCACTCGGCACGCGCCGCGGCGAGCGCGGCATATTTGGGACTGTCGATCGCGCATTTATCGAGCACCGCGCGGCGCAGCCTTGCAAGCAGGCCGGGCTCGGCGAGCGTGGTCGTGCCGCCGAGCAAGGCGGCGGCGAGCACCGCATCCTCGGCGCGCACGCCCGCACCCAGGTCGCGCAGCACGATGCCGAGGGCGTTCATCGCGACCACCGCCTCGAACTTGGCGTGGCCTTGCGATGCAGGCTTGATCGATGCCTCGATCCAGCCCTGCACCGCCTCGACCATCTCGGCATTCGTGGGCTCGCCGGTCGGCACCGGTGCAACGCCGGGAGGCGCGGGCAGCGCCCTTCCCCGCTCGCCTTCGGGCGCTTCCTCTTCGAGCAGCCGCACCAGATCGAGCTCCTGCTCGGCGGTGCGCCGCCCGATCACGACGCGCTCGACCGTCGGATCGGCGCCGCTCCGCCACGCCTGCCCCATCTGCAGGCAGCCCAGCGCCCACCAGAGCGTGCGGTAGACCAGCCAGAAGTCGAAGCGGCCGCGGTCGACACGCACCCCGCCCGCCGCCTCATAGGCCGCAAAATACTCGTCGAGGCTGCCGACCCCGAACGCCGGCTTGTCGAGCGCACCGAAGCGCCACACCGTCATGCAGCCGAACGCAAGGTCTTCATGCGCATCGCCGCGGTGCGCCAGCTCCCAGTCGAGCACGACCGCCAGCCCGTCCGCGTCGACCATGATATTGCCCATCCGGTAATCGCCGTGCACGAGCACCGGCGCCGCGGGCTCAGGCAGATGATCCTCGCACCACCGGATCGCCAGCGCGATCGCCGGCCGGTCGCCGCCATACGACAGGAAGCGCGCCCGAAGCTCGGCCAGCGCCGCGCGCGTGTCCATCAGCGGGATCGCAGCGGGCACGCTGTTCAGCGGGATGCTGTGGATGCGCGCCAGCTCGCGGCCGAGGTCGCCCAGCAGCGACGGCGGCGGATCGGCCAATATCTTCGCCGGCGACACCTCCGCCATCACCCGCCGCATCACATAGCCCGTGCCCATGCCGTCGCCCGGCTCCAGCACGCCCACCACCTCGGGCGCCCGCACCCCCGCCGCATAGGCCGCCATCACCAGCGCCGCCTCGTCCACATGACCGAACGGACGGTCCGCCATATAATCCGCCGATGGCGCTCGCCGCAGCACATAACCCCCGGCTTGCTCGCCTTCGCCCCAGTCGAACGCAAAGCTCTCCATGTTCGCACCGCCAGACAAACGCGTCAGACCCGACAAAACACCGGCGCCGACAACACGGGTCATCAACGCAGGGAGCAAGGCAGGATGAGCCGTCATGCAAACGACGTCCCGCGCACGGCAATCATCCGCCGATATTTTGCATTCCATCTCCGCATCGCCCGCGCCTTCTCGTTCATCATTTTACTTAGCATGCTAACTATATGCGATGAATCTTTTTGCGGCAAGTAACCTTCGGGGGCCGTGTCGGCGAAACTCTCCCCAAGCGACCAGGACCACCATCCCAGCCACGCCCAAGGAGGCCATCATGACCCGATACATCCGCACCCTGTCCACCGCCGCGCTTCTGCTCGCGAGCCCCGCCATCGCGGCGATGCCCGTACCCGAAGGCGTCAGCCGCACCGACCTCCAACGCCACGACCTCTCGGCGCCCGGTCGCGAAACGGTCCAGGCGCGCATCGACATCGCGCCCGGCGCGGTCGCGCCGTGGCACCGCCATCCCGGCGAAGAGGTGATCTACGTCATCGAAGGGACGCTCGAATATCAGCTCGAGGGTCAGGCGCCCGTGACGCTGAAGGCCGGGGAAGTACTGTTCGTGCCGGCCGGCGTCGCCCACAAGGCGCGCAATCGCACCGCCGTGAACGGCGCCGAGCTCGCGACTTATATCGTCGAAAAAGGCAAGCCCCTGCTCGTCCCGGCCGAGGTGGTCGAGGCGCGCTGATACGCCTACCAACCACCCAATAAGGCAATCTTTAGAATTGAGAGGCAAAAGAGCGACGGGGACCAGGGGGAGAGTATGCATGTTCAGCGTCCTCGAATGCGTCGTCTATCAGCACGATCTGCGATTTGTCGTGATTGCCGCGCTTGTCTGCATCCTCGGGAACATCAGCCTTTTTGTCGTTCTGGGCCGCTCGACACACTGCGTCGACGCCCGCCGGCATCACTGGCTCGTGGTCGCGGCGGTGGCCGAGGGCGTCGGCGTGTGGGCGACGCATTTCGTCGCCATGCTCGCCTATCGCGGTTCGATGCCGATCCGATTCGACGTCGGCCTGACCATTTTGTCGGTCGCCATAGCGATCGGTTTCTTCTGGTGCAGCTTTCGATTGCTCGGCAAGGCGCCAAGCGTGGGACGCTGCGCCGCCGCGGCGACCGGCGCGGCCATCGGCGTTGCGGCGATGCATTTCACCGGCATGGCGTCGATCATCGCACCGGCCCGCGTGACCTATGACTGGGGCCCGATCCTCGTCTCGCTGCTGCTATCGGGGCTGTGCTTTTTCGCCGCCTTCCTCGCCTTCGCAAGAACGAAGGGCTGGAAGAAGATCGTCCTGCCCGCAGGTTTCGCCGTGCTCGCCATCGTCATCATGCATTTCACCGCGATGTCGGCCACCACACTCGTCCCCGATCCGACGCGCGGCGACATATCGGGAACGGCGAGCAGCCGCGACTGGCTCGTCCCGGCGATCGTGATTGCCAATGTCGCGCTGGTCGCGCTCGCCCTCACCGGTTCGCTCGTCGACCGCTGGCTCACCGACGCGCATGGGCTGGCCGACGCGACGCTCGAAGCGCTCGCGATCACACACGACGGGCGGATCATCGAAGTGAACGCGCGGCTTTGCGCTCTGCTTGGCGTCAGCAGCGGCGCGATCGTCGGCAGCACGCCCTCCGACTGGTTCGTCGCAGGCGATGGCAGTTCGTTCGAGGCGCCCGACGGCCATTCCGCCGAAGCGCGCGTCCGCAGCAGCTTCGACGAAGACCATGTCCTCGAGATCGCGACCCAGACGATCGAATATCGCGGGCGAAGCTGTCAGGTCTTGGCGATCCGCGACCTGTCCGACCGGAAACGTGCGCAGCGGGCGATCGAGCATCTGGCGTCGCACGATGCGCTGACCGATCTGTCGAACCGCGCCCACTTCGCGCGCGCACTCGACGCCGCAATCGACGCGAATAAGCCATTCGCCCTGCTCGCGCTCGACCTCGACCGTTTCAAGGCGGTGAACGACATCTTCGGCCATGGCGCCGGCGACGAGATATTGTGCCGCATCGCCGACATTCTGCGGTCGTCCGTGCGCGCCGACGACATTGTCGCCCGTATCGGCGGCGACGAATTCCTCGTCATCCAGACCGGCGTTTCGGGGTCCGAGGAGGCGCGCAAGCTTTCGGCACGCATCCTCGATACGCTGGCGATCGAAATGGACGTCGCGCGCGATCCGATGGCGGTCGGGGTCAGCATCGGCGTCGCGCTCTTTCCGCAGGACGGAACCAATGCCGAAGTGCTGCAGCGCAACGCCGACACGGCGCTCTATCGCGCGAAGAATAGCGGAAGGGGCAACGCCGCCTTCTTCGATCAGGAGATGGACGAGCTCGCGCAGGAACGCCGCGCGCTCGAACATGACCTGCGACACGCAATCGCCCGCGATCAGCTGTACGTCGTGTACCAGCCGCTCGTCGCGACGGCCTTTGCTTCGGTGATCGGTTATGAAGCTTTGCTCCGCTGGAACCATCCCGAACGCGGCGAGATCGCGCCCGACGATTTCATCCCCGTCGCCGAGGAAATCGGCGCCATCGTTCCGATCGGCGAATGGGTGCTGCGCGAGGCTTGCCGCGCGGCGGCGAACTGGCCCAAGAATGTCTCGATCGCCGTCAACGTGTCGACGGTCCAGTTTCAGGTGCCGAACCTGCCGGCCGTGGTTCGTGACGCACTGTCGCAATCGGGGCTCGAGGCGCATCGGCTCGAGCTTGAAATCACCGAAACCGCCTTTCTGCGCAACCGGCAAAGCGCGCTAAAGGCGCTCCACGAAATCCGCGCGCTCGGCGTGCGGATCGCGATGGACGATTTCGGCACCGGCTATT
Source organism: Sphingopyxis sp. (assembly GCF_050725655.1). Taxonomy (GTDB): domain Bacteria; phylum Pseudomonadota; class Alphaproteobacteria; order Sphingomonadales; family Sphingomonadaceae; genus Sphingopyxis. Next base: position 4,699 of record NZ_JBOHHT010000077.1, on the reverse strand, counting down.
CGTCGCTGAGCAATCTCAAAGCCTTCCCGTTCGACAAGATCAAGATCGACAAGAGCTTCGTCGCCTCGATTTCGGATGATGAGGCGGCGCGATCGATCGTCCGCGCGATCATCGGGCTCGGCCGCAGTTTCAATATGCCGATCGTCGCCGAAGGGGTCGAAACCCAGGAACAGCGCCAGATGCTGCTCGACGAGGGCTGCCCGCAGGCGCAAGGCTATTATTTCGGCCACCCCGCCGCCGACCCCTTTCTGGCGGAATCCTGGCCGCTGGACTTGCCCGGCATGGAAAAGCGCGACGTCGAGGGCTGAGAACCTGCAAAAGTCAGCGATAGCCTTCGCGCGGCGAATGGGGCACAAGCCTTGCGATGGCAGGATATGGGGGATCGATTTGGCCGGTGAGGGACCTTCGGTCCGTCGGCGGGCCTGATTCCGGGGCCGAATGCCATCGGCGCGCATCGCGCGTCCAAGGCTGACGCATGGCCGACGCCGACGAACCGGATATTCTTGCCGCAGCGATCGCGGGCGACCGCGACGCCTTCGAAACCTTGCTGCGGCATCACTATGACCGCATCCACTGCCTCGCGTGGCAATTGACCGGATCGCGCGCCGATGCCGACGATATTGCGCAGGATGTCTGCTGCATCCTGGCGGAAAAGCTCTCCGCCTTTCGCGGCGACGCCAAATTCACGACCTGGCTGTGCAGCATCGTTTACAACGCCTGCCGCGATTTTCATCGGCGGCGGTCGGCATTCACGCGGTTCACCGGGCGGCTGAGTATCATGGCGGGGCTGGCGCGGCATCCGGACGGCCGCGACCTGTATGACGCGATCTGGATCGAAAGCGCGATCGCGCGGCTGAAACCCGAGCTTCGCGACACCGCGGTGCTGATCGCGGGACAGCAGCTGTCGCACGCCGAAGCCGCTCAGATTCTGGGGATCGCCGAAGCAACCGTGTCGTGGCGAATGCACGAGATCCGGCGCCAGCTTGCGGCGAATTCGCGAGCCGACGACTGATCGCGAGGCGACCCGAAATTTTTTTCGCCAGGCCGCCAAGGATTTCTCGCGCCGGCGCGTCCCAGGGACATGCGGGCGATTGTGCGCCGCTGTTGCCAGGGAGACATGTCATGTCCCGTTTCTATCTGATGCTTTCCGCGGGCCTGTCGATCACGCTCGTCACCGCCTGCTCGCAATCGAACGAAGCCGACATTGCATCGCCGTCGTCGGAAGCTTCCTCGCCGGCATTGAAAGCCGAGGTCGAGGAGGACGCGTCGGCCATCGTCGTCACGGGGCAGCAGGTAGCTACGCCCGTAATGGACACGCCGGTAGCGATGTCCGTGATCAGCTCGGAACGCATCGCATCGCCGCCGCCGGCACAGACCCGCAAAATGGTCGTAACGGGCAGCGCCATTCGCGCCCCCTATCCCGATCGCATAATGCCCTATTATCAGGACGTCGGACGCGACAAATTCACTTCGACCCAGGAAAACGCGTTCAAGATCGCGCGCGACGAGCCCGTGTCGACCTTTTCGATCGACGTCGACACCGCCTCCTACGCCTTCGTTCGCGCGTCGCTGAACAACAATGCCCTGCCGCAGCCGGCCGCGGTGCGGACCGAGGAACTGGTCAATTATTTCCCCTATGATTATGCCGCGCCGCGCAGCGCGCAGCAGCCCTTCTCTTCGAATGTGGCGGTCTTTCCCAGCCCGTTCACCGCAGGCCGCAAGCTCGTTCGCATCGGTATCAAGGGCTATGCGATCGAACGCGCAACGCGGCCACGCGCGAACCTTGTCTTCCTGATCGACACGTCGGGATCGATGGATGCGCCGAACAAATTGCCGCTCGTCAAGAAATCGCTCGGCCTGCTGCTCGACCAGCTCGACCGCAACGACCGCGTCGCGATCGTGACCTATGCCGGCAGCGCGGGCACGGCGCTGGAGCCGACGCCGGCGAGCCAGAAAGGCAAGATCCTTGCGGTAATCGACCAGCTCGGCGCCGGCGGCAGCACCGCGGGCGCCGAGGGCATCCGCCAAGCCTATGCGTTGGCCGAGCGCAATCTCGACCCGAATGGGGTGAACCGCGTCGTCCTGGCCACCGACGGCGACTTCAACGTCGGCATCACCGACCAGAACGAGCTGAAGGGCTATATCGAGCGCGAGCGCGGCAAGGGCGTTTTCCTCTCCGTCCTTGGCTTCGGCATGGGAAATTACAACGACCCGCTGATGCAGACGCTCGCCCAGAACGGCAATGGCGCGGCCGCCTATATCGACACGCTCGGTGAAGCGCGCAAAACGCTGGTCGACGAGGCCACCTCGACCCTCTTCCCGATCGCAAAGGATGTGAAGATCCAGGTCGAGTTCAACCCCGCCACCGTCGCCGAATATCGGCTCATCGGTTATGAAACGCGGATGCTCAATCGCGACGACTTCGATAATGACAAGGTCGACGCGGGCGATGTCGGTTCGGGGCAGACGGTCACCGCGATCTACGAGATCGTCCCCGTCGGCGGGCCGCGCACGATGGGCGACCTGCGCTACAGCAAACCCGCCCCGCGCGCCGTCCCCGCGCCGTCGAGCGAATATGGTTTCGTGAAGATCCGCTACAAATTGCCGAAATCGGATCGCAGCCAGCTGATTTCGACGCCGATCGATCGCCGCGTCGAATTCGCCCGCTTCGCCGACGCGCCGCAGGACGCGCGGTTCGCGACTGGGGTCGCGGCCTTTGCCGAACTGCTCCGCGGCGGACGCTACAGCGGATCGATGACCTATGACGATGTGCTGCAGATCGTCGGCGCGGCGCGCGGCACCGACGATTTCGGATATCGCATGGAGCTGGTCCAGATGGTCCGCGCCGCCAAGACGGCGGGATCGATGGCAAAGCTGGAGCGCTAACATGGTGCGGCGGCGGTTCCCCAAAGCGTCGCCGCATCCGCCCTGCCCGTTTCGGCCGGTCGATCGAGACATTCGACCGGCGCGATATTGTGCGTATAAGGCCAGACGATGCCCATGCCCTTTCTCTCGCGCCTGCCGTTTCGACCTGGTTCGAAATCGCGCCGCGCCGCGCCGGAGGCACCGCGGCCATGACGGGCGATGACGAGCTGAAAGCCTTTTTGCCCGAACCGCCGCCGCCCGCCCCGAAACGGCGCGAGGCGGCGATTGCCGGCGCGCTGGCCCGCTTCGACGGCGCACCCGCGCCGCAGGTCGCGCCTCGACCGGCGAGAGCATCCTGGTGGACCAACCTTCGGCGTCCGCAGGCCGGGCTGGTCGCGACCGCCGCGCTGGTCGCCGCGATCAGCCTGCCCTTCGCGTGGACGGCATTGGATCCGGGCGCGCCGGCCGCCGACGAACAGATTGCGCGAGAAACAGGCGAGCCGGTTCGAGTGGTCGTGGACCACCAGGCCGAAGTGCCCGCTCCCGTAGCGATCGCGGCACCGCCATCGGCAAAGAACGGCCCTGCCTCCGAGCAAGTCGCGGCGGCTCCCCCCATTGTTTCCGCGCCCGCGGCGAAGCGAGTCGAACTCGCGCAGGCGCCCCCCGCCGCAAAAGCCGAGGAACGCGAGGCGATCATCGTCTCGGCCCAGCGCGTGGCGCGCCCTGTCCAGGACGCACCGTCCGCCATTTCGGCGTTTTCGTCCGGCGATGCCGCCGAGGATTCGGTCGTCGTGACGGGAACGCGCATGGCGCCGCGGGGCGCCCCCAGGCGCGGCGACTGGAACGCCTGCACCGTGAATGATCCGAGCCGGGCGCTGTCGCGGTGCAAAAAGCTGGCGAACAGCGGCGCAAAGACCGTTCGGGCGCAAGCCGATGCGCATTTGTCCGACGGGCTGAAACAGGCGTGGGAGGGCGACCTCGACGGCGCGATCACGGCGTTCGATCAGGCGATTGCCGTCGCGCCCGACCTGTCGGTCGCCTACCTCAATCGCGGCCTCGCCTACGACCGCCAGGGCGAAAGCGCGCGCGCGATCGCCGATCTCGACCGGGCGGTCCGGCATGCACCGCAATCGGCGCGCGCCTATTATAATCGCAGCCTTCTGCTCCGAAAACAGGGCGATACGAAGCGCGCCGACGTCGACGAACAGCGCGCGATCAACCTCGACGCCCGATACCAGGCGATACGGCAGCCGCGCGAGCGCGATTAAACCGGGCCGGTCAAATAGACCCCGGCAAAATGCGCATCGTCCATGCCCTCGGCCGGGGGCTCACCCCCGAGCCGGTGATAGTCCTGCACGATCTGCGACAGCGCCGACAGCGCCAGCGTCGCCGGATCGCGCGTCGCCGGGATCAGCCCCACCGACGTGCGAAGCTTTAGCCGAAGATCCTCGGCCACGCCGGCTTCACGCAACGCGCTCCGCCGGACATCCTGCGTCCGCTGACTCCCGATCGCGCCGACGTAAAAGGAGGGAAGCTGGAGCGCGCGCGGCAGCAATTCCTCTTCCCAGTCGCGATCGTGAAAGACCGAAATGATCGCGGTCCACGGATCGGTGACGAGGGGCGGCAAGCGCGTGCGCGAAGTCAGCCGGACGGTGTCGAAACCTTCGCCATCCAGGTCGGCCAGAGCCCGTTCGTCGGGGGAAAGCACGCCGACCTTGGCCCCGAAGGCGGCGGCGAGACGCGCCAGTGCGGTGAGTTCTTCGCCCTGCCCCATCGCGACGATACGGAGCGCCGGCGTATAACCGAGGCGGAAGCTTCCATCCTCCCAGCCGGC
>NZ_JBOHHT010000076.1:0-21141 GCF_050725655.1 Sphingopyxis sp. | reverse complement strand
GGGTTGGGGGTGGGCCTGCACCGTGGCAGGTGCCCACCCCGCTGCGACTAGCGAACAAGTTCGCAAGTCTCGCTGCCCCTCCCGCCTGCGGGAGGGGATCAAACCGTATCGGCGTGCCCCCACTGATATTCGACCTTGCCTTCCAGCCGCCGCACCGCGACCCAGTCGCCGCCCGCCAGATTGTCGTCTTCGATCAGCGCCACGACGCCGCCCGCAATGTCTTCCGGCCAGCACGCCTCGTTGTTCGCGAGCACGGTCTTCATCCATTCGGACTTGCCGCCCGCGCCCGTGGTGTCGAGGATCGGCGTATCGACCAGACCCGGCAGCATGCCCGCGACGCGGACGTTGCATTCGTCCTTCAACGGCGCACAGCACCGCGTGAACATCATCACCGCCGCCTTGGTCGTCGCATACATCGCGTCGTAAAATCCGGTGCCGAGCGCGACGGTCGATACCGTGTTGATAATCACCCCGCCGCCGCGTTTCCGCATCGCCTGCACCGCGATCTGCGTCGCCGCGACAAGCGAGGTGATGTTGACATCGATGATCCAGCGGATGCGCGCGGCATCGACGTCGGGGAATTGCGGCAGGCCCGACACGACGCCGGCATTATTGTGCAAAATATCGACGTCGCCATGCGCGCGGAACCAGGCTTCGGTCGCGGGAATGTCGGAGAGGTCGAGCTTGTGAACGCTCGCCCGCGCGCCCGCGGCCTCGACCAGCCGCGCGGTCTCGGCAAGCCCCGCTTGGTTGACGTCGACGAGCGCGATCTCCGCCGCACCGCGGCCGGCCAGCATGACCGCGGTCGCACGGCCGATGCCGCCCGCCGAACCCGTCACGATGGCGCTTTTGCCGTTGATATCCATCTCTTCTCTCCCGCCGATCTTACCGTTATCGTAAAGCACATTGACAGATAAACTTAAATACCTAAGTATTTTTGGGACGAGAAGACTCGTGCGTTTTTGGAGAGTGTGATGACAGAGGCTACAGCCCTCGATGGAGGCGCCGCAGCGTCCGACAGCGGCCTCGCGCTGCGTCGCAACGTCGCGCTCGCGATGCTGTTCGTGGTCGGCACGATCAACTTCGTCGACCGCCAGCTTCTGTCGGTGCTCGTCGAACCGATCCGCGCCGAAATGGATTTCAGCGATACGCAATTCGGGCTGCTCACCGGCCTCGCCTTCGCGCTCTTCTACGCCGCGATGGGCGTCCCCGTCGCGATGCTCGCCGACCGCTGGAACCGCATCAAGCTGATCGGCATCGCCTGCGTCGTGTGGAGCGGCTTCACCGCCGCCTGCGGCTTTGCATCGAACTTCTGGCAGCTTGCCTTGATGCGCTTCGGCGTCGGCGCGGGCGAGGCGGGCGGCACCGCGCCGTCGCTGTCGGTCATCGCCGACTATTATCCGCCGGCGCAGCGCCCGCTCGCAATCGGCCTTTTTACGCTCAACGGCCCGTTCGGCGTGTTCGTTGGCGCCGCCTTTGGCGCTTGGGCCGCAGCGAACGTCGGGTGGCGCAACGCCTTCGTCGTGATCGGCATCGTCGGCATCGTGGTCGCGCCGCTGCTCATCTGGCTGGTGCGCGAACCCGCGCGCGGTCAGATGGATACGCAAAAGACCGCCGACGTGGCGCTGCCGTTCAGCCAGAGCCTCGCGATGTTCATCCGCCGTCCGTCGCTGCGCATGGTGATGATCGGCAGCGGGCTCGCCGCCTTCGTCAGTTACGGCATGCTCAACTGGATCCCCGCCTTTCTGATGCGCACGCAGAAGATGCCGCTGGAGGCGATGGCGACCTGGTTCGCGCCCGCCGCGGGCATCACCTTCGGCATCGGCATTCTCGGCGGCGGCTGGCTGGTCAGTCACCGCGCCAAAACATCAGCGCGCGCCTATGGCACCATCCCGGCGCTGGCGACCGCAGTGCTGATCCCGACCTTCATCGCCGCCTTGCTCGTCGATAGCTGGCAGCTCTCGCTCGCGCTGATGCTGGTCCCGATGGCGGCGTGCACCGCCTATGTCGCGCCTGCCCTCGCGCTGGTCCAGAACCTGACTCCGCCACGCTCGCGCGCCACCGCTGCCGCAGTGCTGATGCTGATGTTCAACATCGTCGGCCTCGGCCTCGGCCCGCTGTTCGCCGGGATCGTCAGCGACGCGCTGAAGGACGCGCATGGCACCGACAGCCTGCGCTGGGCGCTGATGGCGCTGATGCCCTTCGCCGCCGCGGCGGGCATCGCGCAATATCGGATGACGCGCCATCTCGAAAAGGACTTCGCCGAATGACCGACGTCGCGGGCAAGACCGCCTTCATTACCGGCGGTGCGAGCGGGCTCGGGCTCGCCACCGCCGGGGCGCTCGCCGCGAAGGGGGCCTCGGTGATCATCGCCGATATCGACGCGGCGGGCGCCGAAAATGCGGCGTCACGGCTGCGCCGCGAAGGCGCCAATGCGCTCGGCCTCCAGCTCGACGTCACCAGCGAGGAAAGCTGGGCCGCCGCTGGCGCGAAGGCACGCGAATTCGGCCCGGTGCGCATCCTGTTCAGCAACGCCGGGGTCGGCGGCGGGTCGGGGCCGTTCGAGCAATATGACACCGACGTCTGGCGCTGGAATTATGCGGTCAACGCCCACGCGCATCTCTATGCCTGCCGCACCTTCCTCGGCGACATGAAGGCGTCGGGCGAGCCGAGCCATCTCGTTTTCACCTCGTCGATGGTCGCGATCGTGCCACCACCGATCTCGGTCGCTTACATCAGCTCCAAATATTCCACGCTCGGCATCGCAATGGCGCTGCGCAACGAGCTCGCCGGAACCTGCGTCGACATCTCCGTCCTGATGCCCGGCATGTCGGCGACGCGTATCGTCGAAACGACGCGAGAGCTTCGCCCGGTCGAGGTCGAGGTCGGCAAAGCCGCCGCGACGAGCCAGGCGATGCAGGGCGTGCTCGCGGGCGGCATGGCGCCGGACAAGATCGGCGCGCGCGTCGTGCAGGCGATCGAGGCGGGCGATTACTGGATTTTCACTCATCCCGAATGGAAGGCGATGGCCGAGCTGATGACGCAGGATATGCTGTCGTCCTTCGGCCCCTCCGCCGATCCGGCGTACAAAGGCGACGACATCGACGGGCTGATCGCCGCCAACGGCGGCCGCATGTTCGGCGCGAAAGTTTAAGGAGAGCATCATGGCGGAGCAGGACGACATTCGCGCAATGGCGCAGCGCTTTTTCGACGCGATCGAGGCGGGCGACATCGAAACGATGCAGGGCAGCTTTGCCCCCGATGCCGAGATCTGGCACAACACCGACGAGCTGATCGTCACCCCCGCGCAGACCGCGCAGACGCTGACCGGCATGGTCGCGCGGATCAAGGATCGCGAATATGCCGACCGCCGGCTGACGACCTTTCCCGGCGGCTTCGTTCAACAGCATGTGCTGAAGGGCAAGCGCGTCCATGACGAGGGCGAAGTCCGCCTGCCCTGCGCGATCATCTGCAAGGTCGAGGGCGGCAAGATCACCCGCCTCGACGAATATTTCGACAGCGCGCACGTTGCCGAATTCCGCAAATTCGCGAACGCCTGAGGAGTCGATCGATGCCCGTCCTGCGCCAGGTTCCCCGCTCCGAAGTCACCGACGAGACTGTCACCGCTTATTATAATCGCCTGTTCGGCGAGCGCGATCCGGTGGCCGAACCCGGCACCGCGACCGGCACGCCGGGCGACTGGTGGACGGTGTTCGCGCTGGCGCCCGATATCTTCAAACATGCGGTCGACGGCTTCGCGGTCTATCGCCACCCGGCGCGCAAGATCGATCCGGTGCTGCGCGAGCTTGGGCAGACGCGCGCGGGATGGGTCAAGGGCAGCCAGTTCGTCTTTTCGCAGCACTGCAAATCGCTGCGCGGGCTCGGTGTAGCTGAGGATAAGATCGCGGGCATCGCCTATTGGCAGGTCGCCGATTGTTACAACGAGCAGGAGCGCACGGTGCTTGCTTATGCCGATTGCCTTGCGCAGGCGGGCGGGCGCGTGCCCCTGGAGGTCTTCGACAAGCTCAAGACCTTCTGGAACGACGAGCAGATTTTCGAATTCACCTACATCACCTGCCTCTACGACATGCACGCGGTGATCACCCGCGCGCTGCGCATGGAGTTTGACGCGCGCGAGGACCCGATCGTCGAGGTCGCGGCGCCCGAAGGTTTCAGCGCCGCCGACTTCCTCAGCGCCCCGCGTCCCAAGGCCGAATGACCGACTACGGCCCACCACAAGTCGTCGCGACGGGCCTTCGTTTTCCCGAAGGCCCGGTGCCGATGCCCGACGGATCGGTTCTGCTTGTCGAGATTGCGCGCGGAACGCTGACACGTGTTGCGCAAGGCGGCAGCCTGTCAGTGGTCGCAGACCTTGGCGGCGGACCCAATGGGCTCGCGATCGGTCCCGATGGCGCGGCCTATATCTGCAACAATGGCGGCTTCGAGTGGATCGAGGCGGGCGGCCTGCTGTTCCCCGGCCATGCCGCGAATGCCGAAGCATGCGGATCGATCCAGCGGGTCGATCTGTCGACCGGCGAGGTCACCACGCTCTACGACAGTTTCGAAGGCGAGCCGCTCAAGGGCCCCAACGATATCGTCTTCGACGCTGCGAGAGGCTTCTGGTTCACCGACCATGGGCAGGTCCGCGATACCGGCCGCGACCATGGCGCAATCTTTTATGCCGCTGCCGACGGATCGCGGATTACCCGCCAACGCGCCGACATGATCGGCCCCAACGGCATCGGCCTCGCGCCCGACGGCAAGACGCTCTACGTCAGCGAGACGATGACCGCGCGCGTCTGGGCGATGGACATCGTCGCGCCGGGCGAACTTGCGCCGCCGTCGCCGTGGGCGCCCGGGCGCTTTGTCGGCACCCCGCCCGCCTTCCGCCTGCTCGACAGCCTCGCGGTCGAGGAAAGCGGGCGTATCTGCGTCGGCACGATGGTCGAAGGCGGAATTACGATCTTCGACCCCGACAGCGGCGGCTCGGAGTTCCTCCCGCTGCCCGACATCGGGATCACCAACATTGCCTTCGGCGGCCCCGACCGGCGCGACGCGTATATCACGGCATCGACCACCGGAACGCTGTACCGGGTGCGCTGGCCACGGCCGGGGGTTCCACTTCATAAACCGTCAACCTAATTGACGATTTATGGTTTTGGTGCTAGAAAAGACGCAAGGAAGAGGATGGGCATGAAATTTTATAACAGCATCGGGCCCAACCCGCGCGTCGTGGCGATGTTCATGGCCGAAAAGGGAATCGAGATTCCCGAGGTCACGATCGACCTACGCGGCGGCGAGAATCGGCGCGTGCCCTATTGCACCGACGTGAACGAGGCGGGACAAACCCCGGCACTCGAACTCGACGACGGCAGCTTCCTCTGCGAAATCACCGCTATCTGCGAATATCTCGAAGAACGCTTTCCCGAACCGCCGCTGATCGGCACGACCGCCGAAGAACGCGCGAAGACGCGGATGTGGGCGCGCCGCGTCGACATCAAGATTTGCGAGCCGCTGACCAACGGCTTTCGCTATGCCGAGGGCCTGCCGCTGTTCGAGCCGCGCATGCGCTGCCTGCCCGAAGCCGCCGCAGGGTTGAAGGCGATCGCGCAGGACGGGATCGCCTGGCTCGATCCGCTGATCGCGGACCGCGACTTCATCGCCGGCGACCGGCTGTCGCTCGCCGACCTGATGCTGTTCACTTTCCTCGATTTCGGTGTGTCGGTGGGCCAGCCGATCGACCCCGCCTTCACCCATATTCTGCGCTGGTTCGAGCGGATGAAAAGCCGCCCCAGCGCCACCGCAAACTGAACCAGCAAACTAAGTCACAGGGAGACGGATCATGGCTGCAACAAATAGCGAATTCGAATTCTGCGGGGTCAACCACCTCGCGCTCGTGTGCAAGGATATGGCGCGGACGGTCGAATTCTACCGCGATACGCTCGGCATGCCGCTGCTCAAGACGCTCGACCTGCCCGGTGGGCGCGGCCAGCATTTCTTCTTCGACGTCGGCAATGGCGACAGCATCGCTTTCTTCTGGTTCCCGAACGCACCCGAAGCGGTTCCCGGCATCTCGGCACCCGAAGCGCTGCCGACGCGGGGCAATTTCATGTCGGCGCACGGATCGATGAACCATATCGCGATCAACGTCCCCGCCGACAAATTTGACGAATATTACCAGCGGCTGGTCGACAAGGGAGTCGATGTCACCCCCGCCCTGAACCACGATAATTCGCCAACCCAGTCGTCGCCCGAAATGAACGACGACGTCTATGTCCGCTCGGTCTATTTCTTCGACCCCGACGGCGTCTGCCTCGAATTTGCGGCGTGGACCAAGATATTCGACGAAAGCGACGTTGCGCACGACCCGGTGCAGGCCGACGGCACCAAGCGCGAAGGCTTCATCACCGGCCGCAGCCCGGTGCCGGCCGAATAATATTCCCTGGATACCACTGGGAACTCCTCCTGGACCCGGCTTCGGCCGGGTTCTTTTTGTGTGCAGGTTGGTGATCGACCGGTTGCGGACGCCGGCGCGGCGCCTCCCCGCCATCTCCCGCGCTGCGCGGCCTATTCGCTTGCGTGAGCGTTCCCATTCCGCCTAATCTGCGCCGAAACGGGGGAGAGCGGACATGCGGATATACGCGGCTGTGGTCGCGTCGATGGGGTATCTTGCCGCCGCCGGCATTCCCGTCGCGGCGAGCGAAGCACCCGTTGCCGCGATGGGCGCCGAATATCTGGCGGCGGAACCACATCCGGCGGCGCTATCGATCGGCATCCTGCGCGACGGCGTGATGCATTTCCACCATTTCGGGGCGATTGAAGACGGCGGCGCGGCCCCCGATGACACGACCCGCTACGAGATCGGATCGATTGCAAAGACCTTTACGGGGCTTGTCCTGACGCGCGCGGTGGCCGCGGGGAAGTTGGGGCTCGACGACGATGTGCGCCGCTATCTCGACGGCGGCTATCCCGGACTGCAGTTCGAGGGCGCGCCAGTCCGGGTGCGGCATCTGGCCGACATGACCTCGGCCTTGCCCGACAACCTGCCCGACCTGTCGGCGCTCACCCCCGATCCGGGCCGCTTCAAACGTGCGCGCGCCCTCGCGGTATATTCGAAGGCGGATTTCATGCGCGATCTGCACAAGGTTTCGCCCGGCGCGAAGCCGGGTGACGGCGTCGGCCATTCCAACGCCGCCGCGCAATTGCTGATCTATATACTCGAACGCGCCTGCGGCGCCCCCTATGAAGAGCTCCTCGCGCGCGAAATCGAGCGGCCGACGGGGATCGCCGCCGCCGGGCAGTCGCCCGTACCGGGGTACGATGCAGAGGGCCGGGTTGCCGCCGCGTTGCCGACCAGCAGTTTTGGCTGGCGCTATTCGCCGCGAGACATGCTGCGCTATGCCGCCCTGCAACTCGACGAGCGCGATCCTGCAGTGCAGGCCAGCCACGAAGGCAGCTGGTTCACGCTCGACCGCAAGAATGCCATTGCCCTGCCGTGGATCGTCACCTTCCTGCCCGACGGGCAAAGGCGGCTGCACTATAGCGGCGGCACCTTCGGTTTTTCGAGCTTCATGGCACTCTATCCCGAGCGCAAGCTGGCGATCGTGCTGCTCGCCAACAATGCCAGCGACACCGCACAGGACCGGCTCGGCAAGATCGCCGAACGTATCGCCGCGATCGAATGACCGGCGGTTTGGCGCAACCTGGCGTCCGCCCCTCTCCGGGAGTCATCGACTTACCGCCTCAATAAGCCGGAAAAGCTTTGACCTACCCTACCGACCGGTCGCGCCCCTCCCAATAGGGCGCGCGCAATTCGCGGCGCAGCACCTTGCCCGACGGGTTGCGTGGCAGGGCGTCGATGAACTCGATACTTTTCGGTATCTTATACTTCGCGATCCGTGTCCGCGCCCAGGCGACGATGTCGGCGGGGTCGAGCGTCGCGCCCGCCGCCGGCACGATCAGCGCCTTGACGCTTTCGCCCCATTTGTCGTCGGGCACCCCGATCACCGCGACGTCGGCAACGCCGGGGCACCCCATGATCGCGCTCTCGACCTCAGCCGGATAGACATTCTCGCCCCCCGACACGATCATGTCCTTGATCCGGTCATGGACGTAGTAGAATCCATCGGCGTCACGATAGCCGATGTCGCCGGTGTGGAGCCAGCCGCCCGCGAGCGCCTCTTCGGTCGCGGCTGGGCGGTTCCAATATTCTTTCATCACGATACCGCCGCGGATCGCGATTTCGCCGATCTCTCCCTCGCCCAGTTCGCGGCCGTCGCCGCCCAGGATCGCCATCGCGGCCCCCGGCCACGGCTTGCCGCACGAGGTGAGCTTGCCCGGCAGATCATGCGCGCTCGGCGACAGATAGGAGCCGCCGCCGGCGGATTCGGTCATGCCATAAAACTGCACGAAGTCGCAGCCGAACGTCGCGCGCGCGCGGCGCAGCACATCCGCGGCGATCGGCGAGGCGCCGTAAGCGATCGACTTGAGCGCGGGATAGGCCGCTCTGTTCGCGTCGGGCTGGAGCAGCATCATCTGGATCATCGCCGGCGCGAGGAAGGCGTGCGCGACATCTTCCTCGCGCATCATGCGCACCGCATCGGCCGCAGCGAAGTCCTTGACGAGCACGAGCCGTCCGCCCTGCGCCAGCCCCGAGAAGCTGACATTCGTACCCGCGACGTGAAACAGCGGCATGACGATCATCACCGTCTCGTCCTCGCCATAAGCAAAGCCGTCGACCTCGGTCGCCGCTTCGAGGAAGGTGCGGTAATTGCCGTTGGTCAGCACGACACCCTTCGGCAAGCCGGTCGTGCCGCTGGTGTAGAGCTGGAGCACATCGTCGGTGAGTTGCGGACGATCGTTGAGGGGTTCTGCCGCGGCCTCGCCGAGCCAAGCATCGAACGGCTCGAACGCCGGATGCTCACCATAAAGCGCGATCAGGCGCGGCGCCGTCGCCAGATCGGCCACCGCGGCCAGCGCGCAATCGAAGAAATCCTCGCCGACGAACAGCAGCTTCGGCCCGGCATCGCCAAGAATGAAACCAATCTCGGCGGGCGCGAGACGGCAGTTGATCGGCGCGAAACAGGTGCGCGCGCGGGCGGTGCCGAAGAAGAGCGGATACCAGCTGTCGTGGTTCTTGGTCAGCGCCGAGACGCGGTCGCCGGGCGCGAGTCCCGACGCGATCAGCGCATGCGCGACGCGGTTCGATCGGGAATCGAGTTCGGCAAAACTCGTCTCGCGCGTCCCGAACTTCACGGCGGTCGCCTGCCCCCGCACGCGCGCCTGCGCCGCCGGAATATCCGCCAGCGTCCGGATGGCCTCCAGATCGATCATTTTGCTCTCCCAACCGTCGTTTCGACTTGAATTAGATAGAATACTAAGCAAATGCTTGGCCAGCTAAAAATTCGAGAGGACCGGCCTTGTTGAACCACCCCATCCTGCCGACAACGATCGTCGGAAGCTACCCCCAGCCTGACTGGCTGATCGACCGCGAGCGGTTGAAGGCCAGCCTGCCCCCACGCGTGCGCGCCGAGACATTGTGGCGCATCCCCGAACCCTGGCTCGCCGACGCGCAGGAAGCGGCCACCTTGATGGCGATCCGCGATCAGGAAGAGGTCGGCATCGACATCGTCGGCGACGGCGAAATGCGCCGCGAAAGCTATTCGAACCGCCTGGCGACCGCACTGTCGGGGATCGACCGCGAAAAGCGTGGCACGGCGGTCGACCGCACCGGCAACGCCAATCCGGTGCCGCTCGTCTCCGGCCCGATCCGCCGCGTCGCGCCGATCGAGGCACAGGATGCCGCGTTCCTCCGCCGCCATTCGTCGAAACCGGTGAAGCTCACCCTGCCCGGCCCGTTCACGATGACGCAGCAGGCCGAGAATGGCTATTATCCCGACGCGCGGTCGCTCGCGATGGATTATGCCGACGCGGTCAATGCCGAGGTGAAGGATCTGTTCGCGGCGGGGGTCAACGTCGTCCAGCTCGACGAGCCCTATCTGCAGGCGCGCGCCGCCGAGGCGAACAGCTATGCGATCGAGGCGATCAACCGCGCGCTCGACGGCGTCGGCGGCACGACCGCGCTCCATATCTGCTTCGGCTATGCGATGGTGCATCATGGCGCGGGCGCGACGGGTCCAAAGCCCAAAGCCTATGACTTCCTCGCCGAACTCGAAGCGTCGGCGATCGACGTGATTTCGATCGAGGCGGCGCAGCCCGGGCTCGACCCCGCGATCCTCGCCGAGCTGCCGACCAAGACGATCATGTACGGCGTGCTGGACCTGTCGATCCCCGAGGTCGAAACGCCCGAGGTGGTCGCGGGCCGCATCCGCGAGGCGCTGCGCTATGTCGACGCCGAACGGCTGTGGATCGCGCCCGATTGCGGGATGAAATATCACAGCCGCGCGCATTCGCAGGCGAAGCTCAGGACGATGGTGGACGGGACGGCGCTGGTGCGGGCGGAGCTGAAGTAATTCTCCCCTCCCGCAGGCGGGAGGGGTTGGGGGTGGGCCAGAAACCTGGCAGTTGCCCACCCCGTTGCGAGTAGCGAACAAGTTCGCAACTCTCGCTGCCCCTCCCGCAAGCGGGAGGGGATCAGCTATCGATAAACCCCGTCAACAACGGCAACACCACCTCGGGCGCCTCGATGGCCGGCAAATGCCCCGCGCCCGGCACGACCTCCAGCCGCGCCCCCGGGATTTCTTCCAAAATCTCGTCATGATGCGCGCGGCTGGTGATGCCGTCCTTCTCGCCCCACACCAGCAAGGTCGGCACCGCAATCTCGCCGAGCCGCGGTCGGCTGTCGATCCGCGCCATGATCGCGCGCTGCTGGGCAAGGAAGGTGTCGGCGCCGGTGTCCGCCGCCATCTTGCGCGCGATACCGAGCAGGCGCGCGTCGCTGCGCTTTTCCTCGGGGAACAGGATCGGGATGCGTTCTTCTACCACCTGATCGAACTGCCCCTTTTCGACGAGATCGATATAGCCCTGCCGCCGCGCGGTCTGCGCCGGGCCGTCGGCCGACGCCAGCGTCGAGATCAGCGCGAGTTTCACGACGCGCTCGGGCGCGCGACGCATCACCTCGAACGCGACGAAGCCGCCCATCGCATGCGCGATCAGCACGAACTTCGGCGGCGCATTATCGAGCAGGCGCTGCGCGAAACACTCGATCGTGTCGTCGCTACGATTATCGGCAACGATCACTTCGCGATCGGCCCACGCATCGATCAGCGGTTGCCACACGGCGTCGGTCAAAAGCTGACCGGTAATCAGAATGATGGGAAACGACATTAGACCACCTGATGAAGAAGGGTTTCACCTGCCGCGAGACGGCGGCAATTTTCGCGGGCGACCGTCAGGCTGCGCACAAGCGTTTCGGGCGTCAGCCATGCGATATGCGGCGCAAGCACGACGCTCGGCAAACCGAGCAGCGGATTGCCGCGCGGCAGAGGCTCTTCGGCGAAAACATCGAGCCCGGCGCCGCGCAGATGGCCCGCGGTCAGCGCTTCAACCAGCCGCGCCTGATCGACCAGTTCGCCGCGCGCGGTGTTCACGAGCACCGCCCCCTTCTTCATCGCGAACGGATCGACGCTCGCGCGTGTCTCGTCGGTGAGGGGGATGTGCAGCGAAACGATATTGGCTTCGGCGATCAAGTCGTTGAAAGGACGATATTCATATGGGCAGTCACGGCGATTGCGCGCGGTGTAGAGGACCTTCGCCCCGAGCGCCGCCAGCACAGGCGCGAGCAGTTGCGCCGAATAACCAAAGCCGACGAGGCCCACGGTGCGCCCGCCAATCTCCCCCACATTGTCGAGTTCGGACGGATCGGCCGTCCACCCCTCGCCAGCCCGCGTGCGCGCGTCGAAGAAACAGGTCCGCCGCAGCACCGCCATCATCAGCGACAGCGCCATTTCGGCGACCGCCTGGCTGTTGTTGCCAGGCATGTTGCAGACGGCGACGCCATGATCGCGCGCCGCGTCGAGGGCGATGGTATTCACTCCAACGCCGAGTTTCTGGATCAACTTCAGTTTCGGCGCCGACGCGATAAACTCGGGCGTGATCGGGGTGAGGACATGGAGCAGCGCGGTGATCTCTCCGGCAACGTCGTCAAGGGGGGCGGCTTCGTCGACATGGACAACGACGCCGGGTCCGAAGATCGTATCGACCGCCTCGCGAAAACCGGGGCTCGGACGGGCGTGGAGGACAATCATGCGTGCACGGCCCCGATCGATCCGGCAAAGGCCGAGAAGCCCGCAAACACCGCGTCGCCGCCCATCGCTTCTTCGATCCGTAGCATCTCGTTCCACTTCGCCATGCGTTCGGACCGCGTGAAGCTGCCGACCTTCAATTGGCCGGCGTCCCAGCCGGTCGCGAGGTGCGCAATGGTGACATCTTCGCTCTCTCCCGAGCGTGCCGAGACGATCGCGCCCCAGCCACGCTGGGTCGCGGCGTCGAGCGCGGCCTTTGCTTCGGTCACCGTGCCGACCTGGTTGACCTTGATCAGCGCTGCATTGCAAACCGCCGCATCGCCCGCGCCCTCGACGCGCGCGGCGTTGGTGACGAGCACATCGTCGCCGATGATCTGGACCTTGTCGCCGATCGCCGCGGTCACCGCCGCCATCGTTGTCCAGTCGTCCTGACCTGCCGGATCCTCGACCGACAGAATCGGATAGGCGCGGGTCCATTCGACAATGCGTGCCGCCATCTCCTCGCCCGACAGCCGCCGGTCATCGAGCGCGAGATTATAGCCCCCGGCATCGCCCAGTTCGTTCGCGGCGATGTCGAGCGAGATGAAGACCTCCTCGCCCGCGCGGTGCCCGCTCGCCTCGATCGCGCGCGTCAGCGTGTCGAGCGCATCCTCGTTCGAGGCGAAATTCGGCCACCACCCGCCTTCGTCGGCGACCCCCGACAGCGGCCCCTTCGCCTCCATCAGCCTGCCCGCGGCGCGATAGACATCGTCGGTGATCTCGAGCGCGCGGCGGAAGCTGCCCGCCGCCGGACACATCACCATGAAATCCTGTACGTCGGTGCGCCGCCCGGCATGCGCGCCGCCGCCGAAAATCTGGATTTCGGGGAGCGGGATGCGCACCTTGGCGCCGCCCGCCAGATAGCGCCAGAGCGGCGCGCGCGCGTCCGCCGCGGCGGCGTGGAGCACCGCCATCGACACCGCGACGACCGCGTTCGCGCCGAGCCGCGCCTTGTTCAACGTGCCGTCGAGATCGCAAAGCGCAGCGTCAATGGCGGCCTGATCGCGCGCATCCATCCCGGTAATCGCATTCGCGATCTCCGATCCGATTCCGGCGACCGCGCGATTGACGCCGAAGCCGCCGAACGCCGCGCCGCCGTCGCGCAGGTCGATCGCTTCATGCGCGCCGCGCGAGGCGCCCGCAGGGGCGATGGCGCGGCCGACTGCACCCGATTCGAGCACGACCTCGGCCTCGACGGTGGGCCGACCGCGCGAATCCCAGATCTGGCGGCCGGTGACGGAGGCGATACGCGAAGTCATGCAAGGTTCCTTTTCCAGTTGGCGACGAGCGCGTCGATCGGCGACGGCGCCCGGATCAGCGCGCGTGCCTGTTCACGCACGATGTTTTTATGGCCGGGGTCGGTCAGATAGGGCGCGGGCGATTTGCCCTCGACACGCGCGAGAAGCAGCGCGGCGGTGAGCTTTCCGGCGCGCAGCAGCAGTGCGTTCGCATCCTCCCAATCGATCGCCGCGCGATACGCCGCAACAAGCGCCGCCGCGGCTTCGTTCAACTGCGCGTCGCCGAGCCACACCGCCTTGAGCAACAGGTGCGTCGTGCAGAAGGCGATGTCGAACGCCGGGTCGCCATAGACGGCGCATTCGGCATCGAGGAACACCGGGCCGTCGCTGCTGACCAGAATATTCTTGGGACTGACGTCACCGTGGACGAGCGCGACCTTCCGCGACGAGAGATCGCCTGCGAGCGCCCGCAACAGCGGCGCGAGTTCGGCGTCATGGTCGGCAACGAAAAGCAGGAACGGATCGACGCGCAGCGCACGAAACATCGCGTCGTTGGGAAAGGCATCGCGGTCGGCGTCGCTGTTCGCGGTCGCCGCGTGCACCGCGCCGATGCCCCGCCCTACCGCCGCCGCGAAACCGGCATCGACCCGTCCTGCGGTCAATTCGTCCTTCCACACCGGGCAACCAGGGAGGAAGCGCATCGCGAAACCATAACCGGGCAGTTCGGCGAGCACCTCGGGCGCCGAACGCGCATCGACCCCGCGCGCGCGCCGCAGCCAGCGCACCTCGCTCTGGCCGCGCTCGATCGGCGCGTGCCATTCGGCGGCGACGCGAAGCTGTTCGAGCGGACGTTTGACGACGATCGGCCCCGCCGGCGTCTCGACCTTCCACACGTCGCACGACACCCCGCCGGTCAGCGGTTCGAGCACGACATCGCCCTCGCCCACCAGCCCGGCGTCGCGCAATCCGTCGATGATGCCGGCGTCGGCCGTCACGTCACAGCTTCTCCCTTATCCATGCGCCGACGAGATCGGCAGCGTTCTGGCGTTCTTCGATCGAGTCCTCGAAATAGTGCGCGCCGGGAATCAATTCGAGCTTCTTGTCGGCGCTCCCGAGGAAATCGAAGATCTTGCGCGAGTCGCTCGGGAATACGCCTGTGTCGGCCGTTCCCTGCACGACCAACGCGGGCGTGTCGTGCTTGGCGAGGTGCGGCTGCCCCTGGCACGGCGAGGTTTCGAGGCTCCACATATTGAGCCAGGTCTTGATCGAATTCGCACGCCCGATGCTGGGGGTCCGATTCGCGATCGCGGGGTCGCCGCGATAGCACCAGTTGGGCTTGCGGTCCGACGGGTCGATCGCAGGATCGACGCAGCGAATGTCGCCCCAGCACCGGAACATCGGGAAGATGCGGTCGGGAATGCCCGCATGGTTCAGCCGCTTCAGCTCGGCCTTTGCCCAGCCGGTGATGCGCTGGTTGCGCGCACGCTGCGCGGCGCGATATTTGGCGATGAATTCGTCCGAATAGGGCGGACCGTTATCGGGGTTGAACGGGTCGAGTTCGGGATCGGTCAGCGTCGGATCATTTTCGTCGATCACCGATGCGTCCATCCAGTCGGTGAGCACTTCGGGGCGCCCCTGATGCGCGTTGAAGCTGATGTAGAGATCGCCCTTGATCAGCTGCGCCAGCGCATCCTGCCCGACCGAGGGCAGCCGGTCGGTCAACGTCGGCGTGATCGCCTCCGCCTGATAAGCCCCCATCAGCGAGCCGCCGCCCGAATTGCCGAGAATGACGATCTGCTCGACCCCCGCCACTTCTTTCAGCCACTTCATCCCGACACCGATGTCGAGCACCGCATGTTCGAGCAGGAACTGATCCTCGACCCCGCGATAACGCGTGTTCCAGCCGAGGAAGCCGAAGCCCTGCCGCGCGAAATAGGGGGCGATATAATGTTCGGAGAAATCGACATTATAGTGCGTTGCGATGATCGCGACCTTCGGCCGCTTGCCGGCCTCGGTCCAATAGATGCCCTGACACGGGTGCCCGCCCGCCTGAATCCGCGGCGCCGTCGGCGACACCAGCCCGATGAATTGCGCGTCCAGTCCCTCGATCCCGTTCGGGTCCATCATTCTCTCTCCTGTTATGGTTATGGTCAGCGGGTAACTTCAAAGGGCAATTGATACCCCTTCAGCCCGGCGCGGATCGCCTTCTTGTCGATCTTGCCTGTCGGGCCGAGCGGGATTGCGTCGACGAACAGCACGTCGTCCGGCATCCACCAACGAGCGATTTTTCCGTCCAGATAGGCTTTCAGATCATCGGCACAGGCGCTCGCGCCGTCCTTGAGCTGGCACAGCAGGATCGGCCGCTCGTCCCACTTCGGGTGCGCCACCCCGACGACCGCGGCGTTCGCCACCGCGTCATGCCCCATCGCGATATTCTCGATCTCGATCGAGCTGATCCATTCGCCGCCCGATTTCACGACATCCTTCGCGCGGTCGGTGATCTGCATATAGCCTTCGCCGTCGATCGTGCTGACGTCGCCGGTGTCGAAAAACCCCTCGGCGTCGAGCATATTGCCGCCCTCGCCGCCATAATAGCCGCCCGCGATCGTCGGCCCCTTGACCATCAGCCGCCCCGGCGTCTTGCCGTCATGCGGCAGGCGGCTCCCCGCGTCGTCGACGAGCTTCATTTCGAGCCCGCAGAGCAGCCGGCCCTGCTTGAGCTTATACGCCATCTGCTCGTCGCCGGATTTCGCGGCGACCGACGCATTGGGAACCGACACCGTCCCGAGCGGCGAGGTTTCAGTCATGCCCCAGCCCTGAATGACGTCGACGCCATAATCGTCTCGGAAGGTGCGGATGATCGATTCGGGGCACGCCGAACCACCGATCGTGACGCGTTCGAGGGTCGTGAAGCGTTTTCCATTTTCTTGCATATATTGCAGCAACATCTGCCACACTGTTGGCACGGCAGCCGAATAGGTCACGCCCTCCTGTTCGATCAGATTATAGATCGATTCGCCGTCCATTCGCTGCCCCGGCAGGACGAGCTTCGCGCCGACCGCGGGCGCCGAATAGACGACGCCCCACGCATTGGCGTGATACATGGGAACGACAAGCAGCACCGTATCGCGCGCCGACAAGGCGAGCGCGTCGCGCTGCAAGGTCATCAACGCATGGATGTAGTTCGACCGGTGCGAATAGAGCACGCCCTTGGGGTTTCCCGTCGTACCGCTGGTGTAGCAAAGCCCGCATGCCGCATTCTCGTCGAACCCGCCCCAGTCATATTCGGCGGGCTGACCCGCGATCCAATCGTCGAACGCGGTCGCCGTAAAGCTGGTTTGCGGTATCGAAGCCCGGTCGCAAAAGAAGATCACCTTCTGGATCGAGGGCACCTGCGGCAACAGTTCTTCGACCAGATCGGCGGTCGCCGGATCGGCGATCAGCAGCCGGTCGCCGGCATGGTTCGCGATATAGGCGATCTGTTCGAGGAACAGCCGCGGGTTGAGCGTGTGGAGCACCGCCCCCATCCCCGCCGCGCCGTACCAAGCCGCGAGGTGCCGCGCGCCGTTCCACGCCATCGTCGCGACGCGGTCGCCGGGCCTGATCCCTTCGGCCACGAGCGCGTTCGACACGCGCTTTGCATCGGTATGAACGTCGGCATAGGTCGAGCGGGTGACGCGCCCCTCGGCATCGCGCGAAACGATCTCGCGCCCGCCGTGCCAGTTCGCCGCGTGATCTAGGATCCGGTCGACCGTCAGCGGCACATTCTGCATCAAACCGTCCATGCGGCCTTCTCTCCCTCGGTGTTACAATAGATAGTATACTAAGCATTTTGCCTTTGCAACGCCGCTCTGCCTTGCTTCGCCCGCCCTGCTCTTCTAGCGTGGCGATGTCGGCACTCCGCGGGCAACAGGGGCTTATCGTAGCGTCATATGCGCACCAACCAGCTTATCATCGCGCTTTTCCAGCGCTTCTGCTGGCTCGATGAAGGGCTCCAGGCGCGCCTCCACGATCATGGCTGGCCCGACGTCAATCGCCCGCAATCGATGGTGATGACGAATATCGTCAGCGGCATCGTGCGCCCGTCGGACATCGCGCGCAATCTGGGCATATCGCGGCAGGCGATCCACAGCACGATCAACCAGATGGTCGGGCTTGGTATCGTGCAACTCGACGTCGATCCCGCCGACCGCCGTCACATGATCGTGTCGCTGACCGACCTCGGCGCGCGTATGCGCAAGGACGCGCAGCGCTCGATGGACGCGCTCACCGCGCAGATCGCTGCCAAGCTGGGGCAGGACAAGTTCGACGCCCTGCTCGCGGCGCTCGAGGCCGATTGGGGCGACAATATCGACCGCGCTGTCGCCGCCCCGCGCCGCTAGGCCGATAGAGCCTTCGCGACAGCGATCAACCGTCCGGCGGTCATCTCAACCAGCGACGCCGGCAGCGGCTCCTTCAAGCTACCATCCTCGGCAAAAGCGGCGTGCGCATTCGGCACCAGCACCTGCTCTGGGATCACAAGCATCTGGATTGTCGACAATATCTGGCGAAGATGCATCAGCCCGCGGAGCCCACCGAAGGGGCTGATCGACGCCGACATGATCGCCGCCGCCTTGCCGCGATAGGCGCTGAGCGCAACAAGACTCTCGTCGCCGGTCGGGCGCGAGGCCCAGTCGATCGCGTTTTTGAGCAACGGTGTGAGCGAGCCATTATATTCGGGAGAGACGAACAGCAGCCCGTCCTGCGCGGTGAAAAGCGCCTTGAGCTTCAGCGCGCCGGGCGGAAATGCGCCTGCCTCCAGCGCCGCCGAATAGAGCGGCAGGTCGAATGCCGCGAGGTCGATGCGCGTCACGCTTGCGCCCTGCGCTTCGAGGCTGGCGGCGGCGACCTCACCCAAGGCGCGGTTGAACGATCCCTCGCGGGTGCTTCCGACGATAACGGCGATGTTGGTCATTCATCCTCCCGGACAATATGGTTAGTATTCTAACCTATTGTCCGGACGCTCGCCAAATTGCAAGCGATCAAGCCTTGATGTCGGACAGCACCGCAAGCTTGCGCGTTTCATCGCCGAGATTGTCGATGACGCGGCGCATCAGCCCCTGGAGAACCTCGACCTCTTTGTCCGTCATGCCCTTGGTCGCGATCTCGTGAATTTCGGCATTCATCGGCGCGAGGATCAATTCGAGCTTTTTCGCGTGCGGGGTCAGGTGGATGAAGGTCTTGCGCCGGTCGTCGGCGGTCTTCTTGCGCGTGATCAGCCCCGCCTTTTCCAGCCCCTTCAGCGCGACGACCGTCGTCGGTTCGCGCATGCCGACGCGTTCGCTGAGCTCGCGCTGGGTGATGCCATCCTCGCGCCATAGCTGGCGCAGGAACCGCCATTGTCCCGCGGAGACATCATACGTCAGCGTGCGGCGTTCGAGCAGCCGCGAAAAGGACCGAAAGACGACGCGCGCCAGATAGCCGATGCTGTTTTCAGGATCGGTATAATATTCGGCGGGATGCCGGTAATCCTGTGGTTTCTTTGCCAAAATCCTGCTCCCCTGTCGCGATTCCTGGCGCCGGGCGCCGGCCGCGCAAGCGCGAACCTTAGGACGCGAAGATTCGCGCGGCAACTGTCTTCATCGCCATCTTGCACCGCATCGCCCTTCCAACCCCGCGATAATGTTGGACAAGATCGGCCAACCCATTTACTTAGAATACTAAGTTAATGGAGGCGATGTGCAAAAATTTACCCGGATGAAAGCCGTCGCGGCGCCCCTGCCGCTCGCCAATGTCGACACCGACATGATCATCCCCGCGCAATATATGAAGTCGCTCACCCGCACCGGGCTCGGCAAACATCTGTTCCGCGAGTTGCGCTTCTCGGACGATGGCAGCGAACGGTGCGACTTCATCCTCAACCGGCCGACCTGCCGCGAAGCGAAAATCCTCGTCGCCGAACGCAATTTCGGCTGCGGTTCCTCGCGCGAACATGCGGTGTGGGCGCTCACCGATTTCGGTATTCACTGCATTATCGCGCCAAGCTTCGGCGACATTTTTTCCGGGAACGCCCGCAAGAACGGCCTGCTGTTGATCCGCCTGCCCGACGAAATATGCGCGCGGCTGCGCGATGAAATCGCGCTCGCGCAATATGCCCCAATCGAAGTCGATCTGGAAGCGCAGCGAATCCGGCTCGCGTCGGGCGAGACGATCGATTTCGAGATCGATCCCGATGACCGCCGCATCCTGATGGATGGGCTCGACGATATTGGCCGCACGCTGCGTCACGCCGACGCGATCGCGCGGTTCGAAGCGGCGCTCTAGGGTCTGCACCCTAGCCCGGCATTTCGGGCGCCGCGATGCAGCCCGCGATCGCGCTCGCCGCTGCCAGCGCCGGGCTCATCAGATGAGTGCGCCCGCCGCGCCCCTGCCGGTTCTCGAAATTGCGGTTCGACGTCGCGGCACAGCGTTCGCCCGGCTGCAGCCGGTCGGCGTTCATGCCGACGCACATCGAACAGCCCGGCTCGCGCCAGTCGAACCCCGCATCGCGCAGGACGCGGTCGATCCCCTCTTCCTCGGCCTGTCTTTTGACCAGCCCCGACCCCGGCACGACCATCGCGCGGACATGCGGCGCGACGCGGCGGCCGCGCACGACCTCCGCCACGACGCGCAGATCCTCGATCCGGCTGTTGGTGCAGCTGCCGATGAATACGCGGTCGAGCCGTTGTCCCGCTATCGGCGCGCCCGGCGTCAGGTCCATATAGGCAAGCGCGCGTTCGGCGGCCGCACGGGCTTCGGCGCTCGTCAGCGCGGCCGGATCGGGAACCCGTCCGTCGATCGCGACAACCTGCGACGGGTTCGTGCCCCAGCTCACCATCGGCCGGACATCGCGCGCATCGACCCGCATTTCGCGATCGAATACCGCCCGATCATCGCTTGCGAGGGCCACCCAGCGCGCGCGCGCTGCATCCCACGCGCGCCCCATCGGTGCCGCGGGTCGCCCCTCCAGATAGGCGAAAGTCGTCGCATCGGGCGCGACCAGTCCCGCCCGCGCGCCCATTTCGATGCTGAGATTGCAGAGCGTCATCCGCGCCTCCATCGACAGCGCGCGGATCGCTTCCCCGGCATATTCGATGACATGCCCCCCGGCGCCATCGACGCCGATCACGCCGAGCAGGTGGAGCGCGAGATCCTTGGCATGGACATGCGGCGCGAGCACGCCATCGACCGTCACGCGCATGTTGCGCGACCGGCGCTGGCGGATCGTCTGCGTCGCGAGCACATGCTCGACCTCCGACGTGCCGATGCCGAAAGCGAGTGCACCGAAAGCGCCGTGCGTCGAGGTGTGGCTGTCGCCACAGACGATCGTCATCCCCGGCTGCGAGCGCCCCTGTTCGGGGCCGACGACATGGACGATCCCGCCGCGCGGGTCGCCCATCGGGAAATTCTCGATCCCGAAGCGGCGCGTATTGCTGACCAGCGCCTCGAGCTGCGCGCGCGCTTCGGCATCGGCGACGCCGGCCGGCCCCGCCGCCTGCCCCGCCGTCGGCACATTATGATCGGACAAGGCGAGCGCGCGCTCGGGGCGGCGCACCGCCCGTCCCGCCGCCGCCAGCCCGGCGAAGGCTTGCGGCGAAGTCACCTCATGAAGCAGGTGCAGGTCGATATAGAGCAGAGACTCG
>NZ_JBOHHT010000075.1:0-4654 GCF_050725655.1 Sphingopyxis sp. | reverse complement strand
GGCGGGAGGGGCAGCGAGACTTGCGAACTTGTTCGCTCGTCGCAGCGGGGTGGGCACCTGCCACGGTGCAGGCCCACCCCCAACCCCTCCCGCCTGCGGGAGGGGAGAAGATGTCACCGCGTCGGCGCTTCCAGCATATTCTTGCCGAACAGGTTCGACCATTGCTCCTCGGTCAGCACCGGGCGCGCGCTCGAGAGGTTCGCGGCGTTCTTGACGTCGGTCCCCGTCATTACCGCGGGCCGCTCACCGATGCGGGCGAACCAGTCGGCGACCGCGGGATAATCATCGAGGGTCAGCCCGATCGCACGGATCGCACGCGTCCACGGCCAAACCGCGATGTCGGCGATGCTATATTCCTCGGCCAGATATTCGGCATCGCTCAGCCGCCCGTTCAGGACATGCAGCAGGCGCAGCGTCTCGTTTCGATAGCGTTCGACGGGATAGGCTTGTCCCTCGGGGGCGTAGCGGATGAAATGATGTGCTTGGCCCTGCATCGGGCCAAAACTCGCCATCTGCCACATCAGCCATTGCTGCGCCTGCGAGCGGCGGCGCGGGCTTTCGGGAAGTAATTGCCCGCTCTTCTCGGCCAGATAGAGCAGGATCGCGCCGGACTCGAACACCGGCAGCGGCGCCCCGCCGCCGACGGGATCATGATCGACGATCGCGGGCAGGCGGCCGTTCGGATTGATACGGCGATATTCGGGGGTCAGATGATCGCCTTCGAGCATGTTCATCGCCAGCAACTGATGCGGTAGCCCGACCTCTTCGAGCATGATCGAGACCTTGTGGCCGTTCGGCGTCGGTGTGAAATAGACGTCGATCATGTCGCGGTTCGCCTTTTCACACAGGTCACGACCGCAGCCGCCGCTTCCCTGTCGAGGAAAGCGTCGACTGCGGCCGATCCCTGGGACATCGGGATAGGACCTAGAACTTGATC
The DNA here is from genome assembly GCF_050725655.1 of Sphingopyxis sp. Classification (GTDB taxonomy): domain Bacteria; phylum Pseudomonadota; class Alphaproteobacteria; order Sphingomonadales; family Sphingomonadaceae; genus Sphingopyxis. The sequence continues at coordinate 3,717 of NZ_JBOHHT010000075.1, read as the reverse complement.
CCGGCTTCGACCGAAATGTTGCGCGTGGGTTCCAGATAGAGGATCGCGCGCGGCGTCGCGGTGATCGGGGCGGGCAGGTTGAACGCGCTGCCGATCGTCTTCTCGTTCGTCAGATTCTTGCCGACGAGCGCGACGTGCCAGCTGTCGTCCTGATCGGCGAGCTGCACGCGAAGGTCGAGCTTCGCATAGCCGCCCTGCACACCGAAGATCGGGCTCTGGTTGTCCGAGTTGAAATATTTCGACCGCGCCGACGCGACACCGGTGATGTCGAACTTCAAATCGCTCGACAGGTCGAACCGCGCATGTGCCGTTACACTTCCCGTGTACTTCGACGAGTAAGCCACGGGATAACCAGCGAGATTGTTCGTCGCCGGGGCGCAGGTCAACGGCTGCGAGGCCAGGCAGGCCGCGCCCGGATAATCGTCATATTTGATATCCGAATAGGCCGCCGACGCGCTGATGTCGAAATTGGGGATCGGGAAGATGCTGAGCGATCCTTCCAGACCCTTCGACGTCGCGGCGGCGGCGTTACCGGTCAGATAGCTCGACGTGGCGGGCTGATAGACCGACACCTGCAGATCCTTGAACTTCGTGTGATAGGCCGAGACGTTCGCGACGACCTTGCCGTCGAACAGCGTCGACTTGATACCCGCCTCGAAATTTTCCGACTGTTCGGGTTCGAAGGTAAAGGTGGCGCTCCTCGTGCCGAGGGTGTTCGAAACGAAACCGCCCGATTTCGAACCGCGGCCCCAGGTCGCATAGACCATGATGCGCGGTGCGATGTCATATTGCAGCGTCACCGACGGGTCGACATTGCCTTCGCTGATCGAACCCGTGGCGCTCGAGATCGGACGCAGCGCGAAGGGGCCGTAAACGAGCCGCGATGCAAAATCGCCGTCCTTCTTGGTGTGGCTATAGCGCAGGCTGCCGATCGCGCGGAATGCATCGCTGATGTTGAACGTCGCCTGGCCGAACACCGACCAGGATTCGGCTTTCTGCCTGAAGATGCTGTCGATCCGGCCGAAATAATTCAGGCTGGCGATGTTGAAGCCCTGAAATTGCTCCAGCGTGTAATCCGACTTGTCGTAATAGGCGCCCGCGATGAATTCGAACGTCTTGCCCGTGGGCGACAGGATACGGATTTCCTGCGAGATCTGGTCGAAGCGTTCGGGGAAGGCATTGTACACCGAATTGGGAACAAAGGCGCCGCCGCCGTTCGGGATCGTCTGGTCGAACCCGTTGACGATCTTCGACTTGAACCAGCTGTAGCCCGTCACCGAGGTCAGCGTGAAGTCGCCGAGCGCGAGGTTGCCGACGCCCGAGATCATGACCGACTTGTTCTTGTTGCCCTCGTCGCCGAGCGCCGAGCGTTCGAGATAGCGCGTGGTTTGCGGATCCTGGCCGCTCGTCAGCGGGCTCGATACGGTGATGCCGCCGATGACGGTACGCTTCCCATATTCGACTTTCGCCGTGTAGTCGAAATTGTCCGATGGTTCCCACTTCAATGTCAGGCGCAGCAGCTGCGACTTGATTTCGGGGTCGTCGTGATCGGTGGCGCGGTTGTAGATATAGCCGTCCTGATTGACGATCTTGTACGCGAAGCGCGCGCCCAGCGTGTCGGTGATCGGTCCCGACAGATAACCCGAAAAGTCGGTGCCCTTGTGATCGAAATTATAGAGGCCGGTGATCGCGCCTTCGAAATCCTTCGTCGGACCCGCCGACACGACGCTGACTGCCCCCGCCGCGGTGTTTTTCCCGAACAATGCACCCTGCGGACCGCGCAGCACTTCGACGCGCGCGAGGTCGAAGAAGGGCGCCTGCGCCTGACGGTTGCGGCCGGCATAGATGCCGTCGACATAGAGCGAAACCGACTGGTCGAACGCGAAGTTCGCCGGCGGCGAGCCGAAGCCGCGGATATAGATGACGTCGTTGCCCGCGGTCGACTGGACGAAGACGTTCGGTGTATAGTTCATCACCGCCTTGATATCGCTGGTATTGAACTCGGCGAGCTTCGCGCCGCTGACGACTTCCATCGAAATCGGCACATTCTGCAAATTCTGCTCGCGCTTTTGCGCGGTGACGATGATTTCGTTGGTGTTGCTGTCGTCGATGTCCGCCGTGTCGGCGGGCGCCGTCTGCGCCATCGCCGGTGCGGCACAGCCGAGCATCGCGATCGCCGCGACGCCGGACAGCAGAAACTGGTTACGAGCCTTCATGTTCACCCTCCCATTGAGTGTTATGTCGCCGGTCCCGGAAGGTTCTCCGATCCGTCAATCTGATTGACCCTTAGTATACTAATGGTTTTATGCTTGTCTATAGGTTGAAGGAGGATTCGCATCATGAATGAAGAAAATCCGCAGGCGGCGCCCGCCGTACTGGCGACGCGTCATCTCTGCACCGTCGAGTTCGAGGTCGGGGGCGGGATCATCGGGATCGGTGCGTCGCCATTCGGCGACCAGCGGCTTGGTTATATCAGCGGCGGCAGATTTTTCGGCTCGCGTATCAATGGGATAGTTTTACCGGGCGGCGGGAATTGGTCGCGCAGCGGGCGGCTTGGCGAAGATGCTTCGGTCGGGACTTTCGATGCCCGCGCGGTGTGGCAGACCGATGACGGCGACCTTATCTATCTGAGCTACACCGGCCGCACCGTCATTCCCGACGATGTGCGCGCGACCTTCGCCGATCCCGCTGTCCCCAACGCCGACCCGTCGCGCTATTATTTGCGAATCGCCCCGGTGTTCGAAACCGCGAGCGCGAAATATGGCTGGCTCAACGGCGTGCTCGCGGTCGGGGTCGGCGAGCGTACCGATTTCGGGGTGCGGCACGTGATCCACGAGGTGCTGTGAGATGATCGACCTTCATTATTCGGCGACCCCGAACGGGCAGAAGATCGCGATCATGCTGGAGGAAATCGGCGAGCCGTACCGTGTCATCTTCTATGATATTTTCGACGGCGACCAGCTGACGGCGGAGTTCGGCCTGATCAACCCGAACCACAAGCTGCCGGCAATCGTCGATCAAGACCCGGCGGGCGGCGACGATCCGGTGACGGTTTTCGAATCGGGCGCGATCCTGCAATATCTGGCCGAGAAGAGCGGGCACTTCCTGCCCGCATCGGTCGCGGCGCGCGCAGCGACGCTGTCGTGGCTGACTTGGCAGGTCGCGGGGCTGGGGCCGATGGGCGGGCAGGCGAGCCATTTCCTACGCTACGCCCCGGCGGGGCAGGAATATGCCACCGAACGCTACACGAAGGAATTGAAGCGCTTGCTCACCGTGCTCGAAAAGCGGCTGGAGAAAAGCGCCTATGTCGGGGGTGACGAATATACGATCGCCGACATGGCGATCTGGCCCGGCTGCGCGTCGGGGTTCGTGATGGGCATGGGGCTGGACGAATGGCCGGCGATGCACGGCTGGTTCGAACGGATTTGCGAGCGGCCGGCGGTCGCGCGGGCGATGGCGCGTGAGGATCTGAAGGCGCCGGCGAAATATGTCGGCCGCCACCAGCAGCTCGACGACAAGGAATGGTCGAATATGTTCGGCGACGCGAACCACGCGGCGGTGAAGGGGGATTGAGGTCGGGCACGAAACGAGCGACCGGTTTCGACCGGTAGTGGACGTTGCCAACCCGACCGACGTCACCCCGGGCTTGACCCGGGGCCTGCCTGTCTTGAAGAAAAAGGCGGGTCCCGGGTCAAGCCCGGGATGACGGAAAGCAAC
>NZ_JBOHHT010000074.1:0-67117 GCF_050725655.1 Sphingopyxis sp. | reverse complement strand
TGGTGGAGGGGGTTGGCGGCCTGAAGCGACGTTGCGGGCGGGCGCCAGCCCCCTCCGTCAGCGCTTCGCGCTGCCACCTCCCCACAAGTGGGGAGGATCGGTACGTCCGCTTCCCACCCCAAAGCCGACGTTCGAATAGCCCTTTCCTACATTATCCGGCCATGCTCCATGCTGACCGATGGAACACATCGCCCCACCCGCCCCGTTGCTGGCCGACACCACCCTCGCCTTCACCCCCGTCCCGCAGCAGCGCCATCGTGCCGACGGCTGGACACCCGAAACCCAAGCCAATTTCATCCGCGCGCTCTCGGCGATGGGGTCGGTCGGCAGGGCCGCGCGCGCCGTCGGCATGGGCCGGGCCTCCGCCTATCGCCTGCGCGAACGACCAGAGGCCAAAAGCTTCGCGGCGGCTTGGGACAGCGGAATCTCGATGGGACGCACCCACCAGTTCAGCATCGCGATGGACCGCGCACTCAACGGCGTCACCACCGTCCGCGTACTGAAGGGCGGCGCCATCGACGTCAGCGGCGGTCCCGACATGGCGGTCGTCAATGCCGTCCTCCGCGACGACAGCTTCGCTAAAGCGACAAAGGAGACAGAATGAACGCGCCCATGCGTATCTTTTGTCGCTTTAAGCCCAAAAGAAAGACCCGCCCCCAGGCCCATGTCCCCGGGGGCGGGCCCGCGACCCGTCGTCTTGTCGGCCGCCGCTGCCCCCGCGGCATGATGCGGGGACAGCGGCGCCAGAAGATCAGGCGAGGTCGAAACGGTCGGCGTTCATCACCTTGGTCCAGGCTTTGACGAAATCCTTTACGAACTTCTCTTCATGGCCCGTCTCGGCATAGACTTCGGCGACCGCTCGCAGTTCGGCGTTCGAGCCGAAGATCAGGTCGGCACGGGTTGCGCGCCAAGTCTCGCCGCCGCCCTTGCGATCGGTTGCGACATATTCCTGGTCGTCCGAGCCGTCGACGGCCTTCCACACATTGGTCATGTCGAGCAGGTTGACGAAGAAATCGTTGGTCAACTGCCCCGACCGCTTGGTGAAATGGCCGTGTCCGCGCTCGCCGTGATTCGCGCCGAGGACGCGCAGGCCGCCGATCAGCACGATCATTTCGGGCACCGACAGGCCGAGCAGCGATGCGCGGTCGAGCATCATTTCCTCGATCTTCACGGCCAGCTTCTTTTTGCCGATATAATTGCGGAAGGCGTCAGCCTCGGGTTCCATCACCGCAAAGCTGTCGGCGTCGGTCTGTTCCGCGGTCGCGTCGCCGCGGCCGCCGGCGAAGGGCACGGCGACATGGAAGCCCGCATCCTTGATCGCCTTTTCCAGACCGACCACGCCGCCGAGCACGATCGCGTCGGCCATCGACAGGCTGCCGCGCAGTCCGTCGAGTGTGCCGAGCACCTTGGCGAGCATGTCCGGCTCGTTGACCTCCCAGTCCTTCTGGGGCGCCAAGCGGACGCGCGCGCCATTGGCGCCGCCGCGAAAATCGGACTTGCGATAGGTGCTCGCCGACGCCCAGGCGGTCTTGATCAGCTGGCTGACGGTCAGCCCGCTATTGGCGATCTTGTCCTTCACCACCGCGACGTCGGCGTCCGACGGCGTCGAATCTGCGGGGATCGGATCCTGCCAGATCAGGTCCTCGGCGGGCACTTCGGGGCCGAGGTAGCGGATTTTGGGGCCCATGTCGCGATGGGTCAGCTTGAACCAGGCGCGCGCGAAGGCATCCCTGAACGCTTCATGGTCGTCGCGGAATTTCTCGCTGATCTTGCGATAGGCCGGATCGCGCTTCAGCGCCATGTCGGCGGTGGTCATCATCGTAGGGACCTTCAGGTTCGGATCCCAGGCCGCGGGGGCCATATCCTCTTCCTTCTGGTCGATCGGCTGCCACTGGTTGGCGCCAGCGGGCGACTGCACCAGCTCGTAATCATAGTCGAACAACAGGCGGAAGAAATTGTCGGTCCATTTGTCCGGCGTGTTGGTCCACGCCCCTTCGAGGCCGCTGGTGACGGTATGTTCGCCGATGCCACCGCTCTCGTGGCCGCTGACCCAGCCAAAGCCCTGCGCAGCAAGGTCGCCGCCCGAGGGCGCGGCGCCGAGCAGCGACGCGTCGCCATTGCCGTGCGCCTTGCCGAAGGTATGGCCGCCAGCGGTCAGCGCAACGGTTTCCTCGTCGTTCATCGCCATCCGCGCGAAGGTTTCCTTCATGTCGCGCGCCATGCCTTCGTTGTCGTGCGAATTGCCCTGCGGCCCTTCGGGATTGACGTAGATCAGGCCCATCTGGATCGCGGCGAGCGGCCCTTCGATCTCGTGCATACCATGTTCGGGGGCGATGCGCGTCTGCACGCCCTGGTTCACCCATTTGTCCTCCGAACCCCAATAAATGTCGCGTTCGGGCTCGAAGACGTCGGCACGGCCCCCGCCGAAGCCGAACACCGGGCCGCCCATGCTTTCGATCGCGACATTGCCGGCGAGGATGAACAGGTCGGCCCAGCTGATCTTGTTGCCGTATTTCTGCTTGATCGGCCACAACAGGCGGCGCGCCTTGTCGAGATTGCCGTTGTCGGGCCAGCTGTCGAGCGGCGCGAAACGCTGCTGCCCGCTGTTGGCGCCGCCGCGGCCGTCGGCGGTGCGATAGGTGCCCGCGGCGTGCCACGCCATGCGGATGAAGAAGGGTCCATAATGGCCGTAGTCGGCGGGCCACCAGGGCTGGCTGTCGGTCATCAGCGCGGTCAGGTCGTCCTTCAGCGCCTGATAATCAAGCGACTTGAACGCCGCGGCATAATCGAAATCGTCGCCCAGCGGGTTCGACGAGCCATTGGGGTTGAGGATCTCGGTCGCCAGCATCTCGGGCCACCAGTCCTTGTTGGTGCGGCCGAGCAACGCGCGCGCGCCGCCGGGCTGGTGGACCGGGCAGCCGCCCGCCGGATCAATGGGGGTGGGGTCGTTCATGCAGTCTCTCCTTTTATGGTTTGGCCTTTTATGGTTTGGGAATGCTGACGCGGCCGGATGACCGGCGCATGACGAGCGGACGACTTCGGGGTCGCCGGGTGGTTTCGGCGCAGGCAAGCGTCGAGTCGATCACACCATCCTTTCGCTCTCACCAGGGGAGGATAGGCCGCACTTGCCAATCGACCTAAACGAATAAGGTGAATTCAGTGATTGAGTGGTTCGATTACAACGCCGCGGCCGCGAAGATGTTCGCGGGCCTTGTCGCAGAACCGCCACGGCCCGGCGAAAGCGCGACGAGTGGCGGAACATCGGCCCGGCCGGGCGGGTTGATCGAATGCCGCATGATCATGTTTTGCGCGGCAAAAGGAGATGGAAAGTGGCTAACACCCCCAACCAGCCGAATGAAAAGAAACCGCAGGCGGACCGCGACGAAGAACAGCGCCGCCAGCAACAGCAGCAGGGCGGCCAGAACCGCCAGCCCGGCAGCGATAAGCGCCCCGATCAGGATCGCCAGAACCCGCAGCAGCGCTGACGCCGTCAGCCCGCATGAGAAAGGGCCGCCCCCCAAATCTTTTGGGCGGGCGGCCCTTTTCTTTTGTCCGGAAAGCCCGGAATCAGAAGCTGAACTTCACCGTCCCGCCCCATGTCCGGGCATCGCCGACCTGCCCGGCGATCAGGCCGGTGTTGCCGGGGGCGACCTGCAGCAGTTCGATGTAATCCACATCGAAGGCGTTACGGACCCACCCGAAGACGTCGAGCCCTTCGCCGCGGAAACCGACGCGGAAATTCGTCAGGGCATAGCCCCTGATGTCCGTGTACGCCGACGGCGATGCGTTCGAATTCCAGTGCGAGCGATAATTGCCATCGACGCCCAGATAGACCTGCCCGTCCTTCGCCAGCAGCGTGACCGGGGCATTCGCCTCGGCGCCGTAGGAGAAGGCCCATTTGGACACGCCGGGCAAACGCTGCCCCGAAATGTCGCACTGGCGCGGACTAGCGGTATTGGGAACGCCCGCATTGGAATAATCCGGCGCCGCGCCCGGCGGCTGGAGCGTACCCCCCGACAGTTCGGGCGGGCACGGCGCGTTGGTGAACTTCTTGTATTTGGCGTCAATATAGGCGCCGTTGGCATAAGCGGTGAAGCGCTCGCTCGCGACGATCTTGAGGTCCGCCTCGATGCCCTGCGTCCGAACCTTGTCGGCGTTGGCGAGATAGCCGCGCACCGTTCCGAACTGCCCGCCGTTCACGGTCGCCTGGAAATCCTTGATGTCGGTGCGGAACGCCGACAGATTGAACGTCGCCCGGCGGTCGAAGAACTGAGTCTTGAGGCCGATTTCGAAATGGTCGATCGATTCGGGCTTCACCGTGCTCGCATCATAATTGACCGTATTATCGGCGTTGAGCGGCAGGCCGTTCTGGTTGATGCCGAGCGTCTTGAAGCTCTTTGCATAGGTTGCATAGGCCAGGATGTCGGGCGCGATCTTGTAGTTCACGTTGAAGTCGTAGGTGAAGTTCCACGCGCTGTCCGAAGGCGCACTTTCCTGCGGCTGATAAACACCGCACTGCGCCGCCAGAACGGCAGGAAGGCTGGTGCCCGGTGCCGGGGTGCAATTGATGACCTGCCCCCCGCCATTGGTCACGATCCGCTGATAAAAGCCCGATTTCCTGTCGTAGTTGACGCGCCCCCCCGGCTGGATGGTCAGGGCGTCGGTCACCTTCCAGCTCAGCTGGCCGAACAGCGCCGCGCTGGTGCTCTTGAGATATTGCGTGTTGGCGGCAGTCAGACCTTCGAGGACGCTTGGATTGTCCGCCAGAGCGCCGGTCAGGCTCCACTTGCTTGCGTCGGCGCCCTGTTGCTCGGTGCCCTGGGTATCGATCCGCTGCTTGAAGCCGAACAGGCCGACGACGAAATCGACCTTGTCACCTTCGTAATTGTAGCGGAATTCCTGGCTATACTGGTCCTGCTGCGATGGGTTCTGCGACTTCGAGACGATCGAGAGCCCGGTGAAATCGCGGTCGTTCTCGGGCTTCCAGTCCCAGAAGCGCCAGGCGCTGATCGACGTGAAGGTGCCGGGACCGACGTCCCACTTCACGCGCACCGAAGCGCCGCCGATCTTGTTCCCGGCGTTGAGGCTGGCGTCGATGTCGGCGAGGCGATCGTACGGATTGGTGCTCGGCACCGCGTAGTTGCGACCGGGATTGGCGGCGTTTACGGCCGCAACCAGCGCGTCATACTGACGGGTGAGCACGCGCTGCGTCCGGCCGACGCGGACATAGGTCGTGCCATAGCCTTCGGGATCCTGTTTGCTGTAGTCGCCCGCCAGCGTGATGCTGAGATCCTCGTTGGGCTGAAACAGAAGCTGGCCGCGAAGCCCCAGATTGTCCTGCTCGTTGATCCAGCGATCGCTCGTGACATTGAAGAGCGTGCCGCGCCGGCTGGTCGCGGCGATGGCAATGCGGGCCGCGATCTTGTCGGTCAGCGGGCCCGAGATCGCCGCCTTGGCCTGCCGGTAGTTGAGGTTGCCGACGCTTACCTCTGCCCGGCCCTCGAAATCGAAGGTCGGCTGGTTGGTTGTGATGTTGATCGCGCCCGCGGTCGTGTTCTTGCCGTACAGCGTGCCCTGCGGACCGCGCAGAACCTCGACCTGATCGACGTCGAGGAAGTCGAAGGTCGCGGCGGCGACGCGCGAATTATAGACGTCGTCGACATAAATGCCGACGCCCTGCTCGAACCCGTCGCTGGTGAGGCCGAACGGCACGCCGAGGCCGCGGATGTTGACCGAGGTGTTGCGCGGGTTCGAGGTGTAAACCTGCAGCGTCGGCGCAAGCTGCTGCAGCTTCACGACGTTGAAGTTGCCGGTGGCTTCGATCGAATCGCCGCGGATCACCGAGATCGCGACGGGAATTTCCTGTGCGGTTTCCTGGCGGCGGCGGGCGGTGACGATGATGATGTCGCCTCGGCTGGCCTGGTCGGCGGTATCGGCGCCATCGGCGCCATCGGCGGTGGTCGCGGCGGCGGCATCGACTTCAGCGTCGATGGTTTCAGCGGCGGCGGCGGGCGTCGCGGCGCACGCGAGCAGGAGCGACAAGGTAAGCGAGGAAGCCCGCACGCGGCGGCGGACCGAAGGATATTTCGCAGTCATGGGTCATTTCCTGTTGCAATAGAAATCACCACATCCGGCGGTCCGGTCTGCGGCAGGAGGGGACGCATGTCCCCTTTGGGAGCTCAAAAATTCAGTTGGGGTAGCGGTGCCGCTCGGTCACATCGACCTGCACAAGACGCCCCTCATGCACGGTCAGCTGGATTGCACCGAACTTCAGCTTGTCGAGTGCTTCGAGCACGGTCTGAATGGCGCGCGGCACCTCTTCGGAGCCGCCTTTGGCGACTTCGTTGATAGCGCTCATGATAATTCCTTTCCCTCGTGGATTCGCCCGGCAAGCATATGCCAAGTGATTTAGTAGACAATGTTTGATTTGCTTTCTGCGCCGAAAGGTTGGGTTGTCGCGCCAAACGGACCGCGCCGAACGGATTCAGGCGTGCGACGGGCGGACGGACGCAACGAAGCTAGGGATTGCGCGCGAGTCCCAGTGCTGGCAAAGGCTGGCTCAATGAGCAAAATTAACGATCTGATGGCCCGCGGAACCGAGCTTCTCGGCAGCGACTATGCCATCCTCTGCGGTGCGATGAGCTGGGTTTCCGAACGCCATCTGGTCAGCGCGATCAGCAATGCCGGCGGGTTCGGCGTGATTGCGTGCGGCGCGATGACGCCCGAGCTTCTCGATACAGAAATCGCGGCGACAAAGGCGCTGGCAAAGCGCAATTTCGGCGTCAATCTGATCACCATGCACCCGCAGCTCTTCGAACTGATCGACGTGTGCGCGAAGCACAAGGTCGGCCATGTCGTGCTCGCGGGCGGCCTGCCGCCCAAGGGCAGCCTCGACGCGATCAAGGCGTCGGGCGCGAAGGTTATCTGCTTTGCGCCGACGCTGGCATTGGCGAAAAAGCTTGTCCGCTCGGGCGTCGATGCGTTGGTGATCGAGGGAATGGAGGCCGGCGGCCATATCGGCCCGGTGTCGACGAGCGTACTGGCGCAGGAAATCCTGCCCACATTGGCTGATGAAGTTCCGGTCTTTGTCGCGGGCGGGATCGGCCGCGGCGAGGCGATCGCCGCCTATCTGGAAATGGGCGCCTCGGGCGTCCAGCTCGGCACGCGTTTCGTTTGCGCGACCGAGAGCATCGCACATCCCAATTTCAAGAAGGCGTTCATGCGCGCCTCGGCGCGCGAAGCCATCGCGAGCGTCCAGATCGACCCCCGCCTGCCGGTCATCCCCGTCCGTGCGCTCAAGAATGCGGGGACCGAAGCCTTCACCGCCAAGCAGCGCGAGGTCGCGAGCAAGCTCGACAGCGGCCAGGTCGACATGATGGAAGCCCAGCTTGAAATCGAGCATTATTGGGCGGGTGCGCTGCGCCGCGCGGTGATCGACGGCGACGTCGAAAATGGGTCGTTAATGGCAGGGCAATCTGTCGGTATGGTATCCGAAGAAGAGAGCGCGGCAGCAATCGTCGTATCTCTGGTGCAACAGGCCGAAGCGGCGTTGCACGCTCGGGGTTGATCCCGCATAATATGCGGATGGGGAGTGGGTCATGAAACTGTCGCGTAAGATTATCGTTGCCGGCCTGCTGGCGAGCGTCGCCGCCTGTGCGCCCAAACCCCCGCCGCCTCCCCCGCCGCCGCCGCCGCCGCCCGTCGCGGTCGTCATCCCGCCGCGGCCGCTGCCGCCGGGCAACGCTGCCGTGACGCAGATCCTGCCCGGCCGCGCGATCGACGGACGCTTCGTCACCGCGAACAGCGGCGTGACCGGCGACCGTGCCTTCTGGCAGCTGAAGATCGGCCTCAACGTCGCGGCGATCGGCTGCCGCGGGCTCGAGGAAACGACACTCATTTCGGCGTACAACAACATCATCAAGATGCACGGGAAAGTGATCAGGTCGACCGAGAAGAGCGTCATCACCCAGCTCGGCAAGGACAATAAGAACAACGGCATCGCACCGCGCGATCGGCTTTCGACGCAGCTGTTCAACTATTTCGCACAGCCGCCGGCGCAGCGCGGTTTCTGCGCCCGCGCCAACGAGATCGCGCAGGTCGTGTCGTCGACCCCGACCGCGCAGCTTGTCGAACAGGCACCCGTACATCTCGCGCGGCTCGACGAGCCGTTCAACGAATTTTATCAGGCTTATGCCCAGTATCAGGTCGATGCCGTCGCATGGGATACGAAATATGCGCCGAGGCCGGCGATCATGAGCACCCCGGCGCCGGCCTCCGCGGTCGGCCCGACCGCTTCCGTGACGGTTCCGTCGGGTAACAACTGACCCGGGATCCCAACCGCATAGGAATAGATTCGACAATCGGGCGCGGGGTATTGGCGCGCACCGCATCCTTCTGTTAGCAGGATTGCGATGACCAACGCCCCGCCACCGCCCTCGTCGGCCGCCCAGTCGGCGCGCACCATCCTGACCCGGCTGCACGAGGTCATGGCGTCGCGTGCCAATGCGCAGGGCAAGCTCAACCAGGTCGTGGGCATCATCGGCGAATGCCTCGATAGCGAGGTCTGCTCGATCTATCTGCTGCGCGAAGGCGCGCTTGAACTCTATGCGACCCGCGGGCTGAAGCAGGAGGCCGTCCACGTCACGCGCCTCGGCCTCGGCGAAGGGCTGGTCGGCATGATCGCCGACCAGATCGAGACGCTGAACCTCGACGAAGCCGCCGCGCACCCCGACTTTTCCTATCGCCCCGAAACGGGCGAAGAATTGTTCCACAGCTTCGCCGGCGTGCCGATCATCCGCCGCGAGCGCGCGGTCGGCGTGCTTTGCGTCCAGCACAGCGATCCGCGCCGTTATGACGATATCGAAATCGAAACGCTGCAGACGGTCGCGATGGTGCTGTCCGAGCTGATCGCCAACGCCGACCTCGTCGACACCGCCGCGCGCACCGATGCCGCCGCGGCGGACCAGTCGGCGCAGCGGCTCAATGGCCAGAAACTCGTCGACGGCATGGGCGCCGGGGTCGCGGTGTTCCACCAGCCGCGCATCACCATCGAGCACACCGTCGCCGACGACACCGAGGCCGAGCGCCACCGCGTCTATGCCGCGTTCGACAAGATGCGCGAACAGATCGACCGCATGGCGAGCAGCGCCGACTTCGGCGTCGGCGGCGAACATGTGGAGGTCATCGAGACATACAAGATGTTCGCCTATGACGAGGGATGGTCGCGGCGGATCAACGAGGCGATCGACAGTGGCCTGACTGCCGAAGCGGCGATCGAGCGCGTCCAGCAGCGCACCCGCATGCGCATGCGCCAGATCGACGACCCATTGCTGCGCGACCGCATGCACGATCTGGAAGATCTGTCGAACCGGCTGATCCGCATCGTGTCGGGCCAGATGGGGACCGCGGCGCAAATGGGTTTGCGGCAGGATTCGATCCTGATCGCGCGCAACCTCGGCCCCGCCGAGCTTCTCGAATATGACCGCCGCCGCCTGAAGGGTGTGGTGTTGGAAGAAGGGTCGCTCACGGCCCACGTCATCATCGTCGCGCGCGCGATGGGGGTGCCAGTGATCGGGCGCGTCAGCGACGTGCGCGCATCGATCCGCGAAGGCGATTTGCTGCTGCTCGATTCGGCGGCGGGATCGGTGCATGTCCGGCCGACACAGGCGGTGCAGGATGCATTCGACGCCAAGCTGGAGATTTCGCAAAAGCGCCGCGCCAACCTTGCGTCGCTGCGCGACCTGCCCGCGGTGACCAAGGATGGCGTGCCGATCGAACTGATGATCAACGCCGGCCTGCGCGAGGATATTGCCGCGCTCGACCTGACCGGCGCACGCGGCATCGGGCTGTTCCGTACCGAATTCCAGTTCCTTGTGTCGGCGACTTTGCCATCGCGCGACCGCCAGCAGCGGTTGTATCGCGACGTGCTCGACGCGGCGGGCGACCGGCCGGTGATCTTCCGCACCGTCGACATCGGCGGCGACAAGGCGCTGCCTTATATGAATGTAGAGGGCAGCGCGCAGGAAGAAAATCCGGCGATGGGCTGGCGCGCCTTGCGCCTTGCGCTCGAACGCGAAGGACTGCTGAAGGTCCAGGCGCGCGCGCTGATGGAGGCGGCAGCCGGGCGGACGCTCAACGTCATGTTCCCGATGGTGTCCGAACCCTGGGAATATGAAGCCGCGCGCAATTTGTTCGTCGGCCAGCGGGCATGGCTCGCGAGCCACAACAAGAAATTGCCGGTCGCGATCCGCTACGGCGCGATGCTCGAGGTTCCGGGCCTTCTCGAAACGCTCGACCTGATGCTGCCGCACCTCGACTTCCTGTCGGTCGGAACCAACGACCTGACGCAGTTCCTGTTCGCCGCCGACCGCGCACACCCGCGGCTCGCCGAACGCTATGACTGGTTGTCGCCGACGGTCATGCGCTACCTTGCGCGTGTCGTCCGCACAGTGTCGGGGTCGAAGGTGGCACTGGGGGTTTGCGGCGAGATGGGGGGCCGGCCGCTGGAAGCGATGGCCTTGCTGGGCGTCGGCATCGAACGCCTCTCGATCACACCGGCCGGCGTCGGCCCGGTCAAGGCGATGATCCGTTCGCTCGACCTCGGCGCGCTGCGCGCCGACATGCCCGCGATCCTGGCCCAGCCGTCATCCAATCCGCGCGGCCAGTATCAAGCGTGGGCGCAGCAACATCAGGTCGATCTGGGCGATTAAGCCGATTTTCGCCCGAAATTAACCTTTCAACAGGGATGTTTTGGTTAATACACTCTTGCACCCACTCGGGAGGCTGGAGAAGATGATGCAGTTGGTCAAACGATCCTACGCCGGGGTGATGCACACAATCGCGAACCTTGGTCCGATGGAAAAGCTTGCCGAGGATGCGCGGCACAGTGACGAATATGGCTGGCTCCGCTGGTCGGCATCGCTTTTGGCGATCCACAACATCGAACGGATGATCGCGCTCGGCCTTCCCTGGTGGAACGTCGCCGCAACGCGCGAAGTCGCCGAGTTTCTCCGGGCGCGGCCCAAGGCGCGCGTGTTCGAATATGGCGCAGGCGCCAGCACCATCTGGCTCGCGCGCCATGCCGCCAGCATCGTGTCCGTCGAGCATCATGCCGAATGGCACCAACGCCTGACCAAAGAGGTTGCCCGTTTCCCGAATATTGAATTGCGCCATCGCGAACTGGAAGGCGACGCCTATATCGGCGCGATCGATGCGGCGGACGGTCCGTTCGACCTGATCGTCGTCGACGGGCGCCGCCGTACCGAATGCCTCGCGCGCGCGATCCCGCATCTGGCGCCCGGCGGCATCATCCTGCTCGATGACAGCGGCCGCAGCCGGTATCGCGGCGCGATCGAAAACTGCGGACTCAAGGAACGCCGCTATTTCGGCCGTTCCTATTGCGTCCCCTACCCCGATTTCACCAGCATTCTTTATGGCTGACACCGTCCTGGCCCGGCGCCGGTCGTCGTTCGAACGGATCGGGCGATGGGCCGGCGGCGTGGCGTTGGTGGGCAGCATCGCTTTCATTGGTGAGCGGCTGTGGCGCCTCGACTGGTCGACGCTCCAGCCGCATGCCTCGTGGGGCCTCGCCGGCGCCATGGTGGGCGCGCCCCTGCTGTTTGCGGTCGCCGATCGCGCGCTGGCACGCGCATGGACCGCGGTCGTCGATCCCGAACATACCCAGCCGCCCCGCAACATGGCGCGCATTTATGCGCGCGGCGTGCTGATGAAATATCTGCCCGGGTCGATATTCCAATATGTCAGCCGTCAGGTCGAGGGCGCGAAGACCGGGATCGAGCACAAGCTGCTCGCCAAGTCGGTCATCGTCGAAGTCGGGCTGCATCTGGTGAGCAGCATGTCGGTTGCCGCCGCTTGCCTGACCTTCGAACGCGCGCCCGTCGTTGCCATCGTGGCGGCGGCCATCGTCGTCGGTGCATCGCTCGCTGCGCGGCGGCCGTTGCTGACCGCGCTGGCCTTTCAAATTCTCGCTTTCGGCGCCTTCGCCCTTGCAGCGGCGCTGATCGGTGCTGCGGTCCTGCCCGCGGGGGCAAGCCTCGCCCATTTCGCCGCGCTGTTCCTGCTTGCCTGGCTCGCGGGTTTCGTCGTGCCGGTCGCACCGGGCGGGATCGGCATTCGGGAAGCGGCGCTCCTTGCTCTGGCCGGCGCCGGTTTGCCGGCAGCCGGGCTGATGGCGGCAACGCTGGCGCTCCGCGCGTCGTCGATCGCCGGCGATCTGGGATATGGCCTCATCACACTGGGACGCCGCCGCAACTGATCGGCAGATTGCGGCGTCGCCCCCTTAGAAGGGCATAAACAGCGAGCCGCCCGCATCGGGCTGCACCGGAACCTTGATATCCTTGCCCCAGATCAGGCGCGCGCCCTTGTCACCGGCCGTCGAGGCGCGATAGACGCCGCGATCGAGATGGACGAACTGGCCGGGTGCAACCCTACGGTCGCCGATCGTGACGCTCGCACCGCGCACGGTGTAAAAACCGGGCACGCGAACCTTGAACGCATAGCCGCTCGCACGGGCCGGAATATCTTCGCCCGCAATCCAGAACGGCCCCCACAGATGGACGAAGGTATCGCGGATCGCGGCAAGATCACCGGGAAGGAAGGCGGGAACGGGGCCTTTGCCGTTCAGCGCGTCCTCGAACATATAATCGTCGTTCACCATCAAAGGCACCGGCTTGGACGCCATGGTTTCTTCCAGGCTGGGGAAGCCGCCGAGGAGATACTGGTCGATCCCCCATGGCGTCATGAACACATTGGCTTTGGGAAAGCTGCCGAGCATCGCGCAGCTGTCGAAATAGGCCACGCCGCCCGGGAACATGGTATCGGCAACGCGCAAGATCTGCCGCTGGCGTTCGATCATGTTCGGCGGTTCCTTGTATAGAATCAACCCACCGCTCGCCAACAAGAGCGCTGTCATCGCCATCGTCATCGCGCGATAACGCGCGAGAAGTGCCAGCACCACGCTACACGCCACTGTGACGGGCGGCAGCATATATACGTAAAAATAGGGCGCCGTGTTGTGATAGAAAAACAAGCTCAGGATCGGCAGGTAGAATCCGGTCAGAGCCAGTTTTTCCGCTCTCGGTCTGGTGCAGGCCAACAGAATGATGGGAAATATCAGGATGACCAGCGCAAGGATCATCGAAAGCTGCGTCGACTTCACAAGATATTTCCAATAGCTCACATGGCCGAAGTGGAACATCTTTCCGCCTGCGCGCGCGACGACCCGCATCGCTTCGACCTCGCTATCGCCGGCCAGATTGCTCGCGTGTCCAATGTAGATCAACGCAAAGGAGCCAAGAGCCGCGCCGGCGACCGCGGCGAGTTGAAAGAACAGGCGCCGCTTGTTTTCCGCTTCTGACCAAAGAAGGCAGGCGATGCCCAGAAAGACCGGCGCATAGAGTATCGTCTTGATCGTCAGCATCGCCGATATGCCCGCCAGGACGCCCGCCAGGATGATCGGCCCGGCGGTCAGGCGAAACCTGAGCAGGATCAACGCCGACGACATCAGCAACGCTGCGGCCGGTGCGTCGAAGCGGAACGAGGTGCCGTGCTGGAGCACATATCCGGCGGTCAGGTAGATGAGCGCGCAGAAGGCCGCGGGCGCGCGCGCGACGAAACGCGACGCCGCCCCGAAAATCGCCGCCGCAACGACGATGACGCACAGGAACATGAACATCCGGATCGCGACGATATGGTCGACGCCGACGCCCGGCAGGTCGACGACCCAGATGAAGGCGCGCGCGTAGAGTGTCTGCAACGGCTCGGTCAGCGTCCCTTGCGCGAGCTTCTGAACCTGACTGTAATGATAATATTCGTCCCAGTTGATCGCGCGCGTCAGCGCAAGATACAAATGCCCCGCCAGCGCGAGAACAATCCCGGCGAGCGGCCAGAATATGGAGCTGGCACCCGGAATTCGCGATTTTCCGGCAGGCACATCGGCCGCGGAAGATGTCACGCCGCGCCTTTCCGGCGGGTCCTGGCAACGGGCTCTTGCGCTTCGGCAGCGAGGGGCAGCCGCTCCTCGATCTGCCGCAGGCGAACAAGGCTCGTCTCGATCAACTTGCGGTTCGCGGCGATCAGGTCGGCGAGCACGCCCATCACCGCCACCATGACGCCGAGGACGAGCAAAGCGCCGCCGATCACCAGCGACTGGACATGGCCGTCGCCGGCACCCTGAAGATAGAAGATCAGAAAGCGGATGATCGGAACGATGCCGACAAAGGCGATCGCAAGACCAAGCCCCACAAAGGCACGCAACGGATTATAAGTCGTATACGCGCGCGCCATCGTGATCCCGGTGTTGACGATAAAGCGCGGGATCGATTTGAACAGGCGCGACGGGCGCAGCGTCGCGTTGGTGCGGATCGGCACACTCAGGATCGACAGCCGCTTGCGGCCCGCCTGGATCAGCATGTCGGTCGTATAGCTGAACTCGGTCGTAATATTGATGCGCTGTGCCGCGTCGCGGCTGATCGCGCGAAAGCCGCTGACCGCGTCGGAGACATGTACATTGGCGAGGCGCTGGACGATCGCGCTGCCCAATTCCTGCAGCCGGCGCTTGACCGGGCCGAAATGCTCATTATCGCCGACGCCGCGATCGCCAACGACAATGTCCGCGCGCCCGTCGAGGATCGGCGCGACAATCCGGGCGATGTCTTCGCCGACATATTGGCCGTCGGCGTCGGTGTTGACGATGATGTCGGCGCCCGCGGCGAGCGCCGCATCGATGCCCGAGCGGAACGCGGCGGCAAGGCCGCGATTGGTGCGATGGCGCACGACATGATGCACGCCCCACATGCGGGCGACCTGCGCGGTATTGTCGGTGCTGCCGTCGTCGATGACCAATATCTCGATGGCGTCGACGCCGTCGATCTTGCGCGGCAGTGCGGCGAGGGTCGCGGGAAGGTCTTCGGCCTCGTTCAGGCAGGGAATCTGGATGACAAGCTTCATCGTACCGTCCTACGGCGCGATGCCCGTTGTCCCATTCCGCTCTGATCCATGGAAGTTCCCCAAATCCGTGTTTCAGCGGCCTAGAATCTTGTGGTTAATATCCCGATAACACTCGCCTGCACCGCCATTGTCACGGCGCGCATGTTTATGTTATGTTCTCTATTCGATTCCTCGAGGAGAGAGTGATGAGCGAACAAGCCCCCCGTGCCAGCGGCCAATGCCATTGCGGCGCGATCCGCTATTCGATGACCACCGCGGTCCAGCATCATGCGCTGTGCCATTGCAGCGACTGCCGGCGCCATTCGGGCGCACCGCTCGTCGGCTGGGCGCTCGTCGGAAATGATGAAATCGAGATTACGGGCACGGCGAAGATCTACGCCTCGTCCGAACATGGCCGCCGCCATTTCTGCGCCGATTGCGGCACCGGACTCTTCTATTCCAACGACGCGATCTTTCCAGGCCAGATCGACGTGCAGACCGCAACGCTCGACGATCCCGACGCGATCCCGGCGCAGGCGCAGATCCAGACCGCCGAGCGCATTGGCTGGATGGAAAAGCTGAACGACCTGCCCGCGTTCGAGCGTTACCCGCCCTTCGAATGATCAGCGGTCGGCGGCGACAACTGCCTTGACGAGCTCGGCGGTATCGAGCCGGTTCTTGTCGTCGTCATACCCCTGCCGCACGATCACCAGCGCGCGCGACGGGATGACGACGACATATTGGCCGCGGTTGCCAAAGGCACCGAAGGCGTCGGCGGGGATGCCGTCCGACTTGTTGAGCAGCCAGAAGCCCGCACCATAGCCGAACGCCCCATCGGGCTGCGGCCCGCTGGGCGTCGTCACGAAGCGGCGCCAGTCGGCGGGAAGCATGCGCTCGCCCTGCCACATCCCGTCGTTCTGATAGAGGAGGCCCAGCCGCGCGAGATCGCGCGCGGTGGTCCACACCTGGCTCGACAATATATAATCGCCGTCCTTGTCATGTTCGACAAAGGTGCGCGTCATACCGAGCCGGTCGAAGAAGGCGGCGGGGTCGAGCGGCGTTCCGGCCTGTTGCAGCGCGGCCTTCAGCGACAATGTCGCGAGCAGCGTATCGTTGTTGGCGTAGCGGTAGCGGGTGTTCGGCGGGTTGAGCAGCGGCCATTGCGTGGTCCACTGGCGCACCGACGCGCCGCCCATATAGATAGCATCGCTGCGGTTGCCCGCGGTGTCACTGGTCAGGCCGCTCGCCATGCGCATCAGCTGCTCGGTGGTGATTACCGCGCGCGGATCACCCGGTGATTGCCACTCGGCGATCCGCGCGGGCTTCGTCACGTCGATCGAGCCTTGCTGCACCGCATGGCCGATCAAGCTCGCGGCCATCGACTTGGCGACCGAGAAGGTTCGCTGCGCGGTGTGAACATCGTGCCCGCCCCAATAATGTTCGAGCACGATCCGGCCGTTCTTGACGATCAGCAGCGAGCTGGAGCGACCGCCGAAGCTCGTAACATTTGTCGCCACCCGGTCAAATGGGGTCAGCCCCCTGGGGATCGGCGCGCGCGCGTCCTTGTCGCCGATCGGCCAACGCTGCGCGTCGAGATCGGGACGGCGATCCACCCGAGACGCCGTCGTCGGCTGCGCGCCGATCGGCAGGGTGACGCAGCCTTCGCGCCCGCTCCATTCCGCGATCCGCGGCGGCATGTCGTCGCGGTAGCGCACGCTCACCCTCTTCGCCCCGGGGTCGACATCGGCTTTCAATGCACGGACATCGGCCTCGATCTCGGGATAGATGCCCGTGAGCTCGTCGCGTTCGATCGCCTCGACCGGCTTGCCCGCGCCGTTCCACAAGGATGAACAGACAAAGGCCGCACGATAGCCCGCCGCCCATGCGCGGTTCAGTTCGGCATTGGGCTTCGGCGCCTGCGCCGCTGCGGGCACGGCACCGGCAAGGAGCGCGGCGCCGAGGATGCGCAGCAAGTCAGGGGCGATCGCCAAAGGACTGACGCTGCGCCTTTTTAGCCCGATCCCACCAGGCCCGGCGAAGGACGTTGGCGACGCGATCGGGATCGTCCGACCCGAAGCGGACGAGCAGCGCGTGCCAGCCTTCATAATGCGGGGTTTGCCAGAAGGTGTCGGGATCGGTTTCAAGCAGGATTTCCTTTTCGTCGGGCTTGCACATCACGGCGAAACTGCCGGGCTCGCGACCCGGCGAGGCGAGCGCCTTGCCGTTGAGCTTGGGACAGGGGATGCCGTAAAAGGAAAGCATCTCGACATCGGGAAGCGCGCACGCGAACGCGACCACATCGTCCCAGCTGTCGAATGTCAGCGCCATAATGCCGGTGTAACTCAGTCTTCCAATGTCCCGGCGGTGACCTCTATGTCGCGCCCCAACGGCTGCATGGGCTGGAAGCGAAGGCGCGTCAACACCAGCCGGTCGCCCTGAATGTCGAGATCGTAGAAGGCGTTGCCGCCGCGCGGGCAACACTCGCCGTCGCCTTCGCGCGCAACCGGGGCGGAGGCAAACATCTCGTCAAAGACGAATTGCGCCGGACCGCGCAGCCAATAGCCCGTCGGCAGCAGCTTGCCGCCCTGCTCGGCCCAGTCGGACAGGTCGACGCGGCGCCATTTCGGTGCGGCGGGTTCGCTGACGAACAACGCATCGGCATTTCCACCGCCGCTGCCGGCAAGCGTGCCGCCGACATGGATCAGCCGGCGCTTGTCGTTGTCGACGACGAGATCGGGCGTCCCGATCGACCCCGAGCTTTCGGCAAAACCCGCGAGCGTCGCCTTCCCCGCCTTGTCTTGCGAAAGCAGCACCAGCATGCGCGCCTGCGACCCTTCGCGCGGCGAAAGGAGCATTTTCTGCCAGAGCAAAGTGCCATGATCGTCGCCGTTGATCCGCCCGCTCGCTTCGACGCTGCATTTGCCCCCGAAGTCATAGAGGCATCGCTGCGCGATATTGGTGACGCGCGCACGCGTCAGCGCAACCTTCGCCGTCACCTCTGCGGCGGTGCATTTGGTTTCGATAGTGCCGCCTGGACAGGACAGGATCGGTGTCGCTGCAGCGGCAAGGACAAGCGCCAATGCCATGATGACTACCCCAGTTTCAGCGCGACCCGATTTGCGCCAAAGCTATACCCATGCGCGGTGGGGGGCAAGGGTGACGTCATTCCTTCACGCGCCGTCTTTCATCCCACCAGGCTAGCCGTTCCGCGATACGCTTTTCAAAGCCGCGATCGACGGGTCGATAAAAGTCGACGGGCGCCATACCGTCGGGCCAGTAATTGTCGCCCGAAAAGCCGTCGGGCGCGTCATGGTCGTAACTATAGCCCTCGCCATAACCCAAATCTTTCATCAGCTTGGTCGGGGCGTTGAGGATATTGGCGGGGGGTGCGAGGCTACCGGTTTCACGCGCCGCCGCCCATGCCGCTTTCTGTGCCGCATAGGCCGCGTTCGACTTGGGCGCGGTTGCGCAATAGAGGCAAGCCTGCACGATCGCGAGTTCGCCCTCGGGCGATCCGAGGAACTGATAGGCGTCCTTGGCGGCGAGACATTGCACCAGCGCCTGCGGATCGGCGAGCCCGATATCCTCGCTCGCGAAGCGGACGATTCGGCGCAGCACGTAAAGCGGCTCCTCGCCCGCGACGAGCATGCGAGCGAGCCAATAGAGCGACGCCTGTGGGTCCGATCCGCGCAGCGCCTTATGCAGCGCCGAGATCAGATTATAATGGCCGTCGCGGTCCTTGTCATAGACGGGCATGCGGCGATGCAGGAACTGCGCGAGTTCGGCGGGATCGAGCGGGGCATCGATTGCGGTCGCGAACAAGGTTTCGACCTGGTTCAGCAGGAAACGCCCGTCGCCGTCGGCACTCGAGATCAGCGCCGCCCTGGCGTCGTCGGTGACAGGCAGTGCCCGCCCGACCTCTGCCTCGGCGCGTTCGACCAGCGTTGCCAACGCTTCCTCGCCCAATCGGTTCAGCACCAGCACCTGCGCCCGCGACAGCAGCGCTGCATTCAGCGCGAAGCTGGGATTCTCGGTCGTCGCCCCGACAAGCACGACCGTTCCGCGTTCGACATAGGGCAGGAAGCCATCCTGCTGTGCCCGATTGAAACGGTGGATTTCGTCGACGAAGAGCAAGGTGCGTTTGCCCGCCGCCGCCATCTTCTCGGCATCGGCGAACGCCTGCCGCAGGTCGGCGACGCCCGAGAAGACCGCCGACAGCGGCGCGAAACGCATTCCCACCGCCTCGGCGAGCAGCCGCGCGACCGTCGTCTTGCCGGTGCCCGGCGGTCCCCAG
The DNA here is from genome assembly GCF_050725655.1 of Sphingopyxis sp. GTDB lineage: Bacteria > Pseudomonadota > Alphaproteobacteria > Sphingomonadales > Sphingomonadaceae > Sphingopyxis. The sequence goes on along the minus strand of NZ_JBOHHT010000074.1, from coordinate 47,877 downwards.
AGGATGATCGACGACAATTGGCCCGCCGCAACCATCCGGCCGATCGCGCCCTCGGACCCCGTCAGATGCTCCTGCCCGACGACATCGGCCAGCGTGCGCGGCCGCAGCCGTTCGGCGAGCGGGACCGGTCCGGTGGCGACGCCCGCCCGCTGCGCCGGAGCATCCTCGCCGAACAGGTCCCCGGCCATCGCAGGCTCAGCGCCCGCGCCGCATTTTTTGGCGGATCAGGCGGACATAGGTGTCGGCAACCGCCTGATTGATCGCGTCCCATTGATAGGAACCGCTTTCCTGCACCGCCGCCGCGCCATGCGCGCAGCGTAGCTGCGGATCGCGGCAATAGCGTTCGAGATGGTCGGCAAAGCCGGTGATCGAACCGGGGGTGACCAGATAGCCGGTGTGGCCATGCTTGACGATGCTGGCGCTGCCGGTTGCGCGCGCCGCGACGACGGGCAGGCCGCAGGCCATCGCTTCGAGCGTCACATTGCCAAAGGTTTCGGTCACCGACGGGTTGAAGAAAATGTCGCACGACGCAAGCGCGTGGGCAAGGTCGGCGCCGCCCTGAAAGCCAACGAAATTGGCGGTCGGCAAGCGCGATTCGAACCATTCGCCCGCCGGCCCCTCACCGATCACGACGACCTTGTGCGGCACGCCGTGCCGCACAAGCAGGTCGATGGCATCGGCAAACACGTCGAGCCCCTTTTCCATCACCAACCGGCCGAGAAAGGCGATGGCGGGGACGTCGTCGGCGATGTCCAGCGACCGGCGCCACGCGATGTCGCGGCGGCCCGGATTGAAAACCCCCTGCTCGACGCCGCGGGTCCAGATGCCGATGTCATAGTTCATCCGCTGTTCGCGCAGGACCTGCGCAAAGCTTTCGGAGGGCGCGATCAGCGCATCGCACTTGCGGTAAAGCTTGCGCAGCCAGGCGACCAACACGGGTTCGAGGAACGACAGATTATAATAGCGGACATAGGTTTCGAAGCGCGTGTGCACCGAACAGGCGACCGGGAGCCGCCGGCGCCGCGCCCACGCCGCCGCCTGCCGCGCCACGCGATCGGGGCTGGAGATATGGACGATATTGGGTGCGAAATTGACGATGTCCTCGCGGACCCGCGACGAGAAGGACACCGGGACGCGATATTCGCTGCGCCCCGGAATCGCGATCGACGGCACGCTGACCAGATCGCCCGTCGGCTCGAAAGCGGGTTGGGCGACGGTCGGCGAATAGACGCGAACCGCGGCGCCGTGGGCCAGAAGATAGCCGACCAGACGGTTCAGCGCCTTGTTCGCCCCGTCGGTAGTCATATTATAGTTGCCGCTGAACAGGGCGATGCGAAGGTCGGAGACGTCCATCGCGCCTGCGCTAATCCCCTCGCGGCGCAAACGCAACGCCGCCGTCAGGCCATGATACTATATGGTTCGCCCGGCTTCGCGCGGCACATGCGTTTCGACACGCGTGTTTCCTCGCCCTCGACAATGGCGATGTCGGTGATCGACAGGCATTTGCTGCCGTTAGGTTCGGTGTTGAGTGCGGTGATCGTCGACGATCCTGCGACGCCTTCGCGCGTCGGGCTCGTCCATTTGGCGGTTGCGCCGACTTCTTCCTTTTTCGTGACCGCAACGGTCGCCTCGGCAGCGACTTTCTGTTCCTTTTCGTCGAGCTGGCACGCGATTTCGGCAACGAGCACCGCGCCGACCAGCCCCGACACGAGCGTACCGACGCCCTTGAGCCCCGCGGCGCTGCCCGCAACGCCGCCGATGAGACCGCCCAGCGCGCCGCCACGCTTGCGGGCACGCTTGCATTTGGGATCGGGGGTGTCGTTGCTGGCGCGCTTCGCCTCGTCGCCCTTCTTCTTGGGCGGCTTCTCTGTGGCTTCGGGCGTGGCCACTTTGACGCCCGAGGAAGGAACCGGATAGCCGTTGCAGCCGGTGTTGAAGCAGAAGCGGTCGGCCAGATAGGCGCGGTCGGTCTGATACTGCGCCTCAAACCCGCGATAGGCGGCGAGGTTCGCTCCTTCGGGATCGGAGGCTGCATGTTCGGCCATGACCATTTTATAGAAACGATCCTGGGTCGCCGGGGAATAGCGCATATTTCCGCCCACCTTGGCTGTATAAAGCGCCGACAAGGCGTTTTGATAGACGATCATCGCCTCGCGATACGGCAGCATTTTTTTTGAATAATATGTATCGATCGCTACCGTGCAGCGGTTGATGGCAGCGGCCTTATCGAACGGCGCGTCGATCTTCTTGTAATCCTCACGGCATTTGGGATAGCTGCGGGTGTCGAGCACGGGCTGCTCGGGAAGATCGGGTAGGGCCGGTTCGGCGACCGACGGCGGGACAAATGCCTTATCGCCTTCGCTCGGGGCGCTTTGCCAGGCTGCGGCCACAGCGCTGCTCGACAGCAACACCAAAAAGATGGCGCCGATCCCCGACCGATATCGCAGCTTTGCCCGCATGGCTGACTCCCATCCCTTGTCTCCAAGGTTAAGCCCGAATGGCCGGCCTCACAAGCGGCGTCAATGCGGCGGATCACACCGCCAGACGCGGGCGGCGTGATATTGTTTTGGCTGCGTCGATGACCTAGCATGATCGCATCTGCGGTCGGGGGTCCGCACATTGCTGGGGATGATCGTATGAATCGTTGGATCAAATCGGTCGCTGTGCTTGTCGCGACGCTCGCATGTACCGCCGCGACCCCGCCCGGCATGGACCCCGACAACCCCACCTGCCCCGCCACGCCCAATTGGTCGGACTACAGGACGATGGTGCTGACCCCGTTCCAGCGCAGCGGCGAAACCGTGCTGCTGGCCGAGGGCCGCGTCGACAGCAAGCTTCCGGCGCGGCTCGAAAAGGTTCTGACCGACAATCCGTCGATCAGCGAAATCTGGATCCGGTCGCCGGGCGGCGATGCCCGAGCCGGCAATGCGGCGGGATTGCTGATCCGCAAGTTCAGCAAGGAACGCCAGATGGTGACACGTATTCCGTCGGGATGGACCTGTTTCAGCGCCTGCAATTTCGTCTTCATGGGCGGCCGCGCACGCACGATCGACCCGGGCGGTTATTTCATGGTCCATATGTTCACCATGACCGGCGATAAGAACGCCATTCAGTCGAGCGTCGCGCTGGGCGCCGAGTCCACCACCGAGTTGATCGGCGACGTCGAGCGCGAGGCGGCGCTGATGGCGACCGAGGACAACGACCTGCTGATCCGCCTCGACGTCTCGCGCGACCTGCTATCCGACATCATGTACCGGCAAAAAACGGTAGCGACCGCAAGCGACCGGTCGACGCGACGATGCCTGACGAGGAAAGAGGCGTTGAAATATAATGTGGTGAACATCGACCCGGATTAGCGGAAAACCTAGTCCCCGGTTTCCGATGGAGCCTCAAGGTTGACCACCACCGGCGGGTGGAGGCGCAGGCGGTGGACACGGCGCTCGTCGGCCTCGGTCACCTCGATGCGCCAGCCGCTCGGGTGGAGCAGAATCTCGCCGACCTGGGGGACATGGCCCGCGAGCACGGCGGCGAGGCCGCCCAGCGTGTCGACGTCTTCCTCGATGTCGGCGAGCCGCGGGTCGATCGCTTCGCCGACATCGTCGAGTTCGGCGCGCGCGTCGGCATCCCAGCAGCCGCCCTCCCCGGGAGCGAACAGCGCGGTCGGCTCGTCGTCATGCTCGTCCTCGATCTCGCCGACGATTTCCTCGACCAGATCCTCGATCGTCAACAGTCCCTCGGTGCCCGAATATTCGTCGATGACGATCGCCAGGTGGGTGCGCTTGGCGCGCATTTCGGCGAGCAGGTCGAGCACGCCCATCGATTGCGGGACGTAAAGCGGCTGGCGGATGAGGTCGAGCAACGGCGGCGGCGTGCGCCCTTCGGCGAGCACGGCGAACACATCCTTGACGTGGATCATGCCGACGACCTCGTCGAGATTCTCGCGATAGACGGGCAGGCGGCTGTGCCCCGCTTCGGCGAATGAAGCGACGATCTCGGCAAAGCTCGCGCTTTCGGGGATCGCGATAATGTCGGCGCGCGGCACGGCGACATCATCGACGGTCTGCTCGCCAAAATGGAGAAGGTTGCGCAGCATCTTGCGCTCGATCGGCGACAGGTCGCCGACGACGCTGCTGCCGCGCCGTTCCTGACCTTCTTCCTCGGCCTCGTCGATGACGTCTTCGATCTGCTCGCGCAACGACGGCTCGTTGTTGCCGCCAAATAGCAATGTCCGGATTCCGGCCCAGAGGCCGGACCTACTGTCCTCTTCCGATCGGGTCGAAGATCCCTGGTCGTCGGGCATGTGCGTTGTGTTTCCCTGTTAGTCCAAGTCCACATATGGATTGGCGATGCCCAGCGATGCAAGCGCTTTCACCTCGAGCGCCTCCATCGCCGCCGCGCTGGCATCATCCATATGGTCATAACCGACAAGATGCAGCATGCCGTGGACGATCAGATGCGTCGCATGATCGACGATCGAAATCGCCTTCTCCTCCGCCTCGCGCGCGCAGGTTTCGCGCGCGAGCACGATGTCGCCGAGCAGGATTTCGCCGTCGTCGCTGTTGGCGAGACCCTCGAGCAGGTCATCCTGCACCTGCGGAAAGGAGAGGACGTTGGTCGGTTTGTCCTTGCCGCGGAAATCGCGGTTGAGCGTGTGAACCTCGGCATCGTCGGTGAGCCGGACCGCGACCTCCACAAGCGGCGCCGCGTCGGCAAGCGCGGCATAGGGCGTCAGCGCGAGCGCCGCAGCAACCGCCTCCCCTGCCCGCGCCTCCCAGTCGAGCGCGTCGGGCCATGGCGTCGCGGCGTGGGTCTCGACGCTCAGCATGGCGTGTCTCGCGAAAGCAGATCGGCAGAAAACTGCATAACTTCACTCTGGAATCGCATTCCGTGCCACCCCTTGCCCCGTTCGTCACCCCGGACTTGATCCGGGGTCCGCCAGCGACCGTTGCTCTGAATGAATCCCGGATCAAGTCCGGGCTGACGAAGAAAGGCGATCACGGCCGTTTCCGAAACGGCGGAAAACTGCGTAACTTTACACTGAAATCGCGTTTTTGTCCGTCGCGTGGAGTATTCGCGGCGAAGAAGAGATTGGGGCGTGTCATCGCCGTCACGCTATCGCGGCGCGCTTTTGTAGGACAGCGATATTTGGACATGATCACGGATCGAGAATGATCGCGCCCGCGATATGGACTTTCGCGGCTGCAATCTCGGCGACCGCCGCGTCGCAGAGCCAGTCGCGGAAGCGGGCGATCTTCGTGCTTTGCAGCCGCGCTACGGGATAGACGAACCAGAAGGACCGGCCATCGCCCGCAACCAGACAGTGCGCCGGGACGAGACGACCGGCAGCGATTTCGTCGCGAAACAGGATCGGCGAGCCGATCGCTATTCCGTGCCCGGCGATCGCCGCGGCGATGTCCATATGCTCGGCGGCGAGGCTGGTGCCGAAGCGGTCGGGCGGCGGGCCCGGGGCGACGCCGAGCGCGCGATACCACAGCGCCCACCAGTCGGGCCGGCCGAGCAGCGGGACGTCGAGTGCTGTGCGGGGATCTTCCAAGCCGGCCGCCGCGGCCTGCAGCGCAGGCGCGCAAAGCGGCATGAACAGGATTGGAAACAACCGGACGCTTCTGAGGCCGCGCCATTCGCCGAGACCGTGGCGGATCGCGGCGTCGAAACGGCCATCGCCCAGCGCCTGTGGCTCGGGCGACAATTCGAGCTCGATGGCTATGTCGGGGTGGCGCGCGCGGAACAGCCCGAGACGTGGGGTCAGCCAGCTGGTCCCCAAGGTCGGCAGCGTGGTGAGCGAAAGCCGTGCCTCGTCCTGATCCTGCGCTTTCACGAAACTGGCGTGCAGCGCCGCGAACGCCGCGGTCGCCTCGCGCGCGATGGCGGCGCCAGCGGCGGTCAGCATGACCTTGTGCGGATGACGGACGAACAGATGCAGTCCGGTCTGCTGCTCGAGTTGGCGGACATGGTAGCTGACCGACGCCGCCGTGGTGCCGAGCTCCTGCGCGGCACGCGCGAAACTCTCCAGCCGCGCAGCCGCTTCGAAGGCGCGGATCGAGGGCAAGGGCGGAAGCTTGTCGGGGCGGACCATAAGTATGGCTTAGCCTCTACACCCATTCTTCGCATCCTCAAAACATCTTGGGCGCGGCAGACAAGGGGACCCGATCCGCTGGAGGCCCGATGACCCAACTTCCCCATACGCTCGATCGCCGCCGCTTGATCGAAACGATGATATTTGCTGGCGGCGCGGCCGCGTTCGGTGGGCCAGCGTGGAGCAAGGCCCCGGCAGCCGGGAGCGGCGACGCACATCGCACCGACTGGCGATGGCTGGTCGGCGATTGGGACGTCCGGCACCGGCGGTTGAAGGAGCGGCTCGCGGGCAGCGACGATTGGGCCGAGTTCGGCGGCAAGAGCGCGTGCTGGCTGACGCTGGACGGGCTCGGGACGATCGACGACAATATCCTCGACCTGCCGGGCGGCGAATATCGCGGCTTCGGCATCCGCGCTTTCGATCCGGCGACCCAAACATGGGCGATCTGGTGGGTCGACGGGCGCAACCCGACGCATATCGATCCGCCGGTGATCGGACGTTTCGACGGCGATGAAGGCGTTTTTACGGGACGCGATACCTTCAAGGGACAGGAGATTGCCGTCCGGTTTCGCTGGCACGAGATCCACGGCCCCCGCCCGCACTGGGACCAGGGATTTTCGACCGATGGCGGCAAGACGTGGGAGATCAACTGGCGCAATTATTTTACGCGCACTGCTGCCACGCCGACACCGCTGCCCTTGCTCGCTGATAAGGCACCGAATGCCAGCGACTTCGCCTTTCTGGTCGGCAGCTGGAAAGTACGGCACCGTAAGCTGAAGACGCGGCTCGCGGGAAGCCGCGACTGGGTCGATTTCGACGGGACGCTGGTGAACTGGCCCGTGCTCGGCGGGCGCGGCAATGTCGGCGACAATGTGATGAACTTTCCCGGCGCGCCGTTCCGCGGGGTCGGCATCCGCGCGCTCGATCCGGCGACGGGCGAATGGCTGAGCTGGTGGCTCGATGGGCGCAACCCTTCGACGATCGCACCGCCGGTGCGCGGCGGCTTTGCGAGCGGCTTCGCGGGCGGCATTGGCACCTTCATCGGCGATGACAGTTTCGAGGGCCGGCCGATCAAGACGCGCGTCCTGTGGTCGCGTATCACCGGCACGTCGGCGCGCTGGGAGCAGGCCGCGTCCGCCGACGGCGGCCTGAGCTGGGAAACCAACTGGATCAGCGATTTCGAACGGGCGGCGTGAGATGGCGGCATTCGCCCTCGCCCTTTCGCTGCTTGCCGCTGCGCCCGCGGTCGAAATCGTCGGCGAGGCCGAGCTGTTCGCGCCGGGAATCGCCTCGACCGATCATTCCGAAGTCCGCCTGACGATCAGCCCCGATGGCCGGACCGCCTTGTGGTTCAGCCGCAACCGCCCCGGCGGACCCGGCGGCTATGACATCTGGATCGCGCGGCGCGCTGGGACCGGCTGGGCGGCGGGCTGGACGCCCGCGACGCCGATTTCGTTCAATTCGCCGGGCCGCGATTTCGACCCCGCCTTTTCGCGCGACGGACGCTTCGTCTTTTTCTGTTCGGACCGGCCGGGCGGGATGGGCAAGGACGATCTTTATCGCGTCGCGGTGACCGCGGAGGGGTTCGGCACGCCGGAGAATCTGGGGCAAAAGGTCAATAGCGCGGCCAGCGAATATGCGCCGATGCTGTCGCCCGACGGTCGGCACCTGCTGTTTTCGAGCGACCGGCCGGGCGGTGCCGGACGGCACGACCTCTACACCGCGCGGTCGAAAGGGCGCAGCTTTGCCGCCGCCGTGCCGCTGCCCGGCGCAATCAACACGCCCGCCGACGAATTCGATGCGAGCTTTCTGGCCGACAGCCGGACATTGGTCTTCGCCCGCGCGCCGAGCATGCAGGACGACCGCGTCGACCTGTTCGCCGCCACATCGCGGAGTGGCCGCTACGACGCGGGGATGATATTGCCACTCGCGGTGAACGATCCGGTCAAGGATAGTTATGGGCCGATGCTCGACTGGTCGGCGCCGGATCGGCTGACCTTTTCGGGCCAAAAGGGAGGAGCGCAATCGATGGAGTTATACCGCATCACCTATCGCCTCGTATCGAGTAAGATTTCTGGAGGGCAGCATGGCCGATAATCTTTTGACCGGGCTCAGCTTCGCCGCCGCGGCGGGCGCGGCCTTGGTTGGCGGGGTCTTCTTCGGTTTCTCAAGCTTCATCATGGCGGGTCTCGGACGGCTCGCACCCGAACAGGGCGCGACCGCGATGAATTCGATCAACGTCACGGTGATCAATCCCGGCTTTATGACCGCGCTGTTCGGCACCGGGCTGCTCTGCCTGATCGCGGCGGCGATGGCACTAGGGACGCTCGGCACCCTCGACGGCAAATTGATCCTCGCCGCGGCGCTGCTCTATGTGATCGGCTGCGACGGGGTGACGATGGCGCTGAATGTACCGCTGAACAATGCGCTCACCGCGACCCCGGTCGGCACGCCCGAAGGCGCCGCGCTCTGGGCGCGCTATCTCAAGGACTGGACCTTCTGGAACTCGGTGCGCACCGCGGCGAGCTTTGCCGCCTCGATCCTGTTCGTCGCCGCAGGGGTGCTCCGCGCCGCCTGACCGTCAGTGCATGTGCTTCAGCTTGTCAGGGTTGCGCATCACATAGATGGCGGTGACCTTGCCGTCCTCGATCTCGAGCGCGGTGGTTTGCAACTCGCCATCGGCTTCACGCGTGACGAAGCCCGGCAGCCCGTTGATCGTGCCGGCGTGGACGAGCGTCGAGCCATATTTGCCGAAAAGTACCGCGAGGCTGCGGTGCAGTTTCAGCACGATGTCGTATCCGATTACCGGCCCCATCGCCGCGGGGCGCTTGCCGCCACCGTCGGCCCACATCCCGACGTCCGCCGCCAGCAGCGCGCCGAGCGCCCCCATGTCGCCGCTGCGCGATGCCGCGAAAAAGGCGTTGGCGATCTGAAGCCCCTGCTCTTTTTCAAGCTTGTAGCGCGGTCGCGCATCGCGGACGTGGGTGCGGGCGCGCGCCGCCAACTGGCGCGTCGCGGCGGGATCGCGGTCGATCGTTTTCGCGACCTCCTCGAACTCGACACCAAAGACGTCGTGGAGGAGGAAAGCGGCGCGTTCGAGCGGCGAGAGGCGTTCGAGCGCGAGCATCAGCGGCAAAGTGACATCGTCCTCTTCCTCCTCCTCGACCAACGGGTCGGGAAGCCAGGGGCCGACATAGGTCTCGCGCTGGTTCTTTGCCGACTTGATCTGGTCGAGGCAAAGCCGGGTCACGGTGCGGCGAAGGAACGCCGCGGGCTCGCGCACCGCGTCGCGGTCGGTGCCAAGCCAGCGGATGAAGGCATCCTGCACCACGTCCTCGGCATCGGCGACCGAGCCGAGCATGCGGTAGGCAACGCGGGTGAGCAGCGGACGCAGCGGGTCGAAACTCGCCGCCGCGTCCGCCGCATCGAGGCGGCTCTGGATGCCCTCGGGGGTCATCAGGCGGCCTTCAGCGCGCCGTTTTCGTACCAGAGGTCGAAACCGACCGCGATACGGTTCCAGCCATTGATGACATTGATCATCACGGTCAGGTTCACCTGTTCCTCCGGCGTGAAATGCGCTTCGAGCGCGTCTTTTGCGGCCTTCTGTGTGTGCCCCTGCGCGATGCCAGTCAAGGCGTCGGTCCAGGCGAGCGCGGCGCGTTCGCGGTCGGTATATACCGGGGCTTCGTGCCACGCGGCGAGCAGATAGATGCGCTGTTCGGTCTCGCCCTTCGCGCGGGCTTCGACCGTGTGCATATTGATGCAGTTGGCGCAGCCGTTGAGGATCGACGAGCGGATCTTCACCAGCTCGATCAGGCTCGCCTCGAGGCTCTTTTCGGCCGCAAGGCTGACCGCCATCCACTGCTTCATCAGCTGCGGGGCGGCGGCGTAGGGGTCGGTTACCTTGGTCATGTCATGTCTCCATTCTTGGGGGTTGTGCAGACTTGACGAGACAGGATCGGCGGATGTGACATGCGACGCGAAAAAATTCGCATCGACCAAAAAATCCGTTAGTTTGCTCGCCTCGACAATCAGAATGAGGGGGTCCTATCATGAAGTTTCTCGATGGTTTCGGCGAACATGCCTATGCGCTGCTGCGCATCGTCGCGGGCTTGTTGTTCATGGCGCATGGCGTGCAGAAGTTCTTCAATTTCCCGGTCGCCTTCCCGACGCCGCTCAACCCGATGCTGCAGGCGGCGGGCACGATCGAGCTGATCGCCGGCGGCCTGATCGTCATCGGTCTGTTCACGCGCCCCGCGGCATTCGTCGCCAGCGGCATGTCGGCGGTCGGCTATTGGGTCGCGCATGGCAGCCAGGGCCCCTTCCCGATCGCCAACGGCGGCGAGACGATCATCCTCTACTGCTTCCTCTTCCTGTTCGTCGCGACGCGCGGCGCGGGCATCTGGAGCGTCGAGGGCGCGAAGAAATAAGAGCGCACATAAAATAGGGGGGGCCCCTTTCGAGCCGCCCCCAGTTTCGGGCTTCACATGGTGAAGGTCTTCAAAGCTTGCGCGTGTTGGTTTCGATCAGCTTCTTCGCCTCGGCGATCGCCTTGGCCGTCGTCAGCTTCTTTTCCTGAATGTCGTCGGCCATTTCGAGCAGGCGGCCGCTGATCACGGTGCCGGTGTCGGCTTTTTCGTCGATCGCGATGCCGCCCTTGGCCGCCGCGACACGGTCCCATTCGGCGCGCACGGCGGCCCAATAATCCTTGGTCGCGGCCCAATAATCGTCGGCCGCCTTCACGTCATACTGGTCATATTTGATATAGGTGTTGAGGACATATTCCTGGACGATCGGCACCAGCTTGCCGTCTTTCGTCCCCATCTTCATATTGTCCTGCCAGTGCACCCAGCCGTCGGGCGAGGGCTGATGGCGGTTGATCGACAGATAGCGATCGTAAACGGGATTGCGCACCGCATCGCGGCGCGCGAGCGGGCGCCACGTCCAGTTCGAGCGCCAGCGGCGAACGCCGCCCTGCGTTTCAAACTGGCCCCAGCCGCCGTAACGCGGGCTGTCATCGACCTGCCAGACCGTCTGCGACCAGCGGCCGGTGCGCATCTTTTCGGGGACATCTTCCCACGTCCACTGGTTACGGTCCGAGTAAACCAGCACTTTGGCGGGCTCATATTCCCAGTCCTGGCGCCAATGCTTGATGATCATGCTCTTGTCATCGTCGCCGGTGATGACGAGCATATGCTGGAGCACAATCTTGCGGCCGGTGTCCTCGATGACGCGGACGACCTCGTTGCCGCCCGAGCGCTTGGGTTCGAGAATCTCGTAATTGGGATCCCAGCGGGTCGATTCCTGCATGTTGAAGCTGACGCGGTAGTTGCCCGCCATCGCGAGGATGTCGGCGCGGTCCTGCTCGAAACTGGCGGCCGCCGCCTCGGCGGCGATCGGCGGGTGGGCGAGCACGGCGACGGGCAGCGCTGCGGTGAGCAGCAAGAGCCCAGCGGCGATTTTGCGATAGGTTTTCATCGGTGCAGTCCTTCTGTTTTGATTAGAAGCGGAAGCTCAGCGACACGCTCGCGTTGCGGCCGGGCTGGGTGTAGGCGTCGGCGATCACGTCGATCGGCAGGTTCCGGCCGCCGATGAACGTCGTGTTGGCGAGGCCGCGCGTATCGCTCCACCAGCTGTATTTCTTGTCGAGGATGTTGAAGACGCCGCCGCGCAGCGTCAGCCCCTCCGTGATGCGGACATAGGCGGTCGCATCGAGGATGGTGAAATCGTCGGGGCGATAGCCGCCGTTTGTCCGCGACGCCTCCTTGCGCGCGCTGTGCGTCATGATCAGCTGGCCGCCGAAGCGGCCCTGCGGCTGGCGGTAGCCGATCCCCGCAACGAGCTTGAGCGGATCAATCGATTCGAGCGGCGAGCGCACGCCGTCGGGATCGATGATGTCACCCTTCGCATAGGATAGGGCGAGCGTCGTATACAGGCCGGACGACGCTCGCCCCTCGAACCGCGCCTCAGCTCCTTTGACCCGGACGCGATCGAGATTCACGAATTGGAAGATAGCGGGATCGGCGGGCGTGAAGCTGCCGCCGACCTGCTCCTGGCTGATGAAATCCTTGTAGCGCGCCGAAAAGCCCGTGACGTCGAGGCTGATCGCGTCGCTCGAAAAGCGGATCCCGCCCTCGATGCTTTCGCTGCGTTCGGGGCCAAGATCGGGGTTCGGGATCGAGGTATAGCCCGATGCGAGGTTCGAGAAGAACTGGTTTACCTGCCCCGGTTCGGGCGCCTTGAAGCCCGTCGCATAGTTGGCAAAGAGGCGGAAATCCTCGGTGATCTTCCACACCGCGCCGAACTTTGGCGACAGGCGCGAGCCGTCCTGCTTGGCACCGGCAAAAGTCGGGAGCAACGGATCGTCGTCGGGCGACAGGTCGTACCAGTCGAAGCGCAGCGCCGGATAGAGGAGCAGGCGGCCGTCGGCGATCGAGATCTCGTCGCCCGCAAACAGACCCGCACGGGTGAAATCGGTGCTCGGAAACGCGCGCGTCGGATAGGTTTCGCCGAACGGCGGCACGGTGCCGTCGCGCAGGCCGCGCTGGCGCGTCTTGCTGATGTCGCCGCCGAAAACGAGGCGATGGGTGATCGCGCCGGTCGCGAAATCAGCGCGGGCGTCGGCCGAGGCGCCGATCACGCGGTTTTCGAAGGTGTTGAGGCGCGACCGGTCGGCCGCGGGCGTGCGGTCTTCTTCGGTATATTGATTATCTTCGCCGTCCTGCCAGTAGAGCGCGACGCGCGCGAAATCGATCGCCCCCTCGCCTTCCCGACTCCAGTCGAGCGACACACGTTTACGCTCACCGCTGTCCCAGGCTTCGAGCCGGTCGACACTGGAGATGACGACGCCGAGCGCGTTGCGCGTCGCGGTCACGCCGGTCAGGCCGTTGGTGTAGAGGTCGGTATCGAGATATTCGCCGGTCAGGCGGATCTTGTGGCCGTTGGCAGGATCATAGACGATCCGCGCCAGCACGGCATTCGAATGGCCGTCCTGCGGATTGGGAAGCGTACGAAGCGGCCCCGTGTTCGCATCCTTGCCCGATGTGCCGGTCGCGGTGGTCCCGCCAGCGACATTACCCTTGTTGTCGAGTTCCTTGTAATCGCGCCGGGTGTAGGCGGCCATGATCGACCAGTCACCGCTGCGCCCCGCGAGGATCGCGGTTTCGCTGAATTCCTCGTCGGCGCTGCTGTAGGCCGCGCGCAGGAGCCCGCCGACATTCTTGCCGGGTTCGAGGAAATCGACGGGGTCCGAGGTAATGAAGCTGACCGCGCCCGCAAGGCCGTCGCTGCCGTAGAGCGCCGACGACGGACCACGCAGGATTTCGACCGATTTGACGAGACCAAGGTCGACATAGTCGCCGCGGCCCGACGCCTGCGCCCCGAAGGTGAAGCCGTCGGGGACGCGCACGCCGTCAACCTGGACGAGCACGCGGTTGCCGCCGATACCGCGGATGTTGAAGCTGTCATTGCCCGCGCGGCCCGTGGTGCCGAGCGCGGCGCCGAAGCGCGCGGGCTGGCGCTGGACGCTGACGCCGGGTTCGAAGCGGACAAGGTCGCGGATGTCGGTGACGAGTTCGTCGGCGATCTGTTCGTCGCTCTTTACCGTGACGGTGACGGGAATATCCTCGGCCTTTACCGCGGTGCGCGTCGCGGTAACGACGATGCGGTTCTTGAGCGACACCCAATAATCGCCGTCATTGTCCTGTGCGAACGCCGGCGCGGCGGTGGCGATGAGCGCGAGGCCCAGCGCGCTGCCGGCGGCAAGGCGGGTTACGGACGGCAGACGTTGGATGATCAATTTTCTTCCCCTGAATAATTGCGACTGACTCGCAATAGCGTCGCTCTAGGCGGGCATGCTCAGGGGGTCAATATGCTATTGAGAATCGTTATTGAAAAAGGGATTGGACCTTGCCTTAGAAATGACGAGGCGTTCGCTTGGAAATGGTCCTCCTTGTGCTGGAGGCATGGGGAGGGGGACCGCGCGCAAAGCGAGTGGTGGAGGGGCGGCAACGTGGCGTCCTTGCCCCTCCGTCAGCGCTCCGCGCTGCCACCTCCCCATGCCTTCGGCACAGGGAGGATCTTAAAACTTAAGCCCCCGGCCCCTCATAGGCATCGACGATGCGCCCGACGATCGGGTGACGAACTACGTCGGCGCTGGTGAAGTAGCTGACGTTGATCCCTTCCACCCCTTCGAGCCGGCTCACCGCGTCGGCGAGGCCCGAGCTTGCGGGGATGGGCAGATCGACCTGTTTCGGATCGCCGCACACAACCATGCGGCTGTTGGCACCGAAGCGCGTCAGGAACATCTTCATCTGCGGGATCGTCGTGTTCTGCGCTTCGTCGAGGATGATGAAGGCATCGGCGAGCGTGCGGCCGCGCATGAAGGCGAGCGGCGCGATCTCGATCTCGGCGCTCGCTATCCGGCGCTCGACCTGTTCGGCGGGCAGGCAGTCGTGGAGCGCGTCGTAGAGCGGGCGCAGATAGGGATCGACCTTTTCCTTCATGTCGCCGGGAAGGAAGCCGAGCTTTTCGCCCGCCTCGACCGCGGGGCGCGACAGGATCAGGCGCTGGACGCTGCCGGTGATCAACTGCGCGACCGCCTGGGCAACCGCGAGATAGGTCTTGCCCGTGCCTGCCGGGCCCAGGGCGAAGATGATGTCGTCGCGAGCGAGCGCCTGCATATAGGGGACCTGCGACGGGGCGCGCGGGACGATCGTCTTTTTGCGCGTGCGGATCATGATCGGCGGCGCTTCGCTGGCGTCGTGGCGGATGATGCCTTCGAGCGTCGGCTGTGCCGACAGCGCGATCACCCCGTCGACCATGCCGCTGTCGACCTCCTGCCCCTGTTCGATGCGGTTGTAGATGTCGACGAGTACGTCGCGGGCGCGGGCGGCGGATTCGGCCTCGCCCTCGATCTGCACGCGGTTGCCGCGGGCGGAGATATAGACGCCCAGGCGGTTTTCGATCGCGACGAGATTGCGGTCGAACTCGCCGAAGAGAATGCCCAAAAGCTGCGTTCGCTCAAATTCCGCGGTCAGTCGGACGCGGTCGCCGGGTTCGGCGGGGGTGGAGGCGGTCAGCGGGCGTTTGGACATATGGGCAAGGCTCCTTCGATCGACGACATGACTGTACTCCCGCCAAGACGGGAGTCCATCACTTGCGGGTTCGGGATGCGACAGAAGGAGGCGGAGTGTGTCTTCGCGGAGACAGCTTCCGCCAGTCGCGCTAGGCGACCTCTTCGATCAAGGCTTCAGCGCCAACGCTGTTCGCCCCGGCCGAGACGATGCGCACATCGATCATATCGCCGATCTTGAGCCCCGGCGCGATGACATGCACCGACTGGAGCCAGGGCGACTTGCCGATGAGCTGGCCGTCCAACTTGCCCTTGCGTTCGAGCAGGAGACGCGTCGTGCGGCCGACGGTCGCCTCGTTGAACGCTTGCTGCTGTTCGTTGAGCAGCGCCTGGAGGCGCTGGAGACGCTCGTTGAGGAGGGCTTCGTCGATCTGGCCGCCCATCGTCGCGGCGGGGGTGCCGGGGCGGCGCGAATATTTGAAGCTGTACGCCATCGCATAATTGGTGGCGCGGACAATATCGAGTGTGGCCTCGAAATCGGCGTCGCTTTCGCCGGGGAAGCCGACGATGAAATCGCCCGAGATCGCAATATCGGGGCGCACGGCGCGCACGCGTTCGATGACCTTCAGATAGCTCTCGACGCTGTGGCTGCGGTTCATCGCGGCGAGGATGCGGTCGCTGCCCGCCTGAACCGGCAGGTGGAGAAAGGGCATCAGCTTGTCGATCTCGCCATGCGCGGCGATCAGCCCGTCGGTCATGTCGTTGGGGTGGCTGGTCGTGTAGCGGATGCGTTCGAGCCCGTCCTCGCACGCGAGTTCGCGGATCAGCCCGTCGAGGCCGATCGCCCGGCCCTTGTCGTCCTCGCCGTCCCACGCGTTGACGTTCTGGCCGAGCAAGGTGATTTCGCGCACCCCGCCCGCGACGAGCGCGCGCGCCTCGGCGATCAAGTCGACGAACGGCCGGCTGATCTCGGCGCCGCGGGTATAGGGCACGACGCAATAAGTGCAGAATTTGTCGCAGCCTTCCTGCACGGTCAGGAAGGCGGTCGGGCGCTGGCCTCCGGCGCGTTTGGGCAGCGCGCCGAACTTGCTTTCGAGCGGCATGTCGAGGTCGACGGCTTTCTCGCCGCGCGCGGCGCGCGCGATCAGGTCGGGCAGGCGGTGATACGCCTGCGGGCCGACGACGATGTCGACGGTCGGCGCGCGGCGCGCGATTTCGGCGCCCTCGGCCTGCGCGACGCAGCCCGCGACCGCGATCGTCGGCCGGCTGCCGTCGGCGCGCTTCAGCCGGCCGATGTCCGAATAGACTTTTTCGGCCGCTTTCTCACGGATGTGACAGGTGTTTAGCACCACGAGGTCGGCGTCGGTGCCGTCGGCGGCGGCGACATAGCCCTCGGCACCCAGCATCTCGGCCATGCGCTCGCCGTCATAGACGTTCATCTGGCAGCCGAAGGATTTGACGTGGAATGTTTTGCCGGAATTCTTGGACGAGTCGGATTTCATCGGCGCGCTATAGGCGATGCGCGGCGCTGGCGGAAGGCCGTGCAATTTCCGCCGCAATCGTCGCGCGCGCCGCCTCGGCCAAAATCTTGCGATCGGTCTCGACGATGTCGGGCAACGGATCGAGATAGTGGATCGTCAAATGGACCGGGCGCTTGCGCGCGAGCAGCCGTTTGAAATTATCCAGGCCCGATTCGGGATCGAGCCAGGCGATGTCGTTCGCCTCATGCCCATAATCGAGAAACACCGGCTGCACGCGCAGGTTCGGCGGCGTCGGGATCACCGCCTGGAACAGCGAGGCGCGGAAGGGCAGCAGGCCGTCACCCGGCCCGGTCGTTCCTTCGGGAAACAGCGTCACCGGGCGACCGCGCGCGAGCGCGTTGCGCAGGTCGTTCGCCTGATTGTGGATCTCGCGCCGCGCCTCGCGCTGGACATAGACGGTGTGGTTCTGGTCGGCGAGCCAGCCGACGAGCGGGGTCGTGCCGACCTCGGCCTTCGACACGAAGGCCGAGCGCGCGGCGCCGCCGAGCGCGAGAATGTCGAGCCAACTGACGTGGTTCGACACGAACAGGACATTGCGCCGCAGCCGCGTGCCCGTCGTGCGGACGCGCAGCCCCGCAATCCAGCCGGCGGCGTTGAGGAAGGCCATCACCATCGGCGACGGGCGCCCGACGGCGCGGTAGAGAAGGTGCGGGACGATCAGGAAAAGGAGCGTCAGCACTATCAAGGCGAGACGGGCGACCGTCCGCCAGGTGATCGAGGCGCGATCAGTCGCGCTTGCGATCGATGGCGACACCATAAAGCTCCATGCGATGGTCGACGAGGCGGAAGCCCAGCCGTTCGGCGATGACTTTCTGCAACGCCTCGAGTTCGGGATCGACAAATTCGATCACCTTGCCCGTTTCGACGTCGATCAGATGATCGTGATGCGCCTCGGGCGCGGCTTCGTAACGCGAGCGGCCGTCACCGAAATCGTGGCGGTCGAGAATGCCCGCCTCTTCGAACAGGCGCACGGTGCGGTAAACGGTGGCGATCGAAATGCCGCTGTCGACCTTTGACGCGCGTTCATACAGCGTCTCGACGTCGGGGTGATCCTCCGAATCCGAAATGACGCGCGCGATGATGCGGCGCTGCTCGGTGATCCGGAGTCCCTTTTCGTGGCACAATGCTTCGAGATCGATATTGCCGGACATGCTTGCCTTTCCTGCAGATGCAGCCGTGTTTGTCTTTGTTACAAACTGTATAGGCATGCCCCGCCGATAGGACAAGGGCGGCACCCCTACGACGCCGCCCTTCCCTGCCCGATCGGGCGATCATTTCAAAGCGTCAGGCTTTGATCTTGGGCTTCGGCTTGCGCCCGCCACCGCGGCCCTTGGTGCCGAGGCCGATTTCCTTGGCCAGCGCGCGGCGCTTTTCGGCATAGTTCGGCGCGACCATCGGATAGTCGGCGGGCAGGCCCCACTTTGCGCGATAGTCGTCGGGGGTCATGCCATAATGCGTCATCAAGTGGCGGCGCAGCATCTTCAGCTTCTTGCCGTCCTCGAGGCAGGTGATGTAGTCGGGCTTGACCGAGGTGCGGATCGACACCGCCGGCACCAGCTTTTCTTCGACGACCGGTTCGGTTCCGAGACCCGACAAGGCGGCGTGCACATTATTTATCAAAATGGAGAGATCCGAAATGGCGACACTGTTGTTGCTGACGTGTGCGGCGACAATGTCAGCGGTAAGCGTAACGAGCATCTCGTTGGTATCGGCTTGGTCGGACATGAGACTATTCCTTGATTTTCATTACCCAGAAGCATGAATGGCGGATATTGGATTTGTTCTTCCGCCAGCAGGATTACTGCCACTTTGGATGGAATTCCGCAATGACCGATCAGTCCGCCTTTTGCTCTCGTACCGACCGGCGCATCGTAATTGCGTCGCGAACCACCCCGTCATTACCGCGGTAATAGGCCGGTCGCCGGCCGCACTCTGCAAAACCCGCGCTCTCATAGAGATGAACCGCATCATTATCGGCTCGCATTTCAAGGAAATAGTCTTCAGCACCCTGTTCGACCGCCCACGCCCGCCAGTCGCCGATCAGTAATGCGCCGATACCGCGGCCGCGAAACAGCGGGTCGACCGCGAGCAACAATAATTCGCTTTCGGGCCCGGCGATGCGCGCCGCCGAGAAGCCGCACGCGTGATCGCCATCCCACGCCAAGCACACACGTGCCGAGGGGAGCGCGAACAAAGTCAAAAGCTGCGCGCCGCTCCACGCTTCGCCGTAAGCGGGTTCGAACGCGGCATCCATCACGCGCATCACCGCGGCGAGATCGCCGACGCGGGCAGTGGCGAGGCGGATGGCGCCCGTCATGCCGGCGCCATCGGCTTGGCATCGGGCGCGCGGCCGTAAATCGGGCTGGGTTGATCGATCAGCAAAGCGGGGGGCAGCCGCAGGAATGCGCGCGCGTCGGGCAGCGCTGCCAGTGCGCGTCCCGTGCCGCGGCGCGCGACAAACGGGTCGGCCCGATTGCCGACAACCAGTTCGTCGCCGATCAGGACGGCGTCATCGGGCAGGAGCGAGCGAATGTCTCCGCGTGGCGACAGGTCGGCGGCGAACGGCTGGACAAACCATTGGCCATGCCCGCCCTCCATCACCACCAGCGCGCCGCCAGCCGCCGCGATGTCGTCGGCGGCACCGGCCGCAACCAGCGCGAGCGTCGAAAAGCCATGCGCGGGCACCTGCCAGCCGAGCGCCAGCGCGCGCGCCGCCGCAACGCCGATCCGGACCCCGGCAAAACTGCCCGGGCCGCAACCAGCGACGATGACGTCGGCGCGGCCGCCGCCCGCGAGTTCGGCGATCAGCGGAACTAGTCGTTCGGCATGGCCGCGGCCGATCACCTCGTGACGATGGTCGACGACCGCACCGGCCTCCAGCAACGCCACCGAACAGGCTTCGCTCGCCGAATCGATGACCAGATACCGCATGGAGGCTGGTGGCCCGGTCAGGCGATACGGTTGAAGCGGGCGAAATCGGGGCGCGGGCTGCGATCGAAGATCGTTGCAGCATCGCCATAACCGAGGGTCGAGATGAAATTGCTCTTCACGCTGGGCTGGTCGGCGAAGAAGGCTTCGTCGACGCTGGCATTATTGAACCCCGACATCGGCCCCGTATCGAGGCCGAGCGCGCGCGCGGCGAGGATGAAATAGCCGCCCTGGAGGGTCGAATTGCGGAACGCAGTCGTCTCGGCCAGCGCGTCATTGCCGACGAACCAGCTGCGCGCATCGGCGTGCGGAAAGAGTTCGGGCAGATTTTCGTAAAATTCATTGTCGCTCGCGATGATCGCGGTGACCGGCGCCGCGAGAATCTTTTCGGCATTGGCGGGCAGCGCGAACGCCGCGAGCTTCTGCTTCGCCTCGTCGGTCACGCACCAGACGATCCGCGCCGGCAGGCTGTTGGCGCTGGTCGGGCCGAACTTCACCAGATCCCAGATCGCGTGCAGCTGCGTTTCCGAAACGGGCCTGTCGAGATAGCCGTTATAGGTGCGCGCGGTACGAAACAGCTGGTCGAGAGCGCTATCGGAAAGCGGCTCGCTCATGGGGCATCTCCTGAAATGATTGGTCAGACGGCGTGGACTGCCGTTACCTCGGGAACATAATGTTTCAAGAGGGACTCGATGCCATTCTTGAGCGTCGCGGTCGAGGACGGACATCCCGCGCACGCGCCCTGCATCTTGAGGTACACATTGCCCTTGTCGAAACCGCGATAGATGATGTCGCCGCCGTCGTTGGCGACCGCGGGGCGGACGCGGGTTTCGATGAGTTCCTTGATCTGTTCGATGATGTCCGCGTCGGCGGGATCGTCGGCAAAACCGGCCTCATCCTCGGGCGGCACCGAAAAGCCCGCGCCCGCGGCGTTGAACAGCGGCACGTCGGCGAGGAAATGGTCCATCACGATGCCGAGCACATCGGGCTTCGCATCGGCCCATTCGGCGCCGGGCGCGATCGTCACCGACACGAAGTCGCGGCCGAAAAAGACCCCCGTCACATCGCCGAGCGAGAAAAGCGCGCTGGCGAGCGGCGACGCCTCGGCCTCTTCGGGGCTGGCAAAGTCGCGCGTTCCCGCCTCCATCACCGCCCGGCCAGGCAGGAATTTGAGCGTCGCGGGATTGGGCGTCGATTCGGTTTCGATCAGCATGGCGTGCATGTGGGGCCGAGCGAGGCTTTGTGCAAGACGACATGGATGCGCTAAGGCGCGGCGATGCGTCCTTTCACCCATTTTGCCGCGCTCGACTGGTCGGGCGCACGCGGCCCGCGCCAGCGCGGGATCGCCCTGGCGGTCGCCAGCGGCGCGGCCGCCCCGGCGCTGGTGCGGCCGGGGCATATCTGGTCGCGGACCGAAATTCTCGATTGGCTGGAGGGTGTCGCGGCGGCGGGCGAGAGTATGCTGATCGGTTTCGACTTTTCGGCCGCCTTCGCCTTTGCCGACCATAGCGCCTATTTCCCCGGCTGGGTGGAAAGTCCGGCCGACATGCGCGCGCTATGGGCGCTCGTCGAACGGCTCGCATGCGCCGATCCGCATTATGAAGCGGGCGGCTTCCTGGCGCATCCCGAAGCGCGGCGGCATTTCCGCTACCGCGGCGAGGCGGGCGACCTGTTCGAAGCGGGCGCGGGGCGGCTGCGCGTCGTCGAGCATCACCAGCGGACGACGAAGCAGGCGGCCAGCGTCAGCAATTTCAACCTGGTCGGCGCGGCGCAGGTCGGCAAGGCCAGCCTGTCGGGCATGCGTCTGCTCCACCGGCTGTCGCACCGCATCCCGCTGTGGCCCGGCGATCCGGTGCCCGCGGCGGGGCCGATGCTGGCCGAAATCTACACCAGCCTGGCCGCGCGCGCAGCGGGGCTGCCCCCGGGGCGCAGCAAGATCCGCGACGGCGCGGCGCTCGACGCGGCGCTCGCCGCGCTGGGTTCGCCGCCGTGCCGCTTGACGGGCCCGGTCAGCGACCATGCGAGCGATGCCCTGCTGACCGCCGCCTGGCTGCGCGCGATCGCCGGCGACGACGCCCCTTGGTCGCCGTCGCCGCTCACCGACGCACTCGCGCAAACCGAAGGCTGGAGCTTTGGCATCATCTGAAAATTTCTTGCTCGCCGCATTTTCCCGACGTCGGATGTTTCCATCCGACCGAAAAATGCTAAGGGGCGATCAGCCGTGCCGGCTTAGCTCAGTTGGTAGAGCACCTGATTTGTAATCAGGGGGCCACGGGTTCGAATCCTGTAGCCGGCACCATCAGCATATTTCGGTGGTTTCAGGAGCGCCTTACAGGCGCCGCCTGTCGGCGACGCGACGGCGCAGTGCGCACGATCAAATTGCCGAACCGGTCATGACCTGTCATCCGCCCTGCGGCGAACCGGCGCGGAATCACCTCCCGGCGGCGCCCGCGGCCATGATTTCAATTTACCGGACCCCAACAAAGGAAATTCATATGAACATCGAACGCCTGCATTCGGGCCCGCGCATGAGCCAGGCAGTGATCCATGGCGGCATCGTTTATCTTGCCGGCCAGGTTGGTGCGCCGGGCGAGGATGCGACCGCGCAAACGCGTGCCATTCTCGCATCGATCGATAAATTGCTCGCCGAGGCCGGCACAGACCGGTCGCACCTGCTCACGGCAATGATCTGGTTGGCCGACATGGCCGATTTCGCCGCCATGAACCTGATTTGGGAAGAATGGATTGGCGGCGCCAATGCGCCGACGCGGGCGACCGGCGAAGTTCGCCTGGCAACGCCCGACTATCGCGTGGAAATCATCGTCACCGCCGCCCGACCCTGACGCAGAAACGAACGCTTCTGCTTGCGCCCTCCTCGAGGCAGCCGAAGCAAGGCCGGGACGTGCGCCGCCTTGCTTCGAACTGCCCCGAATAGGGGATCGACCTAGAAATCGACCCGCGCGCCGACGGTGACGTACCGGCCGACGACGTCGTACAACGTGCTGTTTACGGTGATGAGCGGGGGATCGCGGTCGAACACATTGTTGACGTTGCCGAACAGCATGAAGCGATCGTCGATCTTGAACCGCGCGCCGAGGTCGACATAGGTCCGCGAGGCGATCCTGTTGTTGATCAGCGTCGTGCGCGTCCGGTCAAAATTACCACCCGTCGATGTAGCGCGCGCGGATGTCGAACCCGACATTGGCATCCTCATAGGTTGCACTGAGCGTCCCGCGCCATTTCGGCGTTGCGCGCAGCACCGAATCGCCGACATCGCCCGCCGTCTCGACACGGCTGAGCCCGGTATCGAACACCAGCTTGTCGACATAGGTCGCAAGCGCGCGGATGCGCAGGCTGCCCGGCGGGCCCGCGCTGACGTTCGACAGGTTGACGACATAGGATGCCTCCATGTCGAGCCCGCTCGTTTCGAAACTCGCGATATTCTGCTGGGTGGCGGCAACCTGGGTGACCGTGCCCGTCGCGTCGCGCGTGATGCGCGACATCACCGCCGCCGCCTCGCGGATCAAGGCCCAGGCCGGCGCAAAGCGCGAGCGGCTGACCTATCCGGGCGACTCCGCGGTGCTGGCGGGCCTCGCCGGCCACTACCGCGACCCGTCGGTGGGCCAGATCACGATCAGCGAGAAGAACGGCCAGAAGTGGATCAAGGCCGGCTTCGTCGAGGGTCCGCTCGCCACCCGCAAGAACGCCGACGGCAGCGTCTCGATCATCTCGGTCGGCCCCGGCAATATCGGCGTCGATACGCTGGTCGGCACCGCGGGCGGCAAGCGCACGCTAGGCATCAACGACGGCCAGCAGACCCAATATCTGTACGTCGAGGACTGACAATCAAGGAGATTTCCGCATAACCCGGCCGTTCGCGCTTGCCTTTGCCTCGTTGCTGCTGGTCGGCGCGGCCGCCTGACGCAGTCCCTTTTCAGTCGGCCGTCACGTCGATCTCGCGCTGCTGGCGGATATCGGCCGAGGACGACCCGGCCATGATCCGGTAACGGCCCGGGACGACGCGCCACTGACCGCGTTCGGCGTCGAATTGCGAAAAGGCGCGCGGATCGAGCGTCACGCTGACCGTCCGGCGTGCGCCGGGCGCCAGATCGACCTTGGCAAAACCGCGCAGCGCGATCGGCGGATCACCCGCCGCGGGGGCAAGTGGCGCGACATAGATTTGCACCACTTCCTTGCCGGCGCGCTTGCCGTCGTTGCGCAGCGTGAGTTTCGCGGACACCGTTTCGCCGCCCTTGACGCGCGCGGGCGCCGACAGCGCCGAATAGGCGA
The DNA here is from genome assembly GCF_050725655.1 of Sphingopyxis sp. Taxonomy (GTDB): domain Bacteria; phylum Pseudomonadota; class Alphaproteobacteria; order Sphingomonadales; family Sphingomonadaceae; genus Sphingopyxis. The sequence continues at coordinate 23,951 of NZ_JBOHHT010000074.1, read as the reverse complement.
AGCTGGTATAGCTGAGGCCATGACCGAAGGCGAAGAGCGGCTTGACGCCCTTCGCGACATAGCCGCGATAACCGACGAGCAGCCCTTCGGAATAGGGAGTCTTGGCGCCCTTGAGGTTGATGCCGTCGTCTTCGGTCCGCACCGGAAAGGTGACGGGCAGCTTGCCCGATGGATTGACCTTGCCGGTCAGGACGTTCGCGAGCGCCGCCGCGCCGCCCTCGCCCGGCAGCCACATGTCGACGATCGCCGGCGCTTTGTCGGACCAGGGCATCGTCATCGCCGCGCCCGCATTGACCACGACGACGGTTTTCGGATTGGCTCCGATGACCGCTTCGACAAGCTTGTTCTGGTCGCCCGGCAGGTCGAGCGAGGTGCGGTCATAGCCTTCGCCCTCGGTCGTCGATGACGAGCCGACGAACAGCACCACGGCATCGGCGCCGCGTGCCGCCGCGACTGCTTCGTCGAACGAGGGCAGCGGCTCGCGGATACCGAAACTCAGATATTCATACGGGGTCTGGCCGTTCACATAATCGAGACGGATCGGATAGCTGCGGCCGGCTTCGAGCTGGACCGACACCGTCCGGCGGGGGATGGGGAAGCCGAGCACGTCGCGAATGTCGGGCTTCGACGCGCTTGCCTTCGACAGCACGGTCTTGCCCTCGAGCATGATCGTTGCGTTGCCGGTGCCGCGGGTGCTGAATTCATAGGTGCCGCTCTTGTCGGGCCAGAACAGCCCTTCCCAGCGGAATGCCGCATAACCGGTAACCTGCGGTCCGGCGATATTACCGCTGATCCGCTTGAGGAAGCTCGTCGCGGTTTCGCGCTTAACCGGTTCACCGTTCATGGCGGCATTGGCATAATAGGTCGCCGCGAGGCCGGTGACGCTGCGATCCTGGCCGGGACTGAACAGCTTCGAATTTGCCCCCGGCGGCGTCTCTTCATTGTCGACGCCGCGCGCGTAATCGATCTTCACCCTCGGCAGTGCGGCCTTGAGCGCGGCAAGCGGCGTGCTCGTCTCGAACGGCACCACCGCCGAGCTGCCGCCGCCCTGGATACGCACGACGTCGGCGTTCGGGCCGATGACCGCGAGCGACTTGATCGACGACGGGAGCGGGAGGACGCCGCTGTTCTTGAGGAGGACGATCGCCTCTTCGGCGGCGCTCTGCGCGAGCGCGGCATTGCGCGGGGTGGTTTCGGCGACCGGGCGCGCGACACCGCGTTCGATCGCGCCGCTGCGGACGATCAGCCGCACCATGCGGCGCGCGTTGTCGTCGAGCTGCGCGGTCGTGACCTTGCCTTCGTCGACCGCCTTCTTGAGCTTCGGCCCGAAATGGTTCGGCGGCCCCGGCATCTCGAGATCCATGCCGGCATTGACGGTGGTCGCGGTCGAATGGACGGCGCCCCAGTCGGACACGGCGAAGCCTTTGTAACCCCACTCGGTCTTGAGCAGGTCGGTGAGCAGCCAGCGGTTCTCGGCCGCATGCGTGCCGTTGATCTTGTTGTACGATGCCATCACCGACCAGGGATCGCCCTGTTTGATCACCGTCTCGAACGCCGGGAGATAGATTTCGCGCAGCGTCCGCTGATCGACGACAGAGTCGACGATGAAACGGTTGGTTTCCTGGTTATTCGCGGCGAAATGCTTGAGCGACACGCCGATACCCGCGCCCTGCGCGCCCTTCACATAGCCGAGCCCGATCTGGCCCGCGAGATACGGGTCTTCCGAATAGGTTTCGAAATTGCGCCCCCAACGCGGGGTGCGCACGATATTCACCGTCGGCGCGAGCAGCACGTCGGCACCGTGCGCGAGCGTTTCCTTGCCGATCGCCGCACCGACCTGTGCCGTGAGTTCGGGGTTCCACGTCGCGGCCATCGCGACGCCGACGGGGAACACCGTCGCCGGCTTACCCTCGGGCGAGCGCACGCCCGTCGGCCCGTCGGTCATGCGGATCGAGGGGATGCCGAGCCGTTCGATCGGGTTCAGCGTCATCGAGGTTTCGCCCGCGAGCAGCAGGATTTTCTCGTCGAGCGTCAGCCGCCCCATCAGGTCGACGACGCGCGCCTCGAGAGGCGCCGATTTGTCCTTGTAGATCATTTCCTGCGCCTGAGCGCCGGACAGCGCCACCGTGGAAGACAGCAGAGTTGCCGCCAGATAGGCTGTCCGGCTTGTCATCACTTGATCTCCGCCAGGTCCTTGGCCGTCGCGGCCAGCATCTCGTCGGTGATCTTGCCGTTCGAATAGGGCTGAAGCTGCGTCAGGCTGATCGCCTTGAACATCTCGTACTCGGGCAGCGCGATCATGCCGGGGAAATGCTTTTCGATCACCGCCTTGCCCTTTTCGTCGGCGACGACGTCCTGCAGCGGGGTGTCGAGATTATACTTCGCGTCGCTGGCAGGCGCAGCATCGGCGGCCGGTGCGGGCGCGACGGGCGCCGGCGCGGCGGTGCCCTGGGCAAAAGCGGGGGCGGCGGCCATCAGCGCCGCAACAAACATGGCAGTTTTCATGATATTTCTTCCTTTCCGAGATCGGCGACCATCGCCTCTCTGATCAGATATTTCTGGACCTTCCCCGTCACGGTGGTGGGGAATTCATCGACGATACGCACGTAGCGCGGGACCTTATAGTGGGCGATCTGGCCGCGGCAGAACTCGCGTATATCGTCCGGGCCGACGTCCGTGCCGGGCTTCAGCCGCACCCACGCGCACAGCTCTTCGCCCATGCGCTCGTCGGGGATGCCGACTACCGCGACATCCTCGACCGCAGGATGGCGATAGAGATAATCCTCGACTTCGCGCGGGTAGATATTCTCGCCGCCGCGGATCACCATATCCTTGAGGCGGCCGACGATATTGCCGTAACCCTCGGCGTCGATCGTCGCGAGGTCGCCCGAGTGCATCCAGCCCTCGGCATCGATCGAGTCCGCGGTGCGTTCGGGCTCGTCCCAATAACCGATCATCACCGAATAGCCGCGCGTGCAGAGCTCGCCGGGTTCGCCCGAGGGGACGATGTTGCCGTCAACATCGACGATCTTGCATTCGAGGTGCGGCTGCACCCGGCCGATCGAACCGACGCGGCGTTCGAACGGATCGTCGGGGGCGGTCTGGAAACTCACCGGGCTGGTTTCGGTCATCCCGTAAGCAATCGTCACGTCGCGCATGTTCAGCCGCTCGACCACCTGCCGCATCAACGGTTCGGGGCAGATCGCCCCCGCCATGCAGCCGGTGCGCAGCGAGGAGACATCGAAATTGTCGAAGTCGGGATGCGCGAGCACCGCGATGAACATCGTCGGGACGCCATACAGCGACGTGCAGCGCTCGGCCTCGACCGCGCGCAGCACCGCCTCGACATCGAAGCCTTCGGACGGATAGATCATCGCGGCGCCGTGGGTGATGCTGGCAAGGTTCCCCATCACCATTCCGAAGCAATGATAGAGCGGCACCGGGATGCAGATGCGGTCGCCCTCACCCAGCCCCTGCGTGCGGCCGACGAAATAACCGTTGTTGAGGATGTTGCGGTGGCTGAGCGTCGCGCCCTTGGGCAGGCCGGTGGTGCCGCTGGTGAACTGGATATTGATCGCGTCGTTCGGGTCAAGCGTCGGCCCGATGGCGGCGAGGCGCTGGCGGTCGGTATCGGCCGCGAGCGCAGCCGCGTCGTCGAAGCGCAGCCAGCCCGGGCGTTCCTGCTCGCCGATCAGGATCAGCGAGCGCAGCGTCGGCAGGCGCGCCGCGCGAAGCTGACCGGGCGTGCACGTGGCAACCTCGGGCGCAAGTTCCTCGATCATCCCCGGATAGTCGCTGGCCTTGAAGCTGGTCGCGACGACGAGCGCCGACAGACCGACCTTGTTGATCGTATATTCGACCTCGGACAACCGATAGGCGGGGTTGATCGTGACGAGGATCAGCCCGGCGCGCGCCGCGGCGAACTGGGTCAGCGTCCATTCGACCCAGTTGGGCGCCCAGATGCCGATACGGTCGCCGGGATTGAGGCCGAGCGCGAGCAGTCCGGCGGCGAAAGCGTCGGAGCGTTCGAGCAGTTCGGCAAAATTCCAGCGAATGCCCTGCCCGACCGAAACGAGCGCGTCGCTTGTCCCCCAGCGCGCGGCGGCAAGCGCGAGCGCGTCGCCGATACTATGATCGATCAGCGGCGGTTCGGTTGCTCCGTGAACATGGCTCGTCATTTTCCGGGTGCCTCGCATGTAAAGCTCGCCGCATCGTCGGTCGAACCCTTACTGTCCCATTTCGCGACCTTGGGGAATGCACAGAGCGGCCGCGTCCGCCCGGCCTTGGCGGGGAGGCCGATATAGGCGAACAGGTCGTTGTCATATTTGGTCGCAATGATCCGTTCGGGCGCCGGTCCGCCTTGCCGCCAGCCGTCGAGCGCGCTCAGCGGATCGAAATTGTTCGGTCCCGGCCCGCCAAGGCAATGCGACATGCCGGGCACCATGAACAGGCGTACCGAGGTTGATGCAGCCTTCGGGTTCGCCGCGACCAGGCGCTCGTAATAATCGACGGTGTTCTGCGCCGGAATCCCGGCATCGTTCCAGCCGTGATAGAGGATCAGCTTGCCACCGCGCTTGTAGAAGGCACCGAGGTCGGTGCGGTCGGCGTCAAGATCGCCGCCGACGCGTTGCTTCGCGAGCGCATAGTCGCGTTCGAGATCGAAATCGGAGAGCTGCCAGTCGGGATTGGCATGCACGAAATAGCGGAAGAAGGCGGTGCCGAACTTCACATGCTGCGACGTCTTGCCGGTCAGCCATTGCGACCAGGTTCCCGCCTCGGCCTCGGCGCCCGGTGCGAAGCCGGGATAGAAGCTTTTGCCATCGGCGCTCTTCGGACCTTCGTAGAAGAGCTTCGCGGTCGCGACTTCGCCGGGCGTCAGGCAATCGGCGCCCTCGCCGCCCTTGCACGCAAGCTTTGCGGGATCGAAACGGCAGGCGCGCGGATCGTCGATCACGCCATCCTTGACCCCATCGAGGCCGTCGCATTGTCCGAGCGATGCCGACTGAAGCAGCTTGAGCTTCACCATCGACAGGTCGCCGCCGGGCTTGCCCGCCGCGACCGCATTGCTGGTAAAAGCACTCGCCATCCGCGTCCACGGCATCGCGGGTGCGCCCGCGATGATCGCGTCATAATCGGCGGGGTAACGCTGTGCGAGGGTCAGCGCCTGCCGCCCGCCGTCCGAACAGCCGTGAAAATAGCTCGCCGCGAGCGGGCCTTCATAAAAGGCCGCGATCACCTGCTTGGCGGTCTCGGCGCCGACATGGTTGGCGCGCCAGCCATAGTCGCGGACCTTCTCGGGCGCGTTCAGCGCCCAGCTCGCATCGACATCGGCTTCGCTGAAATGCCCCATATCGGTGCCGACCGCGGCATAGCCCTTTTGCACCGCGCCGCGCATCAATAGTGACGGCAGCAGCATGTTCGCGCCGAAGCCGCCGTTGCCCGCGCCGAGCAGCTTGCCGTTCCACCCCGTGCGTTCGGGCAGCCAGACCTCGACCTTGATCGAAGAGCCCGCCGTTGGCGACAGCGTCGCCTGCACGCGGCAGAAGGCGGCGGGCGAAGGAAGGCCGGGCTTGCCCGCCTCGAGATTGACCATCGCGCCGCCCGCGAGCGAGGTGGCGGCGTCGATCTTGCCATCCTTCAGCGCCATGCCCGTCAGCGCTTCGCAGCTCCCGACCTTTTGCGCAGCGGGCGTGGGCGCCGGTGCGGGTTCGTTTGCCGTGCAGCCCGCGAGCAGCGATCCGCCGGCGAGCAGGAGGAGCGATGCGGCCCTCATTTGCCGACCAGTCCCTGCCCGCGCATCCACTCGGACATCGCGCCGGTCCACGCGTCGCTCGCCTTGCCGCTCTTCTTCATGCCGAAACCATGGCCTCCGCTCTCGTAAGTGACGATCATACTGCTCGCGCCAGCCCCCTTCCACGTTGCGGCAAGGCGGACGCTGTCGTCATAGGCCAGCTTGTCATCCTTCGCGGCCGCAACGAACAGTGGCGGCGCCTTCTTCGGCACTGCGATCGCGTCGGGCAGCAGGCCCGGATAGATGGCGATCGCGAAGTCGGGGCGGCTCGCGGGCTTGTTCGCCGCCAGCGTCCACACCGTCACCGCGCCGCCCGCCGAGAACCCCATCAGCCCGACGCGATCGGATTTGATGCCATAGCGACCAGCGTTCTTGCGCACCCACTTCACCGCATTCTCGCCATCGGCGGTCGCGAGCGGGCGCAGCGGTTCGACCGCGGTGCGCAAGGACGCGAGGTTGCCAAGGTAACGCATCATCTGGAGGGGAAAATCGGCGCCGGTTTCGAGCAGGCGATATTTGAGCACGAAGGCGGTGACGCCCTGACTGTTCAGCCACTTCGCGACCGCCTCGCCCTCATTCTCGATCGACAGCATGTGAAAGGCGCCGCCCGGCGCGACGATCACCGCGGTGCCGTTGGGTTTCTCCGCCACATAAGGGGTTAACGTCGCGTCGGAGACGTTGCGCACGATCGTGCCGAACGGCCCGGTTTCGCGTACTTCCTTCGAGGTCGCGGGCACCGGGTCCGACGACAGGCGGATCACCTCCCACGCGCAGGCGGGGATCGCGACGATGGCGAGCGCGCCAGCGATGGCGGCGGATAGGCGCATGGTCATGGCTTTCATTTTTTTCCGTCCCGTGCGGCGGCGATGGCGGTGAGTGCGGGCGTGGCTGCCGGCGCCATCGCGGTCGCGGTGATACCAATTGAAAGCAGTTGCGGCGCCGCAGGGTCGAGCCGTGACCAGGCGGGCAGTCCGCTTCCGTTCGGATCGCCGGTCTTCGCGAAATTGGTCCAATAATCGCCAAGCTGTTTCGCCGCCGCACGGTCGGCGGCGGTGGCATCGGCAGGCAGATTGCCGAACTGGAACGCGACATCCGACGCATGGACCGCGCCGACATCGGGTTTGCGCTGACCTTCCGCGACATAGCCGAAGCGATAGAGGAAGGTCGGCGCGGCGGCGCGGGCCTGCAGCAAGCCGAAGGCGAGCGCCGGTTCGGCGAAGATCGCGTCGCCGCCGAGCCGCCGGTTCGCCTCGTCTTCGCTCGCATAGGCCGCTTTCACGGTAGCGGCGGAGGCCCCCAGCGCCTTTTCGACCGGCCCATTGACCATCGCACGGAACGGCGCGGGGATGAAGCCAAGCTCATCGTCGTTGCTGCCGATGATATAGGGGATGCGCGCCTGCTTGCCCTCCGCGAAGATCGTCTCGGCGCCTGCGGGGACGATCGTCCCGTCGGTCATCGGGCCGGAATAGCGGTCGTCTTCCTTGCTCATCAACGCGAGGCTGCCGAGCACCTTGTCGGCCGGAAGCGCGCGCAGCGCCGCGGCATCGGCGGCGCCCGCGCGCGTGCCGAACGCCTGCCCCTTCGCCTGCGCATCAGCCAGCGTCGGCCAATCGTCGCGGCCGCCGCCCGATGCCACGATGGCGCGCGCGAACAGGCCCTTCGCGGCGGGCGATGCCATCAGGCGCGACACCGACTCCCCGCCCGCGCTTTCGCCGAAGATCGTGACCTTCGCGGGATCGCCGCCAAAGGATGCGATGTTGCGCTGAACCCATTTGAGCGCCGCGATCTGGTCCATCAGCCCCCAGTTGCCGCCTTGCCCCAGCGCGGGGTGCGCAAAGAAGCCGAAGCGGCCGAGGCGGTAGTTGAAGCTGACGATCACGACGCCGCGCTTCGCGAGCAGCCCGCCGTCGGTCTCGGGCAAAGTGCCCGACCCGCCAACGAAGCCGCCGCCGTGGATCCAGACCATCACCGGCAGCTTGGCGCCCTTGGCGGGCTTTGGCGTCCAGACGTCGAGCGTCAGGCAATCCTCGTTCATCGGCCGCGATCCGGGCTGGATGCCGGGCAGCGGGTTCTGCATGCAGTCGGGACCGTAAACCGTCGCGTCGCGCGGTGCGCTCCATGGCTGGGCGGGCGCCGGTGCGCTCCAACGCAGGGAGCCGACCGGCGGCGCGGCATAAGGAATGCCCTTGAACGCCGCGACGCCCTCGGTGGTCGCGCCGGCAACGGTGCCGCTGTCGATCGCCACCTGCTGCGCAGCGGCGGGGGTCGCCAGCAGGATGGCCGAAACGAATATGCCGCGGATCATAGCGCGCCTCCGGTGGTGAAGATGAAACGGCCGCGGCCGGTGCGGTAGATGGAATAGCCCTTATCCTCGCGGACCGGGCTGGCACCCGAGGGCGCGGCAATGGACCCAAAACGCGTCGGCACCCAGATCTCGCCAGTCGTGTTCGCCGGCACTTCGGCGATCAGCGTCAGCTTGCCCGCATCGATCTTCCAGCCCGAAAAAGCGCGGCCGTGAACGGTAGCCATCGTGGCTTCGGCGCTGGCAAGGCCGTCGGGGATCGCGGGTTTGACGAGCACGACCTTATACCCCGGCGCACCGGGACGCAGCCCGGCAAGCCGCTGGCGCATCCAGTCGGCGATCGACGCGAAATAATGGTGGTCGCGCGAACGGCTGCCCAGGCTCCACGTCTCGAACATCGTCTTATGGCCGTTCTTGATCCACCAGCCCCAGCTCGGCTCGTCGGTGCGCGTCGCGACGCGATAGGCGAGGTTCGCATGGCCATAGTCGCTGAGGATTTCGAGCAGGTAGCGCGCGCCATAAACGCCGGTGCGCAGTCCCTGCCTGTCGACGTCGCGCGCAATGGCGTCGGCGACGCCCTGCTCGCGGCCCGTGGGCACCATGCCGAAAGCGAGCGGCAGGATATTCTGCACCTGCGTCGCCGGCCCCGCCACGCCCTTGGCGTCGAGCGTGCGATACCAACCGTTCGCCCCGTCCCAATAGCGCGCATTGTAAGCCGTGCGAATGTCGCCCGCGAGCTTGGCATAGCGTGCGGCATCGTCCGCCTTGCCGACGATCGCCGACGATTTCGCGAGCAGATCGGCCTCGTGGAAAAAATAGGCCGTCGTCACCGCGTCGATCCCGCCGCCGCGCGCATTGCTGTAATCCATCCCCCCCGCCGACGCCCATTCGGAGAGCCCCGCCGACCGCTGGTAATCGGGCGCCTTGATAAAGGTCGCGGTATAGTCGACCAGCCGGCGCTGCATGTCCTGATTGTCGGCGAGCACGCGCGTATCGCCAGTGGTCGTGTAAAGCTCCCACGGCAGGATCATCGCCGCGGCATCCCACGGGGTGGTCGGCCCCCAAATCACGTTCCAGCCGGGGGTATTCTCATAGCCGTAGAAGGGCGTCGTCGGCGCGATTTCGGGAACCTCGCCCTTTTCCGATTGCGCGTCGCGGAAATCGGCGAGCCATTTGGTCCAGACGCGCGCGATGTCGAGGCTGCGCGCCGCCGCGCCCGCCGACGCCTGCGCATCGCCGCTCCAGCCATTCTTTTCATAGGTCGGCGTGTCGGTCTGGAAACCGTGGAGATTGTTGAGGATCGAACCGATCGCCGCGGCGTCGATCTGGTTCAGCAGCGCGTCGGCGCTGGCAAAGCTGCCGGTGCGCGCGACCGCCGAATGGACGATGCGTGCGGTGAGCGCGCCTTCGCCGGGCGTGCCCGGGAAACCATCGACCTGGACATAGCGGAAGCCGCGATAACCGAAGCGCGGTTCCCAATGCTCGGCGCCCTTGCCCGCGAGCGTATAGCGGTCGGTCTGGAGCTGTGCGTCGATCAGGCCCGCGGCGGGGACGACCTTGCCGTCGTCGGCGACCCGCTCGCTCGCGACCATCGACACGGTGAGCCCCCGCGGGCCGCTGATTTTCAGCACCGGCCAGCCCGCGACGATGCGCCCGAAGTCATAGACATGGACGCCGGGAGCGACCTCCTTGACGGCCACGGGAGCAATATTCTCGACCGGTTCGATCGCTTCGGAGTTGGCGGCGACAAGCCGTCCCGCCGGTCCTGCAACCACCGGCGCTGCCTGCCATTTGCGGTCGCGGAAGCTCCCACGATCCCAGCCCGCCGGGATCAGCCGCGCGTCGAAGCGCTCGCCGCGATGGACCGAGTCATTCAGCGTCGGGCCGGACACGGTGCGCCAATTGCCGTCGGTCGCGACCGTTTCGCGCGTGCCGTCGGTGTAGGTGACTTCGAGCTGCGCCTTGAGCGCCGGCTCGGCGTGCCACGGGGCCGCGTGGAAATACCATTCATTGGGATCGGTCAGCCCGTACCAGCCGCGCCCAAGCTCGGCGCCAATCACATTCTCGCCGCGGCGCAGCAGCGCGGTCACGTCCTGCGTGTAAGCGAGCACGCGCTTGTCATAGGCGGTGAACCCCGCACCGAGCGACGAGCCGACGACGGTGCCGTTGATCGACAGACGCGGCATTCCCGCGCCCGCATGATAGAGCCGCGCACTGGCCACCGGCTTGGCGAGGCGGAAGGCACGGCGCACCAGCGGCGCGGGCGCCTCGATCGGGAGCACGAGATCGACCCCCGGCACACCGCTCGCGACGACGAGCCCGTCCTTCGCCACGCTGCCGCCGGTGAAGGGATTGTCGCCGCCCGCAAAGTCATAGGCGACCGCCGGGCTTTGCGTGCCCGATATGCGGACCGAATGCACGATCGCCGCATTGGCTTCCTTGCCGGCAAAGCCGATTGTCCCGTGCTTGTGCGCGTCATTGTCGACCGTCGCGACGACCGCGCCGTCGATGCGCGTGACGATGCGGCCGCCCTCGGCGCGGATCGACAGCGCGATGCGGCGTCCCTTGATCGGCGCGGCCAGTTTGACCTGCCCCAGCCGCTCCGTCTTGATCGCCGAACTGGTGCCGCCCGGATAGCGGCGGATCGTCTGGATCAGCTCGGGCCCGTTCTTGTCGTCGGCGAGCGTCCAGACATAAGCGTCGCCATAGGTTTTTCCGTTGGGCAGCGCGCGAAACAGCACGTCGACGCTCTTGCCCGTCAACGTCAGATCGGCGTCGAGCGTCAAGTCGCCCCAGTCATGATCGCGCCGCGCGGGTCCCGAAATCCATTTGGCCTGCCAGTCCGACGCGCCGAACAGTCCCGTTTCCCACCAGGCGGGCGCGCTCCAACCGGTGGCATTGCCGCCCTCGTCCCATACCTGCACCTGCCACCAGTAACGCTGGCGCGACGCAAGCTTCGGCCCGGCATAGGCGATCTGGACATTCTCCGCCGACGCGACCTTGCCGCTGTCCCAGAGCGGCGCGCGCTCGAGATCGGCGGCCGAGGTCGCGACGCGGATGCGGTATGCGCTTTGCCGTGCCACCGGCGACCGCCACGCAAGCCGCGGCACCGCGGTGTCGAGGCCCAGCGGCGCCGCGGCATATTCGGTGCGCAGCTTCGCCGGCGCCGGATCGGCCGCCCATGCAGGCGAGGTTGCCATGCCGACGGCCGCGAGCGCACCCAACAACAGGCTTCGCAAGCTTCCGATCAGCGGCAACCCAACCTCCCCGTCAGAATTTGGTGCGAATACCGAAGGATACCAGCCGGCCGAGCGTGCTGCCATTGGTATAGCCCGATGCACTATTCAGATACGGCGGGTCCTGGTCAAAGACATTGTCGACGTTCAGCGTCAGCAGCGTGTTCGCGAGCATGTCGCCCAGATCATAGCTGAAGAAGAGGTCGACGGTGTCGAAAGCCGAGATACGCGTCTGCGGCGGCAGTCCGATGATCGGATAACCGCTGCGATGATTGAGCGTCGCGCGCGCGGTGAAGTCACCCACCGCCGCGCCGAGTCCGGCGGTGAAGAAGAAGCGCCCGGTCCCGTTCTTGAGATCGTCGTTGACCGGACCACCCTGCACGACCTGCGTCTCGCGGTTGAGCAGATAGCTGCCCGTGAAATTGGCATTGATCGAACCAAAGCCCGTCGGGCGATTATAGGCGAGGTTGAAGTCGATCCCGTCGACATTCACCGCACCGAGGTTCGCGCGCTGCGCGAGGAACAGCACATAGGGCGAGCTGATCGCGAAGAGCGTCGCGAGGTTCGGTACACCGTCGATGCGCAAGTTGCCCGCCGCCGCCTGCGCCTGCGCGAGCGTCGGGTTGAGGATGTAGAAATCCGAATAGGCGGGCGTCGTGAACAGCGGGGGCGACGTGAAGGGCGGGACCGCGATCGCGTCCTTGAACTTCACGTTGAAATAGGTCGCGCTGGCGACGAAGCCCTCGATCGCCGCGGGCTTGAGATCGAAACCGAGCGACCAGGTGTCGGCGGTCTCGGGCTTCAGATTGGCGTTGCCGCCGGCGATCGCGATCGTCGGACGCAGCGCATCGAACGGCGAACTGCCCGGCGCGCGGAACGGGCTGAACGGCAGCACCTGGACACGCGCATCGACCGAATTGCCCAGATCGGCAAGGCTCGGCGCGTGGAACGAGGTGCCATAATTGCCGCGGATCGTCAGCGCCTCGAACGGCCGCCAGGTCACGCCGACCTTCGGATTGGTGGTGCCGCCGAAGTCGCTGTAATCGTCATGGCGGATCGAGCCCGACAGTTCGAGGCTATAGAAGCCGGGGGTGCGATTATCGGCGCCAAAGATGGGAACGAGCAGTTCGCCGAACACCGACTTCACATTGCGGGCGGTATAGGCGTTCGCGCCGGCGACCGCAGCCTCGGGTCCGCTGCCGGTGAAGGAGCGGATATTCTCGTAATGATATTCGGCGCCGACCGCGAGCCGCACATCGCCGCCCGGCATCGCGAACAGCGGGCCGTCGAGGACGGCGCGGCCTTCGGCCATTTCCTGCGTCGATTCGCCGTAATTCACGAAATCGTCGATCGCCGCGAGCACCGCGGGCGAGGTCGCCGACAGATTATAGGGGTTGAGCGCCGTCGCGGTGGTCGTTCCGAACAGCGCGATCGTCGCCGCGGTCGAGTTGAACGACCGCTCGGTCGATTCATTCTCGCTGCGCCCGAAATTGGCGAGCGTACGCAGCTGCCAGCCGCCGCCAAGCTCGAAATCGAAGCTGGGGGTTATACCATAGGAGCTGAAGCTCGACGGGCTGTCGTTGCTCGGCCCGAAGACATCGTCGAACGCAAAGGCGACGCTGTGCGCGAGCTCGGCGCCGATCGGACGGAAGAAGGGATTCGCGGCGGTGATCGTCCCGCTCATGCTGCTTTGCGCGCTGCGGTGCAGCGTGTCGCGCTTCGACCAATAGGCCGACAGCTTGAACGCGACCGAATCGCTGAGATCCTGCGTCAGGCCCGCGAAGACGCTGTGCCGCTCCTCGCGCGGATAGATCGCAGCATAATCGGTCTGGTCGCAGCGGTTGACCCCCGGCGCCCGGCCCGGAAGCGCATAGGTCGTCGTGCCGACGGTGATGTTGGCGAGCGCGCAAGCGGTGCTACGGAAATCGCCGCCGCCGCGGTCGGTCTGGTTCGCTGTCGCATAGTCACGATCGAGCCCGATCAAATCGTCGTGCCACGCGTAGGAATAGGAAATATAGGCCGATCCCGAGCCCCAGTCCTTGCCCGCGATGACGCTCGCGTCGATCGTCTGGTAATTTTTGGCAAAGCCATAACGTGCGTTGACGCCGATGCCGTCATAGCGGTCGCGCGTGATGAAGTTGATCACGCCGCCGATCGCGTCCGAACCATAGATCGACGAACCACCATCGGGGATGACATCGACGCGCTTGATCACGTCGGGCGGGATGACCGACGGGTCGAAGCTCGTCTGCAAAATGCCCGCGCCGACCATCCGATGACCATCGACGAGCACCAGCGTCGTCGAACCGCCACTCGCGCCGAGGTTGCGGATATTGGGGCGCACGATCGGATTGCCGAAATTGCCGAGCCCCGCCGGGATCGTCCCGAAATTGCCGACCTGCGGGATCGAGGCGAGCAGATCGTTCGCCGAGGCGGCACCCGAGGCAACGACATCGGCCTCGCTGACCGCGACGACATTGGTGCCGACCGGCGCAACGCCGCGCAGCAGGGTGCCGGTAACGACGATGTCGGCGTCGGTCGGGGCTTCGGAATCAGCCTCCTGAGCACGGGCGCTCACAGCGCCGAGCAGCGCACCCGCGCACGCCAGCGCCGAAATGCCCCGCCGCCACGCGTTCCGCCGCGCAGCAAAATCCAGACCTGCAGTCGTCATCGCCTTCATCGCATCCTCCCTGCACTCGCCCTCGCGAGTTGTCCCTTTTGACGGAGGCGCCTGTCCGGCAATCTTCTTCCTCCGATGCCACGCTTCATCGAGCGTTTCTGCATCACTGCTCATTATTTGTCTTTATCAATCACGTCAACGATCAAATTCAATCATTCGCACCCGAACAACATGGCAAGCTGCGGTTTTGGCTCAAAGGCTTTGGAAAATTCAGGCGATGATGACGCGGATACCGGCGGCTTCCATCATCGCGACATGGCGCGGCTCGATTCCGGCGTCGGTGACGACGACGTCGATCTCGTCGAGCGAGCAAACGACATTGCCCGACGGGCCCGAGAATTTCGAACTGTCGACCAGCACGATGATCTCGTCGGCGCGCTCGATCAGGCGGCGTTCGGCGGCGACGAGGATCACGTCGGCCTGCATCAGCCCTGCGGGGCCCATCGACGCCGCGCCCATGAACAGTTTCGGCGCGTGAAAGCGCGGCATGCCGTCGTCGCCGGCCGCCGACAGGACGATATTCTGTTCGCGGAACACCTGCCCCGACGGCACCAGGATGCGCGTCGTCGGCTGCGGCAGCAGCGCACTGACGATATGCAGCGAGTTGGTCAGAACCTGGAGCGCAAGGCCATCGAGGTGCGGACACATTTGCAGCGTCGTCGAACCGCCGTCGATCATCACGCCTTCGCCGGGAATACAGAGCTGCGCCGCCGCGCGCCCGATCGCCTCCTTCGCGGCGCGATTACGGCCGATATTTTCGTGAAAGGGAATGCCCGACAGGCCATCTTCGGACGCGGTCGGCGCGCCGCCCCCCCCTCCGACCCGCTTCGCTCCGCCGCGCACACGCGTGATGACGCCGGCTTCTTCAAGCCGGTCGAGGTCGCGGCGAATGGTGGCGGGAGACGCGGCGACGCGGCTTTCGAGATCGCGGAACGAGACGAACCCGCTTTCGCCGAGGCTGTCGAGGATCATCTTTTCGCGTTCGGCTGCGTGCATAAGGGCCCCTGTCTGATTGCGCCTATTTGACGGGAGTTGCGCCGAGTTGCAATAGAATGATTAGACGATCCCCGCCGTCGTCCCCGCTGCGCGGCGTTCCTGCGCCTTGCGGTCGCGCCAGCCGCTCGCGCGATAGGCGGCGATCGTGTCGATCGCCCCGCCCGCTTCGGCGCGCGCCGAAGCGAGAATCGGGGTGACATCGGTGCGGTACGCGGTGCGCAGCGCCTGAAACGCCATCATCGTGTCGTTGGCCTCCTGCGCCGCGAGCAGCGCTTCGCGGTCGACAAGCAGCGCCTTGGCATAGGCCGCAACGATCGCCTCGGCCGACGAGAGCATGCTTTCGATCGGGTCGGTCACATTGTGCGACTGGTCGATCATGTACGCGGGACGGAAGTCGCCGCGCGGGTTTATCTCGGCCTCGATCAGTTCATTGAAGACGAGGAACAGCTGGTGCGGATTGATCGATCCGCTGTCGAGATCGTCGTCGCCGTACTTGCTGTCGTTGAAGTGGAAGCCGCCCAGTTTGCCAAAGCGGTGAAGCCGCGCGACAATCTGTTCGATGTTCACATTCGGCGCATGATGGCCAAGGTCGACGAGGCACTTCGCCTTGTCGCCGAGCTCCTGCGCGACGAGGATCGAGCTGCCCCAGTCCGCAATCACGGTCGAGTAGAAGGCGGGCTCGAACATCTTGTGCTCGATCAGCATCCGCCAGTCGGCGGGCAGCGCGGCATAAACCTCTGCCGCCGCATCGAGATAGCGATCGAGGCTGCGGCCGAGATCCTGCTGCCCCGGGAAATTGGTGCCGTCGCCAACCCACACCGTCAGGTCGGTGACGCCAAGCTGCTGGCCGATCTCGATGCACTCGATGTTATGCGCAACCGCCTGCTCGCGCACCTCGGCGCGCGTCGAGGACAGCGAGCCCGTGGCATAGCTTGCCGCCTGCCCCGGCTGGTCCTGAAACGTATTGCTGTTGACCGCGTCGAAACCCAGCCCCAGCGCGGCCGCTTCTTCGCGCAAACCGCGATAATCGCTGACCTTGTCCCACGGGAAATGCGGGCTGACGCGCGGGGTCGCGCGGCCGAGTTGCTGGATGACCGCGCAGTCCTCCAGCTTTTCGTGGATGTTGGTCGGCTCGCCCGCGATCGGGAATTTGGCGAAGCGCGTGCCGCCGCGCCCCGCACCCCAGCTCGGCACCGCGACCGAGAAACCCGCGACCTTCGCTTTCACGCCATCGATGTCGATACCGCGCCGGCCGAGCTGGCGGCCAAGGCTGCCGTAATCGTCGTCGAGCGCGTCGGTCAGACCGGCGTTCAGCCGCCCGATATCATCCTGTGCGAGCGGCAGATCGCCAGCCATAACTCTCTCCTGATTCCGTATCTTATCGCGTAAATGCCTGCGCGTTGCCCGCGTCGACGTTGATCATGTTTCCGGTCGACTTTGCCGACATATCGCAGCTGAGGAAATAGACCGCTTCGGCGACGTCCTCGGGCAGCACGTCGCGCTTCAGCATCGATCGGTTGCGATAATGTTCCTCGAGCTCGCTGCCCGAATCGATGCCGTGCGCGCCCGCGCGTTCGCGGCGCCAGTCGCCATCCCAGATGCGCGACCCCTTGATCACCGCGTCGGGATTGACCGTGTTGACACGGATGCCGAAAGGCGCGCCTTCGAGCGCGAGGCAGCGCGCGAGATGTAGCGCCGCCGCCTTCGCCGAGGCGTAAGCCGACGCATTGGTCGCAGCCGCAATGCCGTTCTTCGACCCGATAAAGACGATCGAACCGTTCCCCTGCGCCTTCATCAGCGGGAAGGCGGCGCGCGCGGTGAGGAAATAGCCCTGCGCGAGCACATCGTAATTCCGCTGCCACAACTCGAGCGTCGTGTCCTCGATCGGTGCCGACGAGGCGATGCCGGCATTCGCGACGAGGATGTCGAGGCCGCCGAACTCGCGCGCGCAGGTCGCGAACGCCGCCGCGACCTGCGCTTCATCGGTAACATCGCACACGGCCGAACGGACACGGTCGCGGCCGAAACGGCCTTCGAGTTCGTGCGCCGCCTTGGTCAGCGCGTCGGCGTCGCGGTCGACGAGCAGCACGCAGGCATCGTCGGCGGCAAGCCGCTCGGCGGTCGCGGCGCCGATGCCTCCCGCGCCGCCGGTGACGAGCGCGATGCGGCCCGCGAGCGGCTTGGGCTTGGGCATGCGCTGAAGCTTCGCTTCCTCGAGCAGCCAATATTCGATGTCGAACGCTTCCTGTTCGTCGAGCCCGACATAGGCGCCGATCGCCTCGGCGCCGCGCATGACATTGATCGCGTTCGCGTAGAATTCGCCCGCGAGCCGCGCGGTCGTCTTGTCGCCGGCAAAGGTCATGCGGCCGATGCCCGGGACCAGCACGACCACGGGATTGGGATCGCGCATCGCGGGCGAATTGGGGCGTGCGCACCGCTGGTAATAACCCGCATAATCGGCGCGATACGCCTCGATCCGTTCGGCGAGATAAGTGCTGTCGTCGATCCGCGCCGGGTCGAGAACCAGCGGCGCGATTTTGGTGCGCAGGAAATGGTCGGGGCACGACGTGCCGATCGCGGCGAGCTTCGCGAAATCGCGGCTACCGGTGAATTCGAGCGTTTCGGCATCGTCGGCGAAATGCCCGACGCGCCGCCCGCCCATCAGCCCGCGCAGCAGCGGCATCAGCTTCGCAGCGGCGGCGGCGCGTTCGGCGGCAGGACGCGGCGCGACGATCTCGCCTCCGAACGCCGGCGCACCGGCGAGTTTCGCGTTCAGATAATTCGCGGCGTCGGTGATCAGCGCGATGGTGTTGTCGTAGCAGCTCTTGGCGCTGTCGCCCCAGCAGATGATGCCGTGGCCGGCGAGCATCACCCCGCGCAGGCCAGGATGGGCGGCCACATAGTCGCGCAGTTTCAGCCCGAGATCGAAGCCGGGACGCTGCCAAGGGAGCCAGCCCACCGCCCCGCTCCAGATCGCCTTTGTCGCGGCTTCGCCTTCGCTCGACGCCGCGAGCGCGATGATCGCGTCGGGATGGACATGATCGACATGCAAAAAGGGCAGATAGCTATGGAGCGGAGTATCGATCGACGCCGCGCGCGGATTGAGCGCGAAGGTGCAGTGCGGCAGATAGCCGACCATCTCATCCTCATGCTCGAGCCCGCGATAAAGTTTTTCGAGCCCGAGCAGCTTGTCCTGGTAGAGCGTCGAAAACCCGTCGAGCTTCATCGAACCGATGTCGCCGCCCGATCCCTTGACCCACAGGACGGGGACGGTTTCGCCGGTGAGCGGATCGCGCGCATCGAGCTTGGCCGAGGTGTTGCCGCCGCCGAAATTGGTCACGGTGAGGTCCGAGCCGAGACGGTTCGAGCGATAGAGGAGCAGATCTTCGGGCGACTTGCCGGCCGCCTCTTCGTCCGACCAGCGATTCGCCGGGATGGCGAAAAGCAGCGCGGCGGCGTTGGATCGGGGTGTGACATCCATAAGATCTGGCATGAAGGAAACTCGTTGTTTCGACTATGCGAGGATGTGTATCGAAATCGCTGGCGCTCTGCAATCAGTTTCGATAAAGTTCGATCAAATTCGGTCGCAACGAAGCAAAGGGAGAGGGATGAAGGGTCGCGCAATCATAGTCCTCGATAGCGGGAAAACCTTGGCAAAGCTGAGCCTTTGGTCCGCCGACGGGGCGATGATCGAACGCCGCGTGCGCGCCAACGCGCGCGTCGAAACGGGTACTTATCTCGCGCTCGATGCCGCGGGGATCGAAGCCTGGATCGCCGAGGTACTGCGCGACTTTGCCAGGCTGGCCAATGTCGGCGCGATCATCCCCGTCGGGCACGGCGCCGCGGCGGCGATCATCCGCGGCGACCGCCTCGCCTGCCTGCCCGTCGACTATGAAGACGCGATGCCCGCGAACCTGCGCGCGCACTATGAAGCCGAACGCGGCGCCTTTTCGGACACCGGTTCGCCTTCCCTTCCGGACGGCCTGAACCTCGGAGCCCAGATCTTCCGGCTCGAGGCGCTCGATCCCGATCTCGCCCACGGGACGCAGATCCTGCCGTGGGCGCAATATTGGAGCTGGCTGCTGAGCGGGGTCGCGGCGTCGGAGGTGACCAGCCTGGGCTGCCACACCGATCTCTGGAGCCCGCTGACTGGCGAGGCTTCGGCGCTCGCCGAACGGCGCGGATGGGCTGCACGGCTCGCGCCGCTGCGCAGCGCCGGCGAGGTGCTCGGCACGCTGACGCCCGCATGGGCCCAGCGCACCGGCCTGCCCGCCGACACCGAAGTCCATTGCGGGCTGCATGATTCGAACGCCGCGCTGCTCGCGGCGCGCAGCTTTGCCGAGATTGCCGACGCGGAATCGACGGTGCTGTCGACGGGCACCTGGTTCGTCGCGATGCGGTCGCCCAGGGATGCCGCGTCGATGGACACGAGCCACCTCGACGAGGCGCGCGACTGCCTGATCAATGTCGATGCGTTCGGCAAACCGATCCCGTCGGCGCGCTTCATGGGCGGGCGCGAGATCGAGACGCTGATCGGGCTCGACACGCGGCAGATCGATATTGCAGCCGACCAGCCCACACTGCTCGCGGCGCTTCCCGATGTGCTGGCGAGCGGCGCGATGGTGCTGCCGACCTTCGCGCCGGGCTTCGGGCCCTTCCCGCACGGACGTGGCCGATGGATAGCAAGGCCCGACGATCATGCCGCACGCCGCGCCGCGGTGTCGCTCTATGCCGCGCTGGTCACCGATGCAGCGCTGGGTCTCATCGGCACGCGCGAACGGCTGCTGATCGAAGGACGCTTTGCCGACGGTCAGGTCTTCGTGCGCGCGCTCGCGGCGCTGCGCCCCGACCTTCGCGTCTATGTCGGCAAGGCGCATAACGACGTCTCCTATGGCGCGCTACGCCTGCTCGACGCCGCGCTGCCGCCCGCCGAACCACTCGAACTGGTGGTGCCACTCGACGTCGATCTCGCGCCCTATCGCGACCGCTGGCGGCACAAAGCCGAACGGGTGGAAGAAGCCGCGTGAAACCTGCATCGATCGGCGATTACCGCGAAGCCGCACGGCGACGCCTGCCGCATTTCCTCTTCGAATATTTCGACGGCGGCTCCTATGCCGAGCGCACACTGCGCGCGAATATCGAGGACCTGCAGGATATTTCGCTGCGCCAGCGGGTGCTGAACGATGTATCGGCGATCGACCTGTCGACAAACCTGTTCGGCCAGCAATTGTCGATGCCCGTGATACTTGGTCCGATCGGGCTGGCCGGGATGGCGGCGCGGCGCGGCGAGGTGCAAGCGGCGCGTGCCGCAGCGGCGAAGGGTGTGCCCTTTACGCTGTCGACCGTTTCAGCCTGCTCGCTCGCCGAGGTCGCGCGAGGTTCACCAACGCCCTTCTGGTTCCAGCTCTATATGATGCGCGACCGCGGCTTCATGCGGTCGCTGCTCGACGAGGCGAGCGCGGCGATGTGCCCGGTGCTTATCTTCACCGTCGACATGCCCCTGCCCGGGGCGCGCTATCGCGATGTCCGGTCGGGGCTTTCGGGCGCGTCGGGCTTGCGCGGACAGGCGCGTCGCGTCGGCCAGGCGATGACGCGACCCGGCTGGGCGTGGGACGTCGGGGTTAACGGCCGCCCGCATCAGCTCGGCAATGTCGCGCCGCTGCTCGGTCCCAAATCGGGGCTCGAAGACTTCCTCGGCTGGATGAAGGATAATTTCGACCCGAGCGTGACCTGGGCCGACCTCGATTTCGTGCGTGCGCACTGGAAGGGGCCGATCGTCATCAAGGGCATTCTCGACGCCGACGACGCGCGGCGCGCCGCCGAAGCGGGCGTCGACGGGATCATCGTGTCGAATCATGGCGGGCGGCAACTCGACGGCGTGCCGTCGGTGGCACGCGCGCTGCCCGCGATCGCCGATGCGGTCGGCGACCGGCTGACGCTGCTCGCAGACGGCGGAGTGCGGTCGGGGCTCGACGTCGTGCGGATGCTCGCGCTCGGCGCAAAGGGCGTGCTGCTGGGCCGGGCGTGGGCGTTCGCACTTGCCGCGGCGGGCGAAGCGGGCGTGCGGCACGTGCTCGACCTGATCGAAGCCGAAATGCGCGTCGCGATGGCGCTCACCGGCATGACAACAATTGACAAGATCGGCCCGGAGACGTTGGCCGCCTGATACGACGAGGGGAGAAGAATATGGATGCGAACCCGCTGCTTGGCGTGTTCTTTCACTGGCTGGGCGGGCTGTCGTCGGCGAGCTTCTATGTGCCGTACAAGCGCATCCGCGCCTGGTCGTGGGAGATCTTCTGGATCACCGGCGGCATCTTTTCCTGGGCGATCGCGCCGTGGCTGTTCGCGTCGATCCAGACGCACGATCTGATCGGCGTGCTCAGCCGGACGCCGGGCGATATATGGTTCTGGTGCTGGTTCTGGGGCGCGATGTGGGGGCTGGGCGGGCTGACCTTCGGGCTCACGATGCGCTACCTCGGTCTCTCGCTCGGCATGGCGGTGGCGCTCGGGCTGACGACGGTGATCGGCACGATGGGGCCGCCGATCTTTCGCGGCACGCTCGGCGAGCTCTTCGCGACGACGAGCGGACAGACGGTCTTCCTCGGCATCGCGATCACGCTTGTAGGGATCGTCATCGTCGCGCAGGCGGGACGCCGCAAGGAACGCGAGATGGGCGCGACGATCGCCGAGGCCGACAAGTCCGAGTTCAACCTGCGCAAGGGACTCGCGATCGCGGTCTTCTCAGGGATCATGTCGGGCTGCTTTGCATGGGGCCTCGACGCCGGCGCGCCTATCCGCGAGCTGACGCTGCAGGCCGGGACCGATCCGCTATGGCAGGGACTGCCCGTGCTCTGCGTCGTGCTGCTCGGCGGGCTCACCACCAACCTGATCTGGTGCGCGATCCTGATCGCCCGCAACCGCAGCGTCCGCCAGTTCGTCGGCGAGGCCGCGCCCGGTGCCACCGAAAAGCCGCCGCTCGCGCTCAACTATGGCCTCGCCGCGCTCGGCGGCACGCTCTGGTATTTCCAGTTCTTCTTCTACACGATGGGCGAAAGCCAGATGGGGCGCTTCGGCTTTTCGAGCTGGACGCTGCACATGGCGAGCATCATCCTCTTTTCGACGCTCTGGGGCTTTGCGCTCAAGGAATGGGCGCCCGCGGGCCAGCGCACGCGCGCGCTGGTGTGGCTGGGGATCGCGGCGCTCATGGCGTCGACCGTCGTGATCGGCCTCGGCAACAGCCTGGCGTAACGTTCTAGGCAGGCGTGGCGGCGAGTTCGCCGCGCGCCTGCCGGAACACCTCGATGCTGCCCCAGATGGCGAGCCCGGCCATGATCGCCGCGACCGCGAGGTCCGGCCAGCTCTGTCCCGTGCCGAAGACGCCGAGCGCCGCCCCCATCACCGCAAGATTGCCGATCGCGTCGTTGCGCGAGCATATCCACACCGAGCGCATGTTCGCGTCGCCGGTGCGGTAACGATAAAGCATCAGCGCGACCACGACATTGGCCGCGAGCGCGAGCGCGCCGATCAGCCCCATCGTCTCGGCCTGCGGCGCCGATCCGGTTACAAAGCCCCAGGCCGCCGATCCGAACACCCACAGGCCAAAGACGAGCATCGTCCCCGCCTTCAGCAACGCGGCGCGCGCACGCCAGGCGAGCGCCATGCCCGCGACGCCAAGGCTGATCGCATAATTGGCGCTGTCGCCGAGGAAATCGAGTGCGTCGGCCTGAAGTGCGCGCGAATCGGCTGCGACGCCCGCGACGATCTCGACGCCGAACATTGCGGCGTTGATCAGCAGCGCGATCCAAAGGATACGCCGCCACTTGGGGTCATTGAGTGCGGTCTTGCCACTTTTACCGGCACAGCATTGATCGGCCACTGAAAGCTCCTGTTATCTTCGAGTCGGCACCCTATATGCACCCTGTAGCAACTACAGGGTCAAGCGATGAAAATCGGCGAACTGTCGCGGGCGACCGGGACCAATATCGAAACCATCCGCTATTATGAGCGCATCGGGCTGTTGCCCGCGCCCGATCGGACCGCGGCGAACTATCGCAGCTATGGCGATGCGCATCGTGCGCGGCTGGCGTTCGTGCGCCATTCGCGCGATCTGGGGTTCACCATCGAGGAAGTCCGCTCGCTACTCGACCTGTCGGACGATCCGACGCGCGAATGCGACGAGGCCGACCGCATCGCGACACGGCATCTGGAGCAGGTCGAGGAAAAGATCGCGCAGCTCACGCTGCTGCGGGACGAATTGACTCGCATCGTCGGGCGTTGCCGCGGCGGTATCGCCGCCGATTGCCGGGTAATCGAAGCACTGGGCGACCATAGCCGCTGCGAAAGCACGCACGTTTGATGCGCTGACGCGCAAACGGCACCAGCCCGCTCCCCCACCCGGCCTCCCCAGGTTACTATCGTCAGAGAGGCCGGGTGGGGGAGCGGGCTGGTGCCGCAACCGGCGGAAGCCGGAAAATAAGGTGGGACGATTCTGTTGCCCGGCTCGTCCCCAGCCGCTGGTATCCGATTCTGTTGCCCGGTTCGGTCCGAACCGCGCTCTCTTTGAATAACTTTCGGCCGTGAGGCCTAAAGGTTACGCAGCCAGAGCGAGTGCTTCGTTATCGTTAGCACCTATTGGTTTTGAGCCTTGAACGGGTTACTCAGCCCGGGCAAAAATATCGTCTTTGAACACACGTCGATCCTGGTTCGGCCCCCTCAGAAACCCGCGCGCCCATCAAGAAGCGCGAGTTTGTGGTGGAGCCGCCGGGTACTGCCCCCGGGTCCGCTGTGTCTATTCCACGACACCATTTATCACCATAGTCGGCCGAAACCGACCCGACTGATATAGGGTGTCCGCGCGCCGATGGAAAGGGCGCGCGTGCGTTTCGTCTTAAGTTCGGCACCGGCCCGCTCCCCCACCCGACCTCCCCGACGATCGTAGCCTATGGG
>NZ_JBOHHT010000073.1:0-50544 GCF_050725655.1 Sphingopyxis sp. | reverse complement strand
CGCGAAGCGCTGACGGAGGGGGCTGGCGCCCGCCCGCAACGTCGCTTCAGGCCGCCAACCCCCTCCACCACCTTCGGCGGTCCCCCTCCCCGCAAGCGGGGAGGACCTTTACGGCCGCAACCGGTCGACAGCCGCCATTTCTTCTCAACCTATCGCCCGATCTGCGCCGCCTTGTCGCGTAGATCTGCGGCGGCTTGTGTACTGCCACGCCTCTCAAGCAGGTCGGCGTAAAACTCCATGATCCCGGCATTGAGCGGCTGCAACCGATAGGCGCGGTCGATCAGCGGCAGCGCGCGCGCATCGTCGCCCTTTGCCGCCCACGCCCGCGCGAGTTCGCGAAGCACCACGACGTCGCGATTGCCGATCCGGCGGCGCACGCGCTCGAAATGCGCGATCGCCTGATCCCAATGCTCGATGTCCATCGCAAGATGGCCGGACAATCGGTCGGCGGCGATGCTCGACGGCTGGCTGCGCTGCAGCGCGAGGATCGCGGCGCCCGAACCCGCGGCATCCCCCGCGCGGAACAGCGCATTGGCAAGCCGCAAGGTGGTGCGCTCGCTCGCATCGAGTTCGCGCGCGGCGCGATACGCCTGCACCGCAAGGTCGGTGCGCCTACCCGCCAGCGCCGCGTCGCCCAGCAGGATATGCGCGTCGGCAACGCCGCGATTCGCATCGCGGAGCCGCATGGCACGCGCGATCGCCCGCGCGCTGTTGCCACTCGACAAGTCGGCCGAAATTGCGGGAATCGCGTAGGCCGGATTGAGCGGCTCGGTATCGGCCGCCGTCGTCAGCAGGCCATAATCATTGTCGGCGGCAAAGGGCACCGCTTCGCCGGGTGCCAGCGCCGCCGCGCGTCCAAGATAGTCCGCCGATTCGATCCGCCGGCCAAGTTCCGCCGCCGAGCGCGACGCGAGCAGCAGCGACCAGCTATCGGCGTCGGAACGCTGGACCAGCGGCAGCAAGGCTTCGAGCGCCGCATCGGCGTCGCCATCGGCCCATTCGGCCGCCGCGAGGATACGGCGTGCGGTAAAATTCTCGGGCTGCTCGGCCAGCAGCCGGTCGGCCCAGGTCGCGGCAACCGCCTCGCCGCCGAGTTCGAGTTCGACGATCGCGCTCAGCAGCATGAAAGACGGCTGCTCGTCGAGTTCGCCGCGCGTGCGCTGGAGCAGGCTGCGCGCGAGCCGGTAGTTATCGCCGCGCGCCGCGAGCACCGCCTGCAGATAAAAGAGACGCGGATCGCGCGGCACCATCGCCGCGGCGCGGCGCAGCGATGCGAGCATGTCGCGGTAACGGCCGAGATCGCCGAGCGTCGCCGCCTGCTCGATCAGCGCATCCGCACTGTCGGGATCGGCGGCAAGCGCGTCTTCGTACCAGGCAAGCGACGCCTTGAGACCATCCTCGATCCGCACGAGATTTGCCTTGAACGCCAGCGCCGCGCTGTTCGTCTTGTCGAGTTCGATCGCATAGTCGACCGCGTCGCGCGCGCCGAGCGTGTCGGCATTGGCATCGCGAAAGCGCGCAACGTCGACCCAGAGCGCCGACGAGCGCGGCAGTTCGTGCACCGCGCGGTCAAAGGCTTCGCGCGCCGCGTCCAGATCGCCATTGCCGAGGTGCACATCGCCCGCGACCCAAGCCGCTTCGCCGATCATCTCGGGGATGATCGGGCCGCCGTCGAGCGTTTCAAGCGCGCGGCTCCCCTCATCCTGCATCGCATAGGCGCGGGCCAGCACCGGGCGCAGCGCCGCTTCCTTGGCCCCCGCCCCCAGCGCGCCCTTGACCGCCGCTTCAGCTCCGACGCCGTCGCCCAGCTCGATCGCGACGCGCGCCAGCTCGACCCGCTCGGCGATGACCTTGGGGTCGCTCGCGATGGCGTTCTGGAGGGCGGCGCGGCGCACCTCGAGCGCCTTGCGCGGCGCGGACGAAGCCCCGTCGCCGCACGCCCCCAGCAGCAGCGCCGCCAGCAGCAGCGCCCTTGTCCAGACGCGGCGAAAATCCATTCAGACCTGCATCCGATATTGTTTGAGCAGGTCGTAGAGCGTCGGTCGGCTGATCCCGAGCAGCTTGGCGGCGGCCGAAATATTGCCCTCGCTCTGCGTCATCGCGCGGCGGATCGCGACGCGGTCGGCGGCTTCGCGCGCGCTGCGCAGGTTCAGCCACGCCTCCTCGCCCCCCTCCCCGTTGGCGCCGTCGCCGCCCGCCATGTCGAGGTCCTCGCGCATCACCAGCTTTCCGTCGGCCATGATCACGGCACGCTTGATGCGGTTTTCGAGCTCGCGGACATTGCCTGGCCAACGCCCCTCGTCGATCGCCTGCAGCGCGTCGGGCGCGAAGCCGCGGACGCCGGGGTTCATCTCGGGCGCATATTGGTGGAGAAAATGGCGTGCGAGCAGCACCGCGTCGCCCGGTCGTTCGGCGAGCGACGGGATCTTCACCACCATCTCGGCGAGCCGGTAGTAGAGATCGTCGCGGAAGCTCTGTTCGGCGATCATCGTGTCGAGGTCGCGGTGCGTTGCGCACACGATCCTTGTATCGACCGCAATCGCCTTGCGCCCGCCGATCCGCTCGATCGTCCGTTCCTGCAGAAAGCGCAGCAGCTTGACCTGGAGCGGCAGCGGAATGTCGCCGACTTCGTCGAGGAAGAGCGTGCCGCCATGCGCGAGTTCGATCTTGCCCTCGGTCGTCTTGACCGCGCCGGTGAACGCCCCCTTCTCATGCCCGAACAGCTCGCTTTCGAGCAGATTTTCGGGGATCGCGGCGCAGTTGATCGCGACGAACGCGCCGTCGCGGCGCCCGCTTGCTTCATGCAATCCGCGCGCGAGCAATTCCTTGCCGGTGCCGCTCGCGCCGAGCAGCATCACACTGACGTCGAGGTTCGCGACGCGCTCGATCGTGCGCGCGACCTTCAGCATTTCGGGCGCGCCGGTGATCATCCCGCCGAGCACGCGATTGTCGCTCGCGCCCTGGCTCGCCAGCCGCGCGTTCTCGACCTCGAGCTCGCGCACATGGAAGGCGCGGCGGACGATCAGCCCCAGTTCGTCGATGTCGATCGGCTTCTGGTAGAAATCCCATGCGCCGCTCGCGATCGCGGTCAGCGCGCTGGCGCGCTCACCGTGCCCCGACACGACGATCACCTTGGTGTCGGGCTTGATCTCGAGGATCGTTTTGAGCGTCCGGAACCCCTCGCGCGTCCCGTCGGGATCGGGCGGCAGGCCAAGGTCGAGAGTCACGACGTCGGGCTCCTCGGCGCGCAGCAGTTCGATCGCCGCGTCATGGTCGCCCGCGACGAGCACCTGATAGTCCTCATACGCCCATTTGAGCTGCGTCTGCAGCCCGGGATCGTCCTCGACCACGAGCAATTTGCGCAGATTGGTCCCACCCTCGGTCATTTATGTCCCACTTTCATCACGCGCGCATCGACACCCGCGTCGCCCCGCGCATCGGCAAGCGGCAGCCACAGCGTGAAGCTGCTGCCCTTGCCCGGCTCGCTCGCGACCTCGATCGCGCCGTCGATCGCCTGCGCGACCTGCAGCGCTTCGAACGCGCCCAGTCCGAAACCCGATTCCTTCGTCGACACAAAGGGTTTGAACAGCTCGTCGCGGATGAAGTCGCGCGTCATGCCGCACCCCTGGTCGATCACGTCGATCCGCACGCGTCCCTGCTCGGCGACCGCGACGACCTGCACCGACGTGTCGGGCGCCGACGCGTCGATCGCGTTGGCGACAAGATGCTGGACAATCTGCCGGATCGCCCCCGCATCGGCCCACGCCGACAATCCGGCCTGGCAGCCGACGAACAGCGCACGGCGCGGCCGCATCTCGGCCGCGATCTCGTTCAGCACCGGCTCGACCAACGTCCGCCCCGCCTCGGCCGCCGGCCCGCGTTCGCGCGGCGACAGGCGGACAAGCAGGTCGGAAAGCCGCCCCGCCGAAATCTTCAGCGTCTCGACCATATCGGCGCGAAAATCGGGCTTGTCGGCGTGGCGCTCGGCGTTGCGTGCGAGCAGGCCGATCTGGCTCGCCAGATTCTTGATGTCGTGCATGATGAAGGCAAAGCGCCGGTTGAATTCGTCGAACCGCCGCGCCTCCGACAAAGCCTGCTGGCTCTGCGATTCTGCCAGATAACTCGCCGCCTGCTGCCCCGCGATGCGCAGCACGTCGAGATCCTCCCAGTCGAGCGCGCGCGACACCGCGGGCCGGTGCAGCACGACGATCGCGATCATCCGCTGGAAATGCAGCACCGGCACGACGACCCACGCGCGCGTATCGGCGATCAGCCATTCGGGGATCGCCAGATCCTCGCCGGGATGCCCCCGGCGCTCGGCATCGAGGTCGACGATATGCTGCGTTTCCTGCAGCATGAAGGCCGAACGCAACGACAGCATTGCCTCTTCGCTCGCGCCGTCCGGCCAATGCCAATGCTCGGCAATGCGAAAGCCGCCCGCGGCGCCGGGCAGCATCAGCAGCCCCCCGGGGCTTCCGGTCAGTTCGGCGAGGGCCTTGGCGACGCGGCGGTGAAGGTTACGGTCGTCCTCGCCCCCATCCCCCTTGGCGCCCTGCCCCAACGTCGCGGTGAAACGCATCCATTCGGCGCGATAGTCGTAGCGGTGCTCGAAAAAATGCTTGGAAATCATGACCGACAGCCACGCCCGCGATCGCGCCGATGCGAGCATCAGGCCGCCGGTGCCGAGCGCGACCAGCAACGAGATCGCTTGCGCCAGTTCGGCATAATCGCCGCCGGCGACGCGCGCGACGGCACCGGTCAGCGCGATCACGATCAGATAGGCAGCGGCACCCAGCAGGATCAGCGTGCGCGTCGCGGCGGTGCGCGACAAACGCATCCTCTCGCGCCCGATGTCCATCGCGGCGACCACATAGACCGGCAGCGTGAGCAGCACGATCGCCGGAAGCAGCGCGATCAGCGTCGATGCGATTTCGCCGGTCAGCGCGCCGATCAGCTGGACGTTGAGCTCATAGGCCCACAGCATGGCAAACCCGCCGGCGACCGCCATCACCGGCATGCGCTGGCCCGCGCTCGCATGGCGAACCCCGGCGTCGATCATCAGCAGTCCGCCGATCGCCACGACCGTCGCGGCAAAGCCCAGCGTCGGCGCCATCCATGGCTCGGCCGCCGCACCGGCGCGCAAATGCGCCGCCGCGCCGAGCAGCAGCGTCAACAGGCAGATCGTCGCGAGCATGCGCGCGATCAGGCGCAGCGGCCGCGACATCGGCGCGCGCGGCGACCAGAAGGTCGCCCCCAACCAGACGAGCATGGCGAGGTCGCGCACCGTCTGCACGACCAGCGATTGCGACGATCCGGGACCATAGACGGTCAGGGCCGCGCACCACAGCGCGGTGGCGGCGGCGGTCGCGGCGAGCAGGCGCGGCGCCGGCATCAACGCCGCCATCCGCACGCGCGGCCGCATCAGCAGCCACAGCGTGACGCCGACAAAGCCCGCCAGCGCAAGGCCCGACAGGATCTGGGACAGGCCGGTCAGCGTCGACACGAGAGGGTCAGGACCTGCCACTGGCGCGTTCGAGGCGTCGAAATGGCGGAGATATCGCCTTCGCGTGGCCGCTGCGGATGGTGGTTCCATCTGCAAGGCCGCGCGGAGGCGAGATCGAATCCATTTCGACGTCGCATCGCGATTTGACCGATTTTGTCCATGGCTGCGTCAGCGAGCCTTGTAATATATTCATATGCCTGCGCCTCGCCTCCTTGCCCTGAACAAAATCGCTTCAAACCTCGAACGTGCCAGTGGCAGGTCCTGACCCTTTACCGCGCCCCCTCCGGCCACAGCACGACGCGCACCGTCTGGAGCAGGATCAGCAGATCGAGAAAGGGCGAGTAATTCTTGGCGTAATAGAGGTCATATTCGAGCTTCACGCGCGCATCCTCGACCGAGGCGCCATAGGGATAGTTGATCTGCGCCCAGCCCGTCAGGCCCGGTTTCACCATGTGGCGTTCGGCATAATAGGGCAGCTTCTTTTCGAGTTCCTCGACGAAGCTCGGCCGTTCGGGGCGCGGGCCGACAAAGCTCATGTCACCCTTCAGCACGCACCAGAGCTGCGGCAGTTCGTCGATGCGCAGCTTGCGGATGATACGGCCGACGCGCGTGACGCGCGGGTCGTTTTCGCTCGCCCACACCGCCTTGCCCGCCGCCTCGGCATCGGTGCGCATCGACCGGATCTTGAAGATGTCGTAAGGTTCGCCGAACAGGCCGACGCGCGGCTGGCGGTAAAAGACCGGCCCGCGGCTATCGAGCATCACGGCGATCCCCGCGATGATGATCAGCGGCAGGCCGATTACAAGCACGATCAGGCTGGCGAGGATGTCGAACAGGCGCTTGCCGACCTTCGAAATGCGCTGCCCGGCCGAAAAGCCGTCGGAAAAGATCAGCCCGCTGGGGTTCGTCGTCGCCAGGTCGACGCGCCCCGTCTCGCGCTCGATGAAGCTCGCGATGTCGTTGACATGCACGCCTGTCGTCTTGACGCGCAGCAGGTCGTTCAGCGGCAGCGCGTTGCGCCGTTCCTCCAGCGCGAGCACGACTTCGCCGGCGCGCAGCGCCACGACATGGTCCGACAGATTGTCGAGGGCTTCGCGCGGTATGGCACCCGGCACGGTCTTTTCGGCCGCGCTCATCGCCACGAAGCCGACCATCTCGAGCCCGCTTCCGGGCGCGTCGGCCAAGGCGGCCAATCGGGCGGCCCGCGGCCCCGCGCCCAGCACCAGGATGCGGCGCCGAAATGCCTCGGTTCCCCCCGACTGGGTCAGCGCGAGGCGGATCACGAACAGCACCGCGATGGCAAAGACCATCGCGTACAGGCTGTTGGCGCGCCACAGCGTCGCGGTCGGCAACAGGAAGCCGAGCACCGAAAGGAAAATCACGCCGAGCGAAATCGCCGCGAGCAGGCGCGCGGTGGCGAAACGCATCGAGCGCAACCCCTCGTTCCCGTACATTCCGGTCGCCATCATCGCGAGCGAATTGGAAAGGCCGAATGTCAGCAGCGGCAGCCAGCGGCCAGCGAGCGGCCCGGCGTCGAACCCCGCCTGATGGGCGTAAAGATGCCACGCCCCCTCGGCCGAGCCGAGCAGAGCGAAAAATTCGATCAGCGCCAGCCAGACGACCGCGTGCGGAACATAATGTTTAAACAGCCGGAACATGGGCACCTTTCGCTCGCGCGATACTACAGCCGAGGCGTCAACTGTCGGTTAATTTTACACTCGATATATCGGCAATGACAGGGTGACCCACCGCATCCAACAGGATAGACCGGACGTCATGACGCTGATGATCCAGCCTGTTATCCTGTGCGGCGGCGCCGGAACGCGGCTTTGGCCCGAATCGCGCGGCACCCGCGCCAAGCAATTCCTGCTGCTCCACGGCCAGCGCAGCCTGTTCCGCCAGACGGTCGAGCGCACCCCCGCGGGTCCCGATTTCCTTCCCCCGATCGTGCTCTGCGGCGACGGCCATGTCGCGATGGTCCGCGAACAGATGAGCGACCGCGAGGAACTGCTGCTCGTCGAACCGATGCCGCGCAACACCGCCGCCGCGATCGCTATGGCCGTCGCACGGGCCGACGCCGACACATTGCTGCTCGTTATGCCGAGCGATCATGTCATCGCCGATGTCGACGCTTTTCACGCCGCCATCGGCAAGGGTGCGCGCCTCGCGCAGCAGGACTGGCTCGTCACCTTCGGCATCGCCCCCGACAGCCCCGAAACGGGTTTCGGCTATATCGCCGCCGGCCGTCCGCTCGGCGGCGCCGACGTATCTTGGGGCTTTGCGGTCGACCGCTTCGTCGAAAAGCCCCCGCTCGCCGATGCCGAGGCGATGCTCGCGGCCGGGGGATACAGCTGGAACGCCGGCATTTTCCTGTTCCGCGCCGCGCGGATGCGCGATGCGATGCTGACGCATTGCCGCCCGATCTTCGAAGCCGCCGACAGAGCCATCGCCGCGGGAATGCACGACGGCGACGCGCTCTATGCCGACGCGATCGAATTCGCAAAGGCGCCGTCGGACTCGATCGATTATGCGGTGATGGAAAAGGATGATCGCGTCGCCGTCGTCCCCGTGGCGATGGGCTGGTCCGACCTCGGCTGTTGGCACACGATCCACACACTCGCGGAAAAGGACGACGCCGACAATGCCGTCACCGGCGACGCCTTTCTCCACGAAAGCCGCGGCAATCTGGTCCGCGCGGGCGACAAGCGCGTCTCGATCCTCGGCATGGACAATATCGCGGTGATCGTCGACGGCGACGACATATTGATCATCCCGCTGGAACGCTCGCAAGAGGTGCGCGCGGCGGCAAAGGCACGCGAATAGAGCTGAGCCACATCAGGCACTTGCGTCGGCGGTGACTTGCGATAACAGTACACCTATGAGGCGCTCCGCAGGAGTGCGCCAAAGCTGTTCTGGAGATTCCCTATGTTCGACCGTCGCACTCTGCTCGCCGCCGCCGCGGCTTCCTCGATGCTCGCCGGCGTCCGCCCGCGCGCCGCGTTCGCTGCGGCGACCGACAGCGAAGGCGCGCGGCTGACCGCGATCTACGAGCGCATTTACGACATGCTGCTCGATCAGGATCCCGAATTCGCGACCTCGCTCGGCGCCGACAAGGGTGACCGCGCCGCCGCCAAGGCGAAACTCGCCGACCGCTCGCCCGCCGGGATCAAGAAGGGCCACGACCTCTATCGCACCGGGCTCAAGGAATTGAAGACGATCGACCCGAAGAAACTCTCGGGCATGGATCTCGTCAATTACGAGACGTTCCGCGGTCCGTGGGAAGGTTATGTCAAAGCTTACGACACCTTCAGCTACGGACTTCACAGCTGGCCTGAACCGCATCCGGTGACGCAATTGAGCGGCACCTATCGCTCGATCCCCGATTTCCTCGTCAATCAGCATAGCATCGCGAACGCCGCCGATGCCGAAGCCTATCTCTCGCGCTGCGCCGATTTCGCGGTCCAGCTCGACAATGAGACGGGGCGAATCAAGGCCGACCACGCCGCGGGCATCATTCCGCCCGATTTTGTCATCGACCGCACGCTGAACCTCTTCGAAAGCATCATAGCGCCCGCGCCCGACGCGAATATCCTGACCACCAACCTCAGGACCAAGACCGTCGACATCCCCGGCGACTGGGCGAAGCGTTGCGCCGCCATCGTCGAGGGCAAAATCTATCCCGCGATGCGCCGCCAAGCCGCCGAACTCACCGCCAGACGCCCGCGTG
Source organism: Sphingopyxis sp. (assembly GCF_050725655.1). Lineage (GTDB taxonomy): Bacteria > Pseudomonadota > Alphaproteobacteria > Sphingomonadales > Sphingomonadaceae > Sphingopyxis. The sequence continues at coordinate 41,314 of NZ_JBOHHT010000073.1, read as the reverse complement.
CGACGCATGACGCGGGCGTCTGGCGCCTGCCCAAAGGCGACGAATATTACGCCTATGCGCTGCGCTTCGCGACGACGACGGGCATGTCGGCCGAAGAGGTGCACAAGCTCGGGCTCGAACGCATGGCCGCACTGACGGCGCGCGCCGATGCGGTCTTCAAGGCGCAGGGCATGTCCAAGGGAACGGTCGCCGAACGCATGCGCGCGCTCGGCAAGGATCCGCGCTTCCTCTATCCCAACACCGACAAGGGCAAGGCCGACCTGATCGCCAAATTGAACGAGCAGATCCAGGAAATGCAGCGCCGCCTGCCCGAAGCCTTCGGCCGTCTGCCGAAGGCCAAGTGCGACATCCGCCGCGTGCCCCCCGAAATCGAGGCCGGCGCGCCCGGCGGCTATTACCAGATGCCCGCGCTCGATGGCTCACGCCCCGGCGCTTATTATATCAACCTGCGCGATACCGCCGAAAACCCGTCGTGGACGTTGCCGTCGCTGACCTATCACGAGGCGACACCCGGCCATCAACCAGATCGCGCTGGCGCAAGAGGCCGAGGGCATCCCGCGCCTCCGCCGCCTGCCCGCCTACTCGGTCTATACCGAGGGCTGGGGCCTTTATGCCGAGCAGCTCGCCGACGAAATGGGCGTCTATGAAAACGACCCGTGGGGCCAGCTCGGCTATCTGCAAAGCTATATGTTCCGCGCCGCGCGCCTTGTTGTCGACACCGGGCTGCACCATTTCCGCTGGAGCCGCGAGAAGGCGATCGCCTATTACAACGACTCGCTCGGCACCCCCGAAGGATCGAACGTCACCGAGATCGAGCGCTATTGCGTGTGGCCGGGGCAGGCGACGAGCTATATGGTCGGCCAGACGCGCTGGGTCGCGATCCGCGAAAAGGCGAAGGCCGCGCTCGGCGACAAATTCGATATCCGCGGCTTCCACGACACCGCGCTGTCGGCGGGCGCGATGCCGATCTCGGTGCTCGCATCGGTGATCGACCGCTGGGTGGCCGCGCAAAAAGCCTGAGCCACAAACGAAAAACCCTTCGCCTGTTGGGCAGGCGAAGGGTTTTCGTGGCTGATTGCTGGGGATCAGCCCGCCTGCAAACGCGTCTTCCTCGGCACTGAGCGACTCCGATTCAATTACGTCGGTCATGAGGTTCGCATTGGCGCCCATGGCGTTTGGCAAGGGCACGCCGATCGATCGCCAGATCTTCTCGCAAAGCTTCACTCCGTCGGCGACCGCCGACGAACTCACCTGGTTCAACGATTTCCAGAGGCAGACGGTCTCTTCCGACAATGCCGCCGCCTTCCTCGACCTGTTCGGCAATATCCTGCGGTCGAACGAGCCCGCGATGGACGTCGTCATCGAACAGATCGTCAATTTCCTGAGCTGAGCGCGCCCAAGGTTCTAATTCTGGAAGATCGCCGGCGTTCCGGGCTTTACCATTTGCGCCAGACGCGCGGCGTCCCAATTGGTCAGCCTGACGCAGCCGTGGCTCTCGGCGCGCCCGATCGTATGCGGCTCGCTCGTTCCGTGAATGCCATAGTGCGGCTTGTTGAGGTCGACCCACACGACGCCGACCGGGCTGTTCGGGCCGGGCTGCAGCAACACCGCCGCCTTGCTGTCGCTCACGTCCCAGAACAGTTTCGGATTGTAGTGAAAGTCGGGATTGCGGCTGACCCCCTGAATCGTCCACCTGCCGATGGGTAACGGGTCGCGGCTGCTGCCCATCGTGGCGGGGAATTGGGCGACCAGCTTGTCGCCCTCGCCATAAACCTTGAGCACGCCTTCGGATTTGTCGACCACCAGCTTTGCGGCCGCGACCTGGGTCGGCGCGACCCCGAGGCGTTCGAGCGTGCCGTTCCAGCCGCGCGCGTCCTCGCCCAATGTCGCCCGGTCGATATCGGGGATGTTGGGGACGCGGAACGGCCGGCCCGCGCCCACCAGCGTCGACGGGCTGTTCAGCGCGACGAGCGTTTCGGGCGTCGTGTGAAAGCGTTCGGCGAGCGCTTCGGTCAGATTGCGATAGCCCAGCGCGGGCAGCTTGGCTTGTTCCGCCGCATCCTTCGGAAAGGCTGGAACGAACGGCCCCGCGGCAAAGGCGGCGGGAATGGTCACCCGCCGTGTCGCGGGAACCTCTTCCCATTGTTGCAGCGCCTGCGAGGTCGCCGCGTCGAGTTTGCCGCTTTCCTTCAGGTCATGCGCTTCCTGGAAACCGCGGAGCGCCGCCGTATAGGACTGCCCTTCCTTTCCATCGATCACCCCCGGCGAAAAGCCGAGACGATCGAGCAGGACTTGCGCGCGAAGCGCCGGTGGTTCGCTGAACGAAACCGCAGCGGGAGGGGCATCTTCGAAATCCATCGAGGCCGGATCGGCCGCGGTCGTCGATGATGTCGGTTTTTTTGAGCTATCGTCCGGGGCGGCGTTGCAACCGGCGATCAGGAGAAGGCACGGCAAAAACTGGGAAAGTTTCAAGCGCTGGTCCTTTGGTTAGGAGCAGGATCAACGATCCTCCCCCCGAAAGGATGCGCGCGCAGCGGGCGATCACCTGCCTGTCAGTCAGTTGGACGCGCTCATTGCGCCGCGCCGCGCGGGCCGATCGGATGACCGGTATCGGGCACGGCGGCGGCGGCCGTGCCCGACGCGAGGATGCGAACGCGCAGGACATCCCAGTCCTGAAAGCGCCAGAAACTCGGGCTGTCGCGGCTGATGATCCGCGGATGTTCGGCGGCCGGCGCGATCGCGCGGTCGATGGGTTCGATCTCGGACAGCCTCTCGCAGTCGAAAAAGGCGCGAACGACGACATCTTCGTCCGCCTCGCCCGCGCTTCCGGCGACGATCCCCAGCTCGCCCGTCGACAGCCGGACCAATGTGCCAACCGGGAATATGCCCAGGCTGTCGGCGAAGCGGTCGAGCAGCACGGGGTCGAAATGGCCCGTCCATTTCTGCATCTCGGTCAGCGCTTCGCACGGCTTCCACGCATCCTTGTATGGGCGGTTCGACGTCACCGCGTCATACACGTCGCAAATCGCCCCCATGCGCGCGGCGAGTGACAGGTCATCACCCTTCAGGCCGCCCGGATAACCGCTCCCGTCGATCTTTTCATGATGCCGGAGGCAGAGTTCGAGCGCGAGATCGGGGGCGCCGGGCGAGCTTGCAAGCAGGCGATGACCGGCGACCGGATGGCTCCGCACCGACCGCATTTCGACTTTCGACAGCGCGCCGGGCTTGTTCAATATCGCGTCGGAGACCGCGACCTTGCCGACGTCGTGCAGCAGTCCTGCAACGCCCAGATCCTCGACCTCCTGCGGATCGAGCCCCATGTGGCGCGCGAAGTTGATCATCAGCGCGCAGACTGCGACCGAATGGAGATAGGTATATTCGTCCTTCTCTTTCAGCCGGACGAGGTTGATCAGCGCCTTGGCATCGCGCTCGATCGAGGCGCCGATCGCGCTGGCAAGCTGGACCATCCGGCGAACGTCGACCGCCCGGCCCAGCCGCGCGGCGTCGAACATGTCGACCACGGCCTCGCGCGTCCGTTCGATCGCCCGCTTGGCGCGGCGGCACTCCCCCGCATAGCCGCGGCGGCGGCGCGGCGCGGCGCGCGCTGACGGCGGCGGCGGCGCAAACGTGACGGCGGCGCGGAACGGCATGGCGTCGTCCCCTGCCCGTTCCGACGTTGGCGGACGCTTGCTCTGCAGTTTTTCTTTGATTTCGGCCGCGGTCCGATCTTCGGGCGCGCCCAGGCCGCGCCCGTCGTCGATCACGATGCCATCGATCCCCGAATGGCGGATTCGCCGGAGTTGATCTTGCGTCTCGATCCGAAAATAGCGGCGCCAGAACGGGTGGTCGAACCACGACCCTTCAAAGGCATGGATGAACATGCCGATCTCGACGTCTTCTGGTCTTATTCGAACAAGCATTTTCGGTCCCGTCGCGGCCGATCCCCGCGCCACCTTCCAAATACGGCATGCCGCGTGTCAATTTAAGCCGCGCAGCGGGAATTTGGGTCAGTCGCCCGCGAAATCGAATGCGCTCACCCCGCGTTCGCCTTCGCGGAAGCGCAAGGGGCGACCGAGCGGCGGCATCGAGCGCTGGACGCAGCCGGTGCGCGTACAGCGCCGGCATCCGAGCCCGATCGGCGTCGCGGGGCTGCGCATCAGGTCAAGTCCGCGCGCCGCGATCAGCGGCGCCGCGACCTTCGCATCGACTCCGACGCACACGGCGAAGCGCGCGGGCGTACCGCTTCCCGTCGCGCCGGGCGCGGCGACCGAGCGCGACTGGGTGAACCAGCGCGACCCGTCCTCCAACTCGACCAGGTCGGCAACCACCTCGCCCGGCCGCGCGAAGGCGGCATGCACGCTCCACAGCGGGCATCGGGCGTCGCCGTCGACCAGCGGCGACTGGCTCGCGCCGGCATAGCGTTTGCTCCCCTGCCCCGCGCGGTCGATGCGCAGCATGAAGAAGGGCAGCCCGCGCGCGCCGACGCGCTGCAAGGTCGTCAGCCGGTGCGCGACCTGTTCATAGCCCGCGCCGAAGCGACGCTGGAGCAGCAGCAAATCATAGCCCGTCGCATCGCACGCGCGCAGGAAGCGGCTGTACGGCATCATCAGCGCCGCCGCGAAATACTGGATCAGATGCCGCTCGAACAGCCGCGCCGCCGCGCTCTCGGCAAACTCAGCGCCCGCGACAAGCGCATCGATCTCGGCCTTCGCCTCGATCTGCGCCAGCGTCGCAGCGGCCTGAAAGGTACGCGAGGCCGGGCGCAGCAGCTCGTTCAGCATCAATTGCCGCGCGTGCCAGTCGAGCCAGCGCAGCCGGTCGGGCATCACATCGCTCGGCAAGATGCGGATGCCGAGCTGGTGCCGCGTACGCAAACGCTCGGAAATCGTGCCGTACAGGTCGCCCCCCGCGAGCCGCAATTCGTCGGCCAGCTCTTCGGCACGCGCATCGAGATCGGGGAAATGGTTGCGCCATTTCTCGATCGCGCGGCGGACGGCGGCAACTTCGGGCGCCTCCTCCTGCGCCTCGCCGCGCGCTTCGGGCGCTGCGTCGAACAGGCGTGCGAAGGCGGCAGCTGTCGCCGGTGCGGATTGAAGCCACTCCTCGACCTCCTGCGCCCCGATGCCGAGGTCGGCGAAGCGCGGGTCGGCGAGCCGCCGCCGCAACCCCGCGAGCCCGCCGGGCAAATCCTCCGCACCCAGCTTCGCCGCGTCGAAACCAAAGCGTTCGGCCAGTTTGACGATAACTGTCGCACTGAGCGGCCGCTGGCCGTGCTCAATCAAATTGAGGTAGCTTGGCGAGATGGCGAGCGCCTCGGCCATCGCCGCCTGCGTCATTGCCGCCTCGCGTCGCACCTTACGCACCGCCGGCCCCGCGAACACCCGCCGCTCCGCCATTTTGTAACTTTCTTTACTAATTTACAGTCTGATTTACACCGATTACCCATAATTCACAAATATTATTGACAAAGCTTTTCACTTTCCGCGGCACTTTCGCCAACTTCCACCCATCACCTCCGCACAAGGATAAGACGATGGGTTATCAGGAAGACATGGCGCAGGCAGGCCGCCTCATCCGCGACTACGACGGCACCTGGGACGGCATCAGCGGTGAAAGCATCGCCCGCATGCGCGCCCAGAACAAGTTCCGCACCGGCCTCGACGTCGCCCGCTACACCGCGCGCATCATGCGCGCCGACATGGCCGCCTATGACGCCGACCCCGCGAACTACACCCAGTCGCTCGGCTGCTGGCACGGCTTCATCGCGCAGCAGAAGATGATCTCGATCAAAAAGCATTTCGGCACCGTCAAGAGCCGCTACATCTATCTGTCGGGCTGGATGATCGCCGCGCTGCGCAGCGAATTCGGCCCGCTGCCCGACCAGTCGATGCACGAAAAAACCAGCGTCCCGGCGCTGATCGAGGAAATCTACACCTTCCTCCGCCAAGCCGACGCCCGCGAACTCGGCGGCCTGTTCCGCGAACTCGACGCCGCGCGCGCCGAGCGTGACGAACTCAAGGCGAAGCAGATCCAGGCCACGATCGACAATCATGAAACGCATGTCGTGCCGATCATCGCCGACATCGACGCGGGCTTCGGCAACGCCGAGGCGACCTATCTGCTCGCCAAGAAGATGATCGAAGCCGGCGCCTGCGCGTTGCAGATCGAAAACCAGGTCTCTGACGAAAAGCAGTGCGGCCATCAGGACGGCAAGGTCACCGTGCCACACGAGGATTTCATCGCGAAGATCCGCGCCTGCCGCTACGCCTTCATGGAACTCGGCGTCGAGGACGGCATCATCGTGACGCGCACCGACAGCCTCGGCGCAGGCCTCACCAAGCAGATCGCTTTCTCGAAAGAGCCCGGCGACCTCGCCGACCAGTATAACGGCTTCCTCGATTGCGAAGAGGTCGACGGCGCGGGCAACCCCGGCGACGTGCTGATCAACCGCGACGGCAAGTTGATGCGCCCGAAGCGGCTACCCTCGAACCTCTATCAGTTCCGTGCCGGCACCGGCGAGGATCGCTGCGTCATGGATTGTATCGCCAGCCTGCAGAACGGCGCCGACCTCCTCTGGATCGAGACCGAAAAGCCGCACATCGAACAGATCGCCTCGATGGTCGACCGCATCCGCGAAGTCATCCCCAACGCGAAGCTCGCCTACAATAATTCGCCGAGCTTCAACTGGACGCTGAACTTTCGCCAGCAGGTGTTCGATGCGTGGGAAAAGGACGGCAAGGACGTCAGCGCCTATGATCGTGCTCGCCTGATGAGCGTCGATTATGACGGCACCGCGCTTGGCGACGAAGCCGACGACCGCATCCGCACCTTCCAGCGCGATTCGGCGAAACGGGCGGGCATCTTCCACCACCTCATCACCCTGCCGACCTATCACACCGCGGCGCTGTCGACCGACAATCTCGCCAAGGAATATTTCGGCGACGAAGCGATGCTGGGGTACGTCAAGGGCGTCCAGCGCGCCGAGATCCGCCAGGGCATCGCCTGCGTGAAGCACCAGAATATGTCGGGCAGCGACCTTGGCGACGATCATAAGGAATATTTCGCCGGCGAAGCGGCGCTCAAGGCCGCGGGCAAGGACAACACGATGAACCAGTTCGCCGCTTAAACGAGTTCGGCGCGAGGGGCCCGTTGCAACCCCTCGCGTCACCCTCTTGGCGCGGAGGCCAGCGACCCGACCTCCGCGCCTACCGAGCTTTCCTGGGGAGGAAAGCCTGTCCGCCGGAAGCCTTTGCGCTTCCGGCGGACATTTTTATTGAGGTAGCGCCGCTTCCTCGTCGTTCGTCTTGACAAGCGACCAGATGACTCCGCCCGCGATCAATGCGACCGTCACGCCAAGACTGATCAGCGGCGGGAATTTCGCCCCGCCGAGTATGAAATCGGCGACGAAGATCTTCGACCCGATAAACACCAGCACCAGCGCGAGTGCATATTTCAGATAATGGAAACGGTGCACCATGGCTGACAGCGCGAAATAGAGCGCGCGCAGGCCGAGGATCGCCATGATGTTCGACGTATAGACGATGAAGGTGTCGGTCGTGATCGCGAAGATCGCCGGCACGCTGTCGACCGCAAAGACAAGGTCGGCGAGGTTGATCACGACCAGCGCGAGGAAGAGCGGCGTCGCGGCGAGCACGATCTTGCCGGTCTTTGTGTCGGGTACACGCACGAAGAATTTCTCGCCGTGCAGTTCGTTGGTGATCGGCATCCGGCGTGACAGCCATTTGACGACCGGATTGCCAGCCACATCCATCGGCTTTTCGCTCGCGAACAGCATCTTTACGCCAGTGAACACCAGGAACGCGGCGAAGATATAGAGCAGCCAGCCATATTCGGTGACGAGCGCCGCGCCGCCCGCAATCATGATACCGCGCAGCACGATCACCGCGACGATGCCCCAGAGGAGCGCGCGGTATTGGTAGCGCGGCGGGATCGCGAAGGTCGTGAAGATCAGCGAGATGACGAAGATATTGTCGATCGACAACGCCTTCTCGATGAAGAAGCCGGTATAATATTGAAGGCCGGCCTCGCCGCCCTTCGCGGCCCAGACCCACGCGCCGAACGCGGTCGCAATACCGATATAGAGCGCGGAGAGCTTCAAGCTCTCGCCGATACCCATCTCCTTGTTTTCCTTATTGAGGACGCCAAGGTCGAAGGCGGTGAGCGCGATGACGAGTGCGATGAAGGACAGCCAGAACCAGGCCGGGGTGCCCAGCCAGTCGGCAAACAGAAATTCCATGGTGATTTCCCTGGATATGCCAAGCGCGCCGCCTTTCGGCAGCGTGCTCGGTTGTTAGTTATGATGGATTAACGCGCGAGCGCCGGGCGCAGGGCAGGCCGCAACGTCAGGGCCGCAAGCCGTTCCTTCACCGCGAGCTTGAGCGTTTTCAGGCGCAGCAGGCGGAACGGGTCGGCGCCGCGCCGGCGCACCTCGCGGCGCTCGGCATCGTCGAGCTGGCTATGCAGCACGGTCAGGCGATAAAGATTGGGATTCAAAGTCATAAAAGGGCCTCCTGATTGAGAAATCAAGCAGGTGACGCCGATGCCGGGACCCCGGAAACAGGGGGGAGATAGGGCCAGAGCATCGGGGTCACCCGATGCGGTCCGACATCACGTGGCGGGAAATGTCCCGCCGACGCCAGAGGGGCCCGGCCCGCATTTCTTTTATCTAGGGTGCCGCCACGCCGCTTGCAAGTCCCCCGGCGTCCCGGCACGCTGTGATGAAACAAGGAGGAGGGTTCGAATGAGCGTGCTTGCCCGGAGCGATGGCCCCGTCATGATCGTCACCATCGACCGCCCTCACCGCCGTAACGCAGTCGATCCCGAAACCGCCGTCGCATTGCGGAACGCCTTCGCGGCCTTCGCCGCCGACGACAGCGCACGGGTCGCGATCCTGACCGGTAGCGACGGGCATTTCTGCGCGGGTTTCGACCTCCATGCCGTCGGCACGTCGCGCTACGACCCCGACGGCCCCGGCCCGATGGGGCCGACGCGCATGCTGCTCGACAAGCCGGTGATCGCCGCGGTCGAAGGGCATGCCGTCGCCGGCGGGCTCGAACTCGCGCTCTGGTGCGACCTGCGCGTCGCCGCGGCCAGCGCGGTGTTCGGGGTCTATTGCCGCCGCTGGGGCGTGCCGCTGATCGACGGGGGCACCGTACGCCTGCCGCGCATCGTCGGACAGGGCCGCGCGCTCGACATGATCCTGACCGGCCGGCCCATTGCTGCCGACGAAGCGCAGCGCATCGGCCTTGCCGACCGCATCGTCGCCGACGGCGAAGCGCTCGACGCCGCAATCGAGTTGGCAAAACAGATCGCTGCCTTCCCGCAAATCTGCATGAACGGCGACCGGCTCAGCGCGTATCGCCAGTGGGATTTCGACATCGAAGCCGCGCTGGCGTATGAAGCGCACGCCGGGGTTGCCCCGCTACGCGAAGGCGCGGCGGCGGGGGCCAAACGCTTTACCGAAGGCGCCGGACGCGGCGGCAGCTTCACGATCGGGGGAGAATGACATGAGGATATGGATCGCCGCCGCGGCGCTGGCCGCCCTGCCCTTGCCTGCTGTCGCGGCAAGCCCGACCGATATTCCAGCCGCGATCTACACCGACCCGCCCGCCGACAAGGCGCACCCCGCCGCGATGGAGGTGGTCCACATCCCCAGCGGCAAGGTCGCGATCAACGGCGTCGTCTATATCCCCGCGGGTGCGGGTCCGCACCCTACCGTCGTGCTGTGTCACGGCCTCCCGGGCAACGAGAAGAGCCTCGATCTCGCGCAAGCGATGCGGCGCTCGGGTTGGACCGTGATCACCTTCAACTATCGCGGATCGTGGGGCAGCCCCGGCGATTATCGCTTTGCGCAGAATCTGGAGGATGCCGACGCGGTGCTCGCCTTTGCGCGCGATCCCGCCCATGCCGCCAGGCTGCGGATCGACCCGAAGCGGCTCGTCATCATGGGCCACAGCATGGGCGGCTGGGTTACCGCGCTCACCGCCGCGCAAGACAAGCAGTTGCTCGGCGCGGCGATGATTTCGGCGGGCAATATGGGCTGGCTCGGCAAATTGCCGCGCGATCAGGCGGTAAAGGCGCTGCGCAGCAACGGGACGGAAGCCCTCGCCGGGACGACACCCGAACTCATGGCGGATGAAATCATCGCCAACACCGACCGCTTCGACTTCGTGAAAGCCGCGCCACAACTGGCGAAGACGAACCTGTTCGTCCTGACATCCGACGACGGGCTGGCACCGATGAGCAATGCGCTGTCGGCCGCGATCGCCAAAGCCGGCGGAGCCGGGGTGAAGACCATCCACGTCGCGACGGACCATAGCTGGTCGGACGCGCGTATCCGGCTCCAGACCGAAATATTGAACTGGCTGGCGACGCTGAAGTAGCGCCGCCGCCGGCTATTTCTTCGCCATCAGCTTCATTGTCATCGCGGTCAGCGCCTCGGTCGCGGTCGAGATGACCGCGGGGGCATCGGGTGCCCAGAAGGGCGAATGGAGACTCGGCAAGGTCCGGCCTTCCTTTTTGGCCGCGTCATATTCGGCCTGCGGCACCCCACCGACCCAGACGATCAGGCTCTTGATGCTCTTGTCCTCGCGCCCGAAGCGGCTGAAATCCTCGCCGCCCATCACCGGCGGCATCTGCACGACGCGTGTCTCGCCGAAGCTCGTTTTCAGATACGCCGCCATCTCCTCGGTGAATTCGGGCGTATTGAAGGTCGAGGGCGTATATTCATTCTTGTCGACGCTCACGACGGGCATCTTGTCGTCGGGCATCCCTGCGGCGATCGCTTCGCCCTTCGCGATGCGCGCGATGCCGTCGAGAAGATGATCGCGCACCTCGTCCGAGTAGCTGCGCACCGTCAATTGCAGCTTCGCTTCGTCCGAAATGATATTGTGCTTCGCCCCGGCATGGAAGCTGCCGACGGTCACCACCGCGCTGTCGAGCGGACTGATTTCGCGCGAGACGAGCGTCTGGAGCGCGCCGACGATGCGGCTTGCGAGCACGATCGGGTCCTTGGTCGTCTGCGGATAGGCGCCGTGACCGCCAACCCCCTTCACCAATATGTCGACGCTGTCGACGTTGGCGAGCGCATAGCCTGGCGTGTAGCCGATCTTGCCTGCCGGGAACTGCGCCGCGTCGTGGAACGCCAGCGCGTACTGCGGCTTCGGAAAACGCGTGTAGAGCCCGTCGGCGAGCATCATTCGCGCACCCGCGCCGCGTTCCTCGGCGGGCTGGCCGATCATTACCAGCGTGCCCGACCATTTCGCCTTGTTCGCCGCCATCAGCCGCGCGACGCCGACCCACGCGGTCATATGCGTGTCGTGGCCGCACGCGTGCATCACGCCGGTTTCAACACCTTCCTTTGTGGTGACACGCACTTTCGATGCGCCGGCGAGGCCCGTCTGCTCGGTCACTGGCAGGCCGTCCATATCGGCGCGCACCAGCACCACCGGACCGGGGCCGTTTTCCATCACCGCGACGATACCCGTGCCGCCGACCTTTTCGGTCACCTTGAACCCCAGCTTGCGTGCTTCGGCGGCGAGGATGCCCGCCGAGCGCACCTCCATGAAACTGAGTTCGGGATTGGCGTGCAAATCCTTGTATATCGCCATCAGCGACGGCATCTGCTTTTCGACCTCGCTGCCAAGCGTTTGCGCTGCCGCAGGCGCAGCCAAAGCCAGCGCCCCAAAAGCCAGAAGGGGGACGCTCATCCACAAAATTCGCATGCTAATCCCCTGTCGTTCTTGTCAGCCCGCCGGGACCAGTTCGATCACGTCGAGCAAGGATTCATAAGCCGGCGCGGGCAGCACCAGCCGCCAGCGATTGTCGCCGATCCGTTCGACCAGCCCCGCCATGTCGCGCATCCGGTCGCTGCCGTAATTGACCGCCATCTTCTCGTCGCCGAGTTCGAGCGTTCCCAGGAAAATCTGGCGTTTCAGATTGTCGGGAAAGATCAGGCCCACGGGCCGCTGCGACCCCGAAATCTTGGTCAGGCTCGACAATCCCTGTTCGGGCGCCACGCGGCACCGGAACCAGCCATAAGCGACATAGGACAGGCCGCTGCGCCCCTGCGCGCCGACCTTGATCGTCCGGCACCGGTAATCGCCCGCGGGCAAATGCGGGTTGGGCAATGCCGCCATCGGTTGCAGCAGCACGCCTTCGCGGTCGATGTCGGCGTCGAAGCCTTTCGTGCGGGCGTCGGTCAGTGCCGTCTGCCAGCTGCTATGCCAGCCGCGAATGCGCTCCTTGTCGGCATCGGTCGCCGTCGCGCGCCACGTGCCCGTGGCATCCGGCGGCGCGTCGGCCGCCGACGGCGGCACCGGCGGCACGGTACGGCAAGCCCCCAAGGTGACGCCAAGCGCCACCGCCAAAACCCAGATGGTGCGACCCATGATTCTCTGTTTCTCCCCGATCCCTCTGCCGTTAACCTTAGGAGGGCGAAGAAGATTGCTCAAGGGCGCAGCCGATCAGGCGGCCGTCCAGCCGCCGTCGACGCTGAGGTTCGCGCCGGTGATGTTTGCCGCCTCGTCGCGGGTCAGGAAGGACGCGATTGCCGCGACCTGCTCGACCGTCACGAACTGCTTCGTCGGCTGTCCGGCGAGCAGCACATCGTTGATCACCTGCTCGCGCGTCATATTCCGCGCCTTCATCGTGTCGGGGATCTGGTTCTCGACCAGCGGCGTCCAGACATAGCCCGGGCTGATGCAATTCACGGTGATGCCCGCGTCGGCGACTTCGAGCGCGACGGTCTTGGTGAGGCCCGCAAGCCCGTGCTTGGCGGTGACATAGGCCGATTTGAACGGTGAGGCGACGAGCGAGTGCGCCGACGCGGTGGCGATGATGCGTCCCCATTTCTTCTTGCGCATCCCGGGCACGGCGTGGCGGATCGTGTGGAACGCCGCGGTCAGGTTGAGCGCGATGATCATGTCCCATTTCTCGACCGGGAAATCCTCGACCGGCGCGACGAACTGCATGCCCGCGTTGTTGACGAGGATGTCGACCCCGCCGAAATCCTTGTCGGCACGCTTGAACATATCCTCGATCTGCTCGGGCTTTGTCAGGTCGGCGCCATCATAGGCCGCCTTCCCGCCGCTGATCGCTTCCAGCCCCTTGCGTTCGGTTTCGATCGCGTCGGCGTCGCCGAACCCGTTGATGATGATCGACGCACCCTCGGCGACAAATGCCTTGGCAATGCCGAGCCCGATGCCCGAGGTCGATCCGGTGACGAGGGCGGTCTTTCCTGTGAGGCGCATGATTGGGTCCTTTCGGCGGGGAGAGTTTCAGGAAACGTCGGGCTCGGTCTTTGGTCGCAACGCATTCGATTGCACCGCAAAACTGTCCGACCGTCCTTCGGCGATACTGTCGGCGAGCAGATGGCCGTCTTTCATCGCGGACTCGACCGCGTCGCGGCCAAGCGCCCAATTGACCTCCATCGTCGAGCGCGAAAATTCGAAATCGCGCGCGCCCGTCTGCCATGGCGGCGGCTCGTGGATCAGCTGAACGACGTTGAGCGCCTTGCAATCGACCATCTTGCGGACCGCCTTGACCTCGGACAGGTCGGCGAACTCGGGCGGCAGCTTCTTGAGCATCCGGTCAATCAGCCGGTGCTCCTTGCGCCGCCGCACCAGACCGTCCGAAATGCGGCGTGTGCGGCTGGAAAAGCGAATATCCTTTTCGCGCGACCAGGCTTCTTCCATGTCGTGCGGGCGATCGCCGCGCGCGGGGAACAGGTCGACCTGGAACACCAGCATGTCCTCGTTCGCCGATTCGACGACATGTTCGAGCGGCGTGTTCGACACGAGCCCACCGTCCCAATACCAGATGCCGTCGATCTCGACCGGCGGGAGCCCCGGCGGGAGTGCGCCCGAGGCGAGGATATGCCGCGCGTCGAGCGTGTCGCATTGCGTATCGAAATAACGGAAATTGCCGGTTTCGACCGCAACGGCGCCGACCGACAGCCGCACCTTGCCGTTGTTCACGCGGTCCCAGTCGACCAGCCGGTCGAGCGTGGCGACCAGCGGTGCTGTATCATAGAAACTGACCGCTTCGGGCGTCTGTCGCTCGGCAAAAGCAGGCGGCGGGAAACGCGGAATGAAGAAGCCGGGCACGCCAAACGCCGCGACCTGGCCGGCGGCCGCCATATGCGTCCACTCGCGCGCCCAGTCGTTATCGACCGTCGGCAGCGAGGGCAGCGCCGACGACACGCCTTCCCAGAACTCGCGCATCTTGCCCACGGCCTGGTCGCGTTCGTTTCCGGCGATGATCGCTGCATTGACCGCACCGATCGAAATCCCCGCAACCCAGTCGAGCTCGATGCCCAGATCGATCAGCGCCTCGTACACCCCCGCCTGAAACGCGCCGAGCGCGCCGCCGCCCTGCAGGACGAGCACGACGAGGTCGGGAAGCGGGAGGGCGGCTCGGGTGGCGCGGCGGGGCATGGACTCGGGGATCCTTGATTGGCGAGCCAAGATTTGTGCACCGCAACACAGGCTATTGCAATGGCTCGATTATATGCGAAGCCCCTTCCAATTACCCGGCGCTGCTGTAACTATCGCAGTGGAACGAGCATTTTACCGGTGGAGAAGCCCCATGCGCCTCGACGACTATGATCCCGGTGACGACATCCGCGACCTTGGCCGCGGTAGTGGCGGTGGATTTGGCGGCGGCGGAGGCGGCGGTCTCGGTGGGCTTCTCATCGGATTTCTTCCGATGCTGCTCGGGCGCAAGATGGGTTGCGGCACGATCCTGCTGATCGGTGCGGCCGCCTTTTTCCTGCTCGGCCCCGGCGCCAATATGCTCAGCAGCGGCGGCGGCACCGCCGATCCGGCAGCCGATAGTCGCGGCGGCGCCAATGTCGCCTGCGATACCGAAAGCGAACGCTTCGCCTGCAACGTCTTCGGATCGACGCACACTGTGTGGGAGGGCCTGGTCAGCGGCTATCGCAAACCGACGCTCAATTTCTTCACGGAATCTAATCGATCGGGCTGCGGCGCCGCCCAATCGGCGATGGGTCCCTTCTATTGTCCCGCCGACCAGGGCGTCTATCTCGACACCAGCTTCTTCCGCGAGCTCGAACAGAAGTTCGGCGCGGCGGGCGACGCGGCACAAGCCTATGTGATCGCGCATGAGGTCGGTCACCATATCCAGACGGTCAGCGGCATTTCCGATAAGGTGCGTCAGGCGCAACAACGCGCCTCGCAGGCCGAGGGCAATGCGCTGCAGGTCCGCATGGAGCTTCAGGCCGATTGCTACGCCGGCGTCTGGGCCGCGCGCGCCAGGAACAGCGCGGGCCAGCCGGTCATGGAAGCGGGCGATATGGAAGAAGCGATGCGCGCCGCCAATGCGATCGGCGACGACACGCTGATGCGGTCGGCGGGGCAGCGACCCGTGCCCGAAAGCTTCACCCACGGCACGAGCGAGCAACGCATGAGCTGGCTTCGCCGCGGTCTGCAATCGGGGGATCCGCGCCAGTGCGACGCATTCGGCTCGGCTACCTGACGACGGCGCTCGCGGCAGCGCTTGCCGCGGCGCCTGCATCGGCCGAAACCCTTTACGTCCAGACCGGGCGGCTGATCGACGGCGTCGCCGATACGGTGCGCACGGGCCAGTGCATCACCGTCGAGGCCGAGCGCATCAAGGCCGTCGCGCCGTGCGGAAAGGCACCCGATGGCGCGAGGGTCGTCGACTGGTCGGACTTGACCGTCCTTCCTGGCCTGATCGACGTCCACACGCATCTCGCCGATCTCGGCCAGAGCGCCGACCTTGCCGCGCCGATGAAAGCGTCGCCCGCCGAAACGGCGCTTGTCGGCGCGCGCAATGCGCGGGTTACGCTGGAGGCAGGCTTCACCAGCGTCCGCGATGTCGGCACCTATCGCGGCCTGACCGACGTAACGTTGCGCAACGCGATCGAGCGCGGCGACGTACCGGGGCCGCGGATGTGGGTCGCGGGCGCTTATCTGACGATACCCAAGGGCGGCGGCGAATTGAACGGCGTCGTCCCGAACGAGCAGCTTCCGCCCGACATGCGCCTCGGCGTCGCCGCGACGCCCGAGGAAGCGGCGGCGAAGGCAACTTACCTGCTCGATCATGGCGCCGACTTCATCAAGGCGATCGCAACCGGCGCGGTGCTGGCGATCGGCACCGAGCCCGGCGCGCCCGAAATGACCGTCGAGCAACTGCGCGCGGTCGTGAAGGTCGCCCATGCCCGCGGCAAGAAGGTCACCGCGCACGCGCACGGTGCGATCGGCATCCAGAACGCGATCAACGCGGGGGTCGACAGTATCGAACATGCGAGCCTTGCCGACGAGGCGACGCTGCAACTCGCCAAGAAGCACGGCACCTGGCTCGCGATGGACATCTATAACGGCACCTACATCGACGACGTCGGCACCAAGGAAGGCTGGCCCGAGGAGTATCTGCGCAAGAATCGCGAGACGACCGACGCGCAGCGCGCCGCTTTCCGCCGCGCGGTCGAGCTTGGCGTCAATATCGGTTATGCAACCGACGCCGGCGTCTATCCGCACGGCCTCAACGCGCGCCAGTTTCGTAATATGGTGAAGTACGGGATGACGCCGATGCAGGCGATCCAGTCCGCCACCGGGCGCGCCGCGATCGAAATGGGCCGCGACGATGTTGGCGCGATCGTTCCAGGCCGCTATGCCGACTTCGTCGCGGTAAAGGCCGATCCGCTCACCGACGTCACCGTCCTCGAAAAAATCGATCATGTGATGAAGGGCGGCGCGCTGGTGCGATAGCGCCGCCTATCGTGTGCCGCTCCGCGCCGCGGCGTGGACCTCGGCGCGTTCGAGCAACAAGGCCAGATCCTCGCGGCTGATGTCGAAGGTTTCGCCAAGGTCGTCGAGCGCCTTGTCGATATCGTCCATCAACAGCCCCGACGCCGGCGCGGGAGGAAGCGCCTTGCCTTCGACGGGCTTGGCGCGGTGGGGGTAGCTATGCCCCGAAAAACGATGGAACAACCAGCCGATCGCCACTAGCAGCAGCGAATTGACGAGCACAACGAACAGGAACTCGACGACATGCTCGGACAGGAGCGCATAGCCGCCGAGGACCGCGCTCAAGGCCGCGGCGCCGCCGGGCGGATGCAGGCAGCGCAGGAGAGACATTGTGAGGATCGCCAGCGAAACGGCGACCGCCGCGGCAATCGCCGGATCGGGAATGAGCTGCGCGACCACCGCGCCGACGACCGCCGAAACGAAATTGCCCCCGGCAATAGACCAGGGCTGGGCGAGCGGGCTCGCCGGAACCGCGAACAGCAGCACCGCCGATGCGCCCATCGGCGCGACGATCCACGGGATCGACGACGGGAACAGCGCGGCGCAGGACAGGCCGACAAAGCCGATGCCCAGCACCGCCCCGACACTGGCGATCACGCGGTCGCGCAGGCTCGCCCCCGCAAGCAGGGGAACGAATAGGCGGGTGCCGTTCAACAGGGCGCGGAACATCGATTACCTTCTCGCTGCACGATCGGCGCGATGCGATCTTTGGAGCCGCCGGGCCAGAGAGGTTTATTTGCGCATCGGCAAGCCAGAATATCGCGGTGCCCGCCGATGGGGCAGCATAACGAACTGGAAAAGGTTCCGCCTTGAACCCGCGCGCTGCATCGCTAAACCGCTTTCATGCGAAACCATATCCTGTCCAGCGCGATCGCGCTCGCCGCCGCCCTCTCCACCCCCGCCTTCGCCCGGCCGATGACCGAGGTCGATCTGGCGACGCTCAAGCGCGTCGCCGCGCCGACCGCCTCGTCCGATGGGCGCTGGGTCGTGTTCCAGATGACCGAGACCGAGGCCGAAACCTACAAGCGCGCGACCGGGCTGTGGCTCGTCGACCGCAAGGCGAAGGGCGCAAAGCCTGTCGCGATCGCCGACACCGCGGGCAAGAATGAAACCGCGCCGGCCTTCGACAAGGACGGCGTCCTTTATTTCCTCTCGAACGCCTCGGGCAAAAGCCAGATTTGGCGGATCGATCCCAATGCAGGTGGCGCCGCGACGCAAGTGACCGACACCAAGGCCGATGTGTCGGGCTTCAAGATTTCGCCCGATGCGACGAAATTGCTCGCGTGGGGCGACATTGCGAAGGAATGCACCGACTTCGGCTGCGACGCCAAGGACAAGGGCGCGCTCACCGGCCCCGGCAGCGGTCGCCTCTACAAAGATGGCGCGGGCTTCGTTCGCCACTGGGATGAGTGGGAAACGCCGGGCACTTACAGCCGTCCGTTCATCTTCAACCTTGCAGACGGCAAGGCGAGCATCGCGCGCCCGGTCGACGCCGGCCTGATCGGCGACAGCCCGTCGAAGCCATTCGGCGGCGGCGAGGAACTCGCATGGGGCGCCGACAGCCGCACCGTCTTTTTCACGCTGCGCAAGGCCGATCGGAACGAGCCGACCTCAACCAATCTCGATATCTATAGCTGGCTGGTCGACAGCCGGATGATGCCGACCAACCTGACGCAGGATAATCAGGCGACCGACACCCTGCCCACCCCCTCGCCCGACGGCAAATGGCTCGCCTATGCGGCGATGGCGCGGCCCGGCTACGAAGCCGACCGTCAGGTGCTGATGCTGCGCAATCTCGAAAGCGGCGAGACGAAGAAGCTTACCGACGCGTGGGATCGTTCGGTCGCCTCGATCGCATGGGCGGCGGACGGCAAGTCGCTCTATGTGACCGCGCAGGACACGCTCGAACATCCGGTCTTCCGCGTCGACGCCGCCACGGGCAAGGTCGAGAAACTGAAGGCGACGACCGAAGCATTCGAAGGCAATATCGGCGATGTCACGCCGCTCCTGGGCGGGGCACTGCTCTATTCGCGCAACAGCGCGCTGCTGCCGACCGACCTGTTCGTGCGTGACGCCAAGGGCAAGGTCAGCCAGCTCACCAATGTCAACGCCGCGGCGCTGGCCCAGTTCGATCCCGTCGAGCTCGACCGCGTCCAGTTCGCCGGTGCGAACGGTGACAAGGTATGGGGCATCATCCTCAAACCCGTCAGCCCGGTCCAGAAGCTGCCGGTCGCCTTCATCGTCCATGGCGGCCCGCAAGGCAGCTTTGGCAACAGCTGGTCGACACGCTGGAACCCGCGCCTCTTCGCGCAGCAGGGTTATGGCGTCGTCAGCGTCGATTTTCACGGCTCGACGGGTTACGGCCAGGCATTCACCGACGCGATCAACAAGGATTGGGGCGGCAAGCCGCTCGAAGACCTCAAGCTCGGCCTCGCCGCCGCGGGCAAGCAGGACCCGCAGCTCGACCTGAACAACGCCTGCGCGCTCGGCGCCTCCTATGGCGGCTATATGATGAACTGGATCGCCGGCCAGTGGACCGACGGCTTCAAATGCCTCGTCCAGCACGACGGCGTCTTCGACGCGCGCGCGATGGCGTATGAAACCGAGGAGCTATGGTTCGACGAATGGGAGCATGGCGGCCCCTATTATGAGGTTCCCGAAGAGTTTGAAAAATGGAACCCGGTGAACCATGTCGCGAAATGGAAAACCCCGATGCTGGTGATCACCAGCGAGAAGGATTTCCGCATCCCCTATACGCAGGGCCTCGCCGCGTTCACCGCGCTCCAGCGCCGCGGCGTGCCGTCGCAGTTGCTCGTCTTCCCCGACGAAAATCACTGGGTGCTGAAGGGCGCGAACAGCGTCCAATGGCACCAGACGGTGTTCAACTGGCTGGGCAGCTATTTGAAGAAATAAGCTGCGTGCTGTTCCCCGGCGAAAGCCGGGGCCCGGAGTATTGGAGAGCGCACCTCGCGCAGGACATCTGGACCCCGGCTTTCGCCGGGGAACAGCCACAACGTAGGCATGGGGTTCGCCCGGAGCCGGTTCCCCCTTGCCGCATCGCACCATGGCTGGCAAAGCGCGGCCATTATGCCGATGGAAAAAACGTTCGATCCCGCCGCTATCGAGGCGAAATGGGCCCATGAATGGGAAAGCCGCGGGCTGTTTCGCCCCGCGCGTCCCGACGCGACACCCTTCACGATCGTCAACCCGCCGCCGAACGTCACCGGCGCGCTCCATATCGGCCATGCGCTCGACAACACGTTGCAGGACGTGCTCGTCCGCTACGAACGCCTGCGCGGCAAGGACGCCTTGTGGGTCGTCGGCATGGACCATGCCGGCATCGCGACGCAGATGGTCGTCGAGCGCCAGCTCGAGGCGCGGCAGGACAAGCGCACCAACTACAGCCGCGAAGACTTCATCGACAAGGTGTGGCAGTGGAAGGCCGAAAGCGGTGGCCAGATCACCGGCCAGCTCCGCCGCCTCGGCTGCTCGATGGACTGGTCACGCGAGCAGTTCACGATGGACCCGCATTTCACGCAGGCCGTGGTCAAGGTGTTCGTCGACCTGCACAAAAAGGGACTGATCTACCGCGACAAAAGGCTCGTGAACTGGGACCCGAAGCTCAGGACCGCGATTTCGGACCTCGAGGTCGAGACGCACGAGATTCAGGGCGGCTTCTGGCACTTCAAATATCCGCTCGCCGACGGCGTAAAGCTCGATGATGGGCGCGATTATATTGTGGTCGCGACGACGCGCCCCGAAACGATGCTCGCCGACATGGCGGTCGCGGTGCATCCGGGCGATGCGCGCTACCAGAGCGTGATCGGCAAGGACATATTGCAGCCAATCACCGGTCGTCGGTTCAAGATCGTTGCCGACGAACATGCTGATCCCGAGCTGGGTTCGGGCGGGGTGAAAATCACGCCGGGGCATGATTTCAACGACTTCGACGTCGGCAAGCGCGCGGGCTTCAAGGCCGGCGAGATGCTCAACATGCTCGATGGCGATGCGAACGTCATCCAGACGAGCGACGGGCTGATCCCGCAAGAATATCTCGGCCTCCACCGTTTCAAGCGCGATGGCAAGGACGGCGCGCGCGAACTGGTCGTGACGCGGATGAAGGAAGCGGGTTTCCTGATCGCGCATGTCGTGACTTCGAAAGAGGGCGACGTCATCGAGCATGACGCCGAGCCGCGCACGATCCAGACCCCCTTCGGCGACCGCGGCGGCGTGGTGATCGAGCCGTGGCTGACCGACCAATGGTATGTCGACGCCGAAACGCTCGCACAGCCGCCGATGCAGGCGGTGCGCGACGGGCGGATCAACATCGTCCCCAAGACGTGGGAAAAGACCTTCTTCAACTGGATGGAGAATATCCAGCCGTGGTGCGTGTCGCGCCAGCTGTGGTGGGGGCACCGGATTCCGGCTTGGTATGGGCCGAAGATCAGGCCAGACGGACCAAGTGATGCTGGCAAATCCGACCTTGAATTGTCACTTGAAGAGGTTGCTTTCGTCGCTGAAGATGAAGCGCAACTGCTCCAAAGCGTCCGTGAATATTACGGCGATCCAAATGGTGAGCTGTTCATACACGACACCATGGAAGCGTATCTGGAATGGGACTCGGCCCTTTCCAGCGGCATTTCGGAAGACCTTCTGCATCGAGACAAGGTTCATCTCTATCGAGACGAAGACGTCCTCGACACCTGGTTCTCCTCCGCTCTCTGGCCCTTCGCCACGCTCGGCTGGCCCCAAGATCCTCCCCGGAACGGGGAGGTGGCAGCCGGAACGGCTGACGGAGGGGGTTCGCCGCCTTCGATGTCGCTTGAGGCCGAGAACCCCCTCCACCACCCTGCGGGCGGTCCCCCTCCCCGTTCCGGGGAGGATTTGCTCGCCCGCCACTACCCCAATGACGTCCTGATCTCCGGCTTCGACATCCTGTTCTTCTGGGATGCGCGTATGGCGATGCAGGGCATGGAGTTCATGGGCGATGTGCCGTGGAAGACGCTCTATCTCCACGGCCTCGTCCGCGCGCCCGACGGCGCGAAGATGTCGAAGTCGAAGGGCAATGTCGTCGATCCGCTCGGGCTGATCGACCAATATGGCGCCGACGCGCTGCGTTTCTTCATGGCGGCGATGGAAAGCCAGGGCCGCGACATCAAGATGGATGACGCGCGCCTCGCGGGTTATCGCAACTTCGCAACCAAGCTGTGGAACGCCGCGCGTTTCTGCGAAGCCAATGGCATTGTGGCCTCGACCAGCATCGAAGCCCCCGCCGCGACCCTGCCGGTCAACCGCTGGATCATCGGCGAAGTTGCGGCCACGGTCGCCGCGATGGACAAGTCGCTCGCCGACTATCGCTTCGACGAAGCCGCGAACGCGATCTACAGCTTTGCGTGGGACCGCTTCTGCGACTGGTATCTCGAACTGATCAAGCCGGTTCTTTCTCCCCTCCCGCAGGCGGGAGGGGTCGGGGGAGGGCCTGTTTCGGAAGATGGAGCGGCTGACGACATGCCCTCCCCTAACCCCTCCCGCAAGCGGGAGGGGGACGATGTCGCCGAAACCCGTGCCGTCGCCGGCTGGGTGCTCGACCAGATCCTCGTCATGCTCCACCCCTTCATGCCCTTCATCACCGAAGAGCTGTGGACCGGGCTCGGCGACCGCGCCGACTATCCGCTGATCACCGCGAAATGGCCCGCGCCGAAGGCAAAGATCGACGAAACTGCAAGTCGCCAGATCGGATGGCTCATCGACGCCGTGAGTAGAATTCGGTCAGCGCGAACCGAACTGTCCATTTCGCCGGGGGAGAAGCTTACCGCTTGGTTTCTGGCAGAAACAGATTTTGGCGAAGAAACCTTCTCTCACGTCGAAGGGCTACTGAAGCGCCTCGCTAGATTGGAAACAATTCACCGCCCGCTAAGCGGGAAGTTCGGTCGTCCGAATGATCCCGCCCGTCCAGCCGGACCCAGCATAGCAATGCCACTCATGGGTGGTTCATTGTTGATTCCGCTCGAAGGCGTGATCGACATCGCCGCCGAACGCGACCGCCTGACCAAGGCGCTCGCTGCCGCCGCGAAGGAACGCGACGGCCTTGCCGGCCGCCTGAACAATCCGTCGTTCGTCGAGCGCGCCAAACCCGAAGCCGTCGAAAAGGCGCGCGCCGACCACGCCGCCAAGGACGCCGAAGCCGATCGCCTCACCGCCGCACTGGCGCGGCTGGGGTGATAGATGGCGCCAAATCCTCCCCGCTCGCGGGGAGGTGGCAGCCGGGACGGCTGACGGAGGGGGGCGGCGTCCTTGCGCGGCGCCGCTTACGCACGCAAACCCCCTCCACCATGCTTCGCATGGTCCCCCTCCCCGTCCCGGGGAGGATCTCTCTGTGACCGACGGCGCCCCCCCCGTCACGCCGACGCCGGTTGCGGCGGCCGCCGACCCCGCCGCCAGCCCGCTTCCGCCCCGCCAGACCGCGCGTGGCGGCGGGCGGATGGACCTCACCCACGGGCCGATCACCAAGACGCTGATCCTCTTCGCGCTGCCGACGCTCGCGTCGAACATCCTTCAGACGCTATCGGGGTCGGTGAACGCGATCTGGGTCGGGCAGTTCCTCGGCGAAAGCGCGCTCGCCGCGACCGCCAACGCGAACATCATCATGTTCCTGATGTTCGGCGCCTTCTTCGGCTTCGGCATGGCGGCGACCGTCCTCATCGGCCAATCGATGGGGCGCGGCGACATCGACGCCGCGCGCCGTGCGACCGGCGGCGTGATCGGCCTCGCGCTGATCTTCTCGGTTATCATCGCGATCGTCGGCTGGTTCGCGTCGGACCAGATATTGCACTGGCTCGAAACCCCGTCCGAAGCCTTCGCGCTGGCGCATGATTATTTGCGTGTCACCTTCCTTGCTGTTCCCGCCAGCATGCTCAGCGTCACGCTGATGATGGCCTCGCGCGGCGCCGGCGACGCGGTGACGCCGCTGCGCTTCATGATCCTCGCGGTCGTGCTCGACATCGTCTTCAACCCCGTTCTGATCCTCGGCCTCGGCCCCTTCCCGCGCCTTGGCATTGCGGGGAGTGCGCTCGCGACCGCGATCGCAGGGACGATCAGCCTCGCGGGCATGATCGGTTGGTTCTACGCCAAGAACCATGTGCTGCGCTTGCGCGGGCATGAGTTGTCGTACCTGCTTCCCAAATGGTCGGAGCTGCGTTTCATCATCGGCCGCGGCCTGCCAATGGGCGCGCAGATGCTCGTGATCTCGGGCGCCGGGCTCGTCATGGTCGGGCTCGTCAACCGCGAGGGACTCGTCACCGCCGCCGCCTATGGCGCGACGCTGCAACTGTGGAATTATATCCAGATGCCCGCGCTCGCGGTCGGCGCTGCGGTCAGTTCGATGGCGGCGCAGAATATCGGCGCCGGGCGCTGGGATCGCGTGGCGTCGGTGACGAACGCTGGCGTCGCGATCAATCTCGCGATGACCGGCGTGCTGATCGCCCTCCTCCTGGCTTTCGACCGCGCCGCGCTCGCGCTCTTCCTCGGCAGCGAAAGCCCGGCGATCGAGGTGTCGCGCAATATCCAGCTGATCGCGACCTGGACCTTCCTGCCCTTCGGCACGACGATCGTGCTGATCAGCACGCTGCGCGCCAATGGCTCGGTCGTGCCGCCGCTCGTCATCCTGTTCCTGTCGATGTTCCCGATCCGCCTCGGCATCTATTATTTCGGTTATCCGGCGGTCGGCAGCGACATTCTCTGGTGGAGCTTTCCGCTGTCGTCACTCGCCTCGCTGGCGATGGCGTGGGCGATCTACCGGCGCGGCAACTGGCGCCGCGCGCTGCCGCAACCGGCCGGCTGACCGGCCTTCTGCTTTCGACCAAGGCGCCCGCAGCTTCGACTGGCGGTCCGGTGCCCGCTAGCCATCGGTCGGTATTTGGCGCTAAAGCAGGCATAATGAACATCTCAAACCGCAAGGATGCGCTGCGCGATCAGCGCGCAAAAATGTTGGCGGCGGCGCCCGATTGGCGCGCCTCCGACGCCCGCGTGAACCCCCGGGTCGCGATCGGATCGATCATTGCCATGTGGGCGATCTATTTCCTGATCACCTCGGGGCTCGCAATGCTGACCGGCGTGCCCGAGCAATGGCCGTCCGCCGGTCGCCGCGCGATCGTCGTGGTCGCCGGAATCTTGTGCACCTTCGTCCTCTATCAGCTGCTCCAGCGCGCCCAGCCCCAGAGTTTCGGCGCGCGGCTGGCGGCGGCCCTCGGCGCCGCGGTTCCGCTCGTTATCATCTACGCGACGGTCAATCTTCTGGTTTTTTACTATTGGTTCCCCGTTTCCGACAGCGCCAAGATCATCGAGGAAATGCAATCGAAATACTCGGTCGCGTGGGAAACGATGCTGATCCTCGACAGCTCGATCCGCTGGTATTTCTTCTTCGCTGTCTGGGCCGCGCTCTATGTCGCGTTCGGCTATGCCAACGAGATGCGCGCACTCGAACGCCGCGCCAACCATTTCCGCATGGAGGCGCAGACCGCGCAGCTTCGCGCGCTGCATTACCAGCTCAATCCGCATTTCCTGTTCAACACGCTCAATTCGTTGTCGACCCTCGTGCTCAAGGGATCGAAGAGCGAGGCCGAGACGATGATCATGAATCTCGCGTCCTTCCTTCGCTCGAGCCTGGCGGTCGATCCCGAGCAGCTCGTCAGTCTCGACGAGGAAATCGCGCTCCAGCGCCTCTATCTCGATATCGAACAGACCCGGTTCCCCGATCGCCTGCAAGTCGAAGTTACCATGCCGAAAGAGCTTGATAACGCTTGCGTTCCCGTGCTGATCCTGCAACCGATCATCGAGAATGCGATCAAATATGGCGTCGCGCCCAGCAAGGGGAAGATCGCGATCCGCCTCGCCGCCAGCGCCGAATACGGGCTGCTGGTGCTGCGCATCGAAAACGACATCGATCCGAAGGCCCCCGTCCCCGCTTCGGGAACCGGCCTCGGCCTCGGCAATGTCCGCGAACGCCTGCTGACCCGCTATGGCCCCACCGCGGGATGCGAATGGGGCCCTTCGGACAGCGGCGGTTTTGTCGTATCGCTGTGGCTGCCACTGGCACGGGAGGCTTGCTGACCGATGATTCAAACGCTTCGCACTCTGATCGTCGACGACGAACCGCTGGCGATCGAACGATTGCAGATCCTTACCGGGCAGCAGGACGGCGTCTCGCTCGTCGGCACCGCTAGCGATGGCGCCTCGGCGCTGCGCATGGTCGATGCGCTCGCGCCCGACCTCGTCCTCTGCGACATCGCCATGCCTGACCTCAACGGGCTGGAGGTCGCGGCGGCGATCGAGGGCTTGGACAATCCGCCGGCGGTTGTCTTCGTCACCGCCTTCGATCGTTATGCGGTCGCGGCGTTCGACGTGGCGGCGGTCGACTATCTGCTCAAGCCCGTGTCACCCGACCGCCTCGCCCGCGCGCTGTCGCGCGTGCGCGAATGGCGCGCGACCGAGCGCGCACCGGCGCAAAAAAGCAGATGGATCAATGAATTCTGGGTCCAGAACCGCGGCGAGATGCTGCGTATCGACGCGGGCCAGGTCGATCTGATCGAAGCCGAGCGCGACTATATGCGCCTGCATGTCGGCGGCCGCAGCTGGCTGATCCATCAGACGATCAAATCGCTGGAAGCGCGCATGAACCCCGATCAGTTCATGCGCATCCACCGGTCGAAAATGATCCGCCGCGAAGGCATCGTCGGACTGAAGCACCATGGCGACGGGGCGTGGAGCGTCGACCTGGGCGAAGGCGGCGTGCACCGCATCGGGCGCACCTATCTCCACGATGTAAAGGCGATCATGCACGCTTGAACAGGAAAAGGCGGCCATGCCGTCGGGGCATGGCCGCCTTTCGGGATCAACATACGGCGGGTTGGTCAGGGAGCAGCGGCGACGACAATCCGGCCGCGATCGGCCAAGCGGGCGCTTTCGCCGTTGAACAGGCCAGCCAGTTTCACATCGGCGTCGGCCATCGCGCTGTCCTCGCAGCGATTGGCCACCGCCCGTTCGCGAAGACCCTGCCGGTAGTGCAGCCGGGTGCCGCACACTTTCTGGACGGCAAATTTGATGCGGGTGGTCAGCCGCTCGCGGCCGTCGACGCTCGACAGGTTCAGGTCGTCGTATCGCACGACGACGGTATGCCGCTCGCCATCGTCTTCGGCCGCGGCCGGAACCGAAAAGCCGGCCAGCGCAACCGGCGCTGCCAGCAGGAAAGAAAATTTCGCCATGGGGGAGTCCTCTCTTCAAAAGGATGCGGGATACCGGCTGGCGGACCGGGGAGACCGTCTTCCGATATCCCGCAAGGGAAGTGATACCCCCTGGACGTCATGAGAATCGCCTTTGGATCGATCGGGGCGGACAGCCGCTCGATTGACAGACGAAGCGCGTCGATCCGTCGACGAATGGCCGACCGCAGGGCAATATCATGACGCCGGGCTTGCATCCGGCGTATGTTCATGGCCAATTTGACCGATGGCGAGGAAATTATCTTTCGCTGCGAGTCGCCGCACCGGCGCGCGTCTGATGCGTTGGTCGGCGATCGCGCTCGCCGGTGTCACCGGCGGGGCTTTGCTGGGCGAAATGGCCA
Organism: Sphingopyxis sp.; assembly: GCF_050725655.1. Classification (GTDB taxonomy): domain Bacteria; phylum Pseudomonadota; class Alphaproteobacteria; order Sphingomonadales; family Sphingomonadaceae; genus Sphingopyxis. Next base: position 13,885 of record NZ_JBOHHT010000073.1, on the reverse strand, counting down.
CCGGGACGCGATTGGGTGGCGGAAGCGGCGAGCCGGCATCCTATTCGCGCCTCAGCGCCAATCCCGACGCACTGGCGCCGCAAGGCGGCGGGGCTGCGCCATGCCTCGACTGCGCGGACAGCTACGGCGTCGCGATACGGCTGCGGGCGCATCGCGACGACCAGATAAGTGATGACGCTTTTCGTGAACTGGGGACGGTCGACGTCGATCCGCCGATCCTGGCCGATGCGAGCGACGACTATCGGTACGGCGGCCGCTTTCCCGATCCGGCCACCGGCGCAGCGGAGATGGACGAAGACCCGCTCGCCGACATGCCGGCGGGCGACCCCCGCCCCCCGACATGACAGCAGCACCGGTGCCCGCAGAATATTGACGCCTTAGCGCGGCGGCGTTGTCGGCGCGGCACAGCGGGTCGTGTCGCCGGCCTTGCATGCAGCGGCGTCGGCTTCCCATTTCATCCGCTCTTCGGCCGACATTGCGGCGACGCGCGCTTTCTCGGCCTCATAAGTGGCGGTTTCCTCTGTGAACACCGTCTGGTCGTGCGCAACCTGCTGCTGCGCAGCGGATACTTCCTGCGCGTAGGTCGTGTTGTCGGCCTTGGCGCGCGCCGCCTGTTCGGCATTGAGCCGCGCCGTGTTCGACCGTTCTTCGGGCGTAGTGCCGTCCTTGGCCGGTTTCGACGCCGTCGTCGTATCGGTCTGCGTCTGGAAAGCCACAGCCTGACCCGAGGCGAGCAGCGCAAGCGCGGCGGTGGCCGCCATCAAATTTCTGGTCATCGAAGCTTCTCCTTCACATCCACATCTCTGCCGATCCAACGCTTTGCCCGATGGGCCGTTCCCGCCCCGAATTGACCTTGAGCGGGGCAAACGTCATGCTGATCATTCTGACCATGTCCGATCGGCCGATCATTTGCCAGCGTCTCCGAAGCATCCCCTCAATCGCCCGGTGTTTTTCACGCCCCTCGCGGTGCTTCTCGCCGCCGTCATCCTCAGCCTCTGGCAGGGGCCCGCTGTCGTCGCGGCCGAGACGGCGATCAACGACTGGATATTGAGCAATTTTTCGCCGCTCTTCGCGTGGGCGGGGATCGGCTTTCTCGCCCTTCTGGCCGGCATTGCTGTTTCGCCCCTCGGCGGGCGGGTCATCGGCGGACCGTCCGCGAAACCCATTTTGACCCGATGGCGTTGGTTCGCGGTGACGCTTTGCACGACGATCGCCACCGGCATCCTCTTCTGGGGCGCCGCCGAACCGCTCTTCCACCTCAATGACCCACCCGCGATGCTGGGGCTCGAACCGGGCAGCGATGCGGCGGCGACCTTCGCCATGTCGACGATGTTCCTGCATTGGACGTTGACGCCCTACGCCATCTATACCGTTGCGGGCCTCGCCTTCGCGCTTGTCTACTATAACCGCAGCGAACCCTTCAGCCTGTCGTCGCTGTTCGTTCCGCTGATCGGTCAGCGCGCGCATGGCCCCGTCGGGACCGGGATCGACATCGTCTGCCTCTACGCGCTGGTCGCGGGAATGGCGGCGTCGCTCGGCGCCGGTTTGCTCGCGCTCGCGGGCGGGGTCGAGGGGATCGGCGGCTTCGATGGCGGCGCGCCGCTACGTTGGGCGATCGCAGCGGCGATCGTCGCCAGTTTCCTGATTTCCGCCGCCACGGGGCTGCAAAAGGGTATCGCGGGTCTTTCGGTGCTCAACACCTGGCTGTTCTTCGCGATCATCGCCTTTGTCCTGATTGCGGGTCCGACCGCCGAGATGCTCGGCCTGTCGCTGCACGGCGCGGCCGATTATTTCCAGACCTTCATCCCGCGCAACCTCGGCCTCGACGTCGATACCGGCTGGCATCGGCAATGGACGATTTTCAACTGGGCCAACTGGTTCGCCTGGGCGCCGGTGACCGCGCTGTTCCTCGGCCGCCTTGCGGTCGGATACAGCGTCCGCGCCTTCATCCTGTACAATCTGATCCTGCCGTCGCTGTTCGGTGCGGTGTGGATGACGGCGATCGCCGGCGCGACGATCGCGTTCGATCAGCAGAGCGGCGCCAGCCTTTACGCCGTCCTGACCGCGCAAGGCCCCGATCCGGTGCTGTTCCGGCTGTTCAGCGCGCTCGGCGGTGGCTCCGTCGTGGCGGCGATTGTGCTGTTCGCGATCTTCCTCTCTTATGTGGCGGGCGCCGACGCCAATGTTTCGGCGATGAGCGCGCTGTCGACGCATGGCATCTCGCCTGACGCGCCCGAAGCACCGCTCTGGGTTCAGGGAGTGTGGGGCATCACCGTCGGCCTGGTCGCGATCGTTCTGGTCGCCGGCGGCGGTATCGACGGCATCCGCATGATGTCGGTGCTGGGCGGCTTCCCCGCGCTGTTCGTCATTGTCGGCGCGGCGTTGTCGCTGGCCGTGATGGCGGTACGGGGACGACACAAGGCCGCCCCCGCCCAATCCTGAGAAAGGGGTCTCAGGACTACCAGATCCGCGTGCGATGCTCGGGCTTCAGATAATATTTGGCGCCTGCGGCGACGCTAAACGCCTTATACCACGCATCGACGTTGCGCACAGGCCCGATGATGCGCCAGCGCGCCGGGCTGTGCGGATCGCTCGCGACCTGCTGCTTGATCGCATCCTCGCGCTGCTTGGTCCGCCAGGCTTGCGCAAAGGCGAGGAAGAAGCGCTGGTCGCCGGTCAGCCCGTCGATCACCGGCGCGGGCTTGCCGCCCAGCGACCGGCGATAGGCGTCATAAGCGACCTCCAGCCCCGCAAGGTCGGCGATATTCTCGCCCATCGTGAGTTCGGGGTTGATGAATGACCCCGGCGCCGCTTCATAAGTCGCATATTGCGCGCCGAACGCCTTCGCCTGCGCATCGAAGCGCGCCGCATCCTCGGCGGTCCACCAGTCACGCACCGCGCCTTCGGCGTCGATCTTGCGGCCCTGATCGTCGAAACCGTGGGTGATCTCGTGGCCGATCACCGCGCCGATGGCGCCATAATTGACCGCGTCGTCGACGCTCTCGCTGAAATAAGGCGCCTGAAGGATGCCGGCCGGGAACACGATCTTGTTCTCCAGCCCGCCGTTATAGGCGTTCACTTCCTGCGGGTTCATCGACCATTTCTTGCGGTCGACGGGCTTGCCCAGGTCCGACAGCGCATAGGCATATTCGAACGCCGCGCTGCGCTTCACATTGCCGTAGAGGTCGGCGGGGTCGATCTTCAGCCCCGAATAGTCGCGCCATTTGTCGGGATAGCCGACCATCACGTCCATCTTCGCGAGCTTCGCCAGCGCGGCTTCCTTGGTCGCGGGCGCCATCCAGCCGTTGTTCCGGATGCGGTCGCCCATCGCGAGTTTCAGGTTGGTGACCAGCACCTCCATCTTCGCCTTCGCGCTCGCCGGGAAATATTGCTTCGAATAGGTTTCGCCGACGAGTTCGCCGAGGCTGCCATCGACCAACGTCAGCCCGCGTTTCCAGCGCGGGCGGAGTTCGCCAACACCGCTCAGCGCCTTGGTATATTCGAAGCGGCTGTCGACAAACGCCTTGGACAGATAGGGCGCCCCATTGTCGGCGACGTGGAACTGCTGCCACAGCTTGATCGTGTCGAGCGGCGTCTTGGCATAGAGTGCTGCGATGTCGCGGATCGCGCTGTTCTCGTTGACGATGATGCGCTTTTGCGGCTCGATGCCCGAGCCTTCGAACCAAGCCTTCCAGTCGAGCCCGGGCGCATAGGCGGCGAGTTCTTCCGCCGACATCGGGTTGTTGATCTTGCCGATGTCGCGGCGGTCGGCGATTGCCCAGCTGACCTTCGCAATCTCGGTTTCGAATGCCATGATAGCATCGGCCGCCTTTTCGGGGTCGGCATTGCCCGCCATCTTCATCGTCCGCGCGATATAGGCGCGGTACGCGTCGCGCTGCGGCTTGAAACTGTCGCTCAGATAATAGTCGCGCTCGGGAAGTCCCAATCCCCCCTGCCCCAGCCACAGGACGTTAACGGTCGGATCGGCGGTATCGGCATAGGGACCGCCGCCGACGATCGTCGACCCGAAGGTGCCCTGGGTGGCGCCCATGAAGCGCGCCATTTCGCTCTTGTCCTTGATCGCCGCGACCGCAGCGATGTCGGCCATCAGCGGCTTGGCCGCGAGTGTTTCGACGCGCGCCTCGTCCATGAAGCTTTGATAGAGCCCGCCAACCTGGCTCTCCGCGCGCGCACCCGCAACGACCGCGCGGAGCTGGCGCTGGGTCAGGTTATAAACGTCGTAATCGACGCCCGCCGATGCCTGGTCCGACGGAATCTCGGTCCGCGCGAACCAGCTGCCATTGGCATAGCGGTCGAAATCGTCGCCGGGCTTTACCGACGGATCGCGCGCGTCGAGATCTACGCCCCATTTACCAAAGGTCAGCGCTTTCAGCGATCCACTCTCGGTGCCGCCCGCCGCTTCGTCGGCTACCGCAGTCAACGGTGCGGACGGCGTTCCTTCCGTTGCCAGCGCCGGTACGCCAACCAAGACGGCGGCAATCGCAAGGCTCGCAACCCCTCCAAAAAATTTCCTCATTCCCCAGTCTCCTGATCTTCCCCGCACCGCCCCGCGGAAACGGTGGTTCATACCGACTTGTCCGCCCGTGACGCCAAGCGGTCAACAAGCGATACGACGCTTGGTCGAAGTCTTTGGGAAGTTGGTGGAAAGGGCACAACATCCCGCCTTGCATTGCGGTGCAGCTCTTACCGCCCTATCTAATGTGCAACCGCGCAAAACCGCACTTGCGCCCATAGAACAAATCTGGAACAAACCCCTCCCATGAGTCTCACCCATATTTCCCGTCAGCATGGGTTTTCCCAATGCTGACCCACATCAAAGTTCGCGGCGCGCGCGAGCATAATCTCAAGGGCGTCGACGTCGACCTGCCGCGCGATGCGCTGATCGTCATCACCGGCCTGTCGGGCAGCGGCAAATCGTCGCTCGCGTTCGACACCATCTATGCCGAGGGTCAGCGGCGTTATGTCGAGAGCCTGTCGGCTTACGCGCGCCAGTTCCTCGAGATGATGCAAAAGCCCGACGTCGAGCATATCGACGGGCTGTCGCCGGCGATCAGCATCGAGCAGAAGACGACATCGCGGAACCCACGCTCGACCGTCGCCACCGTCACCGAAATCTACGACTATATGCGCCTGCTATGGGCGCGCGTCGGCATTCCCTATTCGCCTACGACGGGCGAGCCGATTTCGGCGCAGACGGTCACCGACATGGTCGACCGCGTGATGGCGTTGCCCGAGGGCACGCGCGCCTATCTGCTCGCCCCCGTCGTGCGCGGGCGCAAGGGCGAGTATAAGAAGGAACTCGCGCAATGGCAGAAGGACGGCTTCACGCGCGTCCGCATCGACGGAGAATTCTACGAGATCGGCGAGGCGCCGACGCTGGACAAGAAATACAAGCATGACATCGAGGTGGTGGTCGACCGTATCGCGGTGCGCGAGGGCCTCGGCACGCGGCTCGCCGACAGCTTCGAGACCGCGCTGAAGCTCGCCGAAGGGCTTGCCTATGTCGATCTCGCCGACGGCCCCGTGCCCGGACGCGAAGAGGAAGACACCGGCGGCGCGATGAAGGGCGCGGGCATTCCCGCGAACCGGCTGATCTTCTCCGAGAAATTCGCCTGCCCCGTCTCGGGCTTCACGATCGCCGAGATCGAACCACGACTGTTCAGCTTCAACGCGCCGCAGGGTGCGTGCCCCGCGTGCGACGGGCTTGGCGAACGGCAGGAGTTTGATCCCGACCTCGTCGTCCCCAATCATGCGCTGTCCCTGAAAAAGGGCGCGGTTGTGCCATGGGCGAAATCGAACCCGCCCTCGCCTTATTATATGCAGGTGCTCGAAAGCCTGGGCAAAGCCTATGGTTTCGACCTGACGACGCCGTGGCAGGATTTGCCCGGCGAGGTGCAGTTGATCATCCTTTATGGCAGTGGCGGCAAACCCGTCGAGCTTACCTTCAAGGACGGCAAACGCAGTTACACGACGCACAAGGCGTTCGAGGGGGTGATCGGCAACCTCAACCGCCGCCTGCTCCAGACCGAAAGCGCGTGGATGCGCGAGGAATTGAGCAAATATCAGGCGCCGCATCCGTGCGAGACGTGCCACGGCGCGCGCCTGCGCCCCGAACCGCTCGCGGTGAAGATTGCGGGCGAGGACATCAGCATGTCGGCGCAGCGGTCGGTCGCCGACGCGCTGGGCTGGTTCAGTACGCTCGACGAGAAACTGAACGACACGCAGCGCCAGATCGCCAAGGCGATCCTGAAAGAGATCAACGAGCGGCTCGGCTTCCTCAACAATGTCGGGCTCGACTATCTGAACCTCAACCGCACCTCGGGCACGCTGTCCGGCGGCGAGAGCCAGCGCATCCGCCTCGCCTCGCAGATCGGCAGCGGGCTGTCGGGCGTGCTCTACGTCCTCGACGAGCCGTCGATCGGCCTGCACCAGCGCGACAACGACCGGCTGCTCGCGACACTCAAGCGCCTCCGCGATCTCGGCAACACCGTCATCGTCGTCGAGCATGACGAGGATGCGATCCGCCATGCCGATTATGTCGTCGACATGGGCCCCGGCGCGGGGCTGCACGGCGGCGAGATCGTTGCCGAGGGCACGCTCGAACAGGTGCTCGCGAACAAGAACAGCCTGACCGCCGCCTATCTCACCGGCGCGAAGAAGATCGAAGTGCCGAAGCACCGCCGCAAGGGCAATGGCTTCGACCTCGTGCTCAAGGGCGCGCGCGCGAACAATCTCCAGAATGTCACCGCGAAGATCCCGCTCGGCACCTTCACCTGCGTCACCGGCCTGTCGGGCAGCGGCAAGTCGAGCCTGATCATCGACACGCTTTACGCCAGCGCCGCGCGCGTGCTCAACGGTGCGCGGATGATCGCGGGGCCGCACGACAGCCTGAAGGGGCTGGAGCATTGCGACAAAGTCATCGACATCGACCAGTCGCCGATCGGCCGAACCCCGCGGTCGAACCCTGCGACATATACCGGCGCCTTCACGATCATCCGCGACTGGTTCGCGGGGCTGCCCGAAAGCCAGGCGCGCGGTTACAAGCCCGGGCGCTTCAGCTTCAACGTCAAGGGCGGGCGGTGTGAGACCTGCACCGGCGACGGCCTCATCAAGATCGAGATGCACTTCCTGCCCGACGTCTATGTGACGTGCGAGACGTGCCACGGCAAACGCTACAACCGCGAAACGCTCGAGGTGAAGTTCAAGGGCCACAGCATCGCCGACGTGCTCGACATGACGGTCGAAGATGCGGCGGAATTCTTCAAGGCGGTGCCGTCGATCCGCGAGAAGATGGCGATGCTCGTCCGCGTGGGCTTGGGATACATCAAGGTCGGTCAGCAGGCGACGACGCTGTCGGGCGGCGAGGCGCAGCGCGTCAAGCTCGCCAAAGAATTGTCGCGGCGCTCGACCGGACAGACGCTGTACATCCTCGACGAGCCGACCACCGGGCTGCATTTCGAGGATGTCCGCAAGCTGCTCGAAGTGCTGCAGGCGCTCGTCGATCAGGGCAACAGCGTGATCGTGATCGAGCATAATCTGGATGTCATCAAGACCGCCGATTACATCCTCGACCTTGGCCCCGAAGGCGGGGTCAAGGGCGGCGAAATCGTCGCGGCGGGCACCCCCGAGCACGTGGTGAAGGAGAAGCGCAGCTTCACCGGCCAGTATCTGGCGCCATTGTTGAAGTAGTTGCCGCGCCCCCCGGTAGCGGCCCGATTGACAAGGCACTGACAGCCTTGCAAATAACTTCCGGCCGCACTCTGCGGCTTGGGGGAAAATGAATGAATTACCTGAGGGGCGCGGCCGCTTTTGCGGTCTCTTTTACCATGCTTTCGATTTCGGTTCAGGCGCAGGAAGCCGCGGCACCAGCCGCCGCGGCCGAGCCCGCCGCCGTCGCCGAACCTGCCGCCACGCCGGCTTCAATCCCGGCCGTCGTCGCCGCACCCACGCTCGCCGTCGCGGCGCCGGCGCCCGGCCTGATGCTGCCATCCTATACCGAAGTGATCCTGACGCCCGATGCCGAGGCGAGCAGCAAGAAATTGCGCGAGGGGCATACGGTGCCGATGCACACCGTCTTTGACGTGATGCACAATGGCGTCGTCGTGATCCCGAAGGGCACGCGCGGCATGGGCACGGTGACCTGGCGCACCGGCAAGGGCGCGTTCGGCAAGTCGGCGAAGATGGAGGTCACCTTCAACGAACTGACGCTGCCCAACGGCCACCGCCTGCCGCTGGCGGGCATGCACCGGCAGGAAGGCGAAGGGAACACCGGCGCCGCGGTCGGCGCGGCGATCGCGGTCGGCGTGTTCGGCGCGTTCGTCACCGGCAGGTCGGCGATCATCCCGAACGGCCAGCATCTGATGGCGCGGACGAACGAGACGCTGGCCTATTCGATCCCGGCGGGCGCAGTGGTCATCCCGACCGCGCAGCTGGCCCCCGCCGCCAGCGTTGCGGTGGTGACGCCCGCCGCCGTGGTGGCGCCCGCAGCCGAAGCCCCGGCCGCGCCCGTGGCCGGCAGCACCCCGACCACCGACTGAACGCGCCGAAGGACGGGGGTCCCGAACGACATTTCGGGGCCCTCTTCCTTCGCGACTCCCGCTGGATAAACCGCGCCGGGACGGCTAGGCTACGCGCATGATTTGCGGCGGAGTTTCATGCGATGCCTATCGATCCTGTACGCCTTGCCCTTCCCTTCATCGCGGCGCTGCTGGCGGCGGGACCCGCATTGGCGGCGCCCGCCCCGTCTTCGCCCGACCCGTCTTCGCCCGCCCCATCTTCGCCCGAAGCCGCGCTCGAAGCCTATGTCGACGGGCTGCGCACGGGGCAGGTCGCGCGCCTGCAGGCGCTGTTCCTGCCCGACGGGCAATTCTGCACGCTGGCCGAAGACGGCGCGGCGGCGCCAGTCGATTGCAAGCGCTTCGCCGAGGTACTCGGCGGCTGGACGGCGCAGCCCGATCCCGCCGCGACCGGGCGCGTTCTCGACCGCCGCGACGCGACGCCGTCGATGAGCGCGGTCACCTATGAACTGCATTTCGGCGGCGACCGGTACGTCGACCAGCTCCTGCTCTATCGCACCGATGCCGGGTGGCGCGTCGTCGCCAAGACCACCGCGATCACCGCGGTCCGGTAAATCAATGCCATACCGCCGAGAGCGGGTAGAGCGCGATCAGCCAGACGAGGCAGGCACACACGACGCGCCGGTCCTTTGCCGCGATTGCGAGCAGTGCGACGGGGAAAAAGCTCCAGGTGACCACGATGTTGCGCGGATCGAACGGCGGCGATTTCGCGAGCGCCACAAGGGTGGCGAGCAGCGCGACGTTGCAGAGCAGGATTCCGCCGAGGACCTTGCGATAATGTTTGTCGAAATGGGCGCCCAGGTCTCCCCACGCCTCGGCATCGTCGGGAAAGACAAGGCTCGCGGCGATGAAATAGATGGCGGTGACGAGGAAGCCGCCGAACAGCACCGGCCAGTTCAGCGGCAACAGGTCGCGCAAGGACCAGCCGTACATCCAGAAGGTGACGACGTCGCCCGACACGAACAGCCCGAGCAGCGCGGTCGGCCAGCCGACGCGGACACGGTGGCTGGCCTTCAGCGCCTTCGCCAGCCCGCCGAGGCCCTCGGCGAGCGCGAGGCCGAGGATCAGCCCGAACAGCGAAAAGATGAATTCGAACCCGCTCATATGCCCCCCGCATGTGCCCCGCCGATGCTGTGGCAAAAAGCGGTGCGGCGGACAAGCCGGGGACGCGCGGAACTTGTCAAACTTGTCACCTCTACACACGCGAGAACAGCGACTTGCGGATGGAGCGAGGCGGGGTGAGGAAACCGGCGATGCGAAAGAGCGGCAAGGAGGCTTGCACGACCGGACAATGTAGGAAAGCGGCTTTTTTCCGAAGCCCCTCCCCGCCCGCCGCCTCGTCCCCCCGGACTTGATCGGCGATTATCCCCTTGCGACATGCAAGCGGCTGTTCGAAAGGGACAGTCACCGACTTGATCCAGGGTCTATCGACGTCGCGCAAATGGATGCCGCATCAAGTCCGGCATGACGAAAGATGGGAAAGCCCCCGCTTGCGGGAGGGGTTTGGGGTGGGCCAGCACCGTTCCAGATGCCCACCCCGCTGCGACTAGCGAGCAAGCTCGCAAGTCTATCTGGTACGTGAGCACCGGAAGCACGGGAAATTGCCATTTGCAGACCGCCATGGGCTGAATGTCGATTGGTCCTAGCGAGCAAGCTCGCAAGTCTCAATGCCCCTCCCGCAAGCAGGAGGGGAGAACAGCCCTATCCCATCAGCTTTGCGGTGACATCCTCACCCGCAAAGATGCGGATCACCGGCGGCTGCGGCGACAGCGCGCGCATTTCGGCGACGAAGGCGGCGGATTCGGGCACCGCGAAATGGGCGCGCACCGCGTCGATGCTCTCCCAATGTTCGACAAAGACGAGGCGCATTTCGTTCTCGACATCGACATAGCAATTATGCGCCAGACACCCCGGCTCGTCGCGCGACCGCGCGCTATGCTCGGCGCCGAGCGCGATCATGCGGTCGCGATGCTCGGGGGTGAGGATGACGTGGCCGGTGATGAGGATCATTGCGTCTTCACAGGAAGCGTACCCATACTAACTTAGAGCTTTCGACATTCGGTCAGAAACTTTGTCAAACTTCGAAAAATCCAATACATCTCGCTGATCATAGACTCGGTGTGAAAAAACAATTTTTCCAAAGTGCTTAGTAACGTCAAAATCGTCTTTTGGACTAAAGGTTTTTCCGCTTTGCAAATCCTTTTTTGCATCACTCGGAAGAAAACCCTCGACGCATGTCTTCTTTTTATTGCCAATATGCGGGGTTTTAACGATCTTAATGAAACGATCAATTTCCACATAGTCGTCGTTGTTATCCGATAACACCTCTTTGGAGAAAACGGATTTACACGTTTCTGTTATCGGTTTCAGACCGTCGTCATTGTCCAAAAGCACCAGAACTTTCCTGCGCGGAACAGCCTTACCCAAACGTGGCAAAAGCTCTCCAAGCCACTTGAGAGCGAACGCCACCCCCGACGTGCCACCCGTCAATCCCAGGATTTTCGATGGCCGCTTAGGGAAGCGATAGAAGTCCACCAAAATATCACGATCGTCCGGCAACGATACATTGACTAAGTTTGCCAAAGAGGAATTTCGAGATTTCAAGTACGCCGTGATGTAAATTACATCACTTTCTCCCTCCGTAACAATTATTGGCCTGTCTCCATTGACAAAATACTTGTATACAAGAAAATCTCTGTAAGTTTTTCTAACTGAAGTAGGTTTAAAGAATTTCGCGCTGTCCGTCCTATTATCGCCCCTGTTTCCGACGTCAAAACAGAAGTTTATCCTTCCCTCGATGAGGCTCATCGCATTCTTTTTATCAACCTCCCCGTCGCCGCAGCTGTCTCCATACGGATCGCAGAATTCTTTGATTACAACATCGCGTCCAGCCAGAAGACGATGTATGTTAGACCTAACAAGCCTAAAATACTCTCTATCCACGTTGACTTTCTTGTTTACAATTAGCCCTGTAACCATTTGCTTGCTTCGGCGATAAGACATTCTCGTCTTGGTATCGTTTAAACTGAACCACGCCCTCTTTATGCTCAACAAAAGATCCTCGCCGGGCAACCAGCCATCGGAAACCTCGTCGTGACAGGCTATCGCAGCAGGAAAATCCCGCAAATTTGTAGAAAAAGTGATATCATCGGCGTACCTAGAATATGTGCATTTGTGCTCCGCCGCCAAGGTTCGCAGTCGGTAGTCCAATGATCCCGACACCAGATTCGCCATCATTGGCGATGTAGGAGCGCCCTGTGGAAGACGACTATCAAAACAGACAATCTGGGAAATCATTGTTGCGATTTCTGGATTCAATAGAAAGTTCTTGTTTTTCTGCAAGAAATTCCAGACGCGACCATAATTTATTGAATCGAAATAATTTTCTATATCAACATTAAAAACCCACCGCCGATTTACATGACGCTTGGCATTTTCATATATATTCAAATCAGGTACAAATCCAAAGTTTACGGGATATTTCATTCCTCCGTGAATTTGACTATAGCAAGAAGTCAAAATCTCTAACAGACTTTTTTGTATAGCTTTTAAAGTTGAGTTTGGAGAGAAAATCTCTCTTGATTTTCCGTTTTTTTTGCTAATGCAAATTTTTGTATATTTTTCGGAGTCAGATGCGACATTAATCTGATAGGTTATCGTCTTCAGCTTGAATCCCAAGAGGTGAGCCAAGTCACGCTTGTCCTTGCAAGCCTTTAGATCAATTAACATGGACCTGTGAGCACTCTCATGCGATTCCGATGAATCCGCATCGATTGTCCTATTCGGATCATCATTGTCGATTTATCCAGTAGCAAGAAATCCTCGCGTACTATTCAACTGCCGCGAAACTTCAGCAGAAGGTTCTGCTCACAGGTCCTTATTCCTTGGTCGCATTTTTAGCTTGTTTGTCAAGCAGTCGATGAAGCGATCCAGCGTCAGTGACACTTATATGACACTCCCTGTCACAAACACGTCACACACATCCCCCATTGGCCACTCAGCGAGTCGCCGCGGGGGTGGTGGCTTGGATCGGTAACGACCCCCACCACAGGATCATCCCATGCTGCAGAAATTCGCCCTTATCGCCGGTGCCGCGACGTGCGCGCTGGCGCTTTCCGCGTGCCAGGATCAGGCGTCTTCGGGCGGCGGTGCGCGTGATTATATCAGCGCGGTCGGTTCCTCGACCGTCTATCCCTTTGCGACCGCGGTCGGCGAAAAGTTCGCCGAAGCGACGGGCAACAAGACCCCCAAGATCGACAGCACGGGCACCGGCGGCGGCTTTGAGCGTTTCTGCTCGGGCGTCGGCGGCGACACCCCCGACATCGCGAACGCATCGCGCCGCATCAAGAAGAAGGAATTCGACACCTGCGCCGCGAACGGCGTCAAGGACATCGTCGAAATCCAGGTCGGCATCGACGGCATCGCGCTGGGCGAAGCGCAGCGCGGCCCCGGCTTCAAGCTGTCGGAAGAAGATGTCTACAAGGCGCTGGCGGCGAACCCCTATGGCAAGCCCAATACCGCGAAGACGTGGAAGGACGTGAACGCGGCTCTCCCTGCCGTCGCGATCTCGGTCTTTGGCCCGCCGTCGACCAGCGGCACCTATGATGCGTTCAAGGAACTGATCCTCGGCAAGGGCTGCGACGCCAATGCGGAGATGAAGGCGCTGAAGGACAGCGACAAGGAAAAGCACGAGGCGACCTGCACCACGCTGCGCGGCGCGCCCTTCTATGTCGAGCAGGGCGAGAATGATAACCTCATCATCTCGAAGCTCGACAAGAACCCGACCAGCCTCGGCATCTTTGGCTTCAGCTATCTCGATGCGAACAAGGACAAGATCAAGGCGGTCCCGGTGCAGGGCGTGTCGCCGACTTACGCGGCGATCGCCGACGGCAGCTATCCCGGTTCGCGTCCGCTGTTCATCTATGTGAAGAAGGCGCATGTCGGCGTCGTCCCCGGCCTCGCCGAATATGTCGCCGAGTTCCTGAAGGGCGCGGGCGAAGGCGGTTATCTGGCCGCCAAGGGCCTGATCGTGTCGCCGAAGGACATCGCGGCGACCGCCGCGGCGAACGGCAAGGGCATGACTGTGCTCGACGGTTCGGTGCTGAAGTAAGTTTCCTCTCGCTCGTGGCCGAGCGGGTTCGCCTGATCCGGCCACCGTCTTTTTGAGATCGTCATTGCGAGGAGCGCAGCGACGCGGCAATCCAGGCGATCACCCGCCGAGACGCACGATGGATCGCCACGCCGCTGCGCGGCTCGCGATGACAAATGTGAAATGACGATGGCAAGGT
>NZ_JBOHHT010000072.1:0-5180 GCF_050725655.1 Sphingopyxis sp. | reverse complement strand
GCGTAAACCGCTCTGGATTGCTTCGCTTCGCTCGCAATGACGAAGGTTTTGACCGGATGAAGATCAAGTGACCTTCAACGCCGCCGCCCTTTTGCTTTTGATTGCGGGTCTCGCGCTGATCGGCTGGCTGGCCGGCCGCGCGCGGTCGAGCCTGCTGGCCGGCCGCGCCGGCGAAAAGCTCCATTCGCGCCCGCAATATCATGGCTGGTATGTCGCGCTGTGGCTGTTCGCCCCCGCGGCGCTGTTCCTTGCCGTCTGGGCGAGCGTGTCGCCCGGGCTGATCACCAACCAGGTGCTGTCGAGCGAGGCGGCGCAAAGCCTGCCCGCTTATGGCTTCGAGCGCGGTGCGGTGCTGTCCGACGCGCGCAATGTGGCGCTGGGCAACCAGGACAAGGTGCGGATGCCCGCCGCGGCAGGGCTGGTGAAGCCCTATGCCGATGCGAGCCAGAAATATGCGTGGATCGGCATCGCCGCGATGCTCGCGCTGGCGCTTGCGGGCGGGCTTTATGCCTTCACGCGGATCAAACCCGATTTCCGGGCGCGGACACGGGTCGAAAAGATCGTGATGCTGTTGCTGTTGCTCGCGTCGCTGATCGCGATCCTCACGACCTTCGGCATCGTGCTGTCGCTCTTGTTCGAATCGATCCGCTTCTTTCGCCTCGTCTCGCCTGCCGAGCTTTTGTTCGGCACCGAGTGGGCACCGACGAGCGGCGCGCCGCAGCCCGACACCTTCGGCGGCATTCCCTTGTTCTGGGGCACCGTGCTGATCGGCGCGATCATCGCGATGATCGTCGCCATTCCTATTGGCATGATGACCGCGGTGTACCTCACCCAATATGCCGCGCCGGTGGTGCGCAAATGGGTGAAGCCGATCCTCGAGATCCTCGCGGGCGTGCCGACGGTCGTTTACGGCTATTTCGCTGCGCTGACCGTGGCGCCGGCGCTGCGCAATTTCGCGGTGATGCTGGGTATTCCCAACGCCTCCACCGAAAGCGCGCTCGCCGCGGGTATCGTAATGGGGGTGATGATCATCCCCTTCGTTTCCTCGATGGCCGACGACAGTATCAACGCGGTGCCGCAGGCGATGCGCGACGGCTCGCTGGCCTTGGGCGCGACGCCGAACGAGACGATCCGCCAGGTACTGATCCCCGCCGCGCTTCCGGGCGTGATGGGCGGCATCTTGCTCGCGGTCAGCCGCGCGATCGGCGAGACGATGATCGTGGTGATGGCCGCGGGCCTGTCGGCCAACATGACCGCCAACCCCTTTGCCAGCGTCACCACGGTGACCGCACAGATCGTCAAGCTGCTGACCGGCGACCAGGAATTCGACAGCGCGAAAACGCTCGCCGCCTTCGCGCTCGGCCTTGTCCTGTTCATCGTGACGCTGCTGCTCAACATCGTCGCGCTGCGCATCGTCAAAAAGTATCGTGAAGCTTATGAATAGAGCCACCGCCCCCACCGACTGGAAAGGCAACGTGATGCAAAAGCGCATCGCGGGCCGCTACGCCGCCGAACGCCGCTTCAAGCTGTTCGGGCTGGGCGCGGTGCTGCTCTCGGGCGCTTTCCTCGCCTTCCTGCTGTTCGTGATGGTCGGCAACGGCGCGCGCGGCTTTACCTATACGCATGTCGCGGTGCCGGTCGATTTCAAGGCGATGCCGCTGACGATCGACACGTCGCGGCTCGGCGACGCCGACGCCGATCAGGTGATCGCGAACGCGGGGCTCGCCGACATCGTCGCCTTTGCCGCCGACGAGGCGCTGGGAACCGACGGATCGAAGCTGATTTCCGAGAATGCGTGGAAAGAGGTTCGCTCACAGATCAAGGACGATCCCGAATTGCTGAACGGCAAGACGGTGTTCGAACTGCCCGCCGCGTCCGAAGTCGACATCGCCGCCAAGGAAGGCGCCAAGGGCGCACTCGGCGCAAAGGTCGATGCGCTGGAGAAGGACGGCAAGCTGTCGACCGGCATCCACTGGCCCTTCTTCAAGAACGCCGACGCCACCGATCCCGCGGTCGCGGGCATCTGGGGGGCGCTCAAGGGGTCGGTGCTGACGATCTTCATCGCTTTCATGATCGCCTTCCCGACCGGGGTACTCGCGGCGCTGTATCTGGAAGAATATGCGCCGAAGAACCGCTGGACCGACCTCATCGAAGTGTCGATCAACAACCTTGCCGCGGTGCCTTCGATCATCTTCGGCCTGCTCGCGCTGGCGGTGTTCATCAACTGGTTCGGCCTGTGTCAGGCGAGCCCGCTCGTCGGCGGGCTGACGCTGGCGCTGATGACGATGCCGGTGATCGTGATCGCCAGCCGCAACGCGATCAAGTCGGTGCCGCCGTCGATCCGCGACGCGGCGCTGGGCGTCGGCGCCAGCCCGGTGCAGGTGGTGTTCCACCACGTCCTGCCGCTCGCCCTGCCCGGCATCCTCACGGGCACGATCATCGGCATGGCGCGCGCGCTGGGCGAGACCGCGCCGCTGCTCCTCGTCGGGATGCGCGCCTTTATCGGCGACGTTCCGGGCGGCATCTGCTCGCCCTCGACGGTGCTGCCGATGCAGATCTTCCTCTGGTCGGACGAAGTCGACCGGGGCTTTGTCGAGAAAACCTCCGCCGCGATCTTCGTGCTGCTTATCGTGCTGCTGTCGATGAACGCCTTTGCGATCTATCTTCGCAACAAATTCGAAAAACGCTGGTGACCCCATGACCAACTCTACGCTGATCCCCGACGATCTTACCATCGCCGATCCCAAGATGAAGGCGCACGGCGTCAACGTCTTTTACGGCGAGAAACAGGCGATCAACGACGTCTCGATCGACGTCGGCACCGACCTGGTCACCGCCTTCATCGGCCCGTCGGGCTGCGGCAAGTCGACCTTCCTGCGGTCGCTGAACCGCATGAACGATACCGTCGCGAGTGCGAAGGTGACCGGCCAGATCGAACTCGACGGCGAAAATATCTACGCGCCGTCGATGGACGTCGTGCAGCTGCGCGCGCGCGTCGGCATGGTGTTCCAGAAGCCCAACCCCTTCCCCAAGTCGATCTATGACAATGTCGGCTATGGCCCGCGCATCCACGGCCTCGCGCCGAACAAGGCCGACCTCGACGTCATTGTCGAGCGCGCGCTGGTGCGCGCCGGCCTGTGGGACGAGGTCAAGGACCGCCTGCTGGAAAGCGGCACCGCGCTGTCGGGCGGCCAGCAACAACGCCTGTGCATCGCGCGCGCGATCGCGGTCGATCCCGAAGTCATCCTGATGGACGAGCCCTGCTCGGCGCTCGACCCGATCGCGACCGCGAAGATCGAGGAGCTGATCCACGAACTGCGCGGCAAATATGCTATCGTGATCGTCACGCACAACATGCAGCAGGCGGCCCGCGTGTCGCAGCGCACCGCCTTTTTCCACCTCGGCACACTGGTAGAATACGGCAAGACCACCGACATCTTCACCAACCCGAAGCAGGAACGCACCAAGGACTATATCACCGGCCGCTACGGTTGATCCGTAGCCGCGAAAGGAACGAACGATGGCAGTAGTCAACGATCATACGGTCAAGGCATTCGACGAAGACCTCAACCGCCTGCGCGGGCTGATCAGCGAGATGGGCGGCCGTGCCGAACAGGCGCTGCTCCAGGCGATGAGCGCGCTCAACAGCGGCGACCTCGACCTCGCGGCGCAGGTCGTGCGCGACGACAAGAAGATCGACGCGCTCGAAGCCGAGATCGAACAGCTCACCGCACAGACGATCGCGCTCCGCGCCCCGATGGCCGACGATTTGCGCGAAATGATCGCGGCGCTGAAGATCGTCTCGGTGGTCGAGCGCATCGGCGATTATGCGAAGAATATCGCCAAGCGCGTCGCGCTGATGGACCAGACGCGGTCGATCGAAGCGATCCCGCTGCTCATGTCGATGTCGTCGATCGTCGCCGAACTGATCCACGACGCGCTCGACAGCTTTGCGGCGCGCGACGCCGAACTCGCGGTGCGGGTGACCGTCCGCGACAAGAATGTCGACGATTTCTACAACAGCATCTTCCGCACGCTCGTCACTTTCATGATGGAAAATCCGAAGCATATTTCGGAAAGCGCGCATTTGCTGTTCGTCGCGAAGAATCTCGAACGCATGGGCGACCATGCGACGAACATCGCCGAGATGGTCTATTACGTCGTCACCGGCGACCATATGGAAGAACGCGAGCGCGGCGAGACCCCCGAAGGCGCCGCGTCGGCGGAGCAGGAGCAAGGCTGATGCCGCAGCCCGATTTGCTGCTGATCGAGGATGACGAGGCGATCGCCGAACTCATCGTCTGGCATTTCGCCCGCGAAGGTTTCTCGGTCCGTCAGACCCCCGATGGCGAGCAAGCGCTCGTCCTGGTCGAGGAGCGCGTTCCCGACATCGTCCTGCTCGACTGGATGATCGAGAGCCTGCCGGGCATCGAGGTTTGCCGGCGCCTGCGCCGCAACCCGAAATCGGCGAACGTGCCGATCATCATGCTCACCGCCCGCGGCGAGGAAGAGGATCGCATCCGCGGCCTCGAGACCGGTGCCGACGATTATGTCACCAAGCCGTTCAGCCCGCGTGAACTCGTCGCGCGCGTCCAGGCAGTGCTCCGCCGCCTGCGCCCCGCGCTCGCCGGCGAGATGCTGAGCTATGCCGACATCGAACTCGATTCAGTCGCGCACAAGGTCGTGCGCAACGCCCAGATCGTCGCGATGGGGCCGACCGAGTTCCGCCTGCTCCGCCATTTCATGGAGCATCCGGGCCGCGTCTTCTCGCGCGGGCAATTGCTCGACAGCGTCTGGGGTCAGGACAGCGACATCGAACTGCGCACCGTCGACGTGCATATCCGGCGTTTGCGCAAGGCGATCAACCTGCCCGGCACCACGGACATCATCCGCACCGTGCGGTCGGCGGGTTATGCGCTGGATTCGGGGAAAAGCGTCTGACGACCGGAAGGCGACATTTTCCCTATCGTCACCCCGGACTTGATCCGGGGTCCAGCTTACCAACGTTGCAATGGGTCCCGGATAAAGTCCGGGGTGACGAAGGTAGGTGGCAGCTAACGACCGGTTGCAGCCGTAAAGGTCCTCCCCGCTTGCGGGGAGGGGGACCGCCGAAGGTGGTGGAGGGGGTTGGCGGCCTGAAGCGACGTTGCGGGCGGGCGCCAGCCCCCTCCGTCAGCGCT
>NZ_JBOHHT010000071.1:0-11845 GCF_050725655.1 Sphingopyxis sp. | reverse complement strand
CGAGTCTCTGCTCTATATCGACCTGCACCTGCTTCATGAGGTGACTTCGCCGCAAGCCTTCGCCGGGCTGGCGGCGGCGGGACGGGCGGTGCGCCGCCCCGAGCGCGCGCTCGCCTTGTCCGATCATGGGGCCGGCCGCAGCGGTGGCCGCGCGGTCGCGCGCGTCGCTAGCGGACAGCCATTCGCCGCTCGCCTCGTCATAGACATAATCTTCGTCGTCGCTGGTCATTTCTTATCCCGGTTTGCGGAAGCGCAGGGTGAACTGGTCGGTCTTGCCGCGGATCGCCGCATCGAAGACATTGGCGCTACGCGGATCGGCGGGACGGCGATAGAGGTCGTCTTCGGCTTCGAGCTTGAACCCCGCCTGGGTGAGCGTGGCGACCACGGCATCCTTGTCGATACGGTGCAGGCTGTCGGACAGCGTCGTGCCGCTGCCTTTTGCCGCGCTATGATCGACGACGACCAGCGTGCCGCCGGGCTTCAGCGCCGCGAACAGCGCGGCGCTCGCCTTGTCGCCCGTCCCGACGGGGAAGGGTTTCAGATACAGGTCGTGGAAATTCTGCACCGTGATGATCGTGTCGAGCGGTTCGGGAAAAGCGGGAGCGGCGAACGGGCCGGCAACCGCATCGACATTGACATAAGCGGCATCGACCGCGGCCTGATCGTCGCCATATTGTTTCTTGAAGGCGATGAATTCGGCGGGCTGGAAACCATAGACCTTGCCCGACGGGCCGACCGCGGCGGCGAGCAGCCGGGTGACGTAACCGCCGCCCATCACATAATCGCCGACCTTCTGCCCCGGCTTGATCTGCGCGAAGGCGAGCAGTTCGGCGGGCTTGCGCGCCGCGTCGCGTTCACGGTCGGCGGCGGGCCGCGCCGGGTCGGCCAGCGCGGCCTTGTAGCTTGGGGCAGCAGCCTCTTTGGCAGCGAGCGGCGTCGCCGAAACGGCGAGCAGGAGGGCGAGGGTAAGCGGGCGGATCATGGCATCGACTCCCATTGCTTTGGCCGCGTCATCATAGCGCTTTGTCGCAAGCATCGCGCGCTTATTTGCATATCGCAATTTTGATGATAGGTTTTCTCCTGAAACCAAAAAATCAGGCCAAAAGACTTGGGAGAGCGGACATGCATGATCTGGTGATTCGCGGCGGCACAATCGTCGATGGTTCGGGCGGAGCGCCCTTTGTCGCCGACGTTGCGATCGATGGCGACCGCATCGTCGCGGTCGGCGAGAATCTGGGCGCCGGGCGCGAAGAAATCGACGCCGTCGGCAAGATCGTGACCCCCGGCTTTGTCGACGTCCACACCCATTATGACGGGCAGGCGACGTGGGACCAGGAAATGGCGCCGTCGAGCTGGCACGGCGTTACCACCGTCGTGATGGGCAATTGCGGTGTGGGTTTTGCGCCTGCCAAACCCGACCGCCACGAATGGTTGATTTCGCTGATGGAAGGCGTCGAGGACATCCCCGGCACCGCGCTCGCGGAGGGCATGTCGTGGGACTGGGAGACTTTCCCCGAATATATGGACGCGCTCGAAAAGCTGCCGCGCACCGTCGATGTCGCGTGCCACGTCCCGCACGGCGCGGTGCGCGCCTATGTGCTCGGCGACCGCGAAAAGCCCGGCGCGATCCCGACCGACGCGGACATCGCCGAAATGTCGCGGATCGTCGAGGAAGGCGTCCGCGCCGGCGCGCTCGGTTTCTCGACCAGCCGCACCGTGCTGCACAAGTCGATCGACGGCGAACTCGTCCCCGGCACCACCGCGACCGCCGAGGAACTGATCGCGATCGGCCGCGCGATGGGGCGTGTCGGTTACGGCGTGTTCGAAATGGCGAGCGACATGAAGCGCGAGTGGAACGAGTTCCAGTGGATGGGGGATTTGAGCCGCGAAACCGGGCTGCCGGTGACCTTTGCCGCATTGCAGTCGATCGCCAAGGAACTGCCGCTCGAAGAGCAGATTTCGGAAATGCGGAAGCAGAATGCGACCGGCGCGAACATTGTCGCGCAGATCGCACTACGCGGCAACGGCATCATCATGGCGTGGCAGGGAACGGTGCACCCGTTCCGCTTCAAGCCCGCGTGGAACGAGATCATCGACCTGCCGTGGGAGCAGCAGCTCGCGAAGCTCAAGGATCCAGCATTCAAGGCGCGGATGATCGCAGAGGTCAATGTCTGGCCCGAAAGCGACATCCTCGACTTCCTCAAGATCGTCGCCGAGGGCTGGCCGGTCCATTTCGAAATGGACCCCGACTTCAACTATGAGCCGAAGATGGACGAAAGCATCATGGCGCGCGCCTTGGCGGCGGGCGTGTCGCCGGCCGAATATGCCTATGAGCTGCTGATGAAGGATGATGGCAAGGGGTTCATCTATTTCCCGATCCTCAACTACCGCGACGGCAACCTCAATTTCCTCGAGGATTTGCAGGCGTCGGACGACACGGTGAACAGCCTGTCGGACGGCGGCGCGCATTGCGGGACGATCTGCGACGCCGCTTCGCCGACCTTCATGCTCCAGCATTGGGTGCGCGACCGCAAAGGAGCTCGCGTTGCGCTCGAACATGCGGTGAAGCGCCAGTGCCGCGACACCGCGTTGCTCTATGGCCTCGAGGATCGCGGCGTGCTCGCGCCGGGCTATCTCGCCGACCTCAACGTCATCGACATGGACACGATCAGGCTCGGCAAGCCGTGGCTCGCCTTCGACCTGCCCGCGGGCGGCAAGCGCCTGCTGCAAAAGGCCGACGGCTATGTCGCGACGGTGAAGTCGGGTGTGGTGACGTTCCGCGACGGGGCGATGCAGGGTCCGACGCCGGGCGGCGTCATCCGCGGCCCGCAGCGCGTCGAAATGGCGATGGCGGCGGAGTGATCCGCCGCCTCGTGCGTCACCGTGCGAGCAAATCCGAAGGCAGCGTCGGTTCGCTGACGAT
The DNA here is from genome assembly GCF_050725655.1 of Sphingopyxis sp. Lineage (GTDB taxonomy): Bacteria > Pseudomonadota > Alphaproteobacteria > Sphingomonadales > Sphingomonadaceae > Sphingopyxis. The sequence continues at coordinate 8,922 of NZ_JBOHHT010000071.1, read as the reverse complement.
CTTTGCCATGCGCCGCCACATCTCGTCGCGGCCGGGTTTGCCGCGCTCGACATAGGCGCGCACCATCGTTTCGCCGAGACCGTAGTTGATCATATAGCTGCGATACTGGTCGGTGAAGCTCACCGATTGTTCGGCGCGCTGCGGCGAGACGAGCATATATTTCTGGGTGAGCGCCACCGCGGTCGGGCGGTCGATCACGCCGTCGAGATATTGCTGCGCGATCGTCAGCCGCGCGCCCGATGCGCGCTTGATTGCCGCGAGCAGCTGCCAGTAGCGATCGTCCGACGGCACCGCGATTTCGGCGATCGGCATCAGCACGTCGCGTTCGGTATCGGCCTTGCTGCTTTCGGGAAAGGCGAGGTCGATGCCGTAATTGGCGCTGCCCTCGGCGATCAGGCTTTGCGGGCTGTAGAGCGGATAGACGCTGAATTCGGCCCAGCCGCGTTCTTTGACCAGCCCTTCCTCCAGCTTCATGTTGAGCAGATGATGCCCCGGATAGCCCTCGTGGCAGCCGAGATCGAGCGCGCGCGACAGGCGGATTGGCAGGTCGGTGTTGACCTGGATCAGGCTGTGATAGCCGCCCTGATAATAATTATAACCGCTCCAGCTCTTGCCGGTGACGAACTCGAGGCGAAAACTTTCGCCCTCGGGCATCGCGATATGCGCCATGCTGCGCCCGCGGCAGCGCGCGACCGCGGCGTCGAAGGTCTTCTGCAGCCGCTCCTTGGGGATGGTGAAGGCGTCGAGATAGGCTTCGACGCGGTCGGCGAGCGGGCCGTCGCCGGGGACGAGCGTTTCGATCTGCTTCAGCGCGGGGTCGTAACTCGCGAGCGGCTTCAGCCGCGGGCGGACGCCGAACAGCCGCTCGGCCTCGTCGGCGAAGGCGAAGCGCGTGCCCTGCATCATCAACAATCGCGTCTCGGCGGCGCGAAGCTGGGCGCGGAGGAAGGTGGCGCGGCGTTTTGCGAGCGGGTCGGAGATGCGCCGCGCTGCAAGATCGACCTGCGCCATCAGGTCGCGGGTTGCGGCGAGGAGTGCGGGTTTATCGCGCGCCGTCGCCTCGGCGGCTTTCTGTAGTTCGGGCGGGCCGTAATAGGCGTCGATATAGCCCGGCTCGTGCGTCCCGATTTCGAGCGACAGCTTCAGATAGGCTGCTGCGATATCGTCGAGCGCCTTGGCCGAAGCCGGAGTACGGCGCACGTCGACTGTGGCGATACCCGCCTTCGCAGCCGGCGGTTTCGTCTCGTTTGCGGCGCAGCCGGGCAAGGCGGCGATCAGCGACAGGGCGATGAGGTTGCGTATCATTGCGTCGCTATACTGCCGCTTTCGGACGTGTCACGCACATCGCCATCGGCCGCAATCTCGCCATTCGTTTGCGCTTCGACGGCGCCATGTTGCTGGTGGAGCGGTGCAAGACGCAGCACGGCAAAGCCCACCAGCGCCGCGAGGAGCGATCCCATCAAAATACCGATCTTGGCTTCCTCGACAAGCAGCGCATCGCCCGGAAAGGCCAACCCGCCGATGAACAGGCTCATCGTGAAGCCGATACCGCAGAGCATCGCGACGCCATAGACTTGCAGCCAGGTCGCGCCGCGCAGCCGGCCCGCAATGCCGAGTTTGACCGACAGCCACACGCTGCCGAAAATGCCGATCTGCTTGCCGATGAACAGGCCGGCCGCGATGCCGAGCGGCAGCGGCGCGAAAATCTGCTCGGCGGTCAGCCCGCTGACATCGACACCGGCGTTGGCGAAGCCGAACAGCGGCACGATCGCAAAGGCGACCCAAGGATGAAGCGCATGCTCCAGCCGGTGCAATGGCGAGGTCGCGCTGTCGGGCGCGCCCGGGGTGCGTTCGAAGGGGATCATCATTGCGGCGAGCACGCCCGCGATCGTGGCATGAACACCCGAAAGAAGCATCGCGTACCAGAGCAGCGCAAACATCAGCATGTATAGGATCAGGCTTTTTACGCCCGTGCGATTGCAGGCGAACATGACCCCGAGGATGGCCGCCGCCGCACCGAGCGCGAGGATGTTGATCTTTGCGGTATAGAAAAGCGCGATGATCGCCACCGCGCCCATGTCATCGACGATCGCGACGGTGACGAGGAACAGCTTGAGCGAGGTCGGCGCGCGCTTGCCGAGCAGCGCGAGCACCCCCATCGCAAAGGCGATGTCGGTCGCCGCCGGGATCGCCCAGCCTTGCGCGAGCCCCGGCGTGCTGCCCGCAAAAATCATGTAAAGCGCCGCCGGAACCGCCATGCCCGCCGCCGCGGCGATGAACGGCAACCGCCGCCGGTCCCAGCTCGCAAGCCGTCCGTCGACGAACTCGCGCTTGATTTCCAGCCCGACGAGCAGGAAGAAGATCGCCATCAGCCCGTCGTTTATCCACAGATGGACGGTCATCGGGCCGAGCTTGTCGGTGAGCACCGGCCCGGTCACGGCATGGATTGCGTCGTGGTAAACGGCCCCGAACGACGAATTGGCGACAATCATCGCCAATATGGCTGCGAAAATCAGCAGGATCCCCCCGGCACTTTCGCTTGCGAGAAAGTCACGCAATGCCGAGCGGGACGGATTACTGCGATTCATGGTTAATCATTTCCTTAGTTGGTCAGACTGTTTGACGATCATCCGGGCGTAAGCGCCCGACTTTACAAATGGGACTCATTCACTAGCACTATCGGTGTGGATGACATTAGGTCATCAGTGGGGGCGGGGCTAGGGTGGAGCTGTCAACCGCATGGCTGGAATGGCTGGTGCTGGGTGCCGGCCACGAACTGATGCTGTTCGCGTCGGTCGGAATCCTGCTGTTCGGACTCGATGATCTGCTTTTCGACGCGCTGTGGCTGGCGACGCGCCGCCGCGGACCGTCGCTGACGCCGACCGCGCCGCCGGTCGAGGGACGCTTTGCGATCTTCGTACCCGCATGGGACGAGGCCAAAGCGCTTCCCGCGATGCTGCAGCGGACGCTTGGCGCGTGGGAGGGCGAGGATTTCCGGCTTTACGTCGGCTGCTATCCCAACGACGCCGAGACACTCTTCGCTGTGTCGCCGCTGGTCGCGCGCGACGGACGGCTGCGGCTTGTCGTCGGCAGCCGCGAAGGGCCGACGACCAAGGGCGACAATCTCAACCGGCTGTGGGCGGCGCTCGCCGAGGACGAGCGCGCCGAGGGCGTTCGTTTTGCCGCGATCGTCCTTCACGATGCCGAGGATCATGTTCATCGGGGCGAACTCGCGCTCTATCGCCGCTATCTCGGCGAAAATGCGATGGTGCAAATTCCCGTCGTGCCCTTGATCAAGCGTGATGAGCGCTGGGTCGGCGGCCATTATGGCGACGAATTTGCCGAAGCGCACGGAAAGGAACTGGTCGTTCGTTCGCGGCTCGGCCTGCCACTTCCATCGGCGGGGGTTGGCTGCGCACTGACGCGTACTGCGCTCGCGCTGCTGGCGATCGAGCGCGGCGGCGAACCCTTTCGCTGTGACAGCCTGACCGAAGATTACGAGATCGGCATGGTGATCGGCGCCTACGGTCTTGGAACCCGCTTTGTCGACACGGTCGGACCCGCGGGCGACCGTATCGTGTCGCGGGGTGCGTTTCCGGGCCGGACCGAAAAGGCGGTGCGGCAGAAATCGCGATGGATCGCCGGGATCGCGCTGGCGGGATGGGATCATCTCGGCTGGCCGGGGTCGCGACGGGATGACGCCGATCTTGGTGCGAGCCGTGCCTGGATCGCTCGCTGGATGCTGTGGCGCGACCGCCGCGCGCCGCTCGCCGCGCTCATTCTCCTTGCGGCGTATGTCGGGGCGCTGCTGACGGCGCTAGGCTGGGCGGGGCAGTATCTGCTCGGCTGGAATGCGATCATCGTGGGCGACGGCACGCGGCTGCTTCTCGCCTTCAATGCGGTCATGCTGTGCTGGCGACTGGCGATGCGCGGACATTTCACGGCGCGCTGGTACGGCTTGCGCGAGGCGATGCTTTCGCTGCCGCGCGCCTTTTTTTCGAATGTGATCGCGATGCTCGCGGCGCGGCGCGCGATCGGTCTCTATTGGCGAATGCTGCGATCGGGCGAAGTCATATGGGACAAGACCGAACATCTGGAAAATGAGACCACCTACGACGACGCTTTTGCCAGGACGGTGGCGCGGTGATGGCGCGCCGGGTCGACGCGCGGCGCGACGCGCCGGCGCTGCGCTTCCTGCTCCTGTGCGTCGGCGGCTGGATCGCCGTGCGGATCATGATCGTCTGGAACCCCGCTGTCGCGCCTCCCCCCGACCCGGCCACCATGCCTTGGGCGGTGCCGTCACCCTTTGCCGCGAGCGATAGCGTTCCGGCCATCGCGTCGCGCGCGGCCGCGGTGCCGATGCGTGCCTTACCGTCGCTGCGCGTGCGTGCGTCGCATAGTTCCGCCGTGCAGGGGGCTCGATTGGCCGATGAGCCGCTCACGCCTGGAGAAGAACCGGTTTCGGGCGGTTTCGGTGCCGATCGTCACAGCCTTCGCTTGGCGCTCATGGCGCGATTGCTGCCGCCACCCGCAGGCGGCGGCGCGCGCTCGGCGCTTGGCGCGGGCGGGCCGGCATGGTTCCCGTTCGCACCCGACGCGCGCGCCGATCCGGGGCAGGGCAAGCCGTTCTGGCTGCAGCGACAGCTTTCGAGCTGGTCGCTCGGCAGCTGGCTCTATCTGCGCGAAGGATCGGGGAATGCGTCCGAAACCATCGGCGGGGCGAGCCAGCTTGGCGGCAGTCAGGCCGGGCTTCGCCTTGCCTATGGGTTTGGCGACGCCGGCCGCATCCGCGCCTATGGCCGTGCAACGATCGCGGTACAGCGGCCGCAGCAGCGCGAGCTTGCCTTTGGCCTCGCCTTTGCCCCGCTCGCGCATCTGCCGGTCGATCTCGCGATCGAACAGCGCGTCGCGGCAGGGAAAGAGGGACGGACCGCGCTTGCCATCATGGCCAGCGGCGGTGTCTCGGATGTCGCGCTGCCTGCCGGTTTCCGGCTCGACGCCTATGCGCAGGCGGGTGTCGTCGGGACGCGGCGGCGCGACGGCTTTGCCGATGCGGCGATTATCGTCGATCGCCGCCTTGGTTCCGAAGAAACGTCCTTGCGCCTCGGCGCGCTCGCGGCGGGTGCGATGCAGCCCGGCGCGGCGCGCGTCGATGTCGGCCCGCGGCTGACGCTGCGTCTGCCCGACGTCGGCGAGGGCAGCCGTATCGCGCTCGACTGGCGCCAGCGCGTCGCGGGGGATGCGCGCCCCGCAAGCGGCCTTGCGCTGACTCTCGCGAGCGACTTTTGACCGGCTGAAAATTTAGCCGAAGCAGCCGATTCCCCGACCCGAAAAAATGGTCTAGGGTCTCAGGAATCGGCGCCGATCCGGCGCTGCGGACGTTCGTCGGGGCCCATGGATCTTTACCTCCCAGTCGCCAATCTGTCGGTCAATGCGTTGGTCATCATCCTGCTCGGTGGCGGGGTGGGTTTCCTGTCGGGCATGTTCGGCGTCGGCGGCGGCTTTCTGACCACACCGCTGCTTATCTTTTACGGCATCCCGCCGACGGTTGCCGCGGCATCGGCGGCGACGCAAGTGACGGGCGCGAGCGTGTCGGGGGTGATGGCGCATCTTGAGCGCGACGGGGTCGACCTGCGCATGGGCGGCGTGTTGGTGGCGGGCGGCCTGCTGGGATCGCTGATCGGCGCGGGGCTGTTCGAGCTGCTCACCGCCTGGGGCCAGATCGATACGGTGATCAATATTCTCTATGTCGCGCTGCTCGGCATCGTCGGCACCTTCATGGGGCGCGAGGCGTGGGGAAGCTACCGTGCGGCGCAATCCGGATTGCCGGCGCCCGCGCGCAAGCGGCGTCACCATCCGATGGTCGCGAACCTGCCGATGCGCTGGCGCTTCTATCGCTCGGGCCTCTATATTTCGCCGCTCGCGCCGCTGCTGCTCGGCATGGTCGGGGGCGTGCTGACGATGCTGCTCGGCGTCGGCGGCGGTTTCATCATGGTGCCCGCGATGCTCTATCTGCTCGGCATGGGGACGCAGGTGGTCGTCGGCACGTCGCTGTTCCAGATCCTGTTCGTGACGATCGCGACGACGATGGTCCACGCGCTGACCACCGGTGCCGTCGACATCGTGCTCGCCGGGCTGCTGTTGCTTGGCAGCGTCATTGGCGCACAATTCGGCGCGCGTTTCGCGCAAAAGGTGAAGCCCGAATATCTGCGCATGGCGCTCGCGGCGATCGTGCTGCTCGTCGCGCTGCGCATGGGGGTCGACCTCTTCATCCGTCCCGAAGAAATCTACACGGTGCAATGAGCGCGCCGCGCGCCTTGCTCCTGTCGCTCGCTGCGCTGCTGCTGCCGGCGGCCGCCCAAGCCGCCGACCCGCGGCTGGTGCCTGACGTGTCGAGCCGCGCGATCGACATTCAGTACAGCTTTACCGGCGAGGAGCTGCTGCTGTTCGGCGCGATCCTCTATCCCGGTCAGCGCCTGCCGGACGACCGCGCCGACATCGTCGTCGTGCTTAAAGGCCCGGTGCGCCCGATCGTGCTGCGCGAGAAGCGCCGCGTCGCGGGCATCTGGGTCAATGCCAGCAGCATCCGGCTGCGCACGTCACCGGGCTTTTACGCGATCGGCTCGTCGCGTCCGATCGACAAGCTGGTCGACGAGCGGACCGCGGCGATCTTCGAACTCGGCCTTGCCAATCTGTCGATGTCGCCAAGCGGATTTTCGGAGGCAAGGAAGCTCGAGCGCTTCGAGGCGGGGCTGACCGACCTCTATCGCCGCTCGGGTCTGTTCGTCGAAAATCCCGCCGCGGTCGAAATCACCGAAGGCGTGCTCTATCGCGCGCGCATCCCGGTGCCGGCACGCGTTCCCGTTGGCACGTACCGCGCCGAAACCTATCTGATCAGCCGCGGGCGCGTGCTTGCGGTCGCCTCGCGCGACGTCCAGATCCGCAAGGCCGGGTTCGAACGCTTTGTCGCGCTCGCGGCGCAGCGGCATGGCTTTCTGTACGGCCTTTCGGCCGTATTCCTGTCGCTGCTGCTTGGCTACGGTGCGTCGGCGATCTTCCGGCGTCGATAGCTATCATTCACGGCCTATTTACCCTCACCTGCGATACCCGACCCGGGACCACAATAGGCGGGGCGGATACATGGATATGCAGGGCGGCGGATTCAGCGCCGGGGATTTGACCGCGGCACAGCACGTCCGTCTTGCCGGCGGCGGCGTGGCGGCGCCGGTTGCCCCAGTGACCAACCATCATCGCGATGATCTGATGATCGGCGAAGTCGTCGATATTTCGGGCTCGGCCTCGCGCATCCTGCTCGATGCCGCGGCGATCGGCAAATTGGCTTCCTCCAGCGATTCCGCGGTGGCGATGGCCGGGCAGGTCGGGGCGCAGGTCAAGGTCCGTGTCGGCAATATCTGGCTGATCGCCAGCATCCGCGACCAGCAACTGCACGAACGCGGCGAAGGGCTGATCCTCGCGACGATCGACTTCCTTGGCGAAGGCGAAGAAGAAAAGATCACCGGTCGCATTCACAATTTCCGTCGCGGCGTCACCCGCTACCCGATCCCGGGCAGCCAGGTTTTCGCGGCAACCAGCGCCGACCTCAAGCAGATATACGCCGCCGACGAGCGGGCGCATGTCGAAATCGGCACCGTTTATCCGACCAAGGATATTCGCGGGTCGCTCTATGTCGACGCGATGCTGGGCAAGCATTTCGCGCTGCTCGGGTCGACCGGTACGGGTAAGTCGACGAGCGCCGCGCTGATCCTTCACAAAATTTGCGAACTCGCGCCGCAAGGCCATATCGTGATGATCGATCCGCACGGCGAATATTCGGCGGCGTTCAAGGGTATCGGCGCGCTGTTCGATGTCGACAACCTTGCCATGCCTTATTGGCTGATGAATTTCGAAGAGCATTGCGAAGTGTTCGTCACTGCCGAGGGCCGCTACCGCCAGGCCGATTGCGACGTGCTCGCGCGCTGCCTGCTTCAGGCACGGACGAAGAACCGGCTCGCCGAAGGCATGACCAAGATCACGGTCGATTCGCCGATCCCCTATCTGCTCTCCGACCTGCTCAACATCCTGCAAAACGAGATGGGCAAGCTCGACAAGGCGACGTCGAGCGCACCGTTCATGCGCATCAAGGGCAAGATCGAGGAAATGCGCGCCGATCCGCGCTACAATTTCATGTTCTCGGGTATGCTCGTCGCCGACACGATGACCACCTTCATCGGCAAGATTTTCCGCCTGCCATCGGACGGGAGGCCGATCTCGATCATCGACGTGTCGGGGGTGCCGTCGGATATTACCGGCGTCGTCGTCGCGGTGCTCTCGCGCCTGACCTTCGACTATGCGATCTGGTCGCGCGGCGAGCCGCAGCGCCCGATCCTGCTCGTCTGCGAGGAAGCCCACCGTTATATCCCGTACAAGGATACCGGCCAGGGTCAGGCGGTGCGCAAGATCCTCGAGCGGATCGCCAAGGAAGGCCGCAAGTACGGCGTATCGCTCGGGCTCATCACTCAGCGTCCGTCCGATCTGGCCGAAGGCGTGCTGTCGCAGTGCGGCACGATCATCTCGATGCGCCTCAACAACGAACGCGACCAGCATTATGTGAAGGCCGCGATGCCCGAAGGCGCGCGCGGCTTCATCGATTCGATCCCGGCGCTGCGTAACCGCGAATGCATCGTCTGCGGCGAAGGCGTGTCGATCCCGATCCGCGTCTATCTCGACACGCTTGAAGAGGAAAAGCGGCCGGCTTCGGGCGATCCGCTCTTCTCGAAACTGTGGCGCGAAACCGGCGGCGAAGCCGAAATCCTCGAGCGCGTCGTCAAGCGCTGGCGCAGCCAGGGGCGTTGATTTTCTCCGCCTGACGGCGAAGGCGGCACCGGCCCGCTCCCCCACCCGGCCTCCCATAGAATATTATGT
>NZ_JBOHHT010000070.1:0-136076 GCF_050725655.1 Sphingopyxis sp. | reverse complement strand
CCACCCCAACCCCTCCCCTGAAGGGGAGGGGCTTAAGTTACCGCCCGATCCAGCTGATGCCGCTGCCCTTGCCGACACCCAGCAGTTTCGCGGCCTCGCTATCGAGCGTCGCGCCCCCGCCGATCTTGCCGAAACAGCAGCGAAAATCGGCCAGCTGCCCCGTCGCGACCAGCGCATCTTCTCCCGTTTCGGCGATGGCCGAAATCTCGATATGCTTCGCGTCGCGGATGCTCGCGACCTGATCGGTGCGCGCGGTCATCGTCGGGCCGCCGTCGAAAATGTCGACGTAATTTTCGAACGCGAAGCCTTCATTCTCGAGCATGCGCATCGCGGCGCGCCCGGTGGGATGCGGCACGCCGATGACGCCGCGCGCATGGTCGCTCAGCATCGCGATATAGACCGGATGCTTGGGCATCAGGTCGGCGATGAACTGGTTGCCGTGGACGGCGTTGAACTGGTCGGCTTCCTGGAAATTCATGCCAAAGAATTTGCCCGCGACCCCGTCCCAAAAGGGCGATCCGCCCGCCTCGTCGATCACTCCGCGCAGCTCGGCGAGGATGCGGTCGCCAAAGCGCGCGCGGTGGCGCGCGATGAACAGATAGCGCGAACGCGCCAGCAGCAGCCCGAGCCCGCCGGCGCGCGCCGCGGGGTGCAGGAACAGCCCGCCGACCTCGCTCGCGCCGTTGAGGTCGTTGCTGAGCATCAGCACCTGCGCGTGAAAAGTCCGGTCGAGCTGCTCGCTATGCTTGCTGTCGGTGCCGATGCGATAGGAATAGAAGGGCCAGCGCTGGCCGACCTGCCCGAAAATCTGGCAGGTGCCGCGGACTTCGCCGCTGTCCATATCTTCGAGCACGAGCAGGTACAGCTCGTCCGACGGATATTCCTTGTCGCTCGCGAAAGACGCTTCGGTGCGCTCGAGCTTGGCGCGCAAGGCATTCTTGTCGGGGGGCAGGTTGGTGAAGCCGCCACCGGTCAGCTTCGCCATCTCGTAAATGCTCTGCAGATCGCTTGGGCGCGCCGCCCGGATCACATAATTCACACAGTCCCCCGTTCCGCTATTCTTGTCATGGTCAGCGCCGACAGCTGCGCGCGTTCGGCGAGGCTGTCGACGATCAGAAATTCGTCCGACGAATGGATCGCACCGCCGCGCGGCCCCATCGTGTCGACCACCGGCACCCCGCATGCCGCGATATTATTGCCGTCGCACACGCCGCCGGTCGCGTTCCAGCTGATCGGCGGCAGGCCGAGCGCGGCACCGCAGTCGCGCACCAGTTCGAACAGGCGCGTCGCCGCGGCGTCGAGCGGTTTCGGCGGCCGGTTGAAGCCGCCGTGGACGTGGCAATGCACGTCATGCTCGCGCGACACCGCCGCGATGGCATCGCGCATCGCCGCTTCGGCCGCCGCCATCGCATCGGGGGTCGACGGGCGCATGTTGACGCGCAGGATCGCGCTGTCGGGTACGATATTGTTCGGCCCACCGCCGTCGATCTTCGCCGGATTGACCTTGAGCGTATCGGACTTCAACGCGCCGAGCCGCAGCGCCAGATCGGCCGCGGCAAGCAGCGCATTGCGCCCGTCCTGCGGATTGCGCCCGGCATGCGCCGCGCGGCCGTGGACGATGACCGAGAAATTGCCGCTTCCCGGCCGTGCCCCCGCTAGCGTACCGTCGGGAAGTGCGGGTTCATAAGTGAGCGCGGCAGCCTTGCCCTTCGCGAGCTCTGCGATCAGCCGCGCCGACGCCTGGCTTCCCGTCTCCTCGTCGCTGTTGATCATCACGTCATAGCCGACGCGCGCGGCCAGCGGCGATGCCTCCAGCGCGGTCAGCGCGGCCAGGATCACCGAAATGCCCGCCTTCATATCGGCGGTCCCGGGACCGTTGAGTACGCCATCCTCCAGCCACTTCAATGTCTGGAACGGATGGTCGGCGGCGAACACCGTGTCCATGTGCCCGGTCAGCAGCAACTGCACCGGCGCCTCGGGCCGCACGCGCACATGCAGATGGTCGCCGCGCTGGATGGTATTGACGGTGCCCGCGCCATCGACGCTCTCGACCGGATCGGCGGCGACCAGCCGGACTTCGCCCGGCAGCGCCGCAAAAGCATCGGCCAGTTCGCCCGCGACGGTCTTCAATCCGGCAAGATTGCCGGTGCCGCTGTTGATCGCTGCCCATTTCTCCACCTGCGCGAGCATCGGCGCATCGGCGGCGCGTTCGAGCGTCGCATTTTCTGTCGCGGTGAGACTGACCATGGGGCGGCTATAGCGAGCGACGACGGGCTTTTGCACCCCCGGCTTGGCTATTTTGTCTTGGCTGTGCGGCAAGTCACTGTCGCGGGCGGCTTCCTTGGGTAATGAGGCAGTCGAATTGTACCGAATCGCAACGCATTAACCGAAAGTTCGGAACAGCTTCGCTACGCTGACCGAACCGATGAGCGAGTGAGCCGATGACTGCCGCCTTTGTGCTTGGCATCAATATGTCCGTTGCCGGCATTTTTGCCGTCGCGTTCGCCGTGGTCGCGGCGACGAACCGTGGCGCGCGCGGCGCGCGGTGGCTGGCGGCGGGCTACGGCATGGGCATCATCGATGTCGCGCTCGAATTTCTTCTGACGCGGCAGATCGACCCAACCCCCGTCGGCATCGGCATTTTCCTTGTTTTCCTGCTCGCGCTCAGCTTTGCGCTGATCGGCGTCGCGCATCATTATCGTGCGCGGCCGCCGTTGGGTGCGATGGCCGCGATCTGGATCCTCACGATCCTCGCCGTGCCGGTGATCTTCAGCATGACCTATGGCTCGACCCTGCGCCTGATGCTCTACCAGCTTCCCTATTTTGCGATGCAGACCCTGCTCGGGCTCGTGATCTGGCGCTCGGGTCGGCGCCAGGCGCTCGACCTGCTGCTGATCGCGCTCCAGGCGATCGCGGCGATCATCTATGTCGCCAAACCCTTTATCGCGGCGGCAATCGGGACGGCGAGCGCACCACAGGGCTATATGGCGACGACCTATGCCGCCATTTCGCAAAGCGGGAGCGTGGTCACGCTCATGGCCATCGGGCTCGTCATGCTGCTCGTGATCATGCGCGACACCACCGCGGAAATGGTCGCGCGCTCGGAAACCGATCCGCTTTCCAGCGTGCTCAACCGGCGCGGTTTCGAACATCATGCCGAACTGGCGCTGCTGCGCGGCGGGGATACGGCGGTGCTTGTCACAGCCGACCTCGATGATTTCAAGAAGATCAACGACAGCTTCGGCCACGCCGCGGGTGACGGGGTGATCGCACATTTCGCGGCTATGCTGGTCGATGCCGCGCCCGCCAATGCGATCGTCGGCCGGATCGGGGGCGAAGAATTCGCCGTCCTGCTTCCCGACGCGCTGCTGTCCGACGGCCGCCTCTATGCCGAAACCGTCCGCACGACCTTTGCCTCGGCGCAATTGCCGGTGCTGGGGGTCGATCGCGGCTTTACCGCGTCTTTCGGAGTGGCGCAGCGTACCTCCGGCGATTCGCTGTTCGACCTGTCGCGCCGCGCCGACGCTGCGCTGTACCGCGCCAAGGCGGGCGGGCGGAATCAGGTGCGGGTCGCGATTGCCGAACTGGCGCCGACGCCCGCGCTCGGTGTTGCCTGATGTCAGACCGCGAGTAGCGGCGTGTCTTCCTCGCGTGGCGGCGCGGGTTCGAAGCCGGGCAGCGGATCGAACTCCTCTTCGCTAAGTTCGATCGAGGCGAGCCCGTCGAGCTTGAAGTGCCCGAGCCGCGGCTCCTCGTCCGATCGCCAGCTCTTGTTGAGGTTCAGCGCGCTGATGAACAGGTCGCCGCGGCGCTCGAACAGCAGGTGCGGCGCCAGCGTCAGCATCTGGCCGTTATAATGCGCCGTCACCAGCCGTTTGCGGGCGATGGCTTCCATCAGTTTCAGTCGTGTGTCGTCCATGATTCCGGGTCGGTTGGGGAGAAGGATTTTTTCGTTGTGCGTTGCAACGTAAACTACCCGGCCCGCATTGAAAAGCGCCCATTGCCAATCGAAATCAATCGCGGCATAGCGCAGCGGCCCTTTCCTCCCCGGGTCCACTGGCGCAGCCGCGCCGACCAGAGGGTGCTTGCATGACTGAATTTCTCGATCGCTCCGGCCTGTCCGTCGATTCGCGACTGGCCGACTTTATCGAGCAGCGCGCGCTGCCGGGGACGGGGCTCGACGCCGCCAAATTCTGGAGCGATTTCGCGGGGCTCCTCGGCAAGTTCGCGCCCGAAAATGCGGCGCTGCTGGCGAAGCGCGAGGATTTGCAGGCGCAGATCGATGCCTGGCACGAAGAACGCGCGGGACAGGCGCATGACCCCGGGGCCTATCAGGCGTTCCTGCGCGAAATCGGCTATCTCGTCCCCGAACCCGCGCCGTTTCAGGTCGGCACGCAGAATGTCGATCCCGAAATCGCGACGATGGCGGGGCCGCAGCTCGTCGTGCCCGCATTGAACGCCCGCTTCGCCCTCAACGCCGCCAACGCGCGCTGGGGTAGCCTCTACGACGCCTTCTATGGCACCGATGCACTCGACGCGCCGGCGGCGAAGCCCGGCGGCTATGACGCCGACCGCGGCGCCGCGGTGATCGCGCGCGCCAAGACATTCCTCGACGACGCGGTGCCGCTGGCGTCGGGAAGCTGGGCCGACTGGCGGGGCGGAGAGCCCGCGCTCGCCGATCCCGCGCAATGGGTGGGCAGCAAGCCCAGCGGCATCCTGCTCCACCACAATGGCCTGCACATCGAACTGGTGATCGACCCCGACAGCGCGATAGGCAAGACCGATCCTGCGGGAATCGCCGACGTCATCCTCGAAGCCGCGCTGACGACGATCATCGATCTCGAGGACAGTGTCGCCGCAGTCGATGGCGAGGACAAGGCGCTCGGCTACGCCAACTGGCTCGGCCTGATGCGCGGCGACCTCACCGAAAGCTTTGCCAAGGGCGGAAAGACGGTGACGCGCGCGATGGAACCCGACCGCGAATGGACCTCGCCATCGGGTGAGACCTTCACGCTCCACGGCCGCAGCGTGATGTTCGTGCGCAACGTCGGCCATCTGATGACGACGCCGATGATCAAGCTCGCGAATGGCGCCGAAGCGCCCGAGGGCCTCTGCGACGCGGTCATCACCAGCCTCTGCTCGCTCCACGACCTCAAGGGGCTCGGCACGCTCACCAACAGCCGATCTGGTGGTCCGGAGGGGGGCAGCATCTATATCGTCAAACCCAAGCAGCACGGCCCGGAGGAATGCGGCTTCACCGACCGCCTGTTCGACGCGGTCGAGGGCATGCTTGGCCTCGCGCGCCACACGATGAAGGTCGGCGTGATGGACGAGGAGCGCCGCACCAGCGCCAACCTCGCGGCGTGCATCCACGCCGTGAAGGACCGCATCGTCTTCATCAACACCGGCTTCCTCGACCGCACGGGCGACGAGATCCACACCTCGATGCGCGCGGGTCCGATGATCCCGAAGGGCGAGATGAAGGCGAGCGACTGGATCGCATCCTACGAGGACCGCAATGTCCGCATCGGCCTCGCTTGCGGGCTCAGCGGCAAGGCGCAGATCGGCAAGGGCATGTGGGCGATGCCCGACCTGATGCGCGGCATGCTCGAAGCCAAGATCGGCCATCCGAAATCGGGCGCGAACACCGCGTGGGTGCCGTCGCCGACCGCTGCGAGGCTCCACGCACTGCACTATCACCAGGTCGACGTCTTCGCCCGCCAGCGCGAGATTGCAGGCGAGGCGGTTCCGTCACTCGATCGCTTGCTCAACATCCCCGTCGCCACCGGCCGCAACTGGAGCGAAGCCGAAATCATTCGCGAGCTCGATAATAATTGCCAGGGCATCCTTGGTTATGTCGTGCGCTGGATCGATCAGGGTGTCGGCTGCTCGAAAGTGCCCGACATCGACGACGTCGGCCTGATGGAAGACCGCGCGACGCTGCGCATCGCCAGCCAGGCGCTCGCCAACTGGCTGCTCCACGGCGTCTGCACCGCAAGCCAAGTCGATGCCGCGCTGACGCGCATGGCGGCGAAGGTCGACGCGCAGAATGCGGGCGATGCGCTCTACGAAAAACTGACCCCCGACGGCATCGCCTATCAGGCCGCGCGCGCGCTGATCTTCGAGGGCGCGACCCAGCCCTCGGGCTACACCGAACCGCTGCTGCACAAATATCGGCAAGCGAAAAAGGCGGCCTGACGCGAAAGGGGATTGCGGGGCGGAGCGACGGCAACTAGAACATAGGCGGAACAAATAGAGGGTTCATTTATGTCCGTCGCCGTCGATCCCGCCTATCGCCACTATCCCAAGCACGCCGAATTTCGCGAACGCGTCGAAGCCGGCGGTGCGGCGCTGAAGCTCTATCACCTGATCGCCGCCGACGCGCCGGTGCCGGGCGATGTGGCCGTGCTTTGCGCCGACTGGTTCGCCGAACATGCGTCGGACGCCGTGGCGCCGGGCGATAACGGATTCGTGATCCTCCATCGCTGCGGCGCCGATTTCTATTTCCTGCTCGTGTCGGTGTGGCGCGGGTCGAACGAACTGTGGGAAGCCGTCTGGTATCGGCACGGCGACATGCCTGCCTTCGCGCCGTTCGATTCGGCCTATCCGCCGGGCGCGGGCGTGGCGCGACCGACGTTCTGCGTCTGGGAGCTCGGGATCGTCGCGCACGAGAGCGCGGCATGGGGCCGCTACCTCGCGTCACCGCGCGACGATGCCGCGCGCTCGCGCTGGGTTGAAGATGTGTTCGAGGGCGCGGTATAGCGCCCCCCCTTTTGCGTAATATTTTTCCGGGAGTTTTGACGTGCAGATTGCGGTGCTGACCTTCGACGGCTTCAACGAACTCGATTCGTTCGTCGCCGCGGCCATCCTGAACCGTTTGCGCGGGCAGGGCTGGATGGCGCACATCACGTCGCCGACGCCGCAGGTCACCTCGATGAACGGCGTGACGATCGAACGGCAGCAACCGCTCGATTTCGCCACCAAGGCCGACGCGGTGATCATTGGCAGCGGCGTCAGGACGCGTGAGATCGCCGCAGACCCGCTGATGCTCGGCCGCATCCGGCTCGACCCGTCACGCCAGCTGATTGGCGCGCAATGTTCGGGGACGCTGCTGCTCGCGAAGCTCGGGCTGATCGGTGCGCTCCCTGCCTGCACCGACCTCGCGACCAAGCCGTGGGTGATCGAGGCGGGAGTGGAAGTGCTCGACGCGCCCTTCGTCGCGCACGGCAATGTCGCGACCGCGGGCGGCTGCCTTGCGTCGCAATATCTCGCCGCGTGGATCATCGCGCGGCTCGCGGGGACCGCCGCGGCCGAGGAGGCGCTGCACTATGTCGCGCCGGTTGGCGAGAAAGAGGACTATATGACGCGCGCGATGGCGGCGGTGCGGCCGTTCCTGCCCGTCGAGGCGCTGGCGCACACCGCATAACTGGCGGTCCCGTACAATACAGCTTGCCCCGGCCGTGCATAACGCGGCATTTTGTGGCGCGCGACAACTGGGGGCAGGGCAATGACGGCACCGTTCAATTTCGGGCAGCTCAAATTTCTGAAGGCATTGACCGAGGCGCTGTTCGACGGCGCCCAGATGGTCATCACGCCCGATCAGGTCGTTGCCAATGTCGCCGAGTTGTTCGGCAAGATCGGCGGCACCAAGCTCAAGGAGATCCAGCTCTCGCTGACGCTGACGGAGCCCGTGCTCGGTCCGATGTTCGCCGAGGCCGACGTCGCGACGCGCGTTGAACGGATCGAGGACCGGATGCGTGACAGCAGCATCGACATGTTTCAGGATATGGGCCGGCTGCGCGGGATCATCTACGCCTGCTATTACGGCCACTGGCAGCCGGGGCTCGAGCCCGGCGATCAGGATGCGAACGCGGCCAACCCCGTTCATCGTCAGATTGGATTCACCCTCCCGAAATTCCGCCAGCGCGGGAGCAGCGATATGCCGCTTGTTCCGATTCGCGGGCGCGAGATCGACCCCGCGCATATCCTCGATGCGGCCAGCCTCGAGGATGAATATGACGTGATCGTCATCGGCTCGGGCGCGGGCGGCGCGGTCGCGGCGTACAATATCGCGGGCTGGGATTATAAGGTGCTGATCGTCGAGGCGGGCCCCTTCTATCCCAGCCATGCGATCACGCATCACGAACTCGACATGATCGCCAATCTCTACAAGCATGGCGCGGTCCAGACGACGACCAACCGCGATTTCGTGGTGTTTCAGGGTCGCTGTGTCGGCGGATCGTCGACGATCAACAACGGCATCTGCCTGCGCGTCAACGAACCCGGGCGCACGCATCCCGATGCGAAGGATGTGCTCGCCAAATGGGCGAGCATCGGCGCGCCGATCGATGCGGCGGCGTTTCACGACAGCTATGATGCGGTAAAGGACATGCTCGGCATCGCGCGGATCGAGCCGCGCAGCGGCCGGCACAACGGGCCGCACCTGATCAACGGCTGGCACGCCTATGCCGATGCGTCGGACAACCCCATGGACAAGCGCGCGGTCGCCGACTGGTTCGACAAGAATTTTGGCCCGCCCAATACTCCCAACGCCTGCGCCTATTGCGGCTATTGCAATTCGGGCTGCGCCTATGGCCGCCGTATGGGCGTCGCGCAGACCTATCTCCCGCAGGCGTGCCGCGACCGCCACGCGCGCATCCTGCCGGACACCAAGGCACAGCAGATCATGTGGCAGACCGCCGCCGACGGCCGACGCGAGGCGGAGGCGGTGAAGCTGATCCTGCCCGACGGTTCGAACCGCCTCGTCCGCGCGCGCGTCGGCGTCGTCGTCGCGGCGGGCACGATCGCCTCTTCCAAGCTGCTCGACCGCAGCGATATTTCGGACACCGGCTATCAGGTCTCGCTCAACGTCGCTTCGCCCGTCGTCGCGTTGATGCCGCCCGGTGCGGGCGGCGATGCATGGGACGAGGACCAGATGTCGAGCTATGTCGACTGCGGCGACTTTCTGCTCGAAAGCCATTTTCAGCCGCCGATGTCGATGGCCTCGCTGATGCCCGGCTGGTTTGCCGACCATTCGGAACGGATGAGGAATTTCGGCCGCGTCCATTCGGCGGGCATCCTCTTTCCTGCCGACCGGCGGGGACAGATCGTCGACGGCAAGCTCAAATTCCGTCTCGATGTCGACGATGACCTGCCGATGCTCCGCCGCGCGATGGCGACGCTGACCAAGGTCCATTTCGCAGCGGGCGCGCTCGAATGCTATCCGGCGCTGGCGAAAGGGCAGAAGATCACGCCCGACATGGATGTCGATGTTTTCTTCAAGGCCGCGATCCGCGAACAGGACGATGTCACGCTGTCGAGCAGCCACCCGCACGGCGGCAACGCGATCAACGAAAATCCGCAATATGGCGTCGTCGACCCCGAATGCCGCGTCCACGGCACGACCAATGTCTTTGTGACCGACGCGAGCGTCTTCCCGAGTTGCATTCGTGTCAACGCGCAATGGACGACGATGGCGATGGCGCAATATGCAACCGGGCGGCACGATCCCTTTCGCTGACGCCCGATCGCGCCTACATGGCGCGCGCATGTTCCAGGTTGCCGCCCTCTATCGTTTCGCGTCGTTCGACGATCCCCCCGCATTGCGTCAGCCGCTGCTCGATCTTTGCGCTGCGGAGGGTGTGATGGGCACGCTGCTGCTCGCACGCGAAGGCGTGAATGGAACGATCGCCGGGACCGTGGCAGGAATCGCCTCGGTGCTCGGCCATATTCGCGGCCTGCCCGACTGCGCCGGGCTCGACGTCAAATATTCGACCGCCGCCGACATGCCGTTCCAGCGGATGAAGGTGCGACTTAAAAACGAAATCGTGACGATGAAGGTCGCGGACCTCGACCCGGCACGCGGCGCCGCGCCCTATGTCGATCCCGCCGACTGGAACGCGCTCGTCGACGATCCGGACACCATACTCATCGACACGCGCAACGGCTTCGAGGTCGGCTACGGCAGCTTCGTGGGCGCGGTCGATCCCGAAACGAAAAGCTTCGGCGAGTTCCCCGACTGGTGGCGCGCCAACGCCGACCGTTTTGCCGGCAAGCGCGTCGCGATGTTCTGCACCGGCGGCATCCGCTGCGAAAAATCGACCGCCTTCCTCCGCCATGAGGGCGTCGAGGACGTCGTCCACCTCAAGGGCGGCATCCTCGCCTATCTCGAACAGGTGCCCGAAGCCGACAGCCGTTGGCACGGCAGCTGCTTCGTTTTCGACGAGCGCGTGAGTGTCGGGCATGGGCTGGTCGAGGTCGGCGAGAAGGAATAGGGGATGGCTGCTTTGGGGTGGTGAGCGGACATTGCCATCCCTGTTCCCCGGCGAAGGCCGGGGCCCAGAGCGTTAGAGAACAAGCGTTTGCGATTTGCGCTCTGGACCCCGGCCTTCGCCGGGGAACAGCAACTATCGGTCGTTACCCGACCGTCAGCGTATAGGTCACCCGATAATCGCTGGCATCGCCGTCGAGCGTCTTCGTGAATGTCCCCGGCGCATCGCCGATGTCGATCGTCCCGATATTGTCGCTGCCGCCGATGTCGTCGAACTCGCGCAGCTGGAAACTCACCGGCTGGTCGAACTCGAAACTTTCGGGCACGACCCAGCTCTCGCCCTTCTTGATCGAATAAATCTCGCTCTTGCCTTCGGGAAAGCGCTGTCCCGTGTTGAAGCGCAAGAACAACTGGTCGGGCAGCCCGAGCCCCAACCGCCCGGTCAGCTTGACGCATTCGACACGGATGTTCGACAGAGTGAATCTGCGCGCTGACGGGGCCGCAGGCGAAGGCGGTTGGGCTGCTGTCATCGAGAAGATGGGCGCGGCAAGCGGCGGGCTTTTGAGCAAGCGATTGATGTTGTCGCTCGCCTGATCAGCGAATTTTCCGGACGGAAATTCGACCAGATAGGCGCTGAAGGCGCCCACGCTGTTCTCTGCCATCGCACCTTTCCACAGCAGGTTTTCCAATGCCGCCCGGTCACCCGATGCGGGCGGCGTGGAAGCCGTCGCCGTGCGTGGCACCAGATAGACCGGCGTGCCCGTGATGCTGGCGCTGACGAACGGACGCTGCGCGCCGCCCGTTGCCTGCAATACATCGTCGCGGATCAGCCCGCCGAGCAACTGCACCGGCATATCGGGCTGCGGCAGGCGCTTCGCCAGCGAGGTTGCAAAGGGCGAATTGCCGCTCGTCCCGTCGGCCGCGGTCTGCCCCGGCGCGGCGGCGAAGATCACCAGCACATCGTCGGCCTCGATCCCCGCCAGGCCATTCACCACCGCCCGCGTCGCCGACCGCCACGAGCGCCCGAACGGATTGTTGCGGCACGAATCGAGCACGACCATGCGAATCTGCGCCCCCGACACCGATTCCATCAACCGGTCGAGGTTGATCGCCTCATAAGGCAGGTCGAGATCGGATTTCAGCTGCGCATCGGTCGGGATCAGCCAGTTCTTGCCCTGCGCCTCGATCCCGTGCCCGGCATAATAGACCATCGCGACCTCGGCGCCGTCGGCCTTGGCGCGAAAATCGCGCATCGCTTTCTGGAAGTCGTTGACCGCGAGGTCGGCGGCGATGGTGACATCGTCGAACCCCGCCTGCTTGGCCGACGCCGCGACGATCTTGATGTCGTTCGCCGGGTTTACCAGCCGGCTGGTGTTCGCATAATCGCCATTGCCGATAATCAGCGCGACCTTGCGCGCCTCGGCCGCATACGGCGCGAAGAGGAACAGGGCGGTGAGGGTGACAAGCCAGAATCGCATCGTCTCGCAATCCTCTCTTTAGGCGGGCCGCGCCGCGCCATATTCGTACCAGCCGAACGGCCGCGGGGTTTTCGGGATATAGGCGGCAGCCTGCCGGTCGACGGCAAAGCCGGCCTTTTCATAGGCATCGCTGATCGGCCGGGTCAGATGACAATTGCCGCCGATGCGTCTCCACACCGGCTCGATCCGCCGCTGCCATTTCGCGACCCCGGCATCGGGCGCTGCGCCATGCTCCAGAAACAGCGCGGTCCCGCCGGGCTTCAGCACGCGGCGGATCTCGCTCAGCACCGCCGCCTGATCGCCAACCGAGCACAGCGTAAATGTCGTGACGACGGTGTCGAACGACCCGCTCTCGAACGGCATCGCCTCGCCGACGCCGCCCCTTATATCGGCGTCGATCCCGCGCGCCGCCGCCGCAGCGACGCTCATCGCGAGCAGTTCGGGTGAGGGGTCGAGCCCACTGAAACTCTCGATCTGCCCGGGGCGATAGAATTCCATGTTGATCCCGCCGCCGCAGCCGAGCTCGAGCACATGGCCGCGCGCGTGCGGCACGACCTTGCTCCTGACCTTCATGATCTGCCCCTGCGAACAGGCGCATTTGATCAGCCGCGGTACTCCGTGACGTTCCCACCAGCTTGCCATTCGCCAGTCTCCCCTTGGCGCGGAAGGTGACCCTTGCTAGCGCGGTTGGCAACACCCATCTGTGCGTGTCCGCACAGCCATTGAAAGACCGTCATGCCCAGCGTTCACCACACCAAGATGCTCATCCTCGGTTCCGGCCCCGCCGGCCTGTCGGCCGCGATTTACGCGGCGCGCGCGGGTATGATGCCGATCGTGGTGCAGGGCATCCAGCCCGGCGGCCAGCTGACGATCACCACCGACGTCGAAAACTACCCCGGTTTCGCCGAGGTGGTGCAGGGTCCGTGGCTGATGGAACAGATGACCGCGCAGGCGATGCACGTCGGCACCAGCATGATCTGGGACACGATCGTCGACGTCGACCTGTCGCGCCGCCCGTTCAAGCTGACCGGCGACGGCGGCGACGTCTATATGGCCGAAACGCTGGTGATCGCGACGGGTGCGCAGGCGAAATGGCTGGGTGTTCCGGGTGAGCAGGAACTCGGCGGCAAGGGCGTGTCGGCGTGCGCGACGTGCGACGGTTTCTTCTATCGCGGCAAGAAGGTCGTGGTGATTGGCGGCGGCAACACCGCGGTCGAGGAAGCGCTGTACCTGACCAACCACAGCGACGATGTGACGCTGATCCACCGCCGCGACCATCTGCGCGCCGAAAAGATCCTGCAGGACCGGTTGATGGTCAACCCGAAGATCAAGGTGCTGTGGAACAAGCGCGTCGAGCGCTTCGTCGCGGGCGAGGGCGTTTCGGGGCTGGTCGGTGTCGACCTGATCGACACCGTCACCGGCGAGACGAGCCACGAGCCGACCGACGGCGGTTTCGTCGCGATCGGCCACAGCCCGGCGACCGAATTGTTCAAGGGCAAGCTGCCGACCGACGACGACGGCTATTTGCAAATAACGCCCGGCACGTCGCTGACCTCGATTCCCGGCGTTTTCGCCGCGGGGGACGTCGCCGACAAGGTCTATCGCCAGGCGGTGACCGCCGCGGGCATGGGCTGCATGGCCGCGCTCGATGCCGAGCGCTTCTTGGCCGAAGCCGAATATCACGCGATGGCGGACGCCTGAGGCTGCGCTGTAACGGCAGCTTTCGACCGGTAGTTGCCGTAGCGCCATTAAGCCCCTCCCCTTCAGGGGAGGGGGTTGGGGTGGGGGGCATCGGCCTTGCGCAAGGTTGCAAGCTCCCACCCCGCTGCGACTAGGGAGCAAGCTCCCAAGTCTCGCTGCCCCTCCCCTGAAGGAGAGGGGATGGGGTAATCGATCGTCTGCAATCCACCCCAAAACCGTCATCGGCATAGGGTGATATAGTCACTTCAGTATTTCCAGGATCCGCTGCGCCAGCCACTCGCTATCTTCGCCGACGAAGCTGTGCGACGGGCTGGCAAGGCGCTCGACCGGAACGCGGTTCAGCGCCGCCGGGCAGTTTTCCATGAATGCCTGCGCGGTTCGATCGCCGGTCGCGAGCAGGATCGTCGCGGGCACATCGAGTGTCGCCATGGCGCCGTCGATCCGCGCAGCGAGGCTGTCGGGCGCGGCGGGCGCCGCCGGTGTCTTGATTGCCAAAAGGCCGCGTAGCAGTTTCCGCAGATCGATCTCCCCCTTCACCAGCCGCAGCAGACTTCCGGGGTCCTTCAACCGCGACAGGTAGCGCGCGCGGATCGCCGATGCCGGGGGTAGGGCGGGTTCGTCCGCTGCCTCTTCGCTTTCGCCGTCATAAGTCCACGGATTGGCAAGGATCAGCGCATCGAGCGCTGGTGGCCGATGGAACAGCAGCGCGCTGGCGGCGTCGCAATTGCCGAAGGCGACGATGCGGGTGAGTTGTGGCGTCACCTCGCGAAACGCCGCAATCGCGGCGGCGATATCAGGGCCGCTGCTTTCAAAACCGCCATTCGCGCCTTCGCTGTCGCCGATCCCGCGCCGGTCGAAGCGGAAGACGGAATATCCCTCGGCCGCGACGCGCTGCGCCAGCATGGCCATCCCGCGATGCGCGCCGCTGCGAATCTCGTTGCCGCCCGATACGATCAGCAGACCGGTGCTGCCCGCCGCCTTGTCAAGGCTCGCGGCGAGCGCCGCGCCTTCGCAATCAAAGCTCAGCTGATGCCGCATGTCCGGCTCCATGCGGATATGTCGGCGGCGATGGCCTCGGCCATCGCGGCATCTTCGCCCGGCTCGGCGCGCAGCCAGAGCGGAGTGCCCGCTATGCCATCGGCGCCGATGCCGGTACTGCGCAGCGGTTCGACCGGCTGCGCTTCGGCGATTCCCAATTGGGCGACCATAGCGGGCGAAAGCGCATTCCCCGCGAGAAGCAAGGCTTCGGATTTGGCTTTTTCCTGCAAGCTTTCAAGCGACGATGTTACACCCGCCTCGCGGTCGGCGCTGACGCGCGCGCGCATCAACGTACGAAGCAGAGACGCGCCGCCGACGGGCGCCAGTCGCCACCACGCCATTGCCTTTGCGCGATGATCAATTAACGCGCCGCCACGTACCGAGGCGACGATCACCGGTCCATCGATCCCCGCGACGACGTCGGCGAGGGCTTCCTGCCAGCGCGCCAGATCGACCTCGGCCACCGGGATCAAGCTCTCATTCTGCCCCGGCAGATCGGGAAGCAGCGCGGCAAAGCCTTGGCTCGCGAGCGCGCGCATCGCGAGCACCAGCGTGCGGCGCATGCGGTTCGCTTCCTCGAACAGCGGCGGGACGATCAGGATGGTGGCGCGGGGGACGCCCGCGGGGTCGATGCGCAATCGATGTTCGCTCATGCGCGCATCCAGGATCAATCGGTCACTTTGCGCAGCGAAAAGGCGAGCAAATTGCCGTAGGTTTCAAAGATTTCGCCATCGATCTCGTCATCGTCGATCAGGATGCCGAGGCGGTCTTCCATCTCGGTCAGCACCGTCGCGACCGCCATCGAATCGAATTCGGGCAGTTCGCCGAACAGCCCGCTGTCCTCGGTCAGCGCCGCGGCGCGCGCTTCGCCGAGGCCGAGTACATCGGCGAGCAGGGCGCGAAGAGTGGCGTCGACGGTGTTGGCTTCGGTCATGAGTCTTTCCTGAGCAGCGAACGGGCGAATGCCTTCAATGCCGGCCCCCATGCCGCGACGCGCGACGGATTGAAAGCCTCGATACGCCACAGCGGGTCGTGCCGGTTCATCCAGTCGCGTTTGTAGCCGTCGTTACCGGTGCCGAAATCGATGCGCTTCACGCCATCGACCTCGATCACATGGCGGAACAGCGCGGCAGACAGCAAGGTGCCGGGGGAGGCTTTCAGACTGTCCTCGATATGCGCGAGCTTGTGGATGAAGGCGGTGCCGTCCTCGACGGTCCAGAACTGCGCCGCGACGGGTATGCCATCGATGCGCGCGATCCCCATGCGCAGGCGGCCGCCATCGCTCTCGGCCCCGGCAAAGGCGCGCAGCAGCGCGGGGTGGCCTTCTTCGGGCTTCCAGCTTGCGGCATAGATTTGCTCGTAAGCGGCCCAGCTTCCGGCGTCTAAGGTGGTGAGCAGCTGTATATCGACGACAGCTTTCTTCGCCTTGCGCTGGACGGTATTGCGCAGCGCGCCGGGGCGGCTCGCCCACCAGGCGTCATGGTCCATCTCGCCCAGGTCGAGCCAATGGCGATCGCCCGCGGGCGCCATCTTTACCCACCAGCCCGCGGCGCGCAGCGCGGCGGTCAGCGCATCGGGGTCGACGACGGGGTAAAGCGTCAGGCGCGCGGCTTTTTGGCGAAGATCGGCGAAGAGCGCGCCAAGGGCGTCTCCGCGATCGCCTTCGCCGTCGAACAGCGGGCGGATCGAAAAGCTGTACCAGTTGGTGAGGCCGGCCAGATCGCCGGGGGCCTCGACCCGCAGCGGCAACCACGCACGTGTCGCACCCGCGCTGCCCCGCGCGTCGATTCGGCCATGGCCCGCAAAGCCATGCGCGGTGAGCAGGTCGAACCACGCCGCGCGGTCGAACGGCGACGCAAAGCCGGCTGCGCGCGCTGTGGCGGGCAGCCGCTCATCATTAGCGTGATGTTCACCGTTCCCTTGCATGGTGCCGCCCTCTATCACTCCTGTCCTAACAGCCGATGACCAAAGCCGAAAACCCATCTTCAAGGCCAATCGACCATCTCGCCCGCCGCGGCGCGCCGGACACGGCTGCGCTGCTGACCGGCGATCGGGTCACCACCTTCGCCGATCTCGACGCCGGCGTCGGACGGCTGGCGTCATGGTTGCTCGAACAGGCTGGCGGCCCCGGTGAACGCGTCGCGAGCTGGAGCGCCAAGACGCGGCTCGCCTGCCTTATGCCGCTCGCCGCGGCGCGCGCCGGGCTGATCCATGTGCCGGTCAATCCGCTGCTCAAGGGGCCGCAGGTCGCGCACATCCTGTCCGACAGCGGCGCGAAGCTGCTCGTCACGGGCGGCGCACGCGCCGAGATGCTCGGCGGCGGTCTGCCCGACGAATGCGTAGTTCAGGATCTGAAGGTCGGCGAGGAAGTGATTGATTCGGGCGGGCAGGGGTTGCCGCCGTCGATCGCCGAACCCGACGATCTCGCCGCGATCCTCTACACCAGCGGTTCGACCGGCCGGCCCAAGGGCGTGATGCTCAGCCACGCGAACCTGTGGATGGGCGCCGAGAGCGTCGCTTCCTACCTCAAGATCGTTCCGGGCGACCGCGCGCTCGCCGTGCTGCCGCTCAGCTTCGACTATGGGCAGAACCAGTTGCTATCGAGCTGGTATGCGGGCGCAGCGGTCGCACCGCTCGATTATCTGACCGCGCGCGACGTCGTGAAGGCGGTGGCGCGGCACAAGGCGACGACGCTCGCGGGCGTGCCGCCGCTCTGGGTGCAACTCGTCGAGGCCGAATGGCCCGCCGAAACGGCGGCGCACTTGAAGCGGCTGACCAACAGCGGCGGCGCGCTGACGCCCTCGCTGATCGACGCGATGCGGGCCACGTTCCCGAACGCCGCCATCTACCCGATGTACGGGCTGACCGAGGCGTTCCGCTCCACTTATCTCGACCCGAAATTCGTCGCCGACCATCCGACCTCGATGGGCCGCGCGATCCCGCATGCCGAGATTCTCGTGTGCCGGCCCGACGGCACGATCACCGCCGACGAGGAGCCGGGCGAACTCGTCCATTGCGGCCCGCTCGTCGCGAAGGGCTATTGGCGGGATGAAGAGCGGACCGCGCAGCGCTTCAAACCCGCGCCGCGCGCGTCCGAATATGGCGGGATGGCGGTGTGGTCGGGCGACACGGTGCGCCGCGACGCCAATCACCTTCTCTATTTCGTCGGCCGCGACGATGCGATGATCAAGACCGCGGGCAATCGCGTCAGCCCGACCGAGGTCGAGGATGTCGCGGTCGCGTCGGGGCTGATCTATGAAGCGGTGGCGTTCGGCGTGCCCGACGCGCGGCTCGGCGCCGCGATCATATTGATCGTCCGCGGCAGGGATGGCGTCGCCGACGAAGAGGGTCTCGCCGCCTATCTCCGGCAGAATCTCCCCAATTTCATGCAGCCGCAGACGATCGAATGGCGGGGCGAACTGCCGCGCAATCCCAATGGCAAGCTCGACCGTGTGGCGATTGCTGCCGATTGGGCCAAGGAGTTGACGGCATGAAGCCCCACGGCCCGATCCCCCCCGGCTTCCGGGCCGATGCGAGCGGCATGTTGCTGATCGGCGGCGACCGTGCCGAAGCGCTCGCCGACATCGCGGGCGACACACCTTTGTTCGCCTATGACAGCGCGATGCTCACCGCGCGTGTCGCCGAATGGCGCGCCGCGATGCCCCGCGGGGTGCAGCTGCATTTTGCGATGAAGGCAAACCCCTACGCGCCTTTGCTCGCCTTCATGGCGCGGCTGGTCGACGGGTTCGACGTCGCCTCGGGCGGCGAACTCAAGGCCGCGCTCGCCAGCGGGATGCCGGCGGGAGACATCAGTTTTGCCGGCCCCGGCAAGCGCGACCGCGAACTCGAAGCGACGATCACCGCCGGCGCGACGCTCAATCTCGAATCCGCGGGCGAAGCGACACGCGCGCTGTCGATCGCCGATCATCTGGGTCTGACACCCAGCCTCGCGGTGCGCGTCAATCCCGACTTCGACCTCAAGGGGTCGGGTATGAAGATGGGCGGCGGCGCCAAGCCGTTCGGGGTCGATGCCGCCGAGGTTCCGGCGCTCGTCCGGCGCCTGATCAATGCCGGCGCCGACTGGCAGGGTTTCCATATTTTCGCGGGATCGCAGGCGCTTGATGCCGCCGCCATCGCCGATACGCAGGCGCAGACGGTTGCGCTCGCGGCGCGGCTCGCAAACGAGATCGGGGAGACCCCGCCGCTGGTCAATCTCGGCGGCGGGATGGGCGTGCCCTATTTCCCCGGTGACAAGCCGGTCGATGTCACCGCGGTCGGGGCGGCGCTCGGCGAGACGCTTGCGGCGCGCGATCCGGTTCTTGCGAAGAGCTATTTCGCGATGGAGCTTGGCCGCTGGCTTGTGGCCGAGGCAGGGGTCTATCTGACCCGCATCGTCGACCGGAAGACCAGCCATGGCGAAACCTTCCTCGTCACCGACGGCGGGCTCCACCACCAGCTCGCCGCGAGCGGCAATTTCGGCACCGTGATCCGCCGTAATTATCCGATTGCGGTCGCGGGCGCCTTCGGCCGCGAGCCCGTCGAAACCGTCTCGGTCGTCGGCTGCCTCTGCACCCCGCTCGACCGCCTCGGCGACCAGGTCGCGCTCCCGCGCGCCGACGTCGGCGATCTCGTCGCGATCTTCCTCGCCGGCGCCTATGGCGCGAGCGCGAGCCCCGCGACCTTCCTGGGGCAGGGACCGGCGCGCGAAATGCTCGTCTGACGCGTGAAAAACCTGTTCCTTATCGGGACATATTCCGACGGGCGCGGTCCAAACTTAGTTCAATACTAACATTATGTTCACCCTTTTCGAGCAATGGCGGAAGCTGACGCAATGGCTGTCGTCGCGGAGTTTCCGGACCGCGGTTCCCCCGACGGCCCGAAAGGTTGATGGATTATGGCTTCGTTCCCCTCGCTCCGTATCGCGCGTGCCGCGCTTGTGTCGGGCATCGCCGCGACCGCGCTGACGGGCTGCATGGGCGCCGGCGGCAGCGCGCCGCAGCTGCCGAGCGCGAACTTCGTCCAGAACCAGGAAGGCCCGGGCGAGGAATATATCATCGGCCCGCTCGACGAGCTCCAGATCTTCGTGTGGCGCAACCCCGAACTCGGCGGCAAGGTCCAGGTACGCCCCGACGGCCGTATCACCACGCCGCTGATCACCGACATGCCCGCGGTGGGGAAAACCCCCACGATGCTGCAGCAGGACATCAAACTCCAGCTCAGCCAATATATCACCGACCCCATCGTCAGCGTGATCGTCACGACTTTCAACAGCACCTTCTCGCAGCAGGTGCGCATCGTCGGCGCGACCGAAAAGCCCGCATCGATTCCGTTCCGCGCCAACATGACCGTGCTCGACGCAATGATTGCAGTGGGCGGCCTGGGCGAATATGCCGCTGGAAACAAAGCGCGACTCGTCCGCTTCGACAAGGGCAGTGGGAAGCAGCAAGAGTTCGGCCTGCGGCTTAATGACCTGATCAAGCGCGGCGACA
This sequence comes from Sphingopyxis sp., assembly GCF_050725655.1. GTDB lineage: Bacteria > Pseudomonadota > Alphaproteobacteria > Sphingomonadales > Sphingomonadaceae > Sphingopyxis. The sequence continues at coordinate 116,100 of NZ_JBOHHT010000070.1, read as the reverse complement.
TCAAGGCGAATGTGCGGCTGCAGCCCGGCGATGTGATCATCATCCCCGAAAGCATGTTCTGACCATAGGCCGCCAACCCACCCATCTCCCAAGGATCGATTTCGAGCGATGAACAGCCTTTACGACGAATTCCGGGTAGCGCTGCACAGCGTCTGGACGCGCCGGTGGCTCGTGCTGGCGGTGGCGTGGGGCATCTGCATCCTCGGCTGGCTGGCGATCGCGTCGATTCCGAATCGCTATGACAGCCGCGCGCGCCTGCTCGTCGACGTCAACGAAATCCTGCCCGACGACGTCCAGAGCGGTGGCGGACGCCCCCAGCTCGATCAGATCCGCGAAACGCTGACCAGCGCGCGCAACATGGAAAAGGTCGCCGCGACCACTGGCCTGCTCCCCGCCGGCGCGAACGAGCGTGAAAAGGCCGGCGCGGTCGGCATGCTGCAAAAAAATATCAAGGTCATCCCGCAGCAGGACAATATCTTCGAAATCACCTCGAGCGTCGCGGTCGGCAGCCTGTCCGACGCCGACAATGCCAAGCTCGCCTCGGGCGTGCTCGACAGCCTGATCACCGTCTTCCGCGACGACCAGCTGCGCGGCGGCCGGATGAACGCGCGCGAGGGCCTGAAATTCCTCGACGCCCAGATCGCCGATCGCGAAAAGGCGCTGCGCGAAGTCGAAGCGCGCCGCGGCGCGTTCGAGGCGCAGAATATCGGCCTGATCCCGGGCGGCAGCGGATCGCCTGCGCAGCGCGTCGAAGCCGCGCGCGCCGAACTCGGCCAGATCGATTCGCAGCTCGTGTCGGCGCAGGCGCAGCTTGCGGCCGCCAACGGCCAGCTCTCCTCGACCCCCGCGACGATCAACATCCCCGGCATGGGCAGCGTCGGCGGCGGTGTCGCGCGCCAGCAGCTTGCCGGCGCGCAGAACGAACTCTCGTCGATGCGCGCGCGCGGGCTGACCGACGCACACCCCGACGTCATTGCGCTCAAAAGCCAGATTGCCTCGCTCAAAGCGATGGCCGACCGCGAAGGCGCGGGCGGTGGTGGTGGCGGCAATTCGCAGAACCCGGCCTATGCCTCGCTGTCGGCGATGCGCGCCGAACGGCAGGCAACGGTCAGCGCGCTGTCGTCGCGCAAGGCGCAGCTCACCGGCGACATCGCCAAGATCACCTCGCAGCAGATCCAGAACCCCGGCATTGCGGCCGAGTACGACCGGATCAACGGCGAATATACCGCGTTCAAGGCGCAGTATGACAAGCTGCTCGCGCAGCGCGAACAGGTGCGCATGCGCGGCGAGGTGCAGACCGAAACCGACGCGATCAAGATCGAACTGCTCGACCCGCCGTCGAAACCGACCAGCCCCGCGGCGCCCAACCGGCCGCTGTTCCTGACGCTCGTGCTGCTCGCCGGCATCGGCGGGGGCGTGGGCGCCGCCTTCGGCCTTGGCCAGGTGCGCACCAGTTACGCGACCGCGGCGAAGCTCGAACGCGCCAGCGGCCTGCCGGTGATCGGGTCGATCACCGAAGTCGTGACGGCAGAACGCCATCTCGACCGGCGCAAGAAACTCGTCTGGCTGGCGAGCGGCGGGGGCGCGCTGGTCGGCCTCTACGCCTTGCTGCTGGTCGTCGAATTCATCCAGCGCGGCATGGTTGCGTGACGGGGGACGATGACATGAACGACCAACGCAAAGTCAAGCGCCCGCCCTCGCTCCTCGAACGCGCCGCCGACATGTTCGGCCTCGATCCCGCGGCCAATGCGCCGACGATCGACGTGTCGAAGCTGCCGCCCGAAACGCCCAAAAAGGCGAAACCGGCTGCGGCTGATCCGGTAACGGAAACCCCGCGCGCCGAAATCCTCGATCCTGTCGTCGAAGCTGCGCCTGTCGTCGAAGCGGCGCCGGCCGTCGAAGCCGCGCCCGCCGCACCCAAGCCGTCGCCGCGCAAGGACGTCGCCAAGGCGGCGCCGGCCATCGTTCCGTCGCGGCAGGGAACGATCGACCGTGCGCGCCTCGCGTCGCGCGGCATGATCGTGCCCGGTACGCCCGTCACCGGCATCTCCGAAGAATATCGCATCGTGAAGCGCGAGCTGATCCGCAATTTCGGCGGCGTCGGCAATCGCCCGATCCTGCCGCGCGGCCACCGCGTGCTGATCGCGTCGGCGAACCCGGGCGAGGGCAAGACCTTCTCGGCGGTCAATCTTGCGCTCAGCCTCGCGGTCGAGGCCGACCATGACGTGCTGCTGATCGACGCCGACATCGCCAAGCCGAGCGTGCTCGAAGCCTTGGGGCTCGACGATGGCCCCGGCCTGATGGACGCGCTCGCCGATCCGCATCTGCCGCTCGGCGATTGCCTGATCCAGACCGACATTCCGGGCCTGAAAGTCATGCCCGCGGGCACCGGGCATATGCACGATACCGAGCTCCTCGCCTCGGCGCGGACCGAGGCTTTGCTCGCGCAGCTCGAACAGGGCGCGCCGGGGCGCATCCTCATCATCGATTCGCCGCCGGTGCTCGCCGCGTCGCCCGCCGCGGTGCTCGCGGGGCATGTCGGGCAGACGATCATGGTCGTGCGCGCCGACGAAACGCTCGAATCCGCGCTGCGCGACGCGATCGGCCTGATGGGCGCGTGTCCGCACATCCAGCTGCTCCTCAACGGGGTCAAATTCTCGCCGGGCGGACGCCGCTTCGGGACTTATTACGGACAAGGAGGCGCGTGATGCGCACCACTTCCGATCTCTATCCTTCGTCTCAAGTTCGAAGGGCGTGGTCATACCGGCCTTTTGCTGCGTTCGCGGCCCTTTTGCTCGCGGGAACCGCGACGGGTGCGCACGCGCAATTTTCGGGCGATCCCGGAACGGGCAGCGGCAACCCGCCTTCGGCCGGCGCGCCGGCATCCGAAGGCCGTGCAGCGAAGCGCGCCGAAGGGCGCCGCGCGAAGCGCCAGGTCGACGTCAGCCCCTATCTCGAAGTCGATCAGGTGCTGACCGCCGACCTCAAGAACGGCGGCGACGTCCTCACCTATACGAACCTTGCGGTCGGCGTCGACGCCGCGATCGTGACGAACCGCGCCGAACTCGCCGGCACGCTGCGCTACGAACATCGCATCGGATGGAACGGCGGCCTTGGCGATTCCGACACGATCAGCGGCCTCGCCCGCGGCCGGATCGAGGCAGCGCGCGGCCTGAATCTCGAAGGCGGCGCGCTCGCGACGCGCTCGCGCGCTGACGGGCAGGGCGCCGACAGCGGCCTGTTCATCGGCGACGCCAGCAATGTCGCGAACCTCTATTCGGTGTACGCCGGTCCGACCTTCGCCCGCCGCCTCGGCGGGCTCGACGTCGGGGCGGGCTATCGCTTTGGCTATACCAAGGTCGACGTCGACGAGCCGGCGATCCTGTCGCCCGGTTCGCAGCCGCAGGATATTTTCGACAGCTCGACCAACCATGTCGCCTGGGCCAGCGTCGGCGCGCGGCCGGGCGACCTGCCGTTCGGCTGGCAGGTGTCGGGCGGTTACGAACGCGAGGACGCCAGTCAGCTCGATCAGCGGTTCGAGGGCAAATATGCCCGCGCCGACGTGACGGTGCCGATCGGCCCGACGGTCGCGTTGCTCGGCGGCGTCGGTTACGAGGATATTGAGATCGGGCAGCGCAATCCGGTGGTCGACGCCAATGGTGTCCCGGTTCGCGATGCGAACGGCCGTTTCATCACCGACAAATCGACCCCGCGTCAGCTGTCTTTCGACACCGACGGGCTGATCTGGGACGCCGGCGTGATGTGGCAGCCCAGCCGCCGCACCTCGCTGACCGCGCGCGTCGGGCGCCGTTACGGCGACACCATCTACACCGGCAGCTTCACCTATCGCGCCGATCACGCGACCTCGATCCAGGTTGGCGTCTACGACGGATTGTCCAGCCTTGGCCGCGGCTTGTCGAGCGGACTTGCCGCGCTGCCGACGCAGTTCGACCCGACGCGCAACCCGATCGGCGGTGCGATCAACCCGTGCGTCTTTGGGCAACAGGGCGGCGGCTGCCTCAACAACCAGCTCGGCAACGCGACCTCGGCGCAATATCGCAGCCGCGGCGTGCAGGCGACGCTGTCGTCGCGCTTCGCCGGCTGGAGCTACGGCGTCGGCCTCGGTTACGACCAGCGCAAGCTGCTCGCGCCCTTGCTGTCGCCGATCGCCAACCTCAACGGGATCAAGGACGAGAATTATTATCTCTTCGTGTCGGCGGCGCGCCAGCTCGACGTCGATTCCGACCTCTCCCTGTCGGGTTACGTCAATTATTTCGACAATGGCGCGCCGGGGGCGAGCGACGTTCAGTCGGCCGGCCTGACCACATCCTATTCGCGGCGCTTCTGGCGCGGTCTCACCGGGACCGCGGCGGCAAGCATCAACGCCTTCGACCAAGAAGGCTTCAACAGTCAGCTTATTGGATCAGCTTTGGTGGGACTGCGTTACAACTTCTGACCAGGCAACGGGAATTTTTGCGATGTACGATCAGTTCTATGGTTTCACCGGGCGTCCGTTCCAGCTGACGCCAGACCCGCATTTCTATTTCGAAAGCGGCACGCACCGCAAGGCGATGTCCTACCTCGGCTATGGCCTTGCGCAGGGCGAAGGCTTCATTGTCATCACCGGCGACGTCGGCGCGGGCAAGACGACGCTCGTCGGCCACCTGATGAACACGATCGACGCCAACCGCCTGACCGCGGTCAAGCTGGTGTCGACGCAGGTCGAGGGCGACGACCTTCTGCGTCTCGTCGCCGAACAGTTCGGCATCGAGTGGGAAGGGCAGAGCAAGGCCGAATTGCTGCGTTCGATGGAGCAATATCTGCGCGAACAGGCGCGCGCCGGCCGCCGCACGCTGTTGATCGTCGACGAGGGGCAGAACCTCGCGATCTCGGCGCTCGAAGAGCTGCGCATGCTCTCGAACTTCCAGCTTGGCGGTCACTCGCTGCTGCAAATCTTCCTGCTCGGCCAGCCCGAATTCCGTCAGACGCTCTTCCACTCGCCGGCGCTCGAACAGCTGCGCCAGCGCGTGATCGCGACGCACCACCTCGATCCGATGGAGCCCGAGGAGGTCGAACCCTATATCCTTCATCGTCTCGGCAAGGTCGGCTGGACGGGCAATCCCAGCTTCAGCCCCGACGCGTTCGAAGAAATCTTCGATTATAGCGAGGGCGTGCCGCGCAAGCTCAACGTGCTGGTCAGCCGCCTGCTGCTTTATGGCGCGGTCGAGCAGATGAACCGTATCACCGCGCAGAATGTGCGCTCGGTCGTCGCCGAGATCGAGGCCGATCGCGGCATCGACGCGACGACGCTCGCACCGCTGCCCGTCGACCAGATCGTTGCGGCGGCCGCTGTGGCCGTGGCACCGACCCCCGCGCCCTTCGCCGTTCCGACGCCCGCGAATGAAGCGCCGCTCGAATGGCCGCAGCGTGCCGCCGAGCCCGCCGCCGATGGACGTCCGCCCTTCGCCGCGCCCGCCGAACCGGCGCGCGTCGTCACGCTGACCCCGCCCAAGCCGGCGGAGCCCGAGGCCGAGGTTCTGGAACTTGCGCCCGAAGCCGCGGCCGAAGCAGCCGCTCCGGCGGCACCCGCGATCGATCCCGAACATCTGGCGGCGCTGGAGGGACAGATCGCCTCGCTCGAAGCGCGGCTTATCGAACAGGATGCCGCGCTGCGCCGCGTGCTCGACCTCTTGATAGAATGGGTCGAGCGCGATCCGGACAATGCGCCGAACCCGGCCAATTCGCGGACCTGGGCCGCCTGACAGCCCGGCTATAATCCGCTATCGGGCTGATGAAGGTGAGGAAAAATGCAGAACGGCCTGTCGGTCGATGTCGAGGACTGGTTCCAGGTCGGCGCCTTTGAGCGCACGATCGACCGTGCCGACTGGCCGACGCTCGAATGCCGCGTCGAGGCCAACTGCGACGCGGTGCTGCGGATTTTCGCCGACGCCGGCGTCAAGGGCACCTTCTTCACCTTGGGCTGGGTGGCCGAACGCTATCCCGCGCTGATCAAGCGCATCGTCGCGGCGGGGCACGAACTCGCCAGCCACGGCTATGACCACAAGCGCGTGTTCCACATGACCGCCGACGAGTTCGCCGCCGACCTGAAGCAAACGCGGGCGATCCTCGAGGATCTGGGCGGGGTGGCGATCCGCGGCTATCGCGCGCCAAGCTTCTCGGTCGATACGCGCACGCCCTGGGCGCACGCGGTGCTGGCCGAACAGGGCTATTCCTATTCGTCGAGCGTCGCGCCGGTGGTCCACGACCATTATGGCTGGCCGCAAAGCCCGCGCCATGCGTGGCGCCCGCTGGCCGACAGCGACCTCGTCGAATGGCCGGTCACCACCGCGCGCTTTGCGGGGCGGACGTTGGCAGCGGGCGGCGGCGGCTTCATGCGGATGCTGCCCTATGGCTTCACGCGCTGGGCGATCGCGCGGATGAACGAGGAGGGCCATCCGGCGATCCTCTATTTCCATCCGTGGGAAATCGATCCCGGCCAGCCGCGCGTGGCGGACGCGCCGATCAGGTCGAAGATCCGCCATTACAGCGGCTTGTCGGCCATGGCTGGCAAGCTGAAAAAGCTGCTCGCCGATTTCGAATGGACCCGCGCCGACGCCTTGCTCCCCGCGCAGCAGCAACGCGCGCAGCCCTGGCGCGCTGCGGCGTGAATGCGCCAACGCTTCCCATGAAGGACGGCTTTTCGGGCATGCCCCTGTCCGATGCAGCGGCCTGGGACGCCTATATCGCCGCGCACCCGGATGCGACGCCGTTCCACACCCGAGCCTGGTGCGAGGCGATCACCAAAGCCACAGGCCATCGCTGCCATCTCGTTACCGCGCGCGACGCCGACGGCGCGCTGACCGGCCTCCTCCCGCTCCATCATATCCGTTCGCCGCTGTTCGGACAGGCGCTGGTCGGCAGCGGCTTCGCGGTCGATGGCGGCATCCTCGCCGACAATGCCGCCGTGGCTGCAACGCTGGCTGGGGGCGCAGCCGACCTGGCCCGATCGCTCGGCGTTCCATCGGTCGAACTGCGCGGTGGCCCGCTACCCGGGGGCGCGGGCTGGACCCGCGAGGAGGGCATCTACGCCGGCTTCGCACGCGACCTCGCCGCCGACGACGATGCCGAACTCCTCGCCATCCCGCGCAAACAGCGCGCCGAGGTCCGCAAGGCGTTCGAAAGCGGCCTCACCGTCACCACCGGCCGTTCCGAACAGGACCGCCGCGACCATTATCGCATCTATGCGACCAGCGTCCGCAACCTTGGCACTCCCGTTTTCCATAAATCATTGTTTTCATGTGTGATTGAAGCCTTCGGCGACGACGCCGACATCCTCAATGTGCGCAACGATAGCGAAGTTGTGGCAAGCATCCTCAGCCTCACGTGGCGCGGCACCGTCATGCCCTATTGGGGCGGCGGCACCGCCGATGCGCGCCGCCTGCGCGCCAATGAACTCATGTACTTCGCGCTGATGCGCCATGCACGGGCGAAGGGCTGCACCCGCTTCGATTTCGGCCGCTCCAAGCTTGGCACCGGACCCTTCGCCTACAAGAAAAATTGGGGATTCGAGCCGCAACCGCTGGTCTACGCGCGCTGGCTGGCGCCGGGTGAAACCGCGCGCGACACCAATCCGAACAGCGCCAAATACCGGCTGCAGGTCGATCTTTGGAAGAAGCTGCCCCTATGGGCAGCGAACCGGATCGGCCCGCCGATCGCGCGTGGGCTGGGTTAGGGGCTCGGCTAGTGCCCGAAATCCTGTTTCTCGTTCACCGCGCACCCTGGCCCCCCGACCGCGGCGACCGGATCCGCAGCTGGCACATGTTCGAGGCGCTGGCGAAGCTCGCGCCGGTGCACGTTGCGGCGCTCGCCGACAATGCGGAAGAGGCCGCTGTGGCGCGCGCGAAGATGGCACCGCTTTGCAAGAGTTTGGTGATCGAAGTGCGCCATGCGTCGCGCCCGCTGACGCTTGCGCAGGCAATCCTGCACGGCGAGCCGGTCTCGAACCGCCTGTTTCGCAGCGCCGCGCTGGCGCGCCATGTCGATGCGCTCATCGGGCGGGGCGACGTCAGCCATATCGTCGCATTCTCCGGCCAGATGGCGCAATATCTGCCCGCCCGCTTCGATGGCCCGGTGCTGATGGATTTTGTCGACGTCGATTCGGCCAAATTCGCGACTTATGCCGAACAGGACAAACGCCAGCCGCTGAATTGGGTGCACAAACGCGAGGCTCGCGTTCTGGGCGCTTATGAGGTGGAGGTGGCACGCCGCGTCGATGTCAGCCTGTTCGTGAGCGAGGCCGAGGCGGCATTGTTTTGCAAGCAGAGCGAACTCGGCACCGACAAGGTTCGCGCGGTCGAGAATGGCATCGACACCGACCGGTTCGACCCGGCGATCCAGCTCGATGCGGTCGAAGCTGGCGAAGGACCGCTTGCCGTCTTCACCGGTCAGATGGATTACCGCCCCAATATCGACGCCGTGCGCTGGTTCGCAAATGACATCCTGCCGCTGATCCGTCAGCGCCACCTGCAAGCCAGCTTCGCAATCGTTGGCCGTGCACCGGCCGACGATGTGCGTGCGCTCGCAAAACTACCCGGTGTGACGGTGACCGGCGAGGTTCCCGACGTGCGGCCGTGGCTCGTCGCCGCCGATGCCGTGGTCGCGCCGCTGCTGCTCGCGCGGGGGGTGCAGAACAAGCTGCTCGAGGCGATGGCGATGGCGCGGCCCGTGGTCGCCAGCGCCGCCGCTGCCGAGGGGATCGATGCGACGCCGGGCGAGCATCTGCTCGTTGCCGACGACGCGGCCGCGATAGCCGATGCCGTGTGCTGGCTCTTCGACGACCGAGCCGGGGCGGCAAAGATGGGCCAAGCGGCGCGCGCGCGGATGATCGCGCGCTATGGCTGGGGGGCGCGTCTCGCGCCGCTCGGTGAACTGCTGGGACTGCCCGCGTGACGCCGTGGCAACGCCATCTTGCCGCGCTCGCGTTCTCGTCGGCGGCGATCTTCGCGATCTTCTGGCGTGAGGCCGCCGACGTGGCGGGTATCTGGTGGAACAGTTCGACCTTTACCCATTGCCTGCTGATCGTGCCGATGATCGGGTGGCTGGTATCGCAGCGCGTGGCGCTGCTGCGGCCGCTGACGCCGGTCTATTGGTGGCCTGCGCTCATATGGATGGCGGGGGCGGGGCTGGTGTGGCTGGTCGGTGAGGCCGCAGGGGTCGGACTGTTCCGCCAACTCGGCCTGGTCTTGATATTGCAGGGCGCCGTCGCGGCGACGCTCGGCGAAAAGCTCGTGCGCGCGCTGCTTTTTCCGCTTGGCTATGCCTTGCTGCTCGTACCGTTCGGCGAAGAACTGGTGCCGCTGCTCCAGACGCTCACCGCGCATATCAGCATGGCCCTGCTCCATCTGTCGGGCATCCCGGCGGACATGGAAGGCGTGTTCATCACTACACCCGCCGGTTTCTTCGAGGTTGCCGAAGCATGCTCGGGAGTCAATTTCCTGATCGCGATGCTCGCTTACGCGATATTTGCGGCGCATCTCTGTTTCCAGAGCTGGACGCGGCGGATCGTCTTCGTCGTGGCTGCGCTCGCGACGACGATCCTCGCCAATGCGCTACGCGCCTATGGTACGATGGTTGCGGCGGAAATCTGGGGGATCGAGGCGGCGGGCGGGATCGACCATATCTTCTATGGCTGGTTCTTCTTTGGTGCCGTGATCCTGCTCGTCATGCTTGTCGCGCGCCGCTGGTTCGACCGGCCGGCGAACGACGCCGCGGTCGATGTGCGCGGACTAGGGGGGGTGCCGCGCTTTGCCGGGTCAGCGAAAGCGGTGCTGCCGGTCGCACTCGCGGTTCCGTTGCTCTTTGCCGGTTGGGGGACGCTGGTCGGCGGACGCAGCGCACCCTTGCCCGATACGATGACGGTCGAAGCGCCGCCGGGCTGGGGCGAGGCGCGCGTCGAAACCGTGGAATGGCAGCCGCGCTTCGATGGCGCCGATCAACGGTTGCTGCGCCAGTTCGCCAACGACAGAGGGCAGGTGGTGACAGTCGCGATCGGCGGGTACGAGCGCCAGGCGGAGGGGCGTGAGGTCGTCGCTTTCGGGCAAGGCGCAATCGATCCCGACAGCAAATGGGCCTGGAGCGCCTCGGTGCCCGCGGTCGAGGGCGCGAAGACCGAGCGGCTGCTGCACCCCGGTCCGGTGCTGCGGGATGCCGCCACTTGGTACGTCGTTGGCGACGATGTCACTGGCGATCCGCGCCGCGCGAAGCTCGCGGGACTCAAGGCGCGGCTGCTCGGTGGCGACCCGCGCGCATTGTCGCTGATTATATCGAGCGAGGAGCGGCGCGGCGGCCGCAATGCGATAGAGGATTTCCTTTCCGCGTCGGGTGGAGCCAATGCAATGGCTGACCGCGCGCTGAAAACGCGTTAAGGGCGGTTCCTATATGTGTGGGATCGTCGGCATCTATCATTTGGAAACGGCGAAACCGGTCGACCCCGCACGCCTCCGCGCGATGCTCCAGCCAATGCAGCACCGCGGCCCCGACGGATCGGGCGAGTGGACCGCGCCCGGGGTCGGGCTTGGCCATCTTCGCCTCTCGATTATCGACATCGCAGGCAGCCCGCAACCGATGGCGAGCGACGACGAGCTCGTCACGCTCACTTACAATGGCGAAATCTATAATTTCCGCGAGCTGCGCGCCGAGCTTGAGGATCGCGGCCACCGTTTCCGTACCAGCGGCGATACCGAGGTCATCATCGCCGCTTGGCGCCAATGGGGTGTCGACTGCCTGTCGCGGCTCAACGGCATGTTCGCCTTTGCGATCCACGATCATCAGCGTGGGTGCCTGTTTCTGGCGCGCGACCGGTTGGGCGTGAAGCCGCTCCACCATGTTCGCCTGTCCGATGGATCTGTTGCCTTCGCATCCGAACTCAAGGGACTGCTGCGCAATCCGCTGCTACGGCAGGAAGCCAATCTGACAGCGATCGAGGATTTCCTCGCCTTCGGTTACGTCCCCGACGACAATTGCATCGTCGCAGGCGTCGAGAAGCTGCCCGCCGGCCACTATCTGATGCTCGAGCGCGGCAAGCCCGTGCCGGCACCGACGCGCTGGTGGGCCCCCGATTTTTCGAAGCGTATCCGCGCCAGCGAAGGCGAGGCGGCCGAGCATCTTGTCCAACTGATGCGCGCGGCGGTGACCGACCGTATGGTATCCGACGTGCCGCTCGGCGCCTTCCTCTCGGGAGGGGTCGACAGCAGCGCGGTCGTTGCACTGATGGCCGAGGCGAGCACAAAGGCGGTCAAGACCTGCACGATCGGGTTCGATCAGGCGGCGCTCGATGAAACCGCCTATGCCCAGCAGATCGCCGAGCGTTTCGCGACCGATCATCGCACGCGCACCGTGTCGTCGGGCGACTTCACGCTCGTCGACAAGATTGCCGATCATTTCGACGAACCCTTTGCCGATGCGAGCGCGCTCCCGACCTATCGGGTGTGCGAACTCGCCCGCGAAGAGGTGACGGTGGCGCTCTCGGGCGACGGCGCCGACGAGGCGTTCGCGGGATACCGGCGCCTTGTGTTCCAGCATCAGGAGGAGAAGCTGCGCGGGCTGATCCCCGGCTTCCTGCGCCGCGGCGTGCTCGGCCCGCTGTCGCATGTCTGGCCGCAGATGGACTGGGCGCCGCGCCCGCTCCGCGCCCGCGCGACGCTCGCCAGCCTGTCGAAGAGCGGGGCGGAGGGTTATGCCGAGGCGGTCGGGGTGACGGGAGTTGCACAACGCTCGCGCCTGTTCAACGATGCGGCGCATCATGCGCTCGGCGATCATGTTGCCGAGACGCGATACTGGAAGGCGATGGCCGAGGCGCCCGCGCGCGAGCCGCTCGATCGCGCCCAATATGCCGACCTGCAAATCTGGCTGCCCGGCGACATCCTGACCAAGACCGACCGGATGAGCATGGCGGTCAGCCTGGAGGCGCGCGAGCCGCTGCTCGATTACCGGTTGATCGAGTTCGCGGCGAGCCTGCCCGCGTCGATGCGCGTGAAGCGGGGGACGGGCAAGGCGATCATGAAGCAGGCGATGGAACGCTATCTACCGCATGACATCCTCTATCGGCCCAAGATGGGGTTTGTGACTCCGGTATCTCAGTGGTTTCGCGGCCCGCTCGTCGAGGCAGCGAAGGGCTTGGCGACCTCGTCGACGCTCGCGCGTTCGGGCTGGTTCGACATGGCCGAAATCGAACGCATCGTCGCCGCGCACCAGTCGGGCCGACGCGATCACGGCCGGCTGATCTGGCAATTTTTCATGCTGGAGAAGTCGCTGGCCAAGCTTTTTGGGATTTGATGCGGTCGTTTGAGACTATGCGGTTGTGATTGACCGCATTGGGGTGGGAAGTTGCCGATAAGATCCTCCCTGTCGCGCAGCGATGGGGAGGGGGACCGCTCGCGGAGCGAGTGGTGGAGGGGCCGCGAGGTCGGCGCCAAAAGCCCCTCCGTCAGCGCTTCGCGCTGCCACCTCCCCATGCCTGCGGCACAGGGAGGATCAAATGTCCGCAGCCCGTCGATTTTGTTCATATTGGTCCGGTAGTAGCGGGGACGGGCCTGGTTGATTTGCCACCCATCCTTAACGCTTGGCTGCTAGGCTCGCTGCCGATGACGGTGCATCCCGCCTTTTCTGCCGACGCCGCTGCGACACCCCTCGCCGACGCACCGCTCACGGTCCGCGTCGTCGATCCGCTGTCGCTGTCGGACGACCTCGCTGCGGCGTGGGACCGGCTGGCCGACGAGGCGAGCGAACCCAATCCCTTTGCCGAGCGCTGGTGTCTGCAATCGGCGCTGCACCTGCTCGATCCCGACCGCGAAGCACGCCTTGTCCTCGTGCGCGATGGCAGCGATGGGTCGGTGATTGGCATCATGCCGCTTGCGTCAGCGGCGCGTTATGGCCGCATACCGTTGCGGCACGTCACCGGCTGGACGCATCATAATCATTTTCACGGCGCACCGCTCGTGCGCGCAGGCTTCGAAAGCCTGTTCTGGTCGATCCTGCTCGCGTGGTGTGATGCGGCGCCGTGGGCGCGGACGCTCGTGCATTTCCCGCGGCTGACCGAGGACGGCCCGCTCCACCGCGCGCTGGTCGATGTCGCACGGATGCGCGGCGATGAGGCCGAGGTGGTGCACCGCGAGGAACGCGCGCTGCTCGAAAGCAATCTGTCACCAGAGGATTATTGGGACGCCGCGGTGCGCGCAAAGAAGCGCAAGGAGTTGCGGCGGCAGGCGAACCGGCTTGCCGAGCAGGGCACGGTGCAATTTCGCCGTTGGCGGCCGGGCGAGGCGATCGATCCGTGGATCGATGCCTTCCTCGACCTCGAGGCGCGGGGCTGGAAGGGACGCGCCAAATCAGCGCTCGCGAGCCAAAACGACACCCAGGCATGGTTCCGCGCGATCCTCACCGCGGCAGGCGATGCGGGCCGGCTCGACATGCGCTCGCTTGATCTCGGTGACCGCCCGCTCGCCATGCTCGTCAACTTCCTTTGCCCGCCCGGTGGCTTTTCGTTCAAGACCGCGTTCGACGAGGATTATGCCCGTTTCTCCCCCGGCGTGTTGCTGCAACAGGCGAACCTCGACCTGCTTTACGACCCGCACATCGCCTGGGTCGACAGCTGCGCCGCCCCCGGCCATCCGATGATCGACAGCGTCTGGCGCGAACGCCGCGCGCTGGTGTGGGTGAATGTTCCGCTGTCGGCAGCATCCGACCGGTTCCGCTTTGCCCTGTTGACGAAGGCCGAGCGGTTCTGGCGGCGCTGGAAGGGTGCCGCGGCGCCGGAAAATGAAATGGAAAACCCGTCATGACCGCGCATCAGCCGATCACTCGCCCGGTATTCCCCGCCGAAACGCTGGAACGGATGGCGACGCTCTATCCGTTGCAGGCGGGGTTGCTGCACCATCATCTTCCCGACCATCCGCTGTTGTCGATCGAGGCACTCGCTCAGCTTGGCGAAAGCCTGCCCGCGAGCGAGGTCGAATATAATCCGGGCAATGTGCCGATCGGCATTCGGCCCGAAGATGTCCCGTCGAACGGCCTGTCGATCGGCGAGACGATCCGCACCATAGACAGCAACGGCAGCTGGGCCGTGCTCAAGAATATCGAGAATGTCGATGCCTATCGCACTTTGCTCATGGATATGCTCGCCGAGCTGAAATCGGTTGTCGAACCGCACACCGGCGCGATGCTGACGCCGCAGGGCTTCATCTTCATCTCGTCGCCGGGATCGATCACGCCGTTCCACTTCGATCCCGAGCATAATATCCTGCTGCAACTCAAGGGCGCGAAGGTGATGAACGTCTGGCCTTCGGGCGACGAACGCTTCGCGCACCGCCGCGAGCACGAACGCTACCACACCGGCGGCCACCGTAACCTGCCTTGGCAGGACGACTATCATGGCGATGCGCAACAGGTGCCGCTCGGCCCCGGCGACGCGGTGCTGGTGCCGGTGATGGCGCCGCATTTCGTCGCCAATGGCGATGCGCCGTCGATTTCGCTGTCGATCACCTGGCGCAGCGAGTGGAGCTATCGCGAATCCGAAGCGCACGCCGCCAATGCGACGCTGCGCCGCATGGGGCTTGACCCCGCGATGCCGCCGCGCTGGCCGAGCTATGCCTGGGTGAAGACGGTCGGCTGGCGCATCGCGCGCAGGCTCAAACTCGTCTCCTGAAACCGCTTGTGACAGATTGCTTTCAATTGGCACAAATTGGCGTTATGGGCCCGCATCCTTGATTTTGAGCCCATAGAGGACTGATGGCGAAAGAAGAACTTCTGGAAATGCGCGGCCAAGTGGTCGAACTGCTGCCCAACGCGATGTTTCGCGTCAAACTGGAAAATGACCACGAGATTCTGGGTCACACCGCCGGCAAGATGCGCAAGAACCGAATCCGCGTTCTGGTGGGCGACGAAGTGCTCGTCGAACTCACCCCGTATGACCTGACCAAGGGTCGGATCACCTATCGCTTCAAGTGAGCGGCGCGGCGAACTCTCCCGCGCCAATGTCGGCACTTGTGCTCGCTTCGACATCGCCGCGCCGGCGCGAATTGCTGGCGCGGATCGGCCTTGTGCCGGCGCGCATCGCCGCGCCTGAAATCGACGAGACACCGCTGAAGGCCGAGCTGCCGCGTGACTATGTCGCGCGGCTCGCCAAGGGCAAGGCGCTCGCCGTCGAGCGTGCGCCGGGCGAGGTCGTGCTCGCGGGCGATACCACCGTTGCGGTTGGCCGCCGTATATTGGAAAAGCCGGCCGACGAGGCCGATCTGCGCCGGATGCTCGGGCTGTTGTCGGGCCGACGGCACCATGTCTATTCCGGAATTTGCGTTGTCGGGACCGATGGAAAGGTCCGAGTGCGCGTCGTCGATACCGTCGTCGCTTTCAAGGCGCTGAGCGCCGCCGAGATCGACTGCTATGTCGAATCGGGCGAGGGCATGGGCAAGGCGGGCGGCTATGCGATCCAGGGCCGCGCCGAAACCTTCGTGCGTTTCCTGTCGGGCAGCCATTCGAACGTCGTCGGCCTGCCGCTGTTCGAAACGCGCACGCTGCTGACCAGCGCGGGGATCGCGCTTGGCTGAGTGGCTTTACGAAGCCGGAATCGGCGAAGCGCGCGCGGCGCTGGTCGAGGATGGCGCGATCGTCGAAGCGCGGATCGAGCGCGATGGCGAAGGACCGCCGGTTGGCACCGTGCAACATGCCCGGCTGATCGAGGCGGGGAAAAGGCCGCTGGTCATGCTCGACGGGTCCGGCGAGCCGCTTGTCTCGCTGGCCAAATTGCCGCCCGGAACCTCGATCGGTTCGCGGCTGAAGGTGGAAACCACGCGCACAGGGTTGATGGAGCGCGGCCGCGACAAGCTTGGGCGGGTGAAGATCGCCGATCCCGACGCGGCGGTGGGGCCCGGTCCCGACCTGCGCGCGCGGATCGCGATGACCGGGGTGAAGGTCGTCGATCTCGGGGCACCCGGACCCGACCGGTTGGAAGAGGCGGGCTGGTCGGAGATCGTCGGCCATGTGCGAAGCGGCCATTGGCCGTTTGGCGACGGCGCGCTGTGGGTCGACGCGACACCGGCGATGGTGCTGATCGACATCGACGGCGATGTTGACCCGCTCGCGCTGGCCAAGGCGGGCGCGGCAGCTGCTGTCAGAGTGATCCGCTGCTGCGACATCACGGGGTCGATCGGAATCGATTTTCCGTCGCTGGCAAGCCGGGCCGACCGGCTTGCGATCGATGCGCTGATCGACACGCTTTTGCCGCAGCCCTTCGAGCGCACCGCGATGAACGGGTTCGGCCTGATGCAGATCATCCGTCGCCGCGTACGGCCCTCGCTGATCGAACAGATACGGCTCGATCCCGTCGCCACCGACGGCGCCTTGTTGTTGCGGCAGGCGGAACGCGCGGTGGGAGCAGGGGTTTTGAAACTGACCGCGCGCCCTGCGGTCATCGATCATATCGGCGGCCAGCCGCTCTGGATCGAAATGCTGCAAAGACGTACAGGCCGGCCCGTCGAACTGATCGCCGACGCCCAGAGCAAAGGAATGGGCCATGCCCAATAAGACATCCGCAAAATCGCAGGCGTGCCCGCTGTGCGGCAAGCCGCGCGAGCCCGAATATAAGCCCTTTTGCAGCCGCGGCTGCCGTGATCGCGATCTCTTGACCTGGTTCGGCGAAGGGTATCGCGTACCGGCCGATCAGGCGCCCGACGGCACTGCCGAGGACGATCGTTTCGACGAAGGCTGACCCCGAAATCGAGCGTCACAAAGCCTCTGGACAGGATGCAAAGCCCTGCCTATAGCCGCCGCTCGCCAGCGCGACCGACCGGTCGCAGCGGCCGTGCCCGGGTAGCTCAGTTGGTAGAGCATGCGATTGAAAATCGCAGTGTCGGCGGTTCGACCCCGTCCCCGGGCACCACTTTCCTCCTTCCGGATATGTCGCGTACCGCACGCTGATCGCTATCGCCCGCAAACACCCGAATATCGCCGGCAAGAAACGTCCTGAAAGGACGCAAATGCGTGGATTTTCGTCTCTACCAATGGGTTGTCGTGCGTGTTACTGCCGCGCCATGAACAGGATCGTGAACAAACTCAACCGGTTGTGGAAGGAACGCGCGCACCGCGCTGCGGCAGGTGCGGTGCTGGATACACCCCCGGTCGTGCCCGCCGACGACGGACTGGTCCTGTTTTCCATGATCGGCACGCGGGTTCTGCTGCCGTATCTGGTCGCGGTTAAATCGCTGCACGCGCAGCTTCGCAAAGGGCGCATCGTCATCCTCGACGACGGTACATTAACCGACGCCGACCGGCAAATACTGGCGACGCACCTTGGAAAACCGCACATCGTGTCGGTCGCGGATATTGATACCGCCCCTTGTCCGCGCGGCCAGGTCTGGGAACGACTCCTCACGCTTCTGGACATGCGGGCAAGCGATTATGTGATCCAGCTTGATTCGGACACGATAACGCTGGGCGACGTGCCGGAGATCGCCGCCGCGATCATGCAAAATCGCAGCTTCACATTGCGTGGTGATCCGGATTCCCAGCTGTTGTCCTTTGCCGAAATGGCGGCAAAGTCCGATGACGACGAATTTCTCTACAATCCCGCGGCGCACGTGCAGGGTGCGATCGAATGTGGTCTCGACCGCGTTTCGCTGCCCACGCTCACGAACGCGCTCTACGTGCGGGGATGTGCGGGCTTTGCCGGTTTCGCGCGTGGCGGCGACGGTCGCGCGCTCGCAGAGGCATTTTCACGCGAGGCGGAACGGTTGCTCGGAGCGGAGCGCTGGGCGCGATGGGGCAGCGAACAGGTGACCTCGAACATCGTCATCGCCAACGAACCCGATCCGTTGCTGCTGCCTTACGATCATTATCTCAACTTCTGGGATGAAGGCGTGCCGTCCGACGCACGGTTCGTCCATTTCATCGGCAGCTATCGCTTTAGCGGCAACGCCTATATCGACGCGACGCGTACAGCGATCGCGGCGCTGGGTCGGGCCTAGGCGACGACCGGGGCGACCGGCATGCGTCGTCCGCGCACCAGTTCGATCAGGTCCCGCACCGTCTCGCGCGCGAACAGCGCCAGCCACAGGCAATAGATCGGCCCCCCGGTTGCGACGAGCACCGCCAGTCGCATGGGCTCAGGCAGCGCGGGCAGCATGCGATCGACCAGCATCACCACTGCGGCCATGGCCGTGGCGGCGAGAACCGGCGGCGCCACCGCGCGCAACAGCTCGCTCGCCCGGATGCCGATAACGGGCAAGCTCCGGACGGCGGCAAAGGCGAGCAGCAACGGATAGGCGATCAGCCAGGCCCATGCGATGCCGATGATTCCCCACTGCGCGCCGACCAGAAATACGACCGGCATCAGCAGCGCCCCTGCCGCGGCATTGCCCGACGCGATACCCGGGCGGCCGAGCGCGTCGGTTGCGGGGCGAAGCAGGGTGAACAAGGTCCAGAAGGGCATGGCGAGCGCCAGCGGCAGCAGCAGCGGCACGATCTCGCGCCATTTGCCGCCGAGCAGGGTAAGAACGAGCGGTTCCGCCACCGCGGCGAGGCCGAAGAAGAACGGCATGGCTGCGACCATGATGGCGCGCGTCGAGCGCGTGAAGCCGGCGGCCAGCGCCACGCGGTCGTTCTGCATTCGTGAATAGGCGGCAAAGGCCACCTCGTTGAGCGGCGGCACGACCTTGTTGTTGAAGATCTGCGTCAGCAGCAGCGCCGTTGTATAGATGCCGACCAGATGCGCCTCGAACCAGCGGCCGGCGACCAATATGTCCGCCTGGCTCTGGACGAAGCCGAAAAACTGCGCGACCGCGATCAGCCCGCCATAGCGCGCGATCGAACCCGCGCCGCGGAAGTCGAAGCTGGGCCACATCCAGCTGCGCGCCGCGATCGTCAGGCCCAAGGCCCGCGTCGCGAACATGGCGATCGGCGCCCAGACCAGCGCCCACACGCCCCAGCCGGCCAGCGCGCCACCGAGCGCCACGCCCGCGCCGATCAGCGCGGAGACGAGGTTGACTTGCGCCTGACGTTGAAACTCCAGCGAGCGTGCGAGCTGCGCATAGGCCAGCGCCGAGAAGGGGATGGTGAGATAGATCAGCGCCTGCACCCGTAGCAGATCGGCGACCATCGGTTGCCGATAATAGGCGGCCGCCAAGGGGGCGCAGGCAATCTGGGCCACCGCGAGCGCGCCGTTGAGCAGCAATAGGAGCCCGAAAATCTGCCTCAGCTCGTGCGTGGTAACCTCGTCGCGCTGGATCACGGCACTGGCGAGGCCGTAGCCGTTGAGCAGGTTAAGCAGCATCAACATCACCTGGGTGAGCGCAAACAGCCCATAATCTTCGGGCGTCAGGATCCGGATGACGAGGAAGGTGGAGGCCCATGCGACGATTTGCCCCGCAATCTGCGACCCGGAGCGCCAGATCACGGCGCGGCGGATCCTCTGACCGAAATCGGGTTCGGTTGCGGTATCCGGGACAAGTGCCGTTTCGGGGGGAGTGGAGGGACCTGACATGACGGCCAGACTAGCAACTATTCGTTGGCAAAGCATTGCACGCGCGTGTCATCGCGGCGCAGCGCCGCTTTTGCGCGCGGTATAGTCGCCAACCGGCGGCCGGGCCACCGATGCGCGCTCGACCTTGACCCATATCGGCTTGCGCCCCAGCCGCGCATTGAACAGGCTGTTGAACGTCGCCGGATCGGGGGCGTCGGAGTCGAGCGCTCGGCCATATTGGCGGCGCACCACCGCCCGATCATAGCCCATCGCATTCAGCAGCGTGGGAAAGATGCGATAGTGGCTCGAGGCATCGACATGGCGCTTCGCGGCGGTCTCCCAGCGGGCGGACGTGTCGATGACCACGAGGGGCACCGTGCCCTCCTCGCTGGCGGGCGACGGGCTGCAATGCGTGGTCGTTCCCGAATCGCGCCGCTCGTGCAGATTCTGCCCGTGATCGGACGTGTAGATGATCAGCGCCCCGTTGAGCCGGGCGCCGGCGAACAATCTGTCGAAGAAGCCGCCCACCGTCCATGTCACCGTGTTGCGATAGGCGTTGCGATAGAGACGCCAGCTTTCGGCGCCGCTGTACAGATTTTCCGGAAGCTGGGTTTCGGTCACGATGGCGGTTTCGTCGCGCGGCAGCGCGGGGCTGAAGATATGGGCGCTGTCGGGATATTTGTCGGCGACTGGGAAATGTGCGCCCATCTTGTTGACGAGGATGAATTCGCGCTGATCGTTGCCCAGCGCCGCAATCAGCGCATCCGCCGCAGCCATGTCGCGGTCGACGACGGGCGTATCGCCGAACTGGACAAAGCGATCGATCTGACGCCGCTCGGCATCGTCCATGCCGTTCTGATAGGCGTCGCCGGTCCGCTGCGCGTCGATGTAGATCGTCGCGAACCCGGCATGCTTCGCATAGGCGAAGATCGACGGCATCGTCGCATTGATCCGGTGATAGGCGTCGCGTGTTCCGCCATATCGAAGCGTCAGGTTGCTTCCGAAACTGCAATTGGCGATCGAGGCGGCGAGGCCGAAATTGCTGACGACGATGCCGGGCGGCGGCGATGCCAGGCCCGACCGGACGCCGGCGGCATCGTTGATGTCGAGGTATCGGCCGGCGATGCTTTCGTCGACGATCAAGACGATGTCGCCCCGATCCGGTTCTGGGCCATGCGCGATGGTTACCGTTTGGCGCGTCATCGACGGCTGGGTCGTGGCTTCGAATGCCGCGAGCGCCGAATAGGCGGTTCCGACCCAGGCGTTCGGCAGTCCGCGGCCGCCTTCACCCCCGCGCACGAACAGCAGGATGGTCAGCATCGCGAGGCCCGCCAGTGGCGCGAGCGCCGCGGCGGCGGCCGGCAAGCGCGTCCGTGCGCCCGGTTTCAGCCCGACGCCGATGAAAAGGAAGAATGCGCCGGCCGCGGCCCATGCGATCGAGGCGCCATATTGCGCCAAGGCGTCGTCGGCGAAACCCGCCGAATGGATCATGGTGACGAAGGCGTCGTAGCTCATCGCATCGGCCGTCGCATCCTGAAAGCTGCCGACGAGGATGGCGGCGAGCGCAAACACCATGGCCCAGCCCCAGCGCAACAGCGGGCTGCGGATGAAAGCCGCGCCCCACAGGCAGGCGACCAGACCGGCATACAGGCCGGCATAGAGCAGGAGAGGGGGTGACGGCCCCAGCATGGCAATCCGCGCGGCGACCCCGGGAAATTCAAAGGCCAGGCCGAATGCCAGCAGCAGTGTTTTGACCAGCGTGGTCGGGCTCGGCAAGGGCTGGGCCCGCATCGCTTGTCCTTCGTCTTCCGGGCCTGAGCTATTTGGCAGATTGCCTAATACACGTTTCGCATTTGACACATAAGTGTAACCAACTCGAACCTTCGCCGTAACGTAAACTGTTGCTTTTTAGTCACGAATTGACGGAAATCGGCCGTTTCGCGCGTGCGCGCGTTGACGTCGCCGGGCGGCGCGTTAGACCGGGCGCTTACCACTGGGCATCTCCCGATAAGCCTTTGGCTGCGCTTCGGTGGGTTTGGAGAGAGACTGAATATGACTTTGCGCAACATTTTGTTGGGCGCCACCGTGTTGTGCGCCGCCACCACCCCCGTTTATGCCTTCGCCCAGGACGCCGCGCCGGCTGACGCCGGAACGGCGGTCGACGACACCGATTATGGCAACGACATCATCGTCACCGCCAGCAAGCGTTCGCAGACGCTGCAGGACACGCCCGTCGCCGTTTCGGTGACGACGGCAGCGGCGCTCGAAGAATCGCAGATCCGCGACCTCATCGATCTGCAGTCGTCGGTCCCCAGCTTGCGCGTGTCGCAGCTCCAGTCGAGCGCGAACACCAACTTCATCATTCGCGGCTTCGGTAACGGTGCCAACAACGCCGGCATCGAACCGTCGGTCGGCGTATTCATCGACGGCGTCTATCGTTCGCGTTCGGCCGCCCAGATCGGCGATCTTCCGAACGTGGAGCGCATCGAAGTGCTGCGCGGTCCGCAGTCGACCCTGTTCGGCAAGAATGCCTCGGCAGGCGTCATCAGCATCGTCACCCAGAAGCCGCAATATGAATTCGGCGGCTCGGCCGAAGTCAGCTACGGCAATTACAACGCGATCACCGTCAAGGGCAACGTGACCGGCCCGATCAGCGACACCGTCGCCTTCTCGATCGGCGGCAGCTACAACCGCCGCGACGGCTATGCGCAGGATCTGAAGCTCGACACCGACGTCAACGACCGCAATCGCTGGGGCGTGCGCGGCCAGCTGTTGTTCGAACCGGCCGACGCGCTGTCGATCCGCCTGATCGGTGACTATGACAAGATCGATGAAAATTGCTGCATCGCGGGCAACGTCATCGCCGGCCCGACCGTCGCGATCACCAACGCGCTTGCCGGCGGTCCCAGCGTCGACGCCAACAATCCCTTCTCGTACGACGTCTACAACAATTTCCTGTCGATGAACGAGATCGAGAATTACGGCGGTTCGGCCCAGATCGACTATGATCTCGGCAATCTCGCGCTGACCTCGATCACCGCGTACCGCAAGGTCAAGGCGCTGACCAACCAGGATTCGGACTTCACCGGTGCCGACCTGATTGGCGAGAACAGTCAGGATCTGGGGATCGACACCTTCACGCAGGAATTCCGGGTCACCTCGGATTTCGACGGCCCGCTGAACTTCCTGATCGGCGGTTATTATTTCAACGAAAAGATCGACCAAAAGAACGACATCCGCTTCGGCGCCGATTTCCGCCCCTATGCCGGTGCGTTGATCAATCCCGCGGCGGTTCTGACCTCGCCGAATCCGCGGGCGGCCGGAAACGCGGTGGTTTCGGGTCTTGAACAGCAGATCGGCAGCATCCTCGGCAATCCGGCGCAGTTTGCGGGTCAGTTCTTTCGGCAGGGCGACGGCCTCGACGAAGCCTATCGCCTGAAGGACGAAGCCTTCTCGATCTTCGGGACGGTCGATTTCGAAGTCACCGACCGGCTGACCTTCACGCTCGGTGCCAACTATACCAAGGACCGCAAGCGTTTCTCGACCAACGTCATCAGCACCGATCGCTTCTCGGGCCTCGACCTGGTGTCGACGGGTCGCACGGCGATCACCCAACAGGGCATCGCGACGACCGTCGGCAACGCACTGGGTCTTGGGCGTCCCGCAACCGCGGCCGAAGTCGGCGGCTTTGCGCAGGCGCAACCTGCCGCGTTCGGCCAGATCAGTGCCGGGGCAGCAGCGTTCGCAACCGCGAACCAGAACAACCCGGCGGTCAATCCGCTGCTGGCACTGCGGCCGCTGCAGTTCCTGCCGCCGTTCCTCAACGTCCCGAACGCGGTCGAAGATGGCAAGACCAACGACGGCGACCTTTCGTACAGCGTGCGTGCCGCCTATGAGCTCACCGACACGGTCAATATCTATGCGACCTATGCGACGGGCTTCAAGGCGAGCTCGGTCAACCTGTCGCGCGACAGCCGTCCGCTGGCGTCGGACCTGCCGGCGATCATCTCGGGCGGGCTTGGCGTGCCGAACCTGACCTCGGGCTCGCGCTTCGCCAATCCTGAAGAATCGACCGTCTATGAATTCGGTTTGAAGGGCCAGTGGGACGTTGCGGCAGTGAACATCGCGGTGTTCAAACAGTCGATCAAGGGCTTCCAGTCGAACATTTTTACCGGCACGGGCTTCGCGCTCGCGAACGCGGGCAAGCAGTCGACGTTCGGTATCGAGTTCGACGGATCGGTGCGTCCGGTCGACGGGCTCAACCTGACGCTGGCGGCGACCTACCTCGACGCGAAGTACGACAGCTTTATCAATTCGGCGTTCGGCGACATCTCGGGCTCGACGCCCGCGGGCATCCCCGAACTGTCGATGTCGCTTGGCGGCACCTACACGCATGAATTTGCGGGCGGGACAAAGGCGATCGCGCACGTCGACTATGCGTATGAAAGTCCGGTCCAGATCGTCGAAGGTCTCGGCGGATTCCCGCCGGCGCAGGGGTTGCTGATCGCGCAGAATCTGAAGCGCGAGGTCAACTCGCTCAACGCATCGTTCACGATCCGCCTGACCAACGGCCTCGACGTCGGCGTGTGGGGCCGCAACCTCACGAACGCGCAGTACCTCACGACGGTCTTCCCGGCGGTGGCGCAGGCGGGCAGCGTCTCGGGCTACCCGAGCCAGCCGCGCACTTACGGCGGGACCATTCGCTACAAATTCTGATCGTGAGCAGGGCTGGGGCGCTTCTCGCTCCCCGGCTGCACACGGAAGACAAAAAGAAAACCCCGGCCTCTCGATCGAGAGGCCGGGGTTTTTGTTAGCGTTGCCGCCTGCGCTTTAGAACTTCACACCGGCCGCGATGCCATAGCGGCGCGGTTCGAGCGTGAAGATATTGGTGTAATTACCCGACGACTGGTCGGTGATATACAGGCCGGTGACGCTGTTGGCGTCGAAGACATTCTGGATGAAGCCTTTGACATACCATTTGTCGTCGGGCCCGTTGAACTGCAGCTGGGCATTGACCTGGGCATAGCCTTTGATCTTGTTGACGTTGCCGTTGAAAATGCTGCCATAGCTTTCACCCGTATAGGCGAGGTCGACACGCGGGACGAGCGTCATGTCGTTACCGCCCAGATGCGCCGTATACTGGATGCCGGCGCTGAACTTGTAGTTCGGCGCCTGCGGCAACTGGTTGCCCTTGATGTTGACCGGGACACCGGCGGAGAAATATTCGATCCCGCCGAAGTTTGCCGGAGTGAGGCCCGCCGCGGCGAACGCCCCGGCTGCCGCGGCTTCCATCACCGAACAGATGCTGAATGCACCGGTCGAAGCGATGCCGCCGTCGCTCGGGAAGACCGTCGTCGGCCGCAGGCCGGCGCCGGCCTGCACCCCGGGGACGAAGCCGCCGTTGATGACCTGCTGAACCCCGTTCACGAAGGCGTTGACCCCGACTGCATTGCCCGTCCGCGAACCAACAGCGCAGTTTGCGGCGTTGGTGATGTCCTTGATGATCACCGCATCAGCCCGGCCGCCGCCAAAATCGCGCGGGTTGCTGGTGAACTTGTCGTCGGTCACCTTGCTGTGCAGATAGCTGAAGCCCAGATTGACGACCACGTCGGGATCGGGGCGGACGATAGCTTCGGCTTCGAAGCCGTAGATATCGGCGCTGACATTGTCGTTGACCGCGGTGCGGGCGACGATCTTGCTGAGCTGAAGGTCCTTATATTTATAGTAGAAGGCCGTCAGGTTCAGCTGGAGCGCGCCGTTGCCGAAACTGTTCTTCGATCCGATTTCAAAAGCGTCGACCTGTTCGGGTTTGAACGATTCGGGCACCGCGAAAATCGGCTGCAGCGGCGGGTTGATACCGCCCGATTTATAGCCCCGCGAGTAGGATGCGTAGATCAGATTATCGTCGGTGATCTTGAAGTCTAGCACCGCGCGGCCCGTGAGTTTGTTGAATTTTACGGTGCGCGCCTGGATGATCTGATTGCCCGGCGTGCCCGGATCGGCGTCGAACGATCCGACGAAGGGCGAATCAAAGACGCTTCCGGTTCCGCCATGCGGAGCAAGGAAGCTTGCCAGCGTCGACCGCGCCGTCACGCTCTTCTTGTCGTTGTTGTAGCGCAGGCCCGCGGTGAGTTTCAGGCGATCGCTAAACTCGAAATAGGCTTCGCCGAACAAACCGTAGGAGGTGATCTTCAGATCGTCGGTGTTGTTGCGGAAGAAGGGAGTCGCCAGGAACGACGGCGGGAGTGGTCCGCCTGCGGCCGGTGGATTGGTTGCCGCTGTGAATGCGCCCAACACGCCCGTCAGATAATCGATCGGGAAGGCGTTCACATAATAGCTGTTCTCGGTCAGGTGATAATCGGCATAGATGCCGCCGACCAGGAAGTTGAACGGCCCATCGAGGTCGCTCGACAGGATGCTTTCGACCGACCAGCTGCTGTTATATTGGTTCGACCGGTCGAACTGCAGCGACTGGTCGCTACAGATTTTGTTGCCGCCGAAGCTGCCGTATCCGGTTTCTTCCGCCTGCGACACGCAAAGCTGGCCCGCTGGACCGTTCGGAATGATCGCCGCGGCGACGGGTCGAAAATAGGGCGTGAACGCCGCGCCGAGGGCGCCGTTCGCTGCGGCCTGCAACGTGGCGAGACCGGTCGCATAGAGCGCGCGGTTACCGACATTGCTGTTATAGTCCTGCGAGGCGTCCAGCTTGACCTTCTGATACTGGCCCGAAACCTGCAGCGAGACCGGCCCGAAATTATGCTCGATCTGGCCCTGCAGCGTCAGTTCGCTGGTGAAATATTCGGGCGTGTAGGCAGTGTTTACCGTCCGCGGGTCCGACGGGATCGTCGTGTTGGCATAGACGTCGGGGCCGTACAGGCTGCCCAGCGCAAACGCCTGCGGAATGCCCCGGATCGCCAGGAATTCGCGCGAGGTCAGCGCCGCGGTGAAGGTCGCGTTGCCGTTGAAGGGCGAATTGTCGAGGCGACTGTTCAAGCAACCCAGAATGCCGGTCGGGTCGCGCTGGCAAAGCTGTTTCTGAATGCGCGTGCGTTTGTCCTTTTCACGGAAATAGGACGCCAGCAGGTCGATCGTCGTGTCGGGCGAAGGCTCCCAACGCAGCGAACCGCGGACCGAATAAAGGTCGCGGTCGTCGATGCGCGTGTCGAGGAAGCTGTTCTTCGTGTAGCCGTCGCGGTTGAGGTAAATGCCCGCGACGCGGAAGGCCATCGTGTCGCCAAGCGGGATATTGACCATCGCCTTGCCCTTCATGGAATCATAATTTCCATATTCGGCTTCGGCGGCCGCCTCGAATTTGCCGAGTTTGGGTTTGGCGGTGATGACGTTGACCACGCCCGACGTCGCGTTGCGGCCGAACAGCGTGCCCTGCGGTCCGCGCAGCACCTCGATACGTTCGAGGTCATAGAATTCGGTTTCGAACAGGCGGGTCGAAAACAGCGGGTCGCCGTTCAGGTGGATCGCGGTCGCGCTGTCGCAGGTCGTGCCGACGCAAAGATCGCCGATACCGCGGATCGTGAAGCTGGCGCCCGTGAAGTTGGTCTTGGTGAAGGTGACGTTGGGCAGGGTCAGCTGAAGATCCGACGGGGTCTTGATCTGCTGCGCTTCGAGCGCCTCGGTCGAGAAGGCGCTGACCGCGATCGGCACGTCCTGAAGACGCTCCGACTGGCGCTGCGCCGTGACGACGATTTCGCCGCCGAAAGCATCGCGTTCCACTTCTTCCGCCGCGTCCTGTGCAAATGCCGGCGTCGCCACCGTCATCGCAAGGATCGAGGTTCCGATCAGTGCCTTGAACTTCATCTATAGCCTCCCTTTTTCGATCCCGCGAGGTGCGGGGCCGCCCAACGTCAAATTGTGGTAAGGGGAGGGGAAACGACCAGACATGGCAAAGGGCACCGGGCCAAAGCGGCCATGTGCCCTCGTGAATCCCACTTGCCAGCTGTGCTGGTCATCGTCCTCTCCCACCGGCGTCGGGGAAAACGCCGGCCTCTCCGGAATACGACCCGCTTGAGCGAGTTCTGTATGGCGCCAAAGGTGCGCCGAGTTGACGAAAGCGTCAAGTGACTTGTTAGGCCCAAAAAAGGACGCGAAACCGCGCGTCTTGGAACCGACAAAAAGCCAAGATTCCGCAACGTAAACTTGCGGGGCTGGCATAAATTCTTCTTGTCCGGGTCTTGCTTATCGGCTCTTGGGGGTCGAAATGTGCGACAAGATGGCAACAGTGAAAGCGGGGCGATGAGCGACAGCAAAACCGAGTTGGGACCGGACGGCAAGGTGGTCGTCCCCGACCATGTCGCGGACGCGGTGCGGACGCTGATCGAGTGGGCGGGCGACGATCCGGCGCGCGAAGGACTGCTCGATACACCGCGCCGCGTCGCGCGCGCGTGGAAGGAATATTGTTCGGGCTATGCCGACGATCCTGCGCTCCACCTGTCGCGCACCTTCCAGGAAGTCGGCGGCTATGACGAGATCGTGCTGCTGCGCGACATTCCGTTCCAGTCGCACTGCGAACATCATATGGCGCCGATTACCGGCAAGGCGTCGATCGCTTACCTGCCGCGCGACCGGGTCGTCGGCATTTCGAAGCTCGCGCGGGTTCTCAACGGTTATGCGCGGCGGTTGCAGGTGCAGGAACGGCTGACCGCCGAAGTCGCCAAGTGCATCTGGGACAATCTCCAGCCGCAGGGCGTCGCCGTGGTTATCGATGCGCAGCATGGCTGCATGACCGGCCGCGGGGTGCGCACGCCGGGGGTCGGCATGGTGACAAGCCGGTTGCTCGGCTGTTTTCTGAACGACCAGAGCAGCCGCAAGGAAGTGCTGAGCCTGATGGGTTATTGACGATGCGCTGGCGGCGGCGGCGCAACCATTCGTTCCGTGCCAGACTGCGCGCCTTTCAGGAAATGCGCGGCGAGGCACCCGATGCGGGCTTTATCGCCGATCTCGAGTTTCTCGAGAATCGCGACCTGGACCTGTCCGTTCGCCTCGGCGGGCTCCTGGCGTTCAATGCGCTGGCGATCACGATCGGCACGCATCCGGTTTCGGCCAGCCCCGGCGCGCCGCTCAGCCTTGATGCCGTCACTCAGCCGTGGCTAACGATCGCCAGTCTGATTGGCATCGTGCCGCTGATCCTCTCAAGCTTCCTGTGCTTGCGCGCCCTGCTGCTCGGCGAAGAATTCGACAGCGACGGGCTCGAAAAGGCCGATGGGTTGCGGCAGCGCCTGTTCGCGGCCTTCACCCATTCGATCGATGCGCAGGCGCAATTGCTGTCCGCTGCGGTGCGCTTGACGATCGCCGGCGGTGCGCTGACGCTCGCGGTATGGGCCTGGATCCTGGCGGAAAAGATGATCTGACCAGCGATGGGTGACTTGTCGCCTGTGCCTTCGCAGGAATAGCGATGAAGAAAAAGGCTCCGGAACGCTGGGTTCCGGAGCCTTTTTCGTTGTTTCGCAAAGCGAAGAGAAGGAATGGATTATTCCTTGTCGGCCTCGTCTTCGCCCGCAGCCGGAGCTTCCTCGGCAGCCCGTTCCGAAGGCGGCGTTGCGTCTTCGAATTCGTCTTCGCTGTCGGGTTCCAGCGCCGTGGCGACCGCCTCGGCCTGCTCTTCCTCGAACATCGCGGTGATGACGTCGATGCCCTGCTTCTGCATTTCGGCTTCGTCGGGCGAGCGCGCGACGTTGACGCCGACGGTCACGATGACTTCGGGGTGCAGCTTGACCTTGACGTCGACCAGGCCGAGCGCCTTGATCGGGCGTTCGAGTTCGACCATCGACTTGCCGAGGCCGGTAATGCCGTCTTCGGCAAGGGCGTCGACGATGTCGCGGACCGAAACCGAACCATAAAGCTGGCCGGTATTCGACGCCTGACGGATCAGGACGATCTGCTTGCCGTCGAAGTCCTTGGCGCGACCTTCGGCTTCGCCACGACGTTCGGCGTTGTCGGCCTCGATCTTGCCGCGGTTCGCTTCGAACAGCTTGCGGTTGGTGTCGTTCGCGCGCAGCGCCTTGTTGTTGGGCAACAAATAGTTGCGGGCAAAGCCGTTCTTGACGTTGACGACATCGCCGATGCCGCCGAGTTTCTCGATACGTTCGAGCAGGATGATTTCCATCGGACCAGCCCTCCTTACTTCACAATGTAGGGGAGCAGGCCGATGTGGCGCGAGCGCTTGATCGCTTTCGCCAGCTCACGCTGCTTCTTGGTGGACACCGCGGTGATCCGCGACGGGACGATCTTGCCACGCTCCGAGAGGTAACCCTGGAGCAGACGGACGTCCTTGAAATCGATGACCGGTGCGTCCTTCTGGCTGAAGGGGCAGGTCTTGCGGCGGCGGAAAAAGGGTCGTGCCATGATCGTTATCCTTATTCTTCGCCGTCGCGGTCACGGCCGCCACGACCGCCCCGACGTTCCTGCTTGCGCATCATTACCGACGGACCCTTTTCGAGTTCGTCGACCTTGATCGTGAGCCAGCGGATAATATCTTCGTTGATCGCAGCCTGACGCTCGATCTCTGCCACGGCTTCGCCCGACACTTCGGCCGACAACATCACATAATGACCCTTGCGGTTCTTCTGGATCTTGTAGGCGAGCTGCTTCAGGCCCCAGGTCTCGGTCTTGTGAACCGTGCCCTTATATTCGCCGATGACGTTGGTGACGGTTTCCGCCAACGCGTCGACCTGAGCCTGGCTCAGGTCCTGACGCGCGATAAAAACATGCTCGTAAAACGGCATGGTGCGCTTCCTTCGATTTGGCCGATCGCTGGTTTTGCGCCAATCGCAAAACCCCTCCGGCTGTCGTCAAGCTTTACGGATTGGTGCAAAGCAAACGGGGCGATGGCAACGTGGCCTCGCCCCGAATGAGCGCGCCTATACAGATTCGCGGGCGGAAATCAAGCGGAGAGCGCCAGCTTTCCCAGCAGTTCGCGCCCGAATTCGGTGAGCGTGTCGTCGCGCGCGCCGAGGATGAGGATGCGGTCGCCTGCTTTTGCTTCGTCAAGTATCGCTGCACCGCACGCCGCGCGAGTGGTCATGTGCACCGCATCGGCGCCGCCCGCGACGATGTCGGCGACGAGCGCCTCGCTGCCGATGCTGCGGTCGACGGTGCCGCCGAAATAGACGGGGTCGCACACGAACAGCCGGTCATCGGGGCGCATCCCGGCTGCAAAGCTTGCCGCCAGTTCCTTGCCCATCTGGCGTAGCGGGCCATAGCCGTGCGGCTGGAAGAAGAGCATGGCACGGCCCGGAAGCTCGGCAACCGCTGCCAACGTCGCCGCGACCTTGTCGGGATTGTGCGCGAAATCGTCGATGACCGTCACGCCGCCCGCTTGCCCGAGCACTTCGTAGCGGCGCGCAAGGCCGGCGAAATCCGCCAGCGCCTCAACAGCCTGCGCCACGGTGGCGCCCACCGCATGCGCGGCGGCGATGGCGGCGAGCGCGTTGGCGGCATTGTGGCGGCCGGGCATGCGAAGCTTCACCCGATAGGCGGTGCCATCGGCATGGACGGCGAAGCGGCAGCCGTCGGACAGCGCCTCGAAATCGCTGCCGCGGATCGTCGCCGCGTCGTCGAAGCCAAAGGTCACGACATTGTGCCCCAACAACAGCGGCGCGGACTCGGCATCATCGGCATTGACCACCGCGACCCGCGCCTTCGCGGCAAAGTCGCCGAAGAGCTGGTGCAATTCAGCGAGGCTCTTGTGATCCAGGCTGATGTTGGTGATGACCGCGACATCGGGCCGGTAGAGTGCGATCGACCCGTCGCTTTCATCGACCTCGCTGACGTAGATGGCGGCGTCGCCGACGAGCGCGCTGGCAAAGGGCATGTCGGCACCTGCGAAGTTGCGCATCACCGCGCCGTTCATCACCGTCGGCTTTTTGTCCGCACTTTCGAGGATCCAGCCGATCATTCCGGTGACGGTCGACTTGCCGCTCGTCCCGCCAACACCGATCGCGCTGTCGGCGGCGTTGAACAAGGCGGCATTGAGGTCGGCGCGCGTCATCCGCGGCAGGCCGAGCGCATTGGCCGCAGCAATATCGGGAACGCTATCCTCGATCGCCGCCGACGCGACGAGTATCTGGCCGGCTTTGGGTCCGCTGCCATCCTGCGGATAGAAAGCGATGCCCTGGCTTTCGAGCCAGGCGAATTTCCCGGGCGTCCGGCCCTGGTCGCGGCTGCGATCCGACCCTGAAACCGCGTCGCCGCGCGCGGCGACGATCATCGCGAGCGGCAGCATGCCCGACCCGCCGATGCCGCAGAAGAAATAGGATTTGTTTTCGGCCATCGCGGCGCGATATGGCTTTGACGAAGGCTTTGCAACCGCACCCGCCGCAATAACCGCTCGTGTCGAGCGGATCGAGGAATCAGCCAGTCCATGCGTATCGGCATTACTGCCCCGTCGACCCCGATCCTGCCCGATGATGCGGAGGCCGTGCGCGCGCTCGCAAGCCTCGGCTATCCCGACGTCGAACTCATATTCGACCCGCAATGCTTCGCCGTCCACGGTCATTTCGCGGGCGAGGATGGCCACCGCTTCGCGGCGCTCGTCGAGATGGCGAACCGTCCCGATATCGACGCCATCTGGTTCGCGCGCGGCGGTTATGGCGCGTGCCGGATCGCCGAGGACGCCGTCGCGGCGATGACTGACGTCGCGCGGCGCAAGGCATTCCTCGGCTATTCGGATCAGGGCAATCTGCTCGGTGCGCTCTATCGCGAGGGGTTCGACCATGTCGCGCACGGGCCGATGGTTGCCGATATCCGCCGCGACGGCGGCGATGCGGCGGTGCTGCGCGCGCTCGACTGGCTCGTCGCGCGCGATCCGGCGGCGTGCGAGCCCGGCCTGCAGCACGGCGCGCGCCATGCGGCGTTCAACCTGATGACGCTGTCGATGCTGCTCGGCACCCCGCTCGAACCCGATCTTTCAGGCCATGTCGTGCTGGTCGAGGAGGTGAGCGAATATCTCTACGCCTTCGACCGCGCCTTCTTTCATGTCGCGACATATCTCGGCCCGCGCGGGCTGGCGGGATTGCGGCTGGGGCGGGTCGGCGACATTCCGGAAAACGACCGTCCTTTCGGAATGGAGGCCGACGAGATCGCCCGCGATTGGTGCGGTCGCACCGGCATCCCCTGGCTCGGCCGCGCGGACATCGGCCACGATGCGGCGAACAAGGTCGTGCCCTTCGGCTTGCATCGCGCGGGGTGAAGGAATAGGCGCGCGGTAACGAATACCACCGCAGGGGACGCAATATGCGCGCATTCATTTTTCCGGGTCAGGGCAGCCAGGCCGTCGGCATGGGCAAGGCATTGTCGGACGCTTCGCCGGTCGCGCGCGAAGTGTTCCAGGAGGTCGACGAGGCGCTCGGCCAGAAGCTGTTCCAGCTGATGAGCGAAGGACCGGCGGAAGATCTGATGCTCACCGAAAACGCCCAGCCGGCGATCATGGCGAATGCCGTTGCGACGCTGCGCGTGCTCGAAAAGGAAGGCGGCGTGACGCTCTCGGCCAAGGCCGATTATGTCGCGGGCCACAGCCTTGGCGAATATAGCGCGCTGTGCGCCGCGGGGGCATTCGACCTCGCGACCACCGCCCGTCTTCTTAAAACGCGCGGGCAGGCGATGCAGGCGGCGGTGCCCGTCGGTATCGGCGCGATGGCCGCATTGATCGGCGCCGATGTCGATACCGCGCAGAAGCTCGCCGATGCGGCCGCCGAAGGCGAGGTCTGCACCGTCGCCAACGACAACGACCCGTCGCAGGTCGTGATCTCGGGCCACAAGGGCGCGATCGAGCGCGCGGTCGCGCTGGTCAAGGATTTCGGTATCAAGCGCGGCCTGTTGCTGCCAGTATCGGCGCCTTTCCATTGCCCGTTGATGCAGCCCGCCGCCGACGCGATGGCGGAGGCGCTGGGAGCGAATCCGCCCGTCGCGCCGCTCATCCCCGTCGTCGCCAATGTGACAGCAAGCCCCGTCAGCGACCCCGACACGATCCGCGACCTGCTCGTCCAGCAGGTCACCGGCCGCGTCCGCTGGCGCGAGAGCGTCGGCGCGATGGCAGGCATCGGCGTCACACAGTTCGTCGAATTCGGCGGCAAGGTCCTCTCGCCGATGGTCAAGCGCAGCGCGAGCGAAGAGGTCGAGACGGTCAGCGTCATTTCGATGGATGACATCGAAGCGCTACTGAAGACGCTCTAATTTAATGATTTCAGGAGGAATTCAGATGTTCGATCTTACCGGCATGACCGCCCTCGTCACCGGCGCTTCGGGCGGTATCGGTTCGGCGATTGCGCAGGCGCTTGCGGCGCATGGCGCGCGGCTCGCGGTGTCGGGCTCCAATGCCGACAAGCTGAACGCCTTTCGCGACACGCTGGGCGGCGATCATGTCGCGTTGCCGTGCAACCTTGGCGATGCCGCCGCGGTCGATGCGCTCGTCCCCTCGGCGGTTGAAGCGCTTGGCCAGCTCGATATTCTCGTCAACAATGCCGGGGTGACGCGCGACAATCTGATCATGCGCATGAAGGACGACGAATGGTCGGACGTCATCCGCATCAACCTCGAAGCCAATTTTCGCCTCGCGCGCGCCGCCGCCAAGCCGATGATGAAGGCGCGTTTCGGCCGCATCATCTCGATCACCAGCGTCGTCGGCGCCACCGGCAACCCCGGGCAGGCCAATTATGCCGCGTCGAAGGCGGGTGTCACCGGCATGACCAAAGCGCTGGCGCAGGAACTCGCGAGCCGCGGCGTCACCGCGAACTGCATCGCGCCGGGCTTTATCGCCACCGCGATGACCGACGACCTGCCCGACGCCCAGAAAGAGGCGCTCAACCAGCGCATTCCGGCCGGCCGGATGGGTGAGGGGAGCGATATTGCTGCCGCCGTTGTCTATCTGGCGTCGAAAGAAGCGGGCTATGTCACCGGTCAGACGTTGCATGTGAACGGCGGGATGGCCATGCTGTCCTGAGGGGTCGCACCTCGAAGGCGGAAGGATTCGTCGATGCACAAGGGTCTGACGGCGGGCGTTGCGCTTGCCTTGGCGACGCTGCCGGGCGGGGTTCGGGCGCAGGAGGGCGAGAAGTTCGATTGCGTCGTCACGTCGGTTCCCAGCGGCACCAGGAACTCGATCGGCGCCGCGATGGCCGGTGGCGGCGACGAAGCATCGCGCGAGGCCCTGTTCAAACAGCTTGGCGCGGTCGCCGACGATTGCGTTACGCGCCATGGCATCACGGCTGAACAACAGGGCGTTTATTTCGACTACAGCCTCGCGCGCATTTCGCGCGAATGGCTGATGGGCGACATCGCAAAACTTGGTCTGTCGAGTGTGACCGTCGACAAGGCGCTCGATTTCGGTCCCGGCGGCGCGAACCCCGATCTGTCGGGCGACATGACCGAGGATCAGATCATGAAGATCGTCCAAGCCTATGTCGAAAGCGGTGTCGACATTGAAAAGGTCGACGGCGCCGCATGGGAAAAGGTTGGCGCCTATGCCGCGGCCACCTCGATCTACTGGAACAAGCGCAAGCTACTTGCCTTCTGAACCCGAACGGGCCGGATCCGGTTAAACCGGACCCGGCCCTCGGGACGAGCGGAGAGAGGGGTTAGAAGCTCGCCCGGGCTGTCAGCCGGAAATCGCGGCCGGCCAGTGGCACATAATCCTTGGTAAAGCTGGCGTGGCGGCGCGCTTCGACGTCGAAGATATTGTTCGCCGACAGGCTCAGCGTCAGATTCTTCGTGTCGGGAAGTGGGCGCCAGCTGAGCGAGGCGTTGACCAGCGTAAAGCCGTCGGTCGGCGTTTCGAACTGTGCGACGCGCGTCTGGTCGTCGGTCCATTCGACCTCGACGCGCGCATCGACGCGTTCGCCTTGCGCTTCGAGCCCGCCGAGGACGCGCAGCGCCGGAATGCGCGGCACGTTGCGGTCGAGGCCGGCGTTCTTGATCTTGGCGCGCGTCATGTCGGCGGTCACATCGCCGACGATGTTGAACCCGCCGATCTGCGCCAGCCGTGCGCTCGCCTCGGCTTCGAAGCCATAGACGCGCGCGTCGCGCTGGAAATATTGGAAGACGGGCAATTCATCCTCTTCTGCGCCCGTTGCGGCCGAATAGATGAAATTGTCGAACCAGTTCGAATAGCCGGTCAGGCTGAGGTTGAACGCGTCGGTCTTGATCTTGAACGAGGCTTCGGCGCCCCAGTTCGATTCGCGCTTCAAATTCGGATCGCCCAGCTCGAAGCTCTGCGTCGCGATGTGCGGACCGTTCGACAGCAGTTCCTCGGCCGACGGCGCCCGAACCGCCCGCGATACCGAGACGCCGAATTTCGCGCCCTCGAATATGTCATAGGTCGCGCCGAGCGCGCCCGAGAAGCTGTCGAAGCTGCGGTCGAAGCCCACCGTCTGCGCGCGCACATCGGTCTTTTCATACCGCGCCGCGGCTTCGAGCCCGAGCGGACCCATCGTATATTCCTGCAGCGTGAAGAGCGCGAACTGGTCGGTCAGGTTCCGCGGCACAAACGCCTCGGCGCCGACCGCATCGAAGTCGCGGTGGCTGTATTGCACGCCGCTCGCGCCGCGCCAGCCGCCGCGGTCGTTCTGCGCCAGTTCGATCCGGCCTTCGACGCCCTGGTTGGTGAAGACGGTGCCGACCTCGTCGCCCTCATACTCGGTGTGCTTGTAATCGGCGAAACCCGCACGGATGCGCAGCTTGTCGAAGAAACCGTCGCCCAGCTCGACTTCGCCGCGCAGGTCGGCGCGCCACTGCTTCATGCCGATGGT
Organism: Sphingopyxis sp.; assembly: GCF_050725655.1. Taxonomy (GTDB): domain Bacteria; phylum Pseudomonadota; class Alphaproteobacteria; order Sphingomonadales; family Sphingomonadaceae; genus Sphingopyxis. The sequence continues at coordinate 79,833 of NZ_JBOHHT010000070.1, read as the reverse complement.
GACGGGGCCTTCGCCATGCTCATGGCCGCCTTCTTCTTCCTCGCCGCCATGATCATGCGCGGTGTTCGGCCGGTCGGGCACGCCGTAATTGGTGTCGAAATAGCCGATCGAAATGCCGAGCTGCCCGCCGTCGTTGATCAGCGACAGGCCGCCACCCGCGGTCCAGGTCTCGCTTTGCGTGTTGTCGATCTTGCCGCGTTTGCCCGCCTGTTCGCTCAGTTCGGCCGCTTCGCCCGGATGCCCGTCCTCGACTGCATGTTCGGCGAGGTGAAGCAGGTCGCCGCGAATGTCGGGGGCATAGACGAAGCCGCCGGTGCGGGCGTCGCCCGTCTTGCGCCAGCTGCCGTCGACATGCGCAACGATTTGCGAGCTCAGCGCGACGTCGATCGAGCTGCCGATGTTGCGGTCGTTGGCGGCGGTCGCGTAGCCGCCGATCGCGTCGATATGGACATGGTCGGTGGGGACTTTTCTGGGGATTCGACGGTCGAACATATTCACCGCGCCGCCGATCGCCTGGCTGCCGAACAGCAGCACCGCGGGGCCGCGCAGGATCTCGATGCGTTCGACCGTCAGCGGATCGATCGTCACCGCATGGTCGGCGGAGGTGTTCGACGCGTCGATCGACCCGATGCCGTCGGTCAGCACGCGCACACGTTCGCCCGAAAAGCCGCGGAGGACGGGGCGCGAAGCCCCGGGGGAAAAGCTCGTCGCCGACACGCCCGGCTGACGGGTCAGCGTGTCGCCGATCTGCCCGCGAATGTCGCGCGCCAGCTCGTCACCCTCGAGCACCGACACATTGCCGAGGATGTCGAGGCTGCGGACGTAAGGCGCGGTGACGACGATCGGCTCGCCGGTGTGCACATCGTCGTCACTGCCCGCGGCGGCGCGGTCCTGCGCATAGGCGGGGGCGGCGAGGAAGACGGCAAAGGTGAAACCGGCAGAGCAAAGCAAACGCATAAGGGGAGAGTCCTGTTGTTACGGCGACCTGTTGACGCGGCAGTAATGATATACTGTTACAATCGCAACCCTTGACGTGGCCCATGGCTGTCGTTCGTCGGACTTCGATGGCCGTTGGTCGACAAAGGCCGAACATTGGCAGGGCAAGCGAAGCTGTCTTGCGGGGCCGCAGGCGGCGCCCTAGATCATGCGCATGACTATTGCTGCAAACAGCCTCGACCTCATCGGCAACACCCCGCTGGTGCTGCTCAAGGGGCCGAGCGAAGCCACCGGCTGCGAAATCTGGGGCAAGTGCGAATATGCCAACCCCGGCGGATCGGTGAAGGACCGCGCCGCGCTCTATATCGTCCGCGATGCCGAAGCGAACGGGAGCTTGGCGCCTGGTGGCACGATCGTCGAGGGGACCGCAGGCAATACCGGCATCGGCCTCGCGCTCGTCGGCAATGCGCTCGGCTACAAGACGATCATCGTCATGCCCGACAACCAGAGCGCCGAGAAAATGGCGACGATCCGCGCCTTGGGTGCCGAACTGGTGCTCGTCCCGCCCGCGCCCTTCGCCAACCCCGGCCATTTCGTCCACACCTCGCGCCGCATCGCCGAAGAAACCGACAATGCGATCTGGGCCAACCAGTTCGACAATATCGCCAACCGCAAGTCGCACATCTTCGGCACTGCCGAAGAGATATGGGAGCAGATGGACGGCCGCATCGACGGCTTCACTTGCGCGGCGGGCACCGGCGGCACGATCGCAGGCACCGGGCTGGGGCTGAAGGCGCATAATTCCGACATCGTCATCGCGCTCACCGATCCGCACGGCGCGGGGCTTTATAATTACTATCAATGCGGCGAGCTGCGCGCCGAAGGCAGCAGCGTCGCCGAGGGCATCGGTCAGAACCGCATCACCGCCAATCTCGACGGCGCGCCGATCGATACCCAGTTCCGCATTTCGGATGCCGAGGGGCTCGCGGTGGTTCGCCAACTGCTCGACGAAGAGGGGCTATGCCTCGGCCTGTCGTCGGGGATCAATGTCGCCGGGGCGATGGCGCTCGCGCGGCAGCTAGGTCCGGGCAAGCGTATCGCAACTATTCTCTGCGACAGCGGATTTCGCTATCTCTCGACGCTCTACAACCCCGAATGGCTGGCGAGCAAAGGACTGGAGCAAGCGGCATGAGCGTGCGGATCGAAATTCCCTCGTCGCCCAAAGAGGCGCCGCCGCCACCCGCCACCGCGCCCGTCAACGACACGATGCGCCGCTTGCAGATCGGCATCGCGGGGGTGCTCACGGTGTTGCTGCTCGTCGGCATGGCCGGGCTGATCGGCGATCGCGCCCGGGAAAGCGCGGGCGGAGACACGACGTCTACCGCCGAAGTAAAGATGCCGGGAGATGAAGAAAAAACCAGTGGCGCGCCGTTGGAAGAGTTGGGCGTCCAGGCGGTGTCGCCCTCGTCGAAGGATGAAAATGCCGCGACGCCGGTAAAGGTGCCGCAGGCGACGCCACCGTCGTCGACCGTGCCCGACCTTGAGCCCGATCCCGCACTTCAGCGCGCGCGCCAGTCGAACCAGTGACGGCGGCATCGCGCCGGCCCATGCTGCGCGCTTTCATAGTCGCCGCCATGATAGTCGCGCTGGCCTGGGTCGCGGGCGGGCAGGCGCTGCTTGGCCGCACCGATCCCGCGCTCGCGATCCCGTTGCTCGCGCCCCCAATGCTGCTTTTGGCCTGGTGGCAGCGCGGTGAGCCCGTCGCGGTGCGTCGGCGCGCCGGCCTTCTCGCCCTAGCGCTTGTGGTGATAGCCCAGGCTTCGCTCGGCATCATGCTCGCCGGATCGGCGGCGTGGTTGCAACTGTTCCTGACGATCATTGCGGGGGGCGTCGCGGCATGGCTGGCGGACCGGCTCATCCAATGGCGCAGCCGGTCCCAATTGCTACCATCGCTCGCCGGACTACTGCTCGCGGTCGGCTGGTTCGGGGCGGGGCACGCGCTGCTCGGAGTCCTCTATCGGCCCGCATCGGCTTTGGCGGACGCGCCCGCCGTCACCATGCTCACCGGCCTGCCGCTGCGCTGGTCGGCAAGCCCGAGCATCGCGGCGATGATCGCCGAGGGCATGAATGACGATCCGGCGCTCAAGCGGCTGGCGGCGGCGGGGCCGGTGTCGCTGGTCGACAGCATCGCCGATCATGTGCCGCCGCCGGGCGGAACGTTATTGATCGCGCATCCGCGCGCGCTGGCGCCGCAGGAACTGGTCGCGATCGACGCGTTCGTTCGGGGCGGCGGGCGCGCGGTCGTGCTGGCCGATGCGCTGTCGGGCTGGCCGGCGCGCCATCCGCTCGGCGATCCGCGCAACGCGCCGGTGACGAGCCTGCTCACGCCGCTGCTCGGTCATTGGGGCGTGAGGCTGGGTGCCGCGCCCGCCGGGGAGAGCAAGCCGCTGCCGGTCGATGTCGACGGCTCGCGCCTTCGCCTGTTCAGTGCGGGACGCCTGGACCGTCTGCCGCCGCAATGCCGTGCCTACGCCGATCGCCGCGCGGCGGAGTGCCGGATAGGGCAGGGTGAGGTTTGGCTGATCGGCGATGCGGACCTGCTTTTCGCGCCGCTATGGCGTCCGCTTGTTCCGGGCGCACATCATCTGCGACAGGCCGACACAATGGAATGGTTATCGGCGCGCCTGTGGTCCGGCGCGGGATACGGCCCGCTCCGCCCGCTGTGGATTCGCACCCCTTCCAACTGAGTCGGGCGTATCCGCCCCATTTACCCCGATCGAAGCGTGTCCCGCGGTGCCGCTGTGCGCCGTGGGACGGGTATTTACCCAATTCAGAGGGCTTTTTGCGGTAAATGGGGGTTAGATTCCCTATTTTGCCCTAAATTACCCCTTTCCACCCTGATCTATAGTTGATACTCAGGAATCGGAGAGGGGCATTCTCCACCCGTGCCGAACTAGCTGGAATCACGCGATTCCGGGGACGGGGAAGTTTTGCCCGGTGGCGCGAATACGGGGGGGCAGAGCGATGGCGATTGTGACGCCCGGCCAGTATGCGGGCACCAGTTTCGCCGCGATCGATGGCAAGGGGCGCATCGCCGTCCCCTCACAATTCCGCAACAATGTGCCCCTCATTGCGGACGGCCAGCGCGTGCTTTGGGTCGGTTTCCACGAAAAGCTGCCGTGCCTCGTCGCTTATGGCCAGGACCAGTACGATCGGCTGAACGGCGAAATCGAGCGCGACCGCGAAACCGCGCGACTGCGCAACCTCGACTTCGACGAGGATGCCGAATTCAAGAAGCGCTTCAGCTACACCGAACCCTATACGCTCGACGATAGCGGTCGTTTTCTTCCCAGCTTCATCCACCGCGACCGCGTCGGCGATGCCGGCGCGACCGCTTTTATCGGCTCGGGCCGCCGTCTCGAAATCTGGTGGCTGCCGACCTTGGCCGAATGCGCCGAGGCGGACCCGGTGCTGCAGCGCCTCGCCGCCTCCTGGGATGCGACGAAAGGGAAGGGGCGCAAATGACCGACCTTCCCTCCGATCTCCCTCAGGATTCCCGCCACGATCCGGTCCTCCGTGAAGAAGTCCTCGCCGCGCTCGCCATCGCCCCGGGCGAGTGCCACGTCGACGCGACCTTCGGCGCCGGCGGCTACACGCGTGCGATGCTCGCCGCGGGCGCCGACGTCATCGCCTGCGACCGCGATCCCGATGCGATTGCCGGGGGGCAGGCGCTGGTCGCCGAGGCCGGCGGCAAGCTTACGCTGATTCACGGCCGCTTCGGCGAGATCGACCGGCTGCTCGCCGAGCGCGGGGTCGAGGCGGTCGATGGTATCACCTTCGACATCGGCGTGTCGTCGATGCAGCTCGACCAGGGTGAGCGCGGCTTTTCGTTCCAGAAGGACGGGCCGCTCGACATGCGCATGGCGCAGGAAGGCGAAAGCGCCGCTGACTGGCTGAACAGCGCCGACGAGCATGTCATCGCCGACGTGCTCTTTCACTATGGCGACGAGCGCCAGTCGCGCCGCGTTGCGCGCGCGATCGTAGCGGCACGTCCGCTCACCCGGACCAATGAGCTCGCGACGGTGATCCGCAAGGCGCTGCGCCATCCGCCGGGCGCGCCCAAGGATCCCTCGACCAAGAGCTTTCAAGCCATCCGCATCCATGTGAACGGCGAACTCGACGAATTGATCGCCGGCCTCAATGCCGCCGAACGGCTGCTTCGTCCCGGCGGCCGGCTGGCGGTGGTCAGCTTCCACAGCACCGAGGACCGGATCGTGAAGAACTTCCTGCGCGAACGCAGCGGTGGCGATGCCGCGGGTTCGCGCCACCGGCCCGCGCCGCTCCCTCTGGCGCGGGCCGCAACTTTCGAAACCCCGGCACGCAAGGTGCGCCCGGGCAAGGCCGAAGAGACGCGCAACCCGCGCGCTCGTTCGGCAACGCTGCGCAGTGCGATCCGGACTGCTGCTCCGGCGTATTCGACCCGAGGAAATTCAGGGAAGGAGGCAATGTCATGCTGATGGCGGCCCGCAAGCTCCAGGGGATCGGCCTGGTCCTGCTCGTGCTCATCTTCGCGATGATGCTCTATCCCGTGTCGCTGAAAGTCGCGGCGACACGCAGCGAATTGACGCGCATCGAACGGCAGATCGACCGGACGCGCGACAATATCCGCTACCTCGAATCCGAACTCGCGGTGCGCGCCTCGATGCGCCAGCTCGAGCAGTGGAATGCCGACACCTTCGGCTATTCGGCGCCCGATGCGGGGCAGTATCTGGCGAACGAGCGCCAGCTTGCGTCGCTCGACCGCCTGCCGCGCGCCCGCGGCGCCAATGAGGTCGCGCCGGTGCTGATGGCAATGGTGTCGCCCGTTGGCACGCCAGCCGTTAGTGCGCCGAAAGAAAGCCCGGTGGCCAGCAAACCCGCGGCGGTGAAGCCTGTCACCGCCAAGCCGGTCGTCCTGGCGCAGGCCGACACCGCGATCCGCAGCGACACCCCGCCGCGGATGGCGCCGACGCGCCGCCGCGAACAGCTGAAGATGATCGAGGATCAGTTGCTCGCCGAATCGACGCTCGCCGACCTCAAGCGCGCGGCGGCGGTGGAAGCGGCAGGAGGCAAGTCCGGCCGATGAACACGCTGGTCGTCCGTCCAACACGGGTTCGAACCGCTGGGGTGCGGCAGCAGATATTGCTGACCGCACAACAGCGTTTGATGATCCTGATGCTGCTGTTCATGGCGGCATTTTTCGTGGTGTCGGTGCGGCTGCTCTATTTCGCGCTGTTCGATACCTCGTCGAGCGCCAATGCGGCGACCGCCTTCGTCCCGGCGCGTGCCGATATCGTCGACCGCAACGGCGTGCCGCTCGCACGCACGATCGACGGCTATTCGATCCGCGTCGTCCCGTCGAAGCTGCTCAACAACCGGCAATATCTCGCCGACGAACTGCACAAGATTTTCCCCGACATGCCGCGCGAGGAACTGCTCGCAAAGGTCAGCGGGTCGCGCCCGACCTATATCCGCCGCCGCGCGCTGCCCGATCAGGTCGCGGCGGTGAATGCGATCGGCGACGTCGGCTTCGACTTCCCGCGCGAAAAGGAACGTCTCTATCCGCAGCTGACCTTGGCCGCGCATGTGCTCGGCTTCACCAATGCCGAAGGGCACGGCGTCACCGGCGTCGAGGGTGCATTCGACCAGCGGTTGATCGACAAGGCGACGCGCGGCGAGCCGCTCGCGCTGTCGATCGACGCGCGCGTGCAGGGCGTGCTCGAAAGCGAGCTGAGCTCGGCGGTCGCCAACCTCGAGGCGATCGGCGGCGCGGGGATCATCCTCGACGTCCACACCGGCGAAGTCGCGGCGATGACCTCGCTGCCGACCTTCAACCCGAACAAGCTGACCGGCAGCGATCCGGCGACGCGCCGCAACGCCGTGACCTATAATCTCTACGAGCTCGGCTCGACCTTCAAGCCGCTCTCGATCGGCGCCGCCATCGACGACGGCACGATCACCAATATGGCGCGCCGCTACGATGCCTCGGCACCGCTTGCGATCGCCGGCTTCCGCATCCGCGACAGCCACCCGGGGCGCTGGTACAATGTGCCCGAAACGCTGATCGAAAGCTCGAACATCGCAACCGCGCGCATCGCCGACGAACTCGGCCGCGAGAATATGGAAAAATTGTTCCGCAATCTCGACTTCGACAAACGCCCCCAAATCGAACTCAAGGAGCGTGCCTTTCCGCTGTGGCCCAAGGATTGGGGGCGCCTGACCACGATGACGACCAGCTATGGTCACGGCATCGCGGTAACGCCGCTGCACCTCGCCAGCGCCTACGCCGCGCTCGTCAACGGCGGCATGTATCGCCCGGCGACGATGCTCAAGCTTGGCGACAAGGCGCCGCCGCAGGGCCGCCGCGTGTTCAAGGCGTCGACCAGCGCGCGGATGCGCCAACTGCTCCGCCTGATCGTATCCGACGGCACCGGCAAGCAGGCCGAGGCGCCGGGCTTCCGCGTCGGTGGCAAGACCGGATCGGCCGAAAAGCCGGGCGCGGGCGGTTATCGCCGTCATTCGCTCGTCTCGACCTTCGCGGCGGCTTTCCCGATGGACAATCCGCGCTATGTGGTGCTGGTGATGATCGACGAGCCCAAGGGCAATGCCTTCAGCTCCGGCCAGCGGACCGCCGGCTGGACCGCGGCGCCGGTGGTGCGCAAGGTCGTAACGCGCGCCGGTCCGATGTTGGGCGTCTTCCCCGACGAAAGCCGCGACGTTGATGTCTCCGAACTGACCCCGCTGCTGCGGAGAGGCGAGGAAACGCACTGATGCGTCTCGCCGCGCTGCTCGAAGATCAGGCGCTGGAGGGCAGCGATCCCGTCGTTACGGGACTCGCAATCGACCATCGCAAGGTTGCGCCCGGAACCATCTTTGGCGCCTTCGTCGGTGAAAAGTTCAACGGCGAGGAATTTATTGCGGCTGCCGTCGAAGCGGGTGCGGTCGCGATCGTCGCGCGTCCGGAAGCGCGAGTCGAGGGCGCGGTGCATATCGCCGACGCCAACCCGCGCCGCGCGTTTGCGCATATCGCCGCGCGCTTCTTCCACCGCTTTCCCGCGACCTGCGTCGCGGTGACGGGCACGAACGGCAAGACCTCGACCGTCGAGATGACGCGTCAGCTCTGGCGGATGGCCGGGTTCAACGCCGCGTCGATCGGGACGCTCGGCATCACGACCTCGCAGGACAGCGCCTCGACGGGACTGACGACACCCGACATCGTCACCTTCCTCTCGAACATGTCGGGTCTCGCGGCCGAAGGCATCACCCACGCCGCGTTCGAAGCGTCGAGCCACGGCCTCGACCAGTATCGCACCGAGGGCCTGCCCGTGAAGGCGGCCGCCTTCACCAACCTCAGCCACGACCACCTCGACTATCACGGCACGATGGATGCCTATCTCGCCGCCAAGATGCGGCTTTTTGACGAGGTGGTCGAGCGGGACGGCGCGGCGGTCATATGGGCCGACGACGCCTATTCGGCCGAAGTGATCGATGCGGTGACGGCGCGGAGTGTCCGTCTGCTGACCGTAGGCAGCAAGGGCGAAACGCTCCGCCTCGTCTCGCGTGAGCCGACCCAGCTCGGCCAGGCGCTCGTCATCGCGGCGGGCGACCTCACGCAAAAGATCAACCTGCCGTTGATCGGCGCCTATCAGGTCGCAAACGCGCTCGTGTCGGCCGGGCTGGTCATCGCGACCGGCGGCGATGCGGCGCAGACGCTCGGCAATCTCGCGCGGCTGCAGCCGGTGCGCGGCCGCCTCGAACGCGCGGCGATCACCCGGATCGGCGCGCCCGTCTATGTCGACTATGCGCATACCCCCGGCGCGATCGAGGCCGCGCTCGACGCGCTGCGCCCGCACGCAACCGGCCGTCTGATCCTCGTTTTCGGCGCCGGCGGCGACCGCGACCGGGCAAAGCGTCCCGAGATGGGCAAGGTGGCGGTTGCCAAGGCTGACGTGCTGATCATCACCGACGACAATCCGCGCGGCGAAGATCCCGCCGTCATTCGGGGCGCAATCGCTTCCGCCGCACCCAATGCGCAGGTCATCGGCGACCGCCGCGCCGCGATCGCCGCCGCGATCGCCGAAGCAAACGCCGACGACATTATTTGCATCGCGGGCAAGGGCCACGAACAGGGCCAGATTGTCGGCCGCGGCGACGCGATACGCGTCATTCCGTTCGACGATGTGACCGTTACGCGTGAGGAGGCGGCATGAACCCGCTCTGGACCGCCCGCACCATTGCTGCTGCCACCGGGGGCGATGCGAGCGCCGACTTCACCGTGCAGGGCGTCGCCTTCGACTCGCGCGAAGTGACGAAGGGCGACCTCTTCGTCGCGATGAAGGGCGAGGCGACCGACGGGCACAAGTTCATCGACAAGGCGATCGCGGCGGGCGCCACAGGCATCGTCTGCGAAAGCGCGATCGACCATCCGCATGTTCGCGTCGCCGACAGCGCCGAGGCGCTGAACGCGCTCGGCTCCGCGTCGCGCGCGCGCAGCCATGGCCGCATCATCGGCGTCACCGGCTCGGCGGGCAAGACCGGGACGAAGGAAGCGCTGTTCGCCGCGCTCGATCGTTTTCGTCCCGGCAAGGCTCACCGCTCGGTCAAAAGCTACAACAACCACGTCGGCGTTCCGCTCAGCCTCGCGCGCATGCCCTCGACCGCCGATTTCGGCATCTTCGAAATGGGGATGAACCATGCGGGCGAACTCGCCGAGCTGACGCGTATGGTTCGGCCGCATGTCGCCATCGTGACCACCATCGCCCCGGCGCATATGGAATATTTTGGCAGCGAAGAGGCTATCGCTGACGCCAAGGGCGAGATTTTCGAAGGGCTCGAACCCGGCGGCACCGCGATCGTCCCATTCGATAGCCCGCATTATGCGCGCTTGCGCGCCAAGGCGGAAAAGCACGCCGCCCATATCGTGAGTTTCGGCCTTGGCACGGGCGCCGATGTGCGTGCGGTTGACTGGCTCTCGGACGGGAAGGGCGGTTCGCTCGTCACCGCGCAGGTGCAGGATTCGCTGCTCTGCTTCACCATCGCGCAGGCCGGCGCGCATTGGGTGTCCAATTCACTCGCCGTGCTCGCGGCCGTCAAGGCGGTCGGCGGCGACCTTCCCGCGGCGGGCCTCGCTTTCGCCGAGATGGGCGGGCTCGCCGGTCGCGGCGTGCGTCACCGCGTCGAGGTTCCGGGCGGGCACATCCTGGTCATCGACGAAAGCTATAATGCGAACCCCGCTTCGATGGCCGCGACGATCGGCCAGCTGGCGACCGAATCCGCCGACCGCAAGATCGCGATTCTCGGCGCGATGAAGGAGCTGGGGCCGGACGGGGAGGCGTATCACGCCGATCTCGCGGCTCCGCTCGTCGCGGCGGGGGTGCAATTCGCCCTGCTTGTCGGTGAAGAGATGGCGCCGCTCGCCAAAGCGCTTGAGGGACGCATCGATTTCGAGCATGTGCCCGCCCACTCGGCCGCGGTAGGGCGGCTGAAGGACCTGATCCGTCCGGGCGACGCCGTGCTGGTCAAGGGGTCGAACAGCGTCGGGCTGTCGCATGTCGTGACGGCGCTGACCAACGGGGACTATTGATGCTATATTGGCTGGCGGAATGGCTTGGCTTTCCGGGGGCTCTCAACCTCATTCGCTACCTGAGCTTCCGCTCAGGGGCTGCGGTTGCGACCGCACTCATTATCGGATTGTGGATCGGCCCGCGCTTCATCCTGATGCTGCGCATGCGGCAAGGGAAGGGGCAGCCGATCCGCGAGGACGGCCCGCAAAGCCATCTCGCCAAAAAGGGCACGCCGACGATGGGCGGGCTGATGATTCTGATCTCGCTGATGATTTCGGCGCTGCTCTGGATGGACCTGTCTAACCGTTTCGTCTGGGCCTGCCTGTTCGTCACTGGCGGTTTCGCGGCGGTCGGCTTCCTTGACGATCTCGACAAGGTGACGAAGGCCAGCCACCGCGGAATTCCGGGACGCGTGCGCCTGTTGGTCGAATTCCTGATCGCCGCGGTCGCGGTGTTCCTGATTGTGTCGCGTACCGGGACCGACCTGTACCTGCCCTTTTTCAGCGACGTCGCGATCGAGCTTGGGCCGCTCTATTATGTCTTTGCGATGGTGCTGATCGTCGGTTTCGGCAATGCGGTGAACCTCACCGATGGTCTCGACGGCCTCGCGACCTTCCCGGTGCTCATCGCCAGCATGGCTATGCTGGTCATTGTCTATTTGTCGGGTAACGTGAAGTTTGCCGAATATCTGGGCATCCCACATGTTCCCGGCGCGGGTGAGTTGGCAATCTTCGCCGCCGCGATCATCGGTGCCTGCCTTGCCTTCCTCTGGTTCAATGCGCCCCCAGCGGCGGTCTTCATGGGCGACACTGGCAGCCTTGCGCTGGGCGGCGCGCTCGCGACGATCGCGGTGACGGCGCAGCATGAGCTTGTCCTCGTCCTCATCGGCGGGCTGTTTGTGGTCGAGGCGCTGTCGGTCATCATCCAGGTCTTCTGGTACAAAAGGACGGGCAGGCGCGTGTTCCGCATGGCGCCAATCCACCACCATTTCGAGCAGCTCGGCTGGCCCGAATCCACCGTTGTCATCCGCTTCTGGATCGTCTCGATTGTCCTCGCGCTTGCCGGACTCGCGACCTTGAAACTCCGGTGATCTCCTCGCGCGTCTTTGCTGGTCGCCGCTATGCGGTGCTGGGACTGGCGCGCTCGGGTCTGGCGACCGTCGAGGCGCTCGTCGCCAGTGGCGCGGGCGTGACCGCGTGGGACGACCGCGAGGAAGCGCGCGACGACGCGATGGCGCTCGGCGCCGACATCGGCAATCCACTCGAGATCGATTTGATCGGTTTTGCCGGCGTCGTCGTGTCGCCCGGCGTGCCGCTCAACCGCCACCCGATCGCCGCGCACGCGCGCGAGGCGCATGTGCCGGTGATCGGCGACATCGAACTCTTTGCCGAGGCGCGTGACGAGCTGCCCGCGCACAAGGTCGTCGGCATCACCGGCACCAACGGCAAATCGACCGTCACCGCGCTCGTCCAGCATGTGCTCGAAAGCGCCGGGGTGCCGTCGCTGATGGGCGGCAATATCGGGCTGCCGATCCTGTCGCGCGACCCGCTCCCCGAAGGCGGCGTCTATGTGCTCGAACTGTCGAGCTACCAGATCGACCTTTCGCAAAGCCTCGCGTGCGATATCGCGGTGCTCACCAACCTCAGCCCCGATCACCTCGACCGCTACGACGGCTTCACCGGTTACGCCGCATCGAAGGCACGGCTCTTCTCGCTCCAGCACCGCGATCAGGTCGCGATCGTCGCGATTGACGATGATCCGTCGAAGATGGTCGCGAGCCGGATCAATCACCGCCTCCACCGCGTGTCGGCAAAGGATGTCGACCCGGTCGATCAGGCGCGCTGGCCCGCATTGCAGGGGCCGCACAATGCCCAGAACGCCGTGTGCGCGATCGCCGTGTCCCGCGTTCTGGGGCTGAATGACGAGCAGATCGAACGCGGCCTCGCGACGTACAAGTCGCTGCCGCATCGTATGGAATTGGTCGGCGAAGTCGGGGGGGTCAGCTGGTTCAATGACAGCAAGGCTACCAACGCGGCTTCCGCTGCACCGGCGCTGGCGGCTTTCCCGCCGGCGCCGGACCAGCGTCTTCACTGGATCGCCGGCGGCAAGGCCAAGGGCGACGGCCTCGCGGCGTGCCGCCCCTGGTTCGGCCATGTCAAACGGGCCTATCTGATCGGTGAGGCGATGGAGCCGTTCGCGGCCGAGATCGGCGACGCGCTGCCCGTCGACCGGGCAGGCGACATGGCGACCGCGGTCGCGCATGCCGCAGCGGCCGCGAAGCCTGGAGACATTGTGCTGCTGTCGCCAGCGTGCGCGTCGTTCGACCAGTTCAAGGATTATGAGGAGCGCGGCGACATGTTCCGCACCCTCGTGCAGGCGCTCGGGGCATGAGCGGGGGGGACAATATGGACGCCACGACCGAAAGGCCGGTGATCGCCGCCACGCGTACGACGAAACGCCGCGGCCCGCGCCTCAGCCGCGCCGACCGCACCCCGCTGGGCCTGTGGTTCTGGGAAATCGACCGTGTGCTGCTGCTGCTCGTGTCGATTCTCGTCGCGGTCGGGTTGGTCGCCGTGGCGGCCGCTTCGCCCGTTGCGGCGCAAAAGCTGTCGACGTCGACCGCGTCGCTCGACCCGCTCTATTATTTCTATCGCCAGCTGATGTGGGTGATCGTCGGCGTGCCGGTGATGCTGATGGTATCGATGCTGCCCAAGGCACAGGCGCGGCGCTTCGCCATCTATGGCACCATCGCCTTTCTGTTCCTGCTCTTCCTCGTGCCGCTGGTCGGCACGTCGGTGAATGGCGCGCAGCGGTGGATCGGCAGCGGGGTGTTCCGCCTTCAGCCGTCGGAGTTCCTCAAGCCCTTCTTCGCGGTCGCGCTCGCATGGGTGCTGTCGCTTCGGCTGCACGACCAGAGCCTGCCGGTCGTGCCACTGGCGCTCGCGCTCACCGGCGTCATCGCGCTGCTCCTCATGGGTCAGCCCGACCTCGGTCAGACGGTCATTTTCGTCGCGACCTGGCTGGTGCTGGTGATGGTTGCGGGTCTGTCGATGCGCATCCTCGCCGGCCTTGCAGGGGCCGGGGTTGTCGGGCTTGTCCTCGCCTATTTCTTCTATCCTGTCGCGCAGCAGCGTATCAACATCTGGCTTTTCGCCGAGGGCGACAGCTTCCAGGTCGACAAAGCGCATGCGACTTTGACCGCGGGCGGCCTCATCGGCACCGGCCCCGGCGCGGGTCTCGCGAAGTTCCAACTGCCGGAGGCGCACACCGATTATATTTTCTCAGTCATCGGCGAGGAATTCGGGATGATCGCGTGCATCGCGATCGCGGTGCTCTATCTTGCGATCATCGTCCGCGTCCTCGTCCGCTTGCTCGATGAGGAAGACAGCTTCCTGATCCTCGCGGTCGCGGGCCTGATCGCGCAGTTCGGCGGGCAGGCGGTGATCAACATGGCGGTGAACACGCAGATATTCCCGTCGAAGGGGATGACCTTGCCTTTCATCAGCTATGGCGGCTCCTCTTTCATCGCTTTGTCGATCGGCATGGGTTTGCTCTTGTCGCTGACCCGGCGGAACCCCTATGCGGCACGGGTGTCGATGACCCGCAACTGGAACAAGAAATGAGCGCCCAAAAATGACAGCGACGCGCCACTTCCTTCTCGCCGCCGGCGGGACGGGAGGACATATGCTGCCCGCCTACGCCCTCGCGGGCGAATTGATTTCGCGCGGACACCGCGTCGCGCTGGTCAGCGACGACCGCGGACTCAAGATTCCCGGCGCCCCTGCCGAGATGGAAACACACGTCCTGCCTGCCGGCCGCGTATCGGGCGGGCCGGTTGGCTGGCTCAAGGCCGCGCTCGCGATCCGCAAGGGCCGCCGCATGGCGATCGAGTTGATCCGCGAGTTCGACCCTGCGGTCGTCGTCGGCTTTGGCGGCTATCCTTCGCTCCCCAGTTTGCTCGCCGCGGGCACGACGAAACGGCCGCGCGTGCTCCACGAGCAAAATGCCGTGCTCGGCCGTGTCAACCGGATGATGGCGCCGCGCGTCGATGCCGTCGCGGTCGCCTATCATAATATTCAGCGTTATCCCGCCGGGCATGAACTCAAGAAGCATATCACCGGCAACCCGGTGCGCGACGAAATCATCGCGATCCGCGAAGAAGGCTACCCGCCGCTGCCCGAGGATGGCATTGTTCGCCTCCTTGTCGTCGGCGGTAGCCTCGGCGCGACGGTGCTCAGCGAGGTTGTTCCGGCCGCCATCGCGATGTTGCCCCCGGCACTGCTCAGCCGCCTGCAAGTCGTGCAGCAGTGCCGCGAGGCCGATCTGGAGACGGTGCGCGCCAAATATGCCGAACTCGGCGTCGCGGCCGAATGTGCCCCCTATATCGCCGATTTCCCCGAGCGGCTGCGCTGGGCGCATCTCGTGATCGCGCGCGCCGGCGCGTCGACCGTCGCCGAACTGGCGTGTGCCGGGCGCCCCGCGATCTTCGTTCCCTATCCGAGCGCGATGGACGATCATCAAACCTATAATGTCGTCGACCTTGTCGAGGCGGGCGGGGCGATTTCGTTCCGGCAGCCCGATTTCACGCCGGCTGAGGTCGCGAAGCATATTCAACGCATGGCGCTCGAACCCGGCGCACTGGAAAATGCGGCGGAACGTGCGGCAAGCTGCGGATTGCCCGACGCGACCCGCGATCTTGCCGATCTAGTCGAATCGCTCGCCGCGCCGCCGATGATGGACGTGATCCGCGTCGGTGCGCCCTCGGGTCAGCGTGCGGCCGCAAGTGGCATGGCCTCTGCCCGCACGGGAGGCGAATGATGCGCGGCGTCGCGACCGACATCGGCACCATCCACTTCATCGGCATCGGCGGCATCGGCATGTCGGGGATCGCCGAGGTGATGCACAACCTCGGCTATCAGGTGCAGGGCAGCGACATCGCCGATAGCTACGTCGTCGAGGGCCTGCGCAAAAAAGGCATCAAGGTCGCGATCGGCCATGAGGCATCGAACGTTGACGGCGTCGCGGTCGTCGTCACCTCGACCGCGGTCAAGCGCGGCAATCCCGAGGTCGAAGCCGCGCTCGCCAGCCGCATCCCGCTCGTCCGCCGCGCCGAAATGCTCGCCGAACTGATGCGGCTCAAATCGACCGTCGCGATCGCCGGCACGCACGGCAAGACGACGACGACCAGCCTTGTCGCGGCCTTGCTCGACGCCGGCGGGATCGACCCGACCGTGATCAACGGCGGCATCATCAACAATTATGGTTCGAACGCTCGGCTCGGCGCGTCGGATTGGATGGTCGTCGAGGCCGATGAGAGCGACGGCAGTTTCCTGCGCCTCGACGGAACGATCGCGGTCGTCACCAACATCGACCCCGAGCATCTCGACCATTATGGCAGCTTCGACGCAATCAAGGACGCCTTCGTCGAGTTTATCGAGAATGTGCCTTTCTATGGCGCCGCGATGCTCTGCCTCGACCATCCCGAGGTGCAGGCGATCATCCCGCGCATCCGCGACCGGCGGATCATCACCTATGGTTTTTCTGCCCAAGCGGACGTGCGCGGCACCAATGTGACGCCGGGATCCAACGGCAACCGCTTCGACGTCGTCGTACGCGACCGCGACGGCCACAGCCGCACGATCGAGGGCATTCATTTGCCGATGTCGGGCCGCCACAATGTCCAGAACTCGCTCGCGGCGATTGCGGTCGCGCTGCACATGGGCGTTTCGGACGACAAGATCGTGTCGGGTTTCCACGGCTTTGCCGGGGTCAAGCGCCGCTTCACCAAGGTCGGCGAGATCGCCGCGGGTGACGGCGTAGTGACGGTGATCGACGACTATGCGCATCATCCCGTCGAAATCCGCGCCGTTCTGTCCGCCGCACGCGAAGGCGTCGGCGCGGGCCGCGTCGTCGGCGTCGTCCAGCCGCACCGTTTCACGCGCCTGCGCGATCATATGGACGATTTCCAGCAGGCGTTTAACGACGCCGACATCGTGCTTGCGCTGCCCGTCTATGCGGCAGGCGAAGCGCCGATCGACGGCGTGTCTTCGGATGCTCTGGTCGAAGGGTTGCGCGACCGCGGTCACCGCCAGGCGAATGTCGTCGCCGATGCCGGCGCGCTGGCCTCCGCCATCGCTGCGAACATCGCCGCCGGCGACCTCGGTGCAGGCGACAAGATCATCTGCCTCGGCGCGGGCGATATCACCAAAATGGCGGCGGGTCTCGCCGCGGCGGTGGAGGCGGCATGAGCGCTGCCGACACCCTCCCCGCCGTGCGCGGCAAGCTGACGGCGAAAGCGCCGCTGGCGCCGCTCGTCTGGTTCAAGTCGGGTGGCCCTGCCGACTGGCTGTTCGAGCCCAAGGACGCCGACGACCTTGCCGATTTTCTGCGCGAACTCGATCCCGCGGCGCCGGTGATGGCGCTCGGGCTCGGATCGAACCTCATCGTCCGCGACGGCGGCTTTCCGGGCGTCGTCGTCCGGCTTGGCAAGGCGTTCGCCAAAGTCGAAGCTGTCGACGCAACGACGCTCCGGTGCGGTGGTGGCGCGTCGGGCATTCTCGTTTCCTCAACCGCGCGCGACGCGGGTATCGCGGGCATGGAATTTCTGCGCTCGATCCCCGGCACCGTCGGCGGCTTCGTGCGCATGAACGGCGGCGCTTATGGGGCTGAGGTAAAGGACATCCTCATCGATTGCGACGTCGTGCTGCGTTCGGGCGATCAGAGGACGCTGCCGCTCGCCGGCCTCGGCTATACTTATCGCCACAGCGAATTGCCCAAAGGCGCGGTCGTGATTGGCGCGACTTTCCGGGGGCAGCCCGGCGAACCCACGGTCATCCAGGCCGAAATGGACCGCATCTCGGCGAGCCGCGAAGCTTCACAGCCGCTACGCTCGAAGACCGGCGGTTCGACCTTCAAGAATCCCGACGGCCACAAGGCTTGGCAGCTCGTCGACGATGCGGGCTGCCGCGGTTTTGCCGTCGGCGGCGCGCAGGTCAGCGAGAAGCACACCAATTTCCTGATCAACACCGGCGATGCGACCAGCGCCGACATCGAAGCACTCGGCGAGGAAGTCCGCCGCCGGGTGAGGGACAAGAGCGGCATCGAACTGCAATGGGAGATTCAGCGCGTAGGAGTGGGAACGTGACCGCTGATCCAACCCTTACGGAATATGAAACCACGCTGCTTCGGAATATCGAAAATCACGACTGTCAGGTCACATACGTCTTCGACCCGGCGAACAAGATCAAATCCTTCTCCTATTCGGCCGGCTTGCCGGTTTCGGTCGGACAGCCCGACATTGTTGTCTTCGGTCTGCCAAAGGACCTGATGCATTTCATGATAAATGAAGTGGCGGCCCAGTACCGGAAGGGCCTTGTCCTGACCGATGAGCAAATCCTCGAGGGTCTGATCGAAGGCTACTCCTGTGTTGCCCGCCGTGTTCTGAACGAAAATCTCGCAGACTATTTCAATTCGGCGATGTGGGTGCATCGGCGCGAATTGGGACGTCCGATGGAAACGGCGTTTCAGATCGTCTGGCCGGGTGTTGAACAGCGTCTGTTCCCGTGGGAGGAGGGTTGCGACGAGGCTGTTATCGCTGCGCAGCCCCCACTTTACAGCCAAAGGATGAATTCATGAGCCGGGGTCCGTGGCACGTCGCGGTCCTGATGGGCGGCTGGTCGGCCGAGCGCGAAGTGTCGCTGATGAGCGGCAACGGTGTCGCCGATGCGCTGGAAAGCCGCGGCCACAAGGTCACGCGCATCGACATGGACCGCGACGTCGCGCTGCGGCTGACCGAGGCGAAACCCGACGTCGTGTTCAACGCGCTCCACGGCGTCCCGGGTGAGGACGGCACCGTGCAGGGCATGCTCGACCTGATGGGCCTCAAATATACGCACAGCGGGCTCGTCACCTCGGTGATCGCGATCGACAAGGAATTGACGAAACAGGCGCTTGTGCCGCATGGAATCCCGATGCCGACGGGGACCATGGTCGACAGCGAAAGCCTCTTTACAGTCGACCCCTTGCCGCGCCCCTACGTCCTGAAGCCTGTCAACGAAGGCTCGTCGGTCGGGGTCGCGATCGTCAAGGACGACAGCAATTACGGCAACCCGATCGCGCGCGAAGCCGTCGGCCCTTGGCAGGAGTTCGACCGCCTGCTCGCCGAACCTTTCATCAAGGGACGCGAACTGACCGTCGCGGTGCTCGCCGATCAGGCGCTCGCGGTTACCGAACTCCGCGTCAAGTCTGGTTTCTACGACTATGACGCCAAATATACCGACGGGCTGACCGAGCATGTCTGCCCCGCCGACGTCCCCGCCGACGTTGCGCAGCGGATGATGGATCTGGCGCTGCAATCGCATCGGCTGCTCGGCTGCAAGGGCGCCTCGCGCTCGGATTTCCGCTGGGACGACGAACATGGCCTCGCGGGCATTTTCCTGCTCGAGGTCAATACCCAACCGGGGATGACGGCGCTCAGCCTCGTGCCCGAACAGGGGAGGGCGATGGGCATGGACTATGCCGAACTGGTCGAACGCATCGTGGGGGAAGCGTTATCATGAGCAAGACACAGATCAAGCGGGGGAAGGCGCCGCCGCGCCGCCCGGCGCGCGCGCCGAAGAAGCGGCGGAAGGTTCAGACCTCGCGCCTCAACGCGATCATCAACGCGCTGCCGATCAGCCCGCAGCGGCTGCAAAAGGTCGCCAACTGGACGATCGGTCTCAGCCTGTGCGCTGTCGTCGCGATCGGCGCACATGCCACCGGCGTGACCGCGAAGATCCACGAGGAATATGCGCAGGCGGTCGGCCGCGCGGGGTTCCAGGTCAAGAAGGTCGAAGTCGTCGGCGCCGACCGCATCGACCGGCTCAAAGTCTATGACATCGCACTCGCGCAGAAGGACCGCTCGATGGCGGCGGTCGACCTCGAGGACGTGCGCGACCACCTGATGCGCTACGGCTGGATCAAGGATGCGCGCGTGTCGCGCCGCCTGCCCGACACGCTCGTCGTCGATATCGTCGAGCGCACCCCGGCGGCGATCTGGCAGCACAACAACCGCCTGTCGCTGATCGACGAAAAGGGCGTGGTGCTCGAACCCGTCACCGTTGCGATGATGCCCGACCTGCCGCTCGTCATCGGGCCGAAGGCGAACCAGCGCTCGCAAGACCTCGACCGTTTGCTGACCGAGGCGAGCAGCCTCAAGGAATTGCTCGCGGGCGCAACCTGGGTCGGCAACCGCCGCTGGGATCTGCGTTTCCGCAGCGGCGAGACGCTGTCGCTTCCTGAAGGCGAGGCCGAGGCGAAGGCCGCGCTCGCCAAATTCGCGCATATGGACGGCGCCAACCGTTTACTCGGGCGCGGCATATTGCGCTTCGACATGCGCGACCCCGCGCGCTTCGTGCTACGCCTGCCGCACGAAGGGCAGGTGGCACCCGCAAAACTCGACGATGCACGCGCCGCGGTCGATGCCGTCGCCGAAGCCTCGGCGGAGAAGGGATAAGCCATGGCGCCGCCGCGCATCGAAAAGATCATCACCGCGCTCGATGTCGGGTCGTGGAAGGTCTGCGCGCTGATCGCGGGGCAGACCGCCGACGGCCAGCTGCACGTGCTCGGCACCGGACAGCGCGAGAGCCGCGGGGTCCAGCGCGGCTATGTCGCCGACATGGAACAGACCGAGCATATCGTGCGCGAGGCGATCGAACAGGCAGAACGCATCGCGGGCCTGAACATCGACGACGTGTGGGTCAGCTTCTCGGCTGGCGGCCTTTTGAGCGACGTCGCGCCGATCGAAAGCGAACTCGGCGGTCACCGTATCGAGAAGGAGGATATTGACGACCTGCTCGCCGCGGGCCGCGCAGGCATCGACCCCGAAGGCCGCATGATCCTCCATGCGCAGCCCGCGCTCTACACGCTCGACGGGCTGACGGGGGTCAAGAACCCGATCGGCCTCCACGCCGACCGCCTCGGCGTTGATATTCATATCATCATGGCCGACGGCGCCCCGGTGCGGAACCTCGAGGCCGCGGTTCGGCAGGCGCATCTCGACGTCAACGCGGTCGTCGCCTCGCCGATCGCCGCCGGGCTCGCCTGCCTTTCGGACGAGGAGCGCGACCTCGGCGTCGCGCTGGTCGAACTCGGTGCAGCAGTCACGACGGTGTCGCTCTATGCGGGCGGGATGCTGGTCGAAATGGCGTCGCTGCCCTTCGGCGCCAGCGACATCACCGATGACATCGCCTCGGCCTTTGGCATTCGCCGCAGCCAGGCGCAGCGGCTCCAGAGCTTCTACGGCTCGGCCTCGGCCAGCCCGCGCGACAATAACGAGATCATCGAACTCGAACCGGGCGCTCCGACAAACGGTGATTCCCCGCGCATCACGCGCGCGCAGTTGGTGGCGGTGATCCGCCAGCGGCTCGACGCGATGATGGGCGAGATCGGCCGGACACTGAAAGACCTGCATTTCGTCGGCCCGATCGGGCGTCAGGTTGTGCTCGTCGGTGGTGGTGCTGACCTGAAAGGCATCGCCGACTACACCCAAAGCGCGCTCGGCCGCGCCGCGCGCGTCGGGCGACCGCGCGGCTTGCACGGTCTGCCCGATGCGCATAGTGGCCCCGCTTTCGCGACGCTCGCGGGTCTGGTTCTCTATGCCGCGTCGGACCCCGTGGACCTCCGCGATCTGCCGATGATGGCGCAGGATGTATACAAGCCCGCGGGCACGTCGATCCTGCACCGGTTGATGGCAGCATTGAAAAGCAGTTTTTAGATGACAAGCGACGAAAAGGTTAATTTTTTGGGTGATTCCCACGTCACAATAGTGCAATGCGGTAGTAGAAAACCGGGCGGACGGACTACCGCCCGGCTGGGTCGCAAGGTTGGGGAAGCGGCACCTGTCCGCCGCTGCAGGGAGACTATTTGATGAGCATCAATATTGGCCCGCCGCAGGTCGATGAGCTGAAGCCGCGCATCGCGGTGATCGGCGTCGGCGGCGCGGGCGGCAATGCCATCGCAAACATGATTGCGGCACGTGTCGAGGGGGTCGATTTCATCGTCGCCAACACCGACGCGCAGGCGCTCAATGCTTCGCCGGCCGAGAGGCGCATCCAGCTGGGGACACAGATCACCCAGGGGCTTGGCGCGGGTTCGCGGCCCGAGGTCGGCCGCGCGGCCGCCGAGGAAAGCATCGCACAGGTCGAAGAGGCGCTGAACGGCGCGCACATGTGCTTTATCGCGGCCGGAATGGGCGGCGGCACCGGCACC
Source organism: Sphingopyxis sp. (assembly GCF_050725655.1). GTDB lineage: Bacteria > Pseudomonadota > Alphaproteobacteria > Sphingomonadales > Sphingomonadaceae > Sphingopyxis. The sequence goes on along the minus strand of NZ_JBOHHT010000070.1, from coordinate 58,048 downwards.
GGTGCGGCGCCTGTGATCGCCAAGGCGGCGCGCGACCGCGGCATCCTGACCGTCGGCGTTGTGACCAAGCCCTTCACCTTCGAAGGCCAGCGCCGCATGCGTTCGGCGGACTCGGGCATTGCCGAGCTGCAGGATCATGTCGACACGCTGATCGTCATCCCGAACCAGAATCTGTTCCTGGTCGCCAATCCCAACACGACCTTCAAAGAAGCCTTCACCATGGCGGATGAAGTGTTGCAGCAGGGCGTGCGCGGCATCACCGACCTGATGGTCATGCCCGGCCTCATCAACCTCGACTTTGCCGACGTGCGCAGCGTGATGCGCGAAATGGGCAAGGCGATGATGGGCACCGGCGAGGCCGAAGGCGACGGCCGTGCGCTCGAAGCCGCGCAAAAGGCTATTGCCAACCCGCTGCTCGACGGCGTGTCGATGGCGGGCGCGAAGGGTGTCATCATCTCGATCACCGGCGGCGAAGACATGCGCCTGATGGAAGTCGACGAGGCCGCGAACCACATCCGCGAGCTGGTCGACCCCGACGCCAACATCATCTGGGGCAGTGCGTTCAACGACAGCCTCGATGGCAAGATCCGCGTGTCGGTGGTCGCCACCGGAATCGACAGTAACGGCGAAGGGGCGGCGCAGGCATCTCCCGCGACGCGCAGCTTCTCCTTCGCTCCCGCGCGTGCGGCCGCCCCCGCTCCGGCGGCAGAAGAGACTGTCGAACCGGCGGTTCAGGAAGAAGCCCTCGCCGAAACCGTATCGGTGGAAGACAAGGATCCGGCCCCCGGCTTCTCGCTGGGCGACGCCGCCGAGCGCGATGCTCCGGCGGCCGCGGCCGAAGAGGAGCCGATGGAATTGTCACAGGTCGCCGCGACCTATGACGATACCGCCGACGAGCTCGTGCTCGACGCGCCCGAAGCGCCGGCCGAATATCGCTCGGCGCCTGCCGCAGATCCGACGCCGGCGGACGAATCGCCTGCACGGTCGGTCGGGGGCGGAACCTTGTTCGAGCGCATGTCGCGCTTGTCGCGCGGGGCTTCGGCACCCGATAGCGATGAAGGCGGCAAGGAGGACGGGGTCGATATTCCGCGTTTCCTCGGCCGACAGAACAACCAGTAACGGGGCTATCGAGCGGCCGCCCGCCGGGCACGGCAGGCCGGAAATCGGGATGATGCGCCCATGCGGCAAGTGAAACTGACGGCGAGGCCGGCGCGCGCGCGCTATTATGTTCGCGCGCTCGGCGCGCTGTTGCTTTGGACGGCCGCGCTGCCGTCCGTTCACGCGCAAGTGACGCCGCCCGATGCCGCGACAAAGGCGGCGATGGAAAAGCGGACCGCGGCACGCGTGCTCCTGTCTTCCTCACTCGCGCGCATCGCCTCGAACAACAGCGACACATCGGCGCTGCTCAATGCCGGCCGAGCATCGATCGAACTCGAGGATTATCGCGCCGCGCTCGGCTTCCTCGTCCGCGCCGAACAGGCGAACCCGCGCGACGGCTCGGTCAAGGCCGCGCTCGGTTCGGCGATGGTCCACATGGAAAACCCGACGCGCGCGCTCGATTATTTCGGCGAAGCGCAGTTGATGGGCGCGCCTGAACGGCTGTTCCTCGCCGACCGCGGTCTCGCGCGCGACCTGCTTGGGCAGCAGGACGCGGCGCAGCGCGATTATCAACTCGCGCTGTCGATCACCCCGAACGACGAACTGACGCGGCGCTATGCGTTGTCGCTTGGCATCAGCGGCGATGCCGATCGTGCGATCCAGATGCTGACGCCGCAATTGCGCGCGCAGGATCGCGGCGCATGGCGCCTGCGCGCAATGATCCTCGCGATGAACGGCCGCGACAAGGAGGCGACCGAGATCGTCAACGCGACGATGCCGCCTGCGATGGCGCAGAACATCATGCCCTATCTGACCCAGATGGATCGGCTCAATCCGGCGCAACAGGCGGCCGCCGCCCATTTCGGGCGCTTCCCGAACGGGCAATTGGGACCGAAGCGCAAGCCGGTGCAGGTTGCCGCCGCCACGCCGCCGCCCGCCGCCCCGCCGGTTACGGCGACGGGCAAGCGTCCGGCAACGGGCGACCATCGGCGACCCATCATGTCGGCGACCCCCGCGCCGGTGGGCCGTAAACCCGTTTCGGAACCGGCCACCCGGCCGTCCACGACAACTCCCGCCACGGCTGTATCCGCGCCTGTTACGTCGACACCGCCCGGAGTGTCCGCCCCAGTGCTGCGTTCGCCGTTTCAGCAGACCATTCGTAGGCCATTCGAAACGCCCACGCCAACCCCGACCCCCGCCCCGACCCCGACCCCGACCCAAAACCCCGCCCCGACGCAGGCGGTCGGTCCTGTTCCGCCGCCCGCCTCGATCCCCGCGGCCACGGTGTCCGAGCCGATCGGCGTGGCCGTCGATGCCGGGAAGGGTCCGGCCGGACCGGGCTTCTCGATCGCCGATATGGGGCGTTCGACGGGCGCCGTATCGACTCCTTCACCGCCGCGCGCGGCCGAGTCCGCTGCGCCCTCATCATCGGCGGTGAGCGTGGCGGCGGCTACGCCAGCATCCGTTTCGGCGGCGCCGCTCGCGTCGCTCGCCGACATCGTCGGGTCGATCGAGATCCCGGCCGAAGAACTGGCCCAGTCCGACAACGCGATCGGTGCCGACACGCTCGCCAAGCTGATGCAAGACAAGCGCAAGGCCGAAGCTGCCGATGCGGCAAAGCGCGAAAAGGACGTCGTGGCGGCCAAGGCAAAGGCCGAAGCCGACGCCAAAGCGAAGGAAGAGGCGGCCGAGAAAAAGGCCAATCCCGCGCGTATCTGGGTGCAGGTCGCGACCGGCGCGAATGCCAAGGCGCTCGCGACCGACTTCGGCAAATTCGCCAAGAAGAGCCCTGCCGTGTTCAAGGGCAAGTCGGGCGCAACAACCGAATGGGGCAAGACCCGCCGTTTGCTCGTCGGCCCGTTCAAGGACCGCAAGACGGCACAGGATTGGCTCGCCGACTATAAGAAGGCGGGCGGCGACGGCTTCCTTTTCAACAGCGAGGCGGGCCAGTCCGTCGATCCGGTCAAGTGAGCGTTGCCGACTGCGCCAGCGATCCCGCTCATAGCCGCGGGCGCCGTCATGCCGAGCTTGGCCGCGTCGTACGCGGGCCGCGCGACGATTTTCAGCGCGACCGCGACCGCATCATCCACTCGATCGCCTTTCGCCGCCTGCGCCACAAGACGCAGGTGTTCGTCGCCCCCGACGGCGACCATTATCGCGTCCGCCTGACCCACAGCATCGAGGTCGCGCAGATCGGCCGTGGCATCGCGCGCGCGCTAGGGCTCAACGAGGATCTGACCGAGGCGCTGTGCCTTGCGCACGACATCGGGCATCCGCCCTTCGGCCATGCGGGCGAGGACGCGCTGAAGGCCGCGATGGCGACGCATGGCGGCTTCGATCACAACGGCCACACATTGCGCACGCTCGCGCGTCTCGAATGTCCCTATCCGCTTTTCGACGGCCTCAACCTGACATGGGAAACACTCGAAGGGCTCGCCAAGCATAATGGGCCGGTGGCGGCGCCCGGCTGGGCGCTCGCCGAATTCGACGGTGATTTCGGGCTCGACCTCGGCAGCCATGCCAGCCTCGAGGCGCAGATCGCGGCGGTCGCCGACGATATCGCCTATGACAATCACGACATCGACGATGGCCTTCGCGCGGGGCTGCTCGACCTCGACCAGTTGATGGAACAGTCCTTCGTCGCCGCCAATTTCCGCGCCGTCGAAGGCCGCTTCCCCGGCGCCCCGCGCGATCGGCTGCTTCGCGAACTCGTCCGTGACCAGATCGGCGTGATGGTCAACGACGTGATCGCGGCGACCGAGGCCAATGTAGCCGACGCTGGAGTGGGAAGCGTCGAAGAAGTTCGCGCCGCGGGCCGCGCGCTCGGCGGCTTTTCGTCCGAACTTGCTGCGCAGGAGCGCGACCTCAAGCGCTTCATGTACGCGAACCTCTATCATCACCCCGAACAGGTCGCCGCCGCCGAGGCGGCAAACAAGGTCGTCGGTGATCTCTTCGCCGCCTATGCCGCCGACCCGCGCCTGATGGGCGAGGACTGGTCGGGGCGCCTGCCCGGCGAAGAATGCGCGACAAACCGGCATATCGGTGATTATATCGCGGGCATGACCGACCGTTTCGCCATCGACCGCTACGCTGAAATCTTCGGCCGCGATGCCGTGCCACAGGCGCTGGCGCATGCCTGACGCGCTGATCATCGGCGCGACGGGGCTGATCGGGAGCGCGGTGGTCGAACGTTTCGGTTCCAATCCCGTCACCGTCCTTGCGCGCCGCGAAGTCGAAGGGCTGGCGGCGCAGCACCAGCAACTGATCGCACCGTCCGAACGCTGGACCGACATTATCGCCGCTGAAAAGCCCGCCGTCCTCATCTCCTGCCTCGGTACGACGATCCGGCAAGCGGGGTCGCAAGCCGCCTTTCGCGCAGTCGACCACGACCTAGTGCTTGCCGCCGCGCGCGGGGCGAAGGCGGGCGGCACCCCGCATATGATTTTGGTGAGTTCGGTCGGCGCCGCGGCAAAGAGCGGCAATTTCTATCTGCGGACGAAGGGCGAGACCGAGGATGATCTGCGGGCGCTCGGTTTCGACCGGCTCGACCTGATCCGCCCCGGCCTGCTGCGCGGCGACCGGCCCGGCCCGCAGCGGCTGGGCGAAGGGATCGCAACCATCGCGGCGCCGTTGACCGACGCATTGCTTCACGGCTCCTTCCGCCGCTATCGCTCGATTTCGGGCGACAGCGTCGCCGCGGCGATCGTCGCGCTGGCAGAACGGGCGGCGGCGGGGCGGGGCGGTTCGGGCGTGCATATCCACGAAAACGACGCCATCCGCGCGCTCGCCGATTGACTCCGTAAATTGGCAGCGCCAAGGCTCGCAGCGTCTGTCGGGCCTCGCAAGAGATTCGACCGGCCGCGCGGGAGAGCGTGAGGGCAGGGCAACCGGCGCCTCACCACCGAAGGAGCAACCGCCCCGGAAACTCTCAGGTCAGCAGGACCGCGCAGGCTGGAACGGACACTCTGGAAAGCGTTCCGGCCGCCTGAATAAGGATTGGGCCGGAACCACCGAAGGGGTAACCCCATGATATGGGGGAAAACTCTCAGGTTCCCGTGACAGAGGGGGCATGGCGACAAGGCGCGGCGATGGGCCGCGCATACGCTATGCAACCGCGGGAGACTGGCATGACCGACACCGAATTCACAGGCGACGAAGCGGAGATCGAGACCGCGACGCTGCCGCTCGACGCCTGGCACCGCGTGAAGGGCGGCCGGATGGTCGAATTCGCCGGCTACTGGATGCCGATCCAGTATGAAGGCATCATGGCCGAACATCTTTGGGTCCGCGAAAACGCCGGCCTGTTCGATGTCAGCCACATGGGACAGCTGGCGCTGTCGGGCGACAATGTCGCCGAGGCGCTCGAAACGCTCGTTCCCGGCGACATCTCGGCGCTGAAGCCCGGCCGGATGCGCTATTCGCTGCTGCTCGACGAAGATGGGGGCATTCTCGACGATCTGATGATCACCAACGAAGGCGACCAGTTCGGCATCGTCGTCAACGGCGCGGTCAAGTGGGAAGATATCGGCCATCTGCGCGAAAACCTTCCCGACGACATCACGCTCAACCACAATGAAGATTATGGCCTGCTCGCGCTGCAGGGGCCGAAAGCGGTCGACGCGCTGGCGCGGCTGGTGCCGGAGGCCGCGGGGCTTGTCTTCATGCAGGCGACCCGCGCGACCTGGGCTGGCCATGCAATTGCGCTCAGCCGCTCGGGCTACACCGGCGAGGACGGCTTCGAAATCTCGTTGCCCAATGATGCACTGACCGCCTTTGCCGATGCGCTTTGCGCGATGGAAGAGGTCAAACCGATCGGCCTTGGCGCGCGCGATTCGTTGCGGCTCGAAGCTGGCCTGCCGCTCTACGGCCACGACCTGACCCCCGCGATCGACCCTGCCGAAGCCGACCTTGGCTTCGCCGTGAGCAAGCGCCGCCGCGAAGAAGAGAATTTCCCCGGTGCTGCACGCATCCTTGGCCATCTCGAAGAGGGTCCGCCGCGCAAACGCGTCGGCTTGCTCGTCGACGGCAAGCTGCCGGTGCGCGAGGGCGCCAAGCTGTTCGACGGCGAGGACGAGATCGGTGTCGTGACCTCGGGCGGCTTTGCCCCCAGCGTCGGCGCGCCGATCGCGATGGGCTATGTTCCGCGCGACCATGCGGTGCCCGGCACCGCGGTCGCCGCCGAAGTGCGCGGCAAGCTGGTGCATTGCACGGTAACCGCGATGCCCTTCGTTCCGCATAATTATGTTCGTAAAACAGGAGGTTGAGTGATGCCGCGTTATTTTACCGAAGAGCATGAGTGGATTGACGTCGACGGCGATGTCGCGACGGTCGGCATCACCGACTTCGCGCAGGGCCAGCTCGGCGACATCGTGTTCGTCGAAGTTCCCGACACCGGTGCCGAACTTAGCAAGGGTGGCGACGCGGCCGTGGTCGAATCTGTGAAGGCCGCCAGCGACGTCTACGCGCCCGTCGATGGCACCGTGACCGAAGGAAATGGCCAACTCGAGGAAGATCCCGCGCTCGTCAATTCGGATCCCGAAGGCGAAGGCTGGTTCTTCCGCATGACGCTCGGCGACAAGAGCCAGCTCGACGGCCTGATGGACGCAAAGGCATACAAAGCCTTCTGCGACGCGCTTTAATCATCCCCCTCCCGCTTGCGGGAGGGGCTAGGGGAGGGCCTGTCGGGGGACGGGTCGGCCCTACCGAAACAGACCCTCCCCCGACCCCTCCCGCAAGCGGGAGGGGGGAGATAATGTGATCGCAACCGATCCAGCCCTCGCCAATTGCCGCCTGATGGTGGCGACGCCCATCTATGACGGGGCGCAGGGCACTTATGTGCGCTCGGCGCTCGATCTGGCGCTGAAGGCGCAGGCACGGGGCATTTCGGTCCGGTTCGAATTCATCCTCTATCAGCCGTCGATCACGCGGGCGCGCAACATATTGGCGGCGATGTTCCTCGCGAGCGATTGCACCCATATGCTGTTCGTCGATGCCGATATCGATTTCACGTCGGACGACGTCTTTTCGATGGTGCAGGCGATGGCGGGGCGGCCCGAGTGCGCGGTGCTCGGCGCCGCCTACCCCCGGCGCATGGTCAATTGGCGCAATGTTGCAGCCGCGGTCGAGCGGGGCTTCGGCAAGGAGGATCCGGCCGATCTCGCGCGCTTCGCGGGCGATTTCGCGCTGCACTTCCTGCACCCCGATCAGAATTTCGCGCTGACCGATCTCGTCGAATTGTCGCGCCTCGGCACGGCGATGATGCTCATTCGTCGCGACGTGCTGGAAACGTTGCGCGACACATTGCCCGACATCGCATTCCGGCCCGATCCCGCCGAGCGCGCCGCACATGGCGTCGGCGAATATGAAGCCGCCTCCTTCTCGTCGATGATCGAGGCCGGGACGCAGGCGCTTTTGTCCGACGATTATGCCTTTTGCCGGCGCGTTCGCGATGCGGGTTTCCGCATCTGGCTCGCGCCGTGGGTCAGCACGACGCACAGCGGTCCCACGATCTTCCGCGGCTCTCTGACCGACGTTGCGCAGCTTCTTTCCACCAATTCAGTCTCTTCCCCGGAGTAGTTCATGCGTTATCTGCCTTTGACCAATGACGACCGCGCGGCGATGCTCGCGACGATCGGCGCCGCAACGATCGACGATCTGTTTGTCGATGTCCCCGCCGAAGCCCGGCTCGATGGCCCGATCGCCGGCCTGCCGAGCCATGCGAGCGAGCTCGCGGTCGAGCGCCATATGGGCGCGCTCGCACGCCGCAGCCGCGCTGCGGGCGAGGGCCCCTTCTTCCTCGGCGCGGGTGCCTATCGCCACCATGTGCCCGCGAGTGTCGATCATCTGATCCAGCGCGGCGAGTTCCTGACCGCCTACACCCCGTACCAGCCCGAAATCGCGCAGGGCACGCTGCAGATGCTGTTCGAATTCCAGAGCCAGGTCGCACGGCTGCTTGGCACCGACGTCGCCAATGCGTCGATGTATGATGGCTCGACCGCCTGCTGGGAAGCGATCGTCATGGCGCGGCGCATCACCAAGCGCGCCAAGGCGCTGCTCTCGACCGGCCTCCACCCGCACTACCGCAGCGTCGCGCGCACGATGGCGAAATATACCGGCGATGTCCTCGTCGACGGCGATCCGAGCCTCGAAGCCGGAACCGACTGGGCGGCGCTGGCAGACAGCATCGACAAGGAAACGAGCTGCGTCGTCGTCCAATATCCCGACATTCTGGGCCGCATCGACGACATGACGACGCTCGCCGAAGCATGCCAGGCCGCGGGCGCGTTGCTGATCGCGGTGGTGACCGAACCCGTCGCGCTCGGCCTGATCAAGTCGCCCGGCGAAATGGGTGCCGACATCGTCGTGGGCGAAGGACAGTCGCTTGGCGTCGGCCTCCAGTTTGGCGGCCCGTATGTGGGTCTCTTCGCGTGCAAGACCAAATATGTCCGCCAGATGCCGGGTCGCCTCTGCGGCGAAACCGTCGATGCCAACGGCAAGCGCGGCTTCGTGCTGACGCTGTCGACGCGCGAGCAGCATATCCGCCGCGAAAAGGCGACGAGTAATATCTGCACAAATTCCGGCCTTTGTGCACTGGCCTTCAGCATTCACATGACCTTGCTCGGGGAAGCGGGGCTTCGCCAGCTCGCCGCGATCAACCATGGCCGCGCCAAGGCTGCTGCGGTCGAACTCGCAAAAATCCCCGGCGTATCGGTGCTCAACAACAGCTATTTCAACGAATTCACGCTGCTGCTTCCGACCGAAGCCCGTCCGGTGATCCACAAGCTCGCCGAGCAGGACATATTGGGCGGCGTCTCGCTCGGCCGCCTTTATCCCGACAATGCTGGGCTAGAAAATGGCCTCGTCGTCGCCGTGACCGAAACCGTGACCGAGGCGGATATTTCCGCCTTCGCCGTTGCCCTGAAGGAGGTGCTGGCATGACCGCGCTCAACCGCGCCGGCTGGCGCCCCGAAATGAACGTCGCCGGCGGCGCCGACGATAGCACGACCTTCACCGGAAACCGCGCGCTGATGCTCGAGGAAGCGCTGATCTTCGAGATCGGCGGCAGCGAGACGACCGGGGTTGATTTCGACGAAGCCGCACCCGCCGCCGACCTCGGCGCGCTCGCGCGCACCGCGCCGATCGGCCTGCCGGGGCTCAGCGAATCGGAAACGGTGCGCCATTACACGCGCCTGTCGCGGCAGAATTATGCGATCGACCTCGGCCTCTTCCCGCTCGGCAGCTGCACGATGAAGCACAATCCGCGCCTCAACGAAAAGGTCGCGCGGATGCCGGGCTTCGCCGACGTCCACCCGCTGCAGCCGCAGGAAACGGTACAGGGCGCCTATGCGGTGATCCACGATCTCGCCGAATGGCTGATCACGCTCACCGGCATGCACAGCGTCGCGATGTCGCCCAAGGCGGGCGCGCATGGCGAGCTCTGCGGCATCCTCTGCATCAAGGCGGCGCTCGAAGCGCGCGGCGAGGACCGCCGCGTGATCCTCGTCCCCGAAAGCGCGCACGGCACCAACCCCGCCACCGCCGCCTTTGCGGGCTTCACCGTCGAGGATATTCCCGCAACCGAAGCGGGCCGCGTGAACCTCGAAGCCCTGAAGGCGCGCCTCGGCCCCGACGTTGCGGGGGTGATGATCACCAACCCCAACACCTGCGGCCTGTTCGAACGCGACATGAAGGCGATCTCCGACGCGGTCCACGCCGCGGGCGGTTATGTCTATTGCGACGGCGCGAACTTCAACGCCATCGTCGGCCGTGTGCGCCCCGGCGACCTTGGTGTCGATGCGATGCATATCAACCTCCACAAGACCTTCTCGACCCCGCACGGCGGCGGCGGCCCAGGCTCGGGTCCGGTCGTGCTGTCCGAGGCTTTGGCTCCTTTTGCGCCGTTGCCTTTCGTCACCAAGCAGGGCGATGCGTTCCGCCTGATCGAAGAGGAAAGCGCGGGCGAGGATCATCCGCAGACCTTCGGCCGCATGACAGCCTTCCACGGCCAGATGGGCATGTTCACCCGCGCGCTGACCTATATCCTGAGCCATGGTGCGGACGGGCTCAAGCAGGTCGCCGAGGATGCCGTGCTCAACGCGAATTATGTACTGCGCAGCCTCGAGGGCGTGCTCGACGCACCGTTCGCGGCGTCGGGGCCGTGCATGCACGAGGCACTGTTCAGCGACAAGGGGCTCGCCGAAGGCTTCTCGACGCTCGACATCGCGAAGGGGCTGATCGACGAGGGCTATCACCCGATGACGGTTTATTTCCCGCTCGTCGTCCACGGCGCCATGCTCGTCGAGCCGACCGAGACCGAAAGCAAGGCGGCGCTCGACCAGTTCATCGGCGCGCTGCGCAGCATCGCGCTGCGCGCGAAAAACGGCGACCCGGCGCTGAAGACGGCGCCGCATTTCGCTCCCCGCGCGCGGCTCGACGAGACGCTGGCGGCGCGGAAGCCCGTGTTGGCCTGGGAGGGCTGATGGCCGAAGCGGCGCCCGGTCCTGACCCAGCCGCGCCGCGTCCGCGCGGCCCGGGCTGCGTCGCGGCCGGCGCGCTGTTCGCGATCGTTGCAATCCTCGGCTGGCTCATCGCGATCACCGCCTACGGCCTCGTCGTCGAGCAATGGGAGATGATCGAGGTCCGCCGCGAATTCAGTTACGACTGGGCCTTCCTCTATGCTCCGCTGTTTGCGATCGGTCTCGGCCTCACACTCGCCTTGCTTGCGTCGCGGCGTGCATCGGCGGCGCGAATGACCTTGCTGATCACCGTCACCGGCGCCATTGCCTTGCTCGCCGGCGTCGTGCTTTTCGGGCTCGGCGGACTGATTTGACAGGGCGGGGGAGCGCGCGATGAGCTGGGACAATATCTTTTTGTTGGCCAATTACTGGGCCTTCGCGGGCTGGATCGCGCTCGCTTTCCTGCCGCGCAGCCCGAAAATCCTCGCGGCGATCCTCTACGCCGGCGTTTTCCTCCTATGCTTCGCCTACACGGTTCTGATCGTCGGTTTCCTGACCGGCGGCATCGACCCGGGCGGGGCGAGCAGCGCGGACTTTACGACGCTGAAGGGCGTGATGAAGCTGTTCGACAGCCCCGGCGGGGCGACGATGGGGTGGATCCATTATCTGGCGTTCGACCTGTTCACCGGCATGTGGATCGCGCGCGATGCCGACCAGAAGGGGTTCAGCCGGATCGTCCAATTCCCCTTCCTGTTCCTGACGCTGATGGCGGGCCCGGTCGGCTTGTTCGGCTGGCTGATCATGCGCGAACGGCGCGCGCGGGCGCAGGCTAAAAAGTGACGTCGCAGCCCTGGATGCCGGGGGATGGCGCGCCAGCCGACAAGCGCCACGCCCCCGCAACGCTACGCAATCGTGACGCTATCGTCGCGGTGCTCGCCGATTGGCTGCCCGAAGCCGGTACGGTGCTCGAGGTCGCGAGCGGGTCGGGCGAACACGCCATCCATTTCGCCGCCGCCTTTCCTGGGCTCGACTGGCAGCCGAGCGACCCCGATCCCGCGGGGCTGGGCTCCATCGCGGCGTACCGCGCCGAGGCCGGTCTCGCGAACATCGCGCAGCCGGTCGCGCTCGATGCGGCGGGCGCCAAATGGCCCGTCGACCATGCAGATGCCATTCTCTGCATCAACATGGTCCATATCAGCCCATGGGACGCCACGCTGGGCTTGTTCGCCGGCGCTGCGCGGCTGCTCGCGCCCGGCACGCCGCTGATCCTCTACGGTCCCTATATCGAACCCGATGTGCCGACTGCCGAGAGCAATCTTGCCTTCGACACCAGCCTGCGCAGCCGCAACCCGGCATGGGGGCTTCGCGATACCGACGCTGTGAAAGTTGTCGCCGCCGATGCCGACTTCGTCTTCGCCGAACGCCGCGCGATGCCGGCGAACAATCTGATGCTGCTCTTCCGCCGCACCTGACGGACCTGACAGGATAGGCGATCGGCGCTTTACGCCGCGTCCACAACCGCTAGCCTCGCGCCAATTGCACGAAACAGATGCGATTCGAGGAGAGAGAGGCGATGGGCCGCGACGTTTCGGACCTTTTCACATTTGACGAATTCCTGACCCATTGGGCCAATGAGCGTCCCGACCGGGTGGCGCTGCGCGAGGAAGACCGCGTCTATACCTATACCGAACTCGACGATCGCACCGCGCGCGCCGCGTCGGCGCTGCTCGCGGCGGGGCTCCAGAAGGGTGACCGCATCGCGTGGATCGGCAAGAACAGCGACCTTTATTTTGCCCTCTTTTACGGTGCGGCGCGCGCGGGCATCGTGATGGCGCCGATCGGCTGGCGGCTGTCGCCGACCGAATGGGCGTTCATTGTCAACGACACGCAAGCAAAGATGGTGTTCGCGGGGCCGGGGTTCGATACGCTCGCCGAACAACTCGCGGGAAAGTTGCAGAACGACCCCGCGATCGTCGGCGCCGCCGATGCCTGGGCGATGATCGACGGCGTGACGCGCGTGCCCTTCGAACCCTCGGCCGCCAACGACGCGGTGCTCCAGCTTTATACTTCGGGCACCACCGGCAATCCCAAGGGTGCGGTGCTGTCGAACCACAACCTCTTCGCGCTCCGCAAACATTCGAACACCCTCGACCTGCCCTACACCAAATGGGAGGATGACGAGGCGGTGCTGGTCGCGATGCCGTGCGCGCATATCGGGGGCACCGGGCTCGGCATCATGGCGCTCGCGGCGGGGCTGCCGGGTGTCGTGCTGGCCGAATTCAATCCCGACGGGGTGTTCGATGCGGTCGAGCAGCATGGCGTCACGCGCTTCTTCATGGTGCCCGCCGCGCTCCAGATGCTGCTGATGCACGCGCGCTGCGCCAGCGTTGATTACAGCCGCCTCAAATATATCCTCTATGGCGCCGCGCCGATCCCGCTCGAACTGCTGCGCCAGTGCATCAAGGTCTTCGGCGCGCAGTTCATCCAGGCATATGGCATGACCGAGACGACGGGTACGATCTCGATGCTGCCGCCCGAGGACCATGACCCGGCGGGCAATGCGCGCATGCGTTCGGCGGGCAAGGCGCTCCCGGGAGTCGAAATCGTCATCCTCGGACCCGACGGCCAATCGGTCCCGACCGGCGAAGTGGGGGAGGTCGTGACGCGCTCGTCGAACAATATGCTGGGGTACTGGAACCTGCCGGACGCAACCGCGAAGACGATGACCGACGATGGCTGGATCCGCACCGGCGACGCCGGCTATCTGGACGAGGACGGCTATCTTTTTATCCACGACCGGATGAAGGACATGATCATCACCGGCGGCGAGAATGTCTATCCGGCCGAGGTCGAAAGCGCGATCTTCGGTCATCCCGCAGTGCAGGAGGTCGCGGTGATCGGCATTCCCGACGAGAAATGGGGCGAGACGGTGAAAGCGGTCGTCGTCGCCAAGCCCGGAACGACGGCCGACGAAGCCGACATTATCGCATGGGCGCGCGAGCGCATCGCGCCGTTCAAATGCCCGCGCAGCATCGACGTGATCGACGCGCTGCCGAGGAATGCGAGCGGCAAGATTTTGCGCAAGGACCTGCGCGCGCCCTATTGGCAGGGTTATGAGCGGATGGTGAATTGAACGGCTGACCTTATCTTTGGATCACCTGCTGCCGGTAACGGCAGGTTCATTTATCGGGTGCTCTAGCGCGTCCTGATGGAAAACCTCGTCGACTTCTACCGTCCGCTGAGCTCTGCGCTCGGCATGAGCACAGGTGCGTCGGACAGCCTGCTGCATGTGCATGGCGGCATGGTCGTTCTGTTTCTTGCCCGGATTGTGACCCGGCGTTCGCTTGCGACATGGACTCCGTTTCTGTTCGTCCTGGCTGCGGCCATCGCAAAGGAGGTTGCCGACCGCATCGCGCATGGCACCTGGCGGATGCCGGACAGCGCGTTCGACGTCCTCAATACGATATTCTGGCCATTCGTCCTGATGGTCGGGCTTCGGTGGCGCCGCGCGCATCCCGACGCTTAAAGCCACAAAGGACACAGTTTCGATGCGCGCATGCGGCGCCCTTGTGGCTTTAAGCGCCGGGAGAATATGAAAGCCAACGTCCCCGCGGCGGCATAAATTCACCCCACATCCGGCCTTTCACGCGACCTACACCCCGAAAGGCCGATGCGTTTTCTCCGTTGGCGTTTGCCATACACGGGGGCACGGAGGGCTCCATCTTATGGTGGAGCCCTTTTCCGTCAGGCGGCGGCTTTCTGCCGCGCGCGGGCGCGCCGAAACCCTTCGCGCGCCGTGCAGCGGCCCAACCACGCCTTCGTCGCATCACCCAGCACATCGTCGGCGCCCAATGTCGTCGCGAGGAAGGCGGCATAGCCGATCGCGATGTCGGCGATGGTGAAGCGTCCCGCGACGAGCCACTCGCGCCCGTCGGCCAGCGCCGCCTCGATGCTCTTAGCGCGGCCGCCGAAGAAGGCTTTGTAATCCGCGACCGCCTGCGCCAGCCGTCGTTCCTCGGGCTCGACGCGCGTATAGCGGATCATGATCGCGAGCGGGAAGGTCAGCGTGGCGTCGCTGCGGTGCAGCCAGTTGCGCCACGCCCAATAATCCGCCTCGTCGCGGCGCACCTCGAGCGGCGTTCCCTCGGCGATCCGCTCGCAGATCGCCGCCGATTCGGTCATCAACTGCCCGTCTTCGATCCAGCCGGGAATCGTCATCAGCGGGTTCACCGCGCGATAATCGGGTTCGAATGCGCGCGGGGGGAATTTGAGGAGGCGCAGGTCGACGTCGATCCCGGCTTCCTCGACGGCCCACAGGCAGCGCAGTGAGCGGGCGTCGGGGCAGTGATAGAGAATGGGGAGAATCATGCCGCGATGTCCTTTGTGCGCTCGATGTGCAGGCGGTGCTCGCGCCACGCGATGAACAGCCCGCTCGCGATGATCAGCGGGGCACCGATCCACGTCGTGTCGGCGGGCAGGGTGCCAAAGAACCACCAGCCGCAGGCGATCGACCAGAGCAGCGACGAATAGTCCATCGGAATGACGACCGCCACCGGGGCGAGGCGCAGCGCGCCGGTCAGCGACATCTGCACGACCGCGCCCGAAAGGCCGAGCCCGAGCAGCAGCAGCCATTGATAAGGATCGTGCGGCGTGATGACGAAGGGCAGGGCGATCCCCAGCGGGAGCATCGACAGCAGGCTGAACCAGAAGACGATCGTCGTCGCATTTTCGGTGCGGCCGAGGTCGCGGATGGCGATAGTGATAAGCGCCGTCATGAGGGCACCGCCCAATGCGATCAACGTTCCGATACCATGCTCGCCGCTGAACCCGCCGGTGAAATTGGCTGCGGGGTTCAGGACGACGAGCACCCCCACAAAGCCGATGATCACGGCGCTCCACCGCTGCCACCCCGTCGGCTCGCCGAGCAGCAGCGCGGCAAAGATCACCGCGAAGATCGGCACCGACAGGTTGATCGTCGTCGCTTCGGCCATCGGCAGGAAGATCATGCCGCCGAAATTGCACGCCATGCCGATGAGGCCCATCGTCGCGCGGCGGGCGTGGGCGCCGATCCGCCGAGTCTTGAGCGACGCGATGCCGCCATGCGACAGCGCCCAGGCAAAGACGAGGGGGATCACCACCGCTTGCCGCCAGAACAGGCTTTCGAGGATATGGACGCCCGATTCCGCGATCAGCTTGACCAGCACGAACATCAGCGAAAGGCTGGCCATCGCCAGCAGCCGCAGCGCTATTCCGCCAAGGTAATTTTGCGGTGCAGCCGAAGAGGGGGCGGAGGAAGCGGCGGTGCTCATGCGAAATTGCGCATATCAGCCCGGCCCGCCCGCGCAACCCGTGATCCCTCTTGCCCCGCCTTCGCAATCCGGCTAGTGGCGCACTCCGGCCTAGGGGTATAGCTCAGTTGGTAGAGCATCGGTCTCCAAAACCGAGGGTCGTAGGTTCGAGTCCTACTGCCCCTGCCAGGCCGCCATAAAGAGGCCACGTCCTCGCCTGCGCCGCGCGCGGGCTTGCAAGTCCGGGACGGCCCGGCAGCCTTTGAAGGAGGGCTGTCATGGCCTGGATATATTTGACGATTGCCGGAATTTTCGAGATCATATGGGCGTTTGCGATGAAGCAATCGGATGGCTTCACGCGGCCTGCACCGACGGCCATCACGCTCGTCGCAATGATCGTGAGCTTCGCCCTGCTGTCGCTGTCGATGAAATCGCTGCCGCTCGGCACCGCCTATACGATCTGGACCGGGATCGGCGCGGTCGGTGCCTTTCTGGTCGGTATCTTCATCCTCGGTGAACAGGCGAACGCGATGCGGATTACCGCCGCGCTGCTGATCGTCAGCGGACTGGTGATGATGAAGCTGTCCTCGCCCGCCTGAGCCGAGTTGGGAAGTGGCGCCCGCCCGAAAGCTCCGGAGGAGCGGCCGGGCGAGCGCCTAGGGCGAGCGGCGGGAAGGCCGCCGCCCTATGTCATAACAGGATATGGCAGATGTCGGGCTGCGGCCGGACGATGCCGCGCGTCATCCGGGCGAGTGCGCCCTCGTCGACGCGTCCCGCATCGGCGAGTTCGACCCGGAAGCGGCCATGAAGCGCGTGGACGGTGCGGACATTGGCGTCGCCGCCGAGCGCGCCGACAACTTCTGCTGGGATCCCCGAGGCGTCGGTGCCGCCCGCCACCACGGGTGTGAGCGTCGCCGCCGCAGCAGCGCCGCTCCACGCCAGGGCGCCGCGGATTTCCTCGGCGACCAGATCGGCGATCGGCCCGAGCACGACTTGTGCGGCCTTTTCGGAGGGGCGGATGATGCCGCGCGCGCCGAGCGCGGTTAGCGCGTCGTCGTCGATGGCTTGGCTGTCGGCGACGATCAGGCGCAGGCGCGTGGTGCAGGCATCGACGCTGACCAGATTGGCCGCGCCGCCGAGCGCCGCGACAAAAGCTCCCCCTCGTGCGCCACCCGCCGATGCGGTGGCGGTTTCGGCGACGACGCCCTTTTCGCGTCCCGGCGTCGCAAGGTCGAAACGGCGGATGAAGAAGCGGAACAGGCCGTAATAGAGCGCGGCATAGGCAGCGCCCACCGGCAACAGCATCCACGGCCGCGTCGCGAGGCTGAAGTTCAGCACATAGTCGAACAGCCCGGCCGAAAAGCCGAAGCCGAGCTTGACGTCGAGCGCATTCATCAGCGCCATCGAGAGGCCGGTCAGCAGCGCGTGGATCGCGTAGAGCAACGGCGCGACGAACATGAAAGTGAACTCGATCGGTTCGGTGACGCCGGTCAGAAAGCTGGTGAAGGCGAGACTGAAAAGCATCCCGCCGACCGCCTTGCGCCGTTCGGGCCGCGCCTCGTGATACATGGCGAGGCACGCGGCGGGCAGGCCGAACATCATCACCGGGAAAAAGCCCGACATGAACGCGCCCGCATTGGGATCGCCCGCGAAGAAGCGCCGAAGGTCGCCGGTCGCGCCGCCGAAATCGCCGACGACGAACCACGCGGCGTTGTTGATGATGTGGTGCAGCCCGGTGACGATCAGCAGCCGGTTGAGTACGCCATAGACGAAGAGGCCGCCGCCGCCGCTCTCGACCACCGTACGGCTCGCGGTGTCGATCGCGCCGCTGATATGTGCATAGCCATAGCCGAGCACGGCCGCGAGCAGCAGCCCGGCAACGCCGCTGGCAATGGGGACGAAACGCCGGCCGCCGAAGAAAGCGAGATATTCGGGGAGCGCGATGGTGGCAAAACGGTTGTAGAAATTGCCGCCGATGAGGCCGGACAATATGCCTATCGGCACCTCGAGCTTGTCGATCTGCGTGAGCGCCCAATTCTTTGCGGCGAGCGCCGCAGCCGCCTCGGGCAAACCCGCGCCAATATCGGGCGGCGCGGTGAGAAAGGTCTGCGCACCGGTCGTGGTGACGAGGTAACAGACCACGCCCGCGAGCGCCGCGGCGCCATTGCCGTCGCGCGCAAAGCCGACCGCGACGCCGATGGCGAAGAGGATGCCCAGATTTTCGAAGATCGCGGCGCCCGCGGCGGAGATGAAGGCAATGTCGAGCAGGTCGGGCTGGCCGATACGCAGCAGCAGGCCCGCGATCGGCAGCACCGCGATCGGCAGCATCAGCGCGCGGCCGAGCGGCTGGAGCGTTTCGAGCATCTTTCTCATCGCCGTGTCTCCTCGAATGCGCGAGCGAGCGCGCGAACCTCGGCTGCCGACTTGCATTGCAGCGCGAGTTCGGCATGCGCGCGCGCTTCGATCAGGGTCAGCCCGCGGACGATCTGCTTCGCCTCGGCGACGAAGCCGGGGACTGCCGAGAGTTCGGTGGCGCCGAGCCCGACCAGGATCGGCAGCGCGGCAGGATCGGAGGCAAGCCCGCCGCACACGCCGACCCAGCGACCGCGCGCGGTCGCAAGGCGGCAGGCTTCGCCAATCATGCGCAGCACCGCGGGGTGCATCGCGTCGACCCCGGCGGCGACCACCGGATTGCCGCGGTCCATCGCCAGCACATATTGGGTCAGGTCGTTGGTCCCGATCGACAGGAAATCGGCCTCGGCGGCGAGCAGGTCGGCGGTCATCGCCGCGGCGGGCGTCTCGACCATCACCCCGACTTCGACCGGCGTCGCGATCCCCATCTCGCCGCGCAGCCGTTCGACGAGCGCGCGGACGTGGCGCAGTTCGTCGATGCCAGCGACCATCGGAATCATGATTTTGCACTGGCCGACGGGGCGGGTGCGCAGGATCGCGCGGAGCTGGGTTTGGAGCAGGTCGGGCCGGGCAAGCGCAACACGGATGCCGCGCTGCCCGAGCGCCGGATTTTCCTCGTGGGCGATCGGGATGTACGCGGCGGGCTTGTCGCCGCCGATGTCGAGCAGGCGGATGATAACGGGCTTGCCCGCCAAAGCGTCGGCGATCCCCTGATAGGCGGCGTACTGCTCATCCTCCGACGGCGCCGTATCGCGATCGAGGAACAGAAACTCGCTGCGGACGAGCCCCGATCCCTCGGCGCCCTGCGCGGCGGCGAGCACGGCGTCTTCGACCGTGCCGATATTGGCGAAGATTTCGATGCGCGTGCCGTCGCTGGTCTGGCAGGCGTCCTTTGCCGCCGATTGCGCTGCTTCGCGCCGCGTCTCGCGCTTCGCGAGGCGGGCCGTAAACGCGTCGGCGTCGGCCGCCGAAGGGTTAGCTGTGACATGCCCGAGCTCGGCGTCGAGCAACAGCGGCGTACCGTCCGCAACCGCATCCAGCGCATCGCCCATCGCGACGAGCGCGGGCAAGCCCATGCCCGCGCAGAGGATGGCGACGTGCGAGGTCGGGCCGCCGCGCGCGAGGCAGATGCCGGAAGGTCTCGCGGCGGCGAGCGCGACGAGCTGCGATGGCAACAGGTCGTCGGCGACGACAATCGCGCCCGCGGGAACGGCTTCGGCATCGGTCGGGGTGCCCGTCAGCGTCGACAGCAATTGGCGCTCGATATCGATCAGGTCGTCGATGCGTTCGATCAGATGCGCATTGCCCGTCGCGCGGATCGCATCGACTTGGTCGTGGATCGCGCCGCGCCACGCGAAGCCCGCGCTGCGTCCCTCGGCGATGCGCTTTTCCGCGCCGGCAAGCAGTTCGGGATCGTCGATCAGCGCCAGATGCGCATGCATGACCGCCGCGACGCTGCCGTCCGCGCTGTCGGCGCGCGCCGCGATCCGGTCGCGAACGTCATCTCGTGCGGCGAGCAGCGCGGCGCGCTCCTGGACCGCACCGGTGCCCTCGCGCGCGACGGCAATCTCGGCCTGCCGCAACCGCGCCGCCGGACCCATCGCGAGCCCGGGCGAGGCAATGACGCCCCCGATCTGTCCGGCGCGCAGTGCTTGTGCCACGCTTGCCGCAACGGGCGCCGCGATCGGTGTCGCTGTGCCTTCGCCCATGTCGGTCGCCAGCAAGGCGACGATCGCCGCAAGCGCCGCCTCGGCATCTTCCCCGCGCGCTTGTACGACGACGTCATCGCCAAAGCCTGTGCCGAGCGCCAGCAGCGCCACGGTGCTGCGCGCATCGCCGCGCTTGTCGCCGTTCAGCAGATGCACGTCGGCCTCGAACCTTCGTGCCGTCTCACCGATCCGCGCGGCGGGACGGGCGTGGATGCCGTGCGGCAGCGACAGCGTAACCGCCTGCTCGACCACCGTGCCGTCATCCGACCGGCGGCGCGCCTCGGCCTGTACCGGCACCAATGTCATCAGCGCTTCGCACGCGCCGATCGCACAATCGACCGTGCGGCGGCTGATCGAAAAGGCTTCGGCATTGGTGACGATTACCGGCGTGATCAGGCTCGTCGCCGCGAGCGCGACGGCATCGATGTCGAAGCGGATCAACGGGTCGCCGCGCGATACCTTGTCACCAATCGCGACCAGCGGCGTGAAACCTTCACCCTTCAGCATCACGGTGTCGAGCCCGATGTGGATCAACACTTCGGCGCCCTCGGCGCTGCGCAGCGAAATCGCGTGGCCGGCATCGTGGAGCGTCACCACCTCGCCGTCGAACGGCGCGACCACCGTATCGCTCAGCGGCTGGATCGCAACGCCGTCGCCCATCATCCGTTGGGCAAAGACGGGGTCGGGAACGCTGTCCAGCGTCGTTGCCCATCCTCTGAGCGGAGAGGTGATGATCAAGCTCATCGATTTAATCCCCAAAACTTCCGCCGCTTTTTGTTCCGCGGCTTGTTTATCATTGTGCGGCTTGGACAAAGTCCGATGCGGTTTCCGGAACAATCCGCCCGCCGATCCATGTTGCGCGCGGCGCGAGTTCGGCACTCAGCCACGCCCAGTCGGCGCGCTGCCCGGCTGCGATCGCGCCGATGCTGTCCTGCAACGACAGGAAAGCGGCAGGCGTCGCGCTTGCCATGGCCGACACATCGGGAATGGAAAGGCCCGTCACCTCTACCGTCTTGCGCAGCGCCGACGCCATGTCGAGATGCGTGCCCGCGAGCGTGCCGTCCTCGAAGATGCAGACGCCGTCCTTCACCGCGATACGCTTGCCCTGCAGCGTGAATTCGCTGACGTCGGTGCCGACGCTCGGCATCGCATCGGTGACGAGCATGATGCGGTCCTTGCCCTTCGCATGGACCGCCAGCCGCACGACGGCGGGGTGCAGATGGACGTCGTCGACGATCAGCCCGCACCATGTATCCGAATCGAACGCCGCGCCAACCGCGCCGGGTTTGCGATGGTGCAGCGGCGACATCGCGTTGAACAAATGGGTAAAGCCGGAGAGCCCCGCGCCGATCGCGCGCTGCGCTTCGTCATAGGTAGCATCGCTGTGCCCCGCGCTGACGATCACCCCGTGGCGGACGAGGGTGCGGATGTCGTCTTCGTCGCACAATTCGGGCGCTAGCGTCAGCATCACGCGCCCGCGATGCGGCGCCGTAAGCGTCGTAAGGATGGCGTCGTCGAGGCGGCGGATACGATGCGCCTCGTGGATGCCGCGCTTCACCTCGTTGATGAACGGGCCTTCGATATGGATGCCGACGACGCCCGGCACCCCTTGCTCGATCGCGGCATCGACCGCGGAGAGCGCGGCGGCTATCTGGGCCGGCGTGTCGCTGATCAGCGTCGGAAGGAAGGCGGTGGTGCCATAACGTGCGTGCGCGGCGCCGATCGCCGCGATCGCTTCGACATCGACCTGATCGTTGAACAGCACCCCGCCGCCGCCATTGACCTGCGTGTCGACGAAGCCGGGGAGGAGCCAGCCGCCGTCCAGATCGATCTCCCGGTCCGCGGGCGTGTCGGCCGCGGGCGAGACGGCGGTGACGGTGCCGCCGGCGACGGCGATGTCCACCGCGCCGACGACACCGGCCGGCAGTGCGACCCGGCCGCCATGGAAACGAAAGATCATAAAGTCTCGGTAACCTTGTTGAGATGCGGAGGCGAGTCGGGGTTGTGTCCCCGCGCCAGCGCCAGCGCGCTCGCCATGCGGTAAAAGCTCTGGATCAACAGGATCGGCTCGATCGCAGGATGCGCCGCGATGGCGGGCAGGTCGCCGCCCGCGGGATCGGCGAGCAATACGGTTGCGCCGCGCCCGCGGAACTCGTCGGCGACGTCGCGAACACCGGCAGCGGCGCGGTCGGTGCCGCCGAACGCGAGGACGTGAAAGGCATCGCCGACGATCGCCATTGGGCCGTGGCGTACCTCGGCGGCGCTGAAACTTTCGGCGTGGAGCCCCGAGGTTTCCTTGAATTTAAGCGCTGCCTCCTGCGCCACGCCAAGGCCATAGCCACGGCCAAGAACGAACAGGTTCGTGGCGCCCTGAAAGGCGCCGACCGCGGGCGACCAGTCGAGCGCGAACGCCTCCGCAAGCTGGTCAGGCAGGGCGGTCAGCGCGTTTTCGAGCGGCGCGTCCTTGGACCAGGCTGCGACGAGTGCGGCGATCGCGGCGAGCGAGGCGATATAGGATTTGGTCGCTGCCACCGACCGTTCGACCCCGGCGGACAGCGGGATCACGACGTCGGCGAGGGCCGCGAGCGGCGAGCCTTGGGCGTTGACCAGCGCGACGACGAGGGCCCCGGCATCGCGCTGCTGTTCGACCGCGGCGAGCAGGTCGGGGCTTTTTCCTGACTGCGAAATGGCAAGGCACAGCCGGTTTCCCGTGACCGCAGGGGCGTCATAGAGCGATGCGATCGACAAGGCCGCCGACGCGGTCGGCGTCCCCGTCATCGTCTCGATCAGATATTTGGCATAGGTCGCGGCATGATCCGACGATCCGCGCGCGCAGGTGACGACCGCCGCGGGGGGCGAGGCACGCAGGCGCCGGGCGATTTCGGCGAACGGGTCGCGATTCGCGGCGAGCATCCTTGCGACTGTGGCCGCAGCCTCTCCGGCCTCCTGCTCCATCAGCGTATGTCGTCCGTCGATTGCGGCGTTCGGCGTCATATGTCTTGTCTCCGGATCGGCGGCGTATGGCCACACGATACATTGGTACTATATAGGTTATATAGGTCTCATCAAGATGTATGTTTGCGGCGATCAGATTTTGATGATCCATCCCTTGCGGCGCAGCCATTCCATCGCGCCCCAAATCAGCAGCATATAGATAAGGATGGGCAGCAAAGAGGCGACCGGATCACCCAGCGTCTCGCGCAAGGCGCGGAACGGCAGCAACAGCAGATCCCACGTCACCGCGCCCGCTGTGACCTGGTGCAAAGTATAGGCGGCGATGGCGTTGGCCCCGAATGCCAGCATCGCGGTCGCAGCGATCCCCGGCGCCCGCTCTTCGTGGTCGAGAATATGATGCAGCAGTGCGAGCGCGAGGATCGCAATCCCGCTGGTGACGAGGACGAAGCTGCTCGACCAGATGTCCTTGACGATCGGGAAGACGAAGCTCCACGCGCCGCCGGCAACGAGCATCGCGGCGCCGATCATCGCGAGCTGCCGCCCTGCCGGACCTTTGCAGCGAATCAGCATTTCGCCGATCGCGACGCCGATCAACCCCTGGGCGATCGCGGGCAGCGTGCCGAGGATTCCCTCGGGATCATAGCCCTCTGGGCCCTTCACATAGAGGTGATTGCCGAGGAAAAGGCGGTCAACCGACGCGATGAAATTATGCCCGCGCACCCATATGTCGGTCGCAACGCCATCGAGTGGGGGAAGCAGCGCAAGCGGCCAGTAAAGTGCAAGAATCGCCGCGGCGATAATCATCCGTGCTCGCGACCCGGCGAGCAGGAAAAGCAGCGCACAGGCGCAATAGACCAGCCCGATTCGCTGCAGCACCCCGAACAGGCGCCAGTCGCCCGAGGCGAAGATGGTGAACCAATAGAGATTGCTGAGAATGAAGCCGAGAAGGAGCAGGCGGCCGGTGCGGCCGAAAATATGAGCGCGCTGCGCCGAATCGAGTTTGGCATCGCGCATCGAAAAGGGGATGGCGATCCCGACCATCGTCAAAAACCCCGGAAAAACGAGGTCCGCTAGCGTGAGGCCATCCCAGCTGACGTGCAGGAGGAACGGCGCGACGTCGGCCTCCGCGCCATATTTCATCGCCGCCGCAGAGTTCACCAATATCATCCCTGCGACTGTCAGTCCGCGCAACACATCGAGTGAAATCAATCGCATGGCTTTTGCCTCCCGGTCGCCGTCGCCCCCTCAGGCAACATCTTTGCACTGCCATAAATTTGCAATGGACAGCCTGCTGGATTTGTAGTCTATTGGTAATAGTCCAAGGATGCAATTGGTCTTATATAGATTGTGGGAAGGCAATCGGACCGGTCGGGATGGGGGAAAATAAAAATGGTTCAGGGGCCTGCCACCAAAAATCGGATTCGCCACGGTCTGCTTCAGGGCATCTGCGTCGCCGCACTGGCGAGCGCGATCACCCTGCCTGCCGCGGCGCAGGATAGCACCACGCCGGTATCGGCCGACGATGCCAATCCCGAAGACATCGTCGTCACCGGTATCCGTGCCAATCTGGAATCCGCGCAGAACCGTAAGCGCTCGGCCGGCACGGTGGTCGATTCGATCACCGCAGAGGATATCGGCTCCTTCCCCGACAAGTCGGTCGCCGAGGCATTGCAGCGCGTGCCCGGCATTACGGTGATCCGCTTCGCGGGCACCGACGATACCTCGCACTTTTCGGCCGAGCCGTCGGGCGTCATCGTCCGCGGCCTCAATCAGGTGCGTTCGGAGTTCAACGGTCGCGACACATTCAGCGCGAACAGCTCGCGCGGACTCAGCTGGCAGGACATCTCGCCCGAACTGCTCGGCGGCATCGACACCTACAAGAACCAGACCGCCGACCTGATCGAGGGCGGCATCGCCGGCACGGTCAACCTGCGCACGCGCGTGCCCTTCGACCAGGACGGCCGGCTGATCTCGATCTCGATCAAGAACACCTATGGTGACATTGCGAAGAAATCGACGCCCGAGATTTCGGGGATCATCTCCAACCGCTGGCAGACGGGAATCGGCGAGATCGGCCTGATGCTCAACGGCGCCTATTCGCATGCCATCACGGCGAGCCAGGGCGTCCAGTTCGACCGCATGGGCATCTTCGACGGGGCGTTCGACACCGATGGCGACGGGGCGCTCAATGCCGGCAAAACCTATGTCCCCGGCGGCATTTACCTGCGCGAGAATGAATATGACCGGAAACGCTATGGCGTGGCTGCGGCGTTCCAGTGGCGGTCGAACGACGACACGATGCTGCTCACCGGCCAGTATAACCGGTCGCAATATACCAACAGCTGGCGCGAATATTCGGTGCTGTCCGCCGCGCTTATCCCCGACCTCTACGGCAAACCGAGCGATTTCGTCTATGGCGATGCGTTGCAGGTAAGCCCGCTGGCGGGGGCTGCCAATCGCTATGCGACCGGGGCGGTCAGGGATCGGTTCACCTTCGACGATGACGGCAATTTCCTGTCCGGCTGGTGGACGCAGCCCACCGGCTATCATGGTGAAACGCCGGGCTCCAACGACGGCTACGGCCTCAACGAGAATGGCGAGGCGTTCTTTGACAAATGCTATGCCTGGGAAACCGATATCTGCCCCAGCGCGCGCAAGGCGCCGCACGTCGATACGCAGGCCAACGCGCTGCGCAACAAGCAGATCACGCAGGATTTTGGCCTTAATTTCCGCTGGGATGTGAACGACCGGCTGCGCGTGACGCTCGACGGGCAATATGTCGATGCCAGCGTCAGCAACTATAACGCGTCGGTGACCGCGCGCAGCTATGCCAACACCTTCGTCGACCTGACGGGAAAATATCCGCGGCTGGAATTCATGCCGACGGTCGCGAACAACATCAACCTGTCGTCGGGCGGTCTCGTCAACGCGAACAACTATCATTATTACGCGGTCACCGATCACACCGAGGACAGCGACGGCAAGGAAGTCGCGCTCCGCGCCGATGTCGAATATGACGTGGACTCGGGCTGGCTGGATGCGATCAAGGTCGGCGCACGCTATGCCGACCGCGACCAGACGGTGCGCTGGGGCGCCTATAACTGGGCGAACATCTCGAACAACTGGACGAACACCCAGGCGTCCTATTTCAACGTCGACAAGCCGATCTACGGCGCGAACAGCTACCAGACCCATACGTTCGACCGCAATTTCTTCGCCGGTAGCCAGACCAATCAGAACTCGTTCGTGTTTTTCAACATGGACAAGCTGGTGAACAGCGGCGACCTTGCCAGCACGCTGGGCCGGCCGTCGATCGGTGTAGGCGACTATTATCCGGTCTGTTCGGGTGCGGGATATCGTGCCGGAGAGACGGTCGAGGGCGACTACGGCTGTTATCTGCCGAGCGAGATCCACAAGGTTAGCGAACGTACGCTCGCGACTTATGTGATGGCGAAGTTCGGCGGCGATAATCTGGCGATCGGTGGCATCGGCATTTCGGGCAATGTCGGCGTCCGGCTGATATGGACGCAGGACAAGACGCAGGGGGCAACGACCTTTGCGAACCCGTTCACCGCCGATCAGTTGACCTGTACACGCTCGGAGCCTCCCGCTCCCCCCACTGCGACCGCCGGTTGCGTCGTGACGGCAGCGGAGATCGCGTTCAACGACGGCGGGATCGTCGCAGGCACGTCCAACAACAAGCATTTCCATGCGCTGCCCAGCTTCAACATCAAGTTCGACCTCACCGACAAGCTGGTGTCGCGCTTCGCCTATTCGCGGGCGATGTCGCGCCCCGATTTCGGGCTGCTGCGTAATTATCTGACGATCAATCGGCTGTCACCCAACCTCAACGACCCGTCCGACACCAATGTCACGCGCGATGCGCAGGGTCGGGCGATCGCCTATGACTGGCAGTATACCGGCACGTCCGGCAATCCCGGCCTCAAGCCGATGACCGCCGACCAGTTCGACCTGACCCTGGAATATTATATCGCGCCGGCTGCATCGGTCACGGTCACCGGCTTCTACAAGAAATTCTACGACTATATCCAAGCGGGCCAGTTCAACCTGTCGATCACGAACAATGGCGTGACGGAGGATGTTCGCCTGAACCGTCCGGTCAATGGCGACGGCGCGAACATCTATGGATTCGAGGCGGCGTTCCAGACCTTCTTCGATTTCCTGCCCGCGCCGTTCGACGGCTTCGGGGTCCAGGCGAACTACACCTATGTGAAGAACGACGGGATCGATACGGTCAACCTGACCAACGAAACCGCGGGCGGCACCGCGGGCGGTGGTATCAGTTATGAAAGCTCGACGGTAAAGCCGGGCGCGCTGGAGGGGATCTCCGAGCATAGCTACAATCTTGTCGGCATGTATGAAAAGGGGCCGGTGTCGGCGCGCGTCGCCTATAACTGGCGCTCCAAATATCTGGTGACCGCGATCGACTGCTGTGTCGGCTTCCCGATCTGGCAGAAGAGTACGGGCTATCTCGACGCCTCGCTCCGCTTGCGCGCGACGGCGAATATCGAGTTTGTTCTGGAGGGTACAAACCTGCTCGGCACCGATACGGTCCTGATGCAGCAAGTGGACTCGGACGGGCTGCTCAAGCCGAATGCCTGGTTCAAGAACGACCGGCGCTACCAGCTCGGTGTTCGCCTGAATTTCTGAATAAGGGGGAGCGGCGCCAGCTCCTACTTGGGGCTGGCGCCTGCTTTCTCCCGCGCTAAGCTGGGCCCGATATGGGGGATAAATTCGAACTGGTGATCGTCGGCGGCGGGACCGCCGGCTGGATGTGCGCCGCGGCGTGCGCCGCGAAGCTCGACCCCAGGCGCTTCCGCGTCCGGCTCGTCGAATCCGAAGAGATCGGAACCGTCGGCGTCGGCGAAGCGACGCTGCCGCAGATGAAGGATTTCAACGATTTCCTCGGGCTCGACGAGATCGAGTTCATGCAAGCGACGCAGGCGAGCTTCAAGCTCGGCATCGAGTTCGTCAACTGGGGGCGCGAAGGCGACCGCTATATCCACCCCTTCGGCACCTTTGGCCGCCCGATCGGCGAGGCCGATTTCTTCAGCTACTGGATCCGCGCGCAGCGCGCCGGAACCGCGGCGCCGCTGTTCGATTACTGCTTCCCGATCGTCACCGCGCTGCAGAACCGCTTCATGTTGCCCAGCGGCAATACGAACGACGTGCGCAATGCCTTTTCCTACGCCTATCACCTCGATGCCTTCCTCTACGCCCGCTACCTGCGGCGCTACGCCGAAGCGCGCGGGATCGAGCGCGTCGAGGGGCGTATCGTCGGGGTCGAGCAGGATGGCGAACGCGGTGACATCGCCGCGGTGAAACTTGCCTCGGGCGCGCGTGTCGCGGGCGATCTTTTCGTCGATTGCTCGGGTTTCCGTTCGCTGCTGCTCGGGCAAACCCTCGGGGTTGATCTCGAGGACTGGTCGCACTGGCTGCCGTGCGACAGCGCGCAGGCCGTGCCTTCGGTGCGTTCGGAAGACTTCACCCCCTACACACGCTCGACGCGCCGCAAGGCGGGCTGGCAATGGCGCATCCCGCTCCAGCACCGCACCGGCAACGGCTATGTCTATTCGAGCGCCGACATCTCGGACGACGAGGCCGCCGCAACGTTGCTCGCCAACTTGGATGGAAAGGCGCTGGCCGATCCGCGCGTGCTGCGCTTCAAGGCCGGCAAGCGCAAAAAGGCGTGGGCCTCCAACTGCATCGGAATGGGGCTCGCGGGCGGTTTCCTCGAACCACTCGAGTCCACCAGCATCTACCTCGTCCAGATGGCGATCATGCACATGCTGGCGTTGATGCCGTCCGAACCCGCGATCGATCCCGCGCTGCCGGCCGAGCTCAATCGGGTGATGGACGTCGAATATGATCGCATCCGCGATTTCCTGATCCTCCACTACATCGCAAACGAAGCCGATGCGCCGCTCTGGGAGCGTGTGACGACGATCGACCTCCCCGACACGCTCGCGGGCAAGATCGAGCGTTTCCGCCACCGCGGCTATATCCAGGCTTATCGCGACGGGCTGTTCGGCCCGCCAAGCTGGCAGGCGGTGTTCGTGGGGCAGGGGATCGAGCCGCTCGCCGCCGACCGCTTGGCCGATACGCTGCCCGCGGCGACGGTGAACGAACGGCTGTCGAACCTCGCCGCAACGATCGCCGACGCCGCGGCGACCGTACCGTCGCACGCCGATTTCATCGCCCGCTATTGCCCGGCGCCCGCGCCATGACGAACGCGGCGCAGCGGGTCGTCGTCCATGGCGGCGGCATAGCGGCCGCGATGGCGGCGCTCGCCGTCAGCCGCGCCTTTGCCCGCCTCGGAACCGACGTCATCTGGGTCGATACCGGCGAGGCGCCGGCGCCCCACGCCGCGCTGATCGCGCCGCCCGACCTCGCGACTTTCCATCGCCTGCTCGGTATCGATGACGCTACGCTGGTCGCCGGTGCTGCTGCGACGATCAATATGGGCCAGCAATTTGCCGGCTGGTCGGGCGGCGACGGCGCTTTCCTCCATGCCTATGGCGACGCCGGCAGCGCCTTCGCGTCGCTGCCCTTCGTTCAGCACTGGACGCGCGCACGGCAGGCGGGCCTCGGCGTCGCGCTGGAGGATTTCTGCCTCGCCGCCGCCGCCGCCAAACATGGGCGGACGGGCTCGCAGCGCGAGGGCGCGACACGGCAGACGGTCAAGCAGGGCTGGCACCTCGATGCCGCGGGCTATGCCCGGCTGCTCCGCGCGGCGTGCGAGCGCGGCGACATCTGCATCGTTTCGGGTGCTGCGGCCGCCGTGCATACGAACGGCGGCCGCCTCGAACGGATTGACCTCGCCGGCGGCGAGCGACTGGACGCCGACCTGTTCATCGACGCGGAGGGTGCGCTGATCGCCGCACTCGATCCCGATGGCGCTGTGGCGGGCCCCGGCTTTTGCGACCGCATCATCCGCGGTTCGGCGCCTGCCTTCGATCCATTGCCGCTCTATGGCCGCGTCGCCGCGCATTCCGCCGGATGGCTGGCGATGGTCCCGCTGGCGGACCGGACGGCCGTCGAGTTTGCCTATGACGGCCGGCTGCTGTCCGACGCCGATGCACCTGCCGCGCTCGCGGCGGCCATCGGGCGCCCGATCGAAGCCACCGCGCCCGTACCGCAAGAAGCCGCCGCCCGGCCGCGCCCGTGGATCGGAAATGTCATTGCGGTCGGACCCGCGGCGGGCGACGCGCCGCCGCTCGATGGCGGCGAACTGCTGCTGCTCCAGCTCGCCATCGCGCAGCTCGTGCTGCTCTGGCCGATCGACCGTGCGGCGATGCCCGAGGCCGACATCTATAATGAGGAAATCGCTGGCACGCGGGCGGGCGTCACCGATTTTACCGCGCAGCATTTCCGTCTCAACGCCCGGACCGGCGAGTCCTTCTGGGACGCCGCGCGCGCCGCGCCGGTCTCGGCCGAACTCGCGTCCAAGATCGACCTGTTCGCTGCGCGCGGCATGTTCGCGCACTTCAATCACGAAGCGCATGTCGAGGATAGCTGGGCGCTCGTCATGGCGGGGCACGGCGTGGTCCCGCGCAGCTTCGACCCGCAGGCGCTGCTGGTTGAAGATCAGGCGCTGATGACTGAATTCCAGTGCCAGCTCCGCGCCGTCGCGAGCGACGTGCATGCAATGGAAACCCACGCCGAGGCGCTGCGGCGGATGCGCGGGTGAGCGCGCGCCAGCGTCCGGTCCGGCGCATTGTCATCGTCGGCGGCGGCAGCGCGGGCTGGATGACCGCGGCGGCGCTTGGCCGCGCGTTGTCGGCGCAGGTGCACACGATCACCCTCGTCGAATCCGAAATGATCGGCACCGTCGGTGTCGGCGAAGCGACGGTGCCGCCGATCCACGAATTCAATCGCTATCTGCGCATCGATCAGGCCGAATTCCTCCGTGCGACCCATGGCACGATCAAGCTCGGCATCCAGTTCGAGGGCTGGGGCGGCGAAGGGCACCGCTATTTCCATCCCTTCGGTTATTTCGGTATCGAAATGTCGGGCATCCATTTCCACCATTATTGGCTGCGCCATATCGCGGCCGGCGGCGATTCCGACCAGGCGCCCTATAATCTGGAAACCATGGCCGCGCGCGCGGGCCGGTTTGCGCCCGCGACGCGCCACGGCCCGGTCCATCACGCGGTCCATTTCGACGCCGCGGCCTACGCGCGGTTCCTGCGCGGCTACGCCGAGGACAAGGGTGTCGTGCGGGTCGAAGGCAAGGTCGCCGACGTCCGGCTCGACCCCGAAGACGGGTTCATCACGGACCTCGCGATGGGGGACGGCCGCACGATCGAGGGCGATTTGTTCGTCGACTGTTCGGGCTTTCGCGGCCTGCTGATCGAGGGCGCACTCCAGACCGGCTACACCGAATGGAGCCACTGGCTGCCGTGCGATAGCGCGGTCGCGATGCCTTGCGAGGGTGACGGCGATCCTGCGCCCTTCACGCGCTCGACGGCGCGTGAGGCGGGGTGGCAATGGCGCATCCCGCTCCAGCACCGCGACGGCAACGGCTATGTCTACTCGAGCGCGCATCTGGACCATGACGAGGCCGAGGCGCTGCTCCGCGCGCGGCTTCCCGGCGCGCCGCTCGCCGACGCGAACCGGCTGCGCTTCACCGCGGGGCATCGCAAGGCGATCTGGAACCGCAACTGCGTCGCGGTCGGGCTCGCGGGCGGTTTCCTCGAACCACTCGAATCCACCTCGATCCACCTCATCCAGACGACAATTATCCGCCTGCTTGCGTTGCTGCCGCGCGACGCGATCGATCCCAATGTCGTCGCGCGTTTCAATCGCGACGCTTTGCACGAATATGAGGTGATCCGCGATTTCGTGATCGCGCATTATGCACTGGCGGGGCGTGACGACACGCAATTCTGGTGCGATGTTGCCGCAGCGGGCATGCCCGATAGCTTGGCCGAGCGGATCGAAGCCTTCCGCGCCACGGGCAATATATTGTTCGAACCCGGCGACCTGTTTGGTCCGACCAACTGGCATGCCGTGCTGACGGGGCAGGGGGTGCGGCCGCAAAGCTGGCATCCTATCGCGGATGGACTTTCCACCGACGAATTGGCCTCGCGTCTGGCTACATTGCGCGGGAGGGTTGCCGAGCAGCTTGCCGAGCTGCCACCGCATGTGGAATTCCTGCGGAGCCTAGCCGTTTAGCTCGGCGACGACGTCATAGGCGTCGCCGCGATAATAGCTCTGCGTGAACTCGGCCGTGCGCCCGTCCGGCAGGAAGCCGCGCCGCTCGATAAACAGGCCGGGCGTGCCCGTCTCGATTCCCAAAACCTCGGCCTGCTCGGCGGTAAAGGCGACCGCGCGTAGCCGCTGGAGCGCGCGGACGGGGAGGTGCCCAGCCGCCTCGAGCGCTTCATACAGCGACGCACCGACCGCCTCGACCGACGGCAGGCAGTAAGCGGGGATCGTCGCATATTCGAGCGCCATCGACGTGTCGTCGGCATAACGGATGCGGTGAAAGCGATAGACGAGCGAGCCCGGCGACAGGCCGAGCGACAGCGCTTCCTCGGGCGTCACCGCGCCCGCGGTCTTGCTCACCCATTTGCTGTGCGGCTTGCGCCCGCGCGACACCATGTCCTCCGAAAAGGAAGTGAGCTTGGAAAAGCTTTTCTCGACGCGCGGCCGGGTGACAAAGGTTCCCGCGCCGCGGCGCCGCGTCACAATGCCGTCGGCGACCAGCCCGTCGATTGCCTTGCGCACCGTGATACGCGACACGTCGAATTCCTCGGCGAGGTCGCGCTCAGTGGGGATCGCCTCTTCAGCCTTCACCAGCTGCCCCTCGATCGCGTCGCGCAATATCTTCTGCAGCTGCAGGTACAGCGGGGTCGGATCGTCCTTCTGGAGCGGGCCGACGCGTTCGATCAGTGACAAGGACGTTGCTCCATCCGGTTACGAGGGGCGCTTCGGCCAATAAGACCAGTACCACGGCCCCATGTGTTGCATTGGTATCGTCGCGTCAATCCTTCCTGCGAACTATTCGCGCGAAAGGCCGCGTTGGATCGCCTTCGTCAGCGCATGGCCGGGAGTGTCCTGCGACAATTCCCACACCATCACGCCGCCTGCCTTTACCGCAGCGAGGCGCGACTTCTGCTCGATCGTCGCCGGGCCGTTGTGCGTGATATAGCGACACCCGACGCACAGGTTGCCGATGACGTCGGCATTGGTCGCATCTTTGCCATGTGTCGCCGCGAGGTCGCGATAGGACCAATTCGCTTTTTCGCCTCCGAACCCATAGCCGTAAAACGGGACGCCCAGCACGAGCCGGTCGGGTGCAACGCCGCGCGCGAGCCACAGGTCGAGATCGCGTTCCGCCATCGCATAGCTGCTATGTTCGGCGCCCGCCGGGCCCCAGTTCGGCCCGATCGCGTCGTAGGACATGACATTGACGAGGTCGAAAAACGGGATCGAGTCCACCGGGATCATCCCGCCCTCGTAGGAGGCGGTTGCACAGGTGAGCAGCTTGCCGCGCGCCTTCATCGTCTTGGACAGCGCTGCGATGAAAGGCGTGTAGTCGCCCGCGCGATCGATTTCGGTCAGCAACTGTCCCTCGATATCGACATCGACGCCGTCGAGGTTCAGCGTGTCGGCAAGGTCGACGAGCGCGGCGACCGTGGCCGCGCGGCGTTCGGGCGCGAGCAGTGCCTTCCAGTCGCCCGAACAGCCGGGAATGACGCCGCCGGCGGTCGAGATCAGCACCTTGGCGCCGCCCGTTTGCAACTTGGCAACGGCCTTGCGCAGCGCGTCGACCGACAGGTTCGCACCCGTCTCGTCGCCCATGCACGTCATCCGCGCGTCGCGGACGAACTTCCCCTCGGCATCGGGGTTGGCAAAGGAGAGGTTGAAGTGGGTAAAGGCCGACAGGTCGGTGCGCGCGATCGACAGGTCGAGCCCCTTGAACGCCGCGAGATAGCCGACCACAACGGGGCGCCGCTGCTCTGCGGCTGTCACGGCCGTCGACAATATCAATGTAAAACCAATCAGGATCGATGCGATGCAGCGAAAAGAGTGCCTATGTATCATTTTGCCATTTATCCCTTCAATTCCGTCGAATCCGAAAGGCGTTGACCCGCCCGCGACTGCATGACAAATTAGATACAAATTGTCGAGCGGGAGAAAATGGATGCGAGCTGTGGGTTGGACGGCGATGGCAATGGTGGCCTTGGCCGCACCGCAGGCACTGGCGGCGGAGGCACCGTCACAGGCTGCGCTCGACCGCTTTGCCGACACGCTGGGTTACCGGCTCACGATGGTCGACAACCGCCCGGCCTGCCCCGCCGGAATCGATGGCTGCTTCCTGTCGACAATCACGCTGACCCTGCCCGAGACGCTACCGGCCGACGTGCCGACGAAGGGGCTTTCGCTCTACTTCAGCTTCGTCAACCGGTTGCCGCTCGTCGAAAGCGACATCTTCACGCACCGGCTGATCAACGGCGACGTGCAGCAGCTGATGCTGAAGCCCGGAGTCACGCTGCGCTCCGGTGCCAGCCATGAGATCAAGCTGTGGGGCGTCGGATCGAACTTTTCGAAGGCGTTCGGCATGCCCAACGCCTATCTCGTCGCCGATGGGCTGAAGCCGCGGACGATCGCGGCAACGCGCGCTGTGGTCGATCGTGATACGGGCCTCGAAACTTTGCCTTTCGTCGCGCCGATGACCGATGAGGCGCGGCTCGCGACGAAGAGCGACGCCGACAAGACGCGCTGGCTGACCGCCGAACGTGCCTTCGATGTGCAGGCCGCGCGACTGGCGGCCGAGGCGCAGGGCGTCGTGATCCTGCCGAAGCCGGCGAAGGCGGTGCAGGGCAAGGGGCAGCCGGTTGACCTCGCCAGCGGTTTTGCGCTGACGCTGAACGGGGTTGACCGCAGTGTCGTCGCGCCGGCGCTTGCGGCGTTGGGCGTCGCCGAAAACGGCGCGTTGCCGCTGACGATCCGCGTCGATCCCGCCGCGATGGCCAAGCCGGAATCCTACATCCTCGACGTCGAAACGTCGGGCATCGCGATCACCGCGCACGACGCCGCGGGCGCAAGCCACGCGCTGCGCTCGCTCGCTCAGCAGGCGGTGTTCGAGAAGGGCAAGCTCGCCCCGCTCCACATCGAGGACGCTCCCGAATATGGCTTCCGCGGTCTGCACATCGACCTTGGCCGCAACTTCCACAGCCGCGACGAGATATTGAAGCTCGTCGAGGCGATGGCGACGTACAAGCTGAACAAGCTGCACCTCCACCTCGCCGAAGACGAAGGCTGGCGCATCGAGATCCCGGCGCTGCCCGAGCTCGCCGAGATCGGCTCGAAACGCTGCCACGACCCGTCCGAGCAGACGTGCATTCTGCCGCAGCTCGGCGCCGGCCCAGACGGAACGAGCGGCGTCAACGGCTACCTCACCGCCGCCGATTATATCGCGATCGTACAGGCGGCGGCGGCGCGGCAGATCGAGGTCATCCCGTCGATCGACATGCCCGGCCACAGCCGCGCCGCGATCAAGGCGATGGAGGTCCGCCACGCCCGCCTGACCGCCGCGGGCAAAAAGGCGGAGGCCGAGGCATACCGTCTGATCGACCCCGCCGACACGACCGAATATCGCAGCATCCAGAATTACAGCGACAACACGCTCAACGTTTGCCTACCCGCGACCTATCGTTTCGTCGACACGGTGGTCGATGCGCTCGCCGCCATGCACAAACAGGCGGGCGCGCCGCTCAGGACCTTCCACCTCGGCGCCGACGAGACCGCGGGTGCATGGATCGAGTCGCCCGCGTGCAAGGCGATGATCGCCGAAAATGGCGGCGATGCGGGCAAGCTCACCCCGCGCTTCATCGAACGCGTGAGCAAAAGCCTCGCCGCCAAGGGGCTGAAAGCCGGCGGGTGGAGCGACGGCATGGGGCATACCGAAACCGCCGCGATGCCCAAGAAGGTTCAGACGAACATCTGGGGCGTGCTCCACACCGGCGCGATCCGCGAAGCGCACGACCAGATGAACCGCGGCTGGGACGCGGTGCTGTCGATCCCCGACCTTGGCTATTTCGACATGCCCTATGCGCCGCATCCCGACGAGGGCGGTTACGACTGGGCGTCGCGCGCGGTCGACCCGTATCAGGTCTTCGGCTTCATGCCCGACAATTTGCCCGCCAACGCCGCGACGATCCGCAACATCCGTGCCGAGGGGAAGGCGATCGAGGACAAGCCTGTTCTTGCGCCGGGCCACCGCGTCGCAGGGCTGCAGGCGCAATTGTGGAGTGAGACGATCCGTACCGATGCGCAGGTCGATTATATGCTCTTCCCGCGCTTGCTCGCGCTCGCCGAGCGCGCGTGGGCACCCGCGCCCTGGACCCCGGCCTATCAGGCGGGCGTCAGCTATGAATGGGGCGACAAGCGCGTCGACGCCGTGAAGCTCGAGGCCGGATGGCAGGATTTCGCCGGGCGCGTCGCGGCGCAGTTCCCGATGCTCGAA
Organism: Sphingopyxis sp.; assembly: GCF_050725655.1. Classification (GTDB taxonomy): domain Bacteria; phylum Pseudomonadota; class Alphaproteobacteria; order Sphingomonadales; family Sphingomonadaceae; genus Sphingopyxis. Next base: position 21,633 of record NZ_JBOHHT010000070.1, on the reverse strand, counting down.
AAGATCGGCGTCGCCTATCGCGTCGCGCCGCCGGGTGCGCGGATCGTGAACGGCAAGCTCGAGGCGAACAGCATGTTCCCCGGCACGGCGATCGAATATCGTATCGAGGGCGGCGCGTGGACGCGCCATGCCGGGCCGGTGGCGGTCAGCGGCGCGGCAGAGCTGCGCAGCCGTTCCGCCGATGGCAAGCGCGCCAGCCGGACGGTTCGGGTCGAACCTGCCCGGTAAGGGGCAGGGAGGTCGCGTGAACGGGGCATTGGAGGAAATCGCCGGCAAAGATGCCGTCGCGATCGCACGCGCGGTCGAGGCGGCCGATCGCCCCGTCATCATCCGCGGCATCGCGGCAGACTGGCCCGCGGTGGCCGCCGCGCGTGAGGGCGACGAGGCGATCGCCGCCTATCTCGCCGCGCGCGACAACGGCAAGCCGCTGACCGTCCTTGTCGGGCCGCCCGAGACTGGCGGACGTTATTTCTATTCCGACGATATGCGCGGAGTGAATTTCCGCAGCGAAAAAATGCCGATGGCGACCCTCGTCGAACGGCTGATCGCGCTGCGCGATACCGCCGACGCGCCCAGCCTCTACGCCGGATCGACGCCGACGCCCGACAGCGTCGCGAGCTTCGCCGGTGAAAATCCGCTGCCGGTCGACACCGGCGTCGACCCGCGCATCTGGGTCGGCAACAACAGCCGCATCGCGCCGCATTACGACATGGCGGCAAACATCGCGGTCGTCGTTGCGGGGCGGCGGCGCTTCACCCTGTTCCCGCCCGATCAGATCGCGAACCTCTATGTCGGCCCGGTCGAGCGCACGATCGCGGGGCAGCCGACGAGCATGGTCGACCCCGACCATCCCGACCACGCGCGCTACCCGCTTTATGGCGAGGCCGAGCGCCGCAAGCGGGTCGCCGACCTCGCACCCGGCGATGCCATCTATATGCCGCCGATGTGGTGGCACCATGTGCGCAGCGACGGCGCGCTCAATGTGCTCGTCAATTACTGGTTCGGCCAGCGGCAGGACCGCTTTCCGTTCGCGGCGCTGATGCTTGCTATGCACTCGATCCGCGAGCTTCCCGACAGCGAGCGCAAAGCGTGGCGAACCTGGTTCGACCATTATGTTTTCGGCGAGGGCGCCGTGCACGCAGTCGACCATCTGCCGCCGCACGCGCAGGGGGTGCTCGGCCCGCCGTCGGCGCAGCGCGACCGGATGATCATCGACTATGTCGTCGGCTTTTGCCGCAGCGGCGGCAGCGGCTAGCCCGCCTTCATCCATACGACGAGCGCGAAGCGCGTCGCGCGCGCCGGTAAGGTCCTATGGGGCGTAAAGCGATCGAGGAACAGCGCCGTCCCCGCCGGGCATTCAGGCTGAACACGCGGCAGACCGGCAAGGCGCCATTCGGGGATTTCGAACCCGTCGTCGCCCTCGCTCGCAAGCGGTGCGGGCTGGCGTCCCGCCGCAATCTCCAGCCCGCCGCACTCCGGCCCGGCATCGCTCAGCGGGATCCACGCCGTCACCACGACCTTGCCGCATCCGGTGCCGTCGTCGCGCGCGACGTCGCTGTGCCAGGCGTGGCGATGCTCGGGAAAGCAGGCGATGCTGGCACGGACGCGCGCAATCTTGTCCGACAATTTGCGACCACCGAGCCGCTCGGCGGTTTCGATCAACCTTGGATCGTTCGCCAGCGCCTGCAGCGTTGGCCCGCGATGTGCGTCGGTACATACCGCAACGCGAAGCAAGTTCGCGACGCTGCGCTCGTGTGCATAGACCCGGTCGATCCGCTCGCTCGGTGGCGCGTCGGGGCAGCTTTGCTCGAAGGGCAGGTAGAGCGCGCGAGAGACGCGGTCGATATGCTCGGTAATGTCGGCCTGTGCCGCGCGGACCAGCTCCGGTTCCAACAGCGGCACGGCGGCATAACCCTGCTCGGCGAACAGCGTCTCGTCCGTCACCGCGCTCGCCCGAACAATGTGATCGTCGGCCATTCGCCATCGGTTTCGACGCGCGCATCGATGCCATACACTGCACGCAGGCGCGTGGCGGTCAGCACCGCGGCGGGCGTGCCGTCGGCGATGATCCTCCCGCCATCGATCAGCAGCAGCCGATCGCAATAGCGCGCCGCGAGCGTCAGATCGTGGAGCACCGCGATCACCAGCGCGCCGCCCGCCGCCTCGGCGCGCAGCATGTCCATCACGTCGATCTGGTGCCCGGGGTCGAGGCTCGCGAGCGGTTCGTCGGCGATCAGCGCCGGCGCCTCGACGGCGAGCGCGCGCGCAAACAGCACGCGCGCCCGTTCGCCGCCCGACAATTCGGTCGCGATCCGGTCGCGCAATTCCAGCACATCGGCACGCTCCATCGCGCGCTCGATCGCGGCCGTGTCGGCGTCCGAAATCCGTGACATCGGCGCGAGATGCGGGAGGCGGCCGAGCCCGACGAGCCGTTCGACGGTCAGCGGCCAGTGCAAGGTCTGCCCCTGCGGCACATAGGCGATCCGCCGCGCGAGGTCGGCGCGCGGCATCGCGGCTGCATCGACGCCGTCGACGCGCACCTGGCCGATGGCAGGGACGAGCGCGAGAATCGCGCGGGCGAGCGTCGACTTGCCCGCGCCATTCGGCCCGACGATGCCGGTCAGCGTGCCGGGGCCGAATTCGGCGCTGACATCGTGCACCACCGCTCGGCGGCCAAGCGTCACGCCGACATGGTCAAGGGAGAGGGTCACCATAGCCGTCGCTCCCGCATCAGGTGGATCAGGAAGACGGGGACTCCCAGAAACGCAGTAACGACGCCGAGCTTCAGTTCGTTCGTCGTCGGGATGATCCGCACGCCCAGGTCGGCGAGCGTCAGCAGCGCCGCGCCGCCGATCGCCGAGGGCAGCAGGATCGCCGACGGGCTGCGGTCGGTCAGCGGGCGGATCAGGTGCGGCACGATCAGCCCGACAAAGCCGATCGCCCCCGAAACCGCGACCGCGCCGCCGACCCCGATCGCGGTGCCGATCAGCAGCCGCAACCGCGTTTTCCGAAGGTCGGTGCCCAATGCCTGCGCCGCATCCTCGCCAAGCGTCAGCGCATCGAGCGCGCGCCCGTTCCACAGCAGCATCGCGGTGCCGATCGCGATGCACGGCAGCGCGATCCACACATGGTCGAACGACCGGTTCTCGAGGCTGCCGAGCAACCAGGTCATGATCTCCATCGCAGCAAAAGGATTGGGCGACAGGTTGAGCGCGAGGCTGGTCCCCGCAACCGCGAGCGTCCCGACGGCGATGCCCGCGAGGATCAAGGTCAGCGGGCTTTCGGCCTTGCCCGAGAGGATGAAGAGCAAGGCGAGCGAGAGGAGCGCGCCGCCGGTGGCGAGCAACGGCAGCACGATCGGGTGGATGTCGGCCAGCCCGAAATAGATCGCCGCCACGCCGCCGAGCGCCGCGGCGTTCGACGTGCCGAGCACCGAGGGTTCGGCGAGCGGGTTGCGCAGATAGCCTTGCAATGCCGCCCCCGCGAGCCCCAGCATCGCGCCGACTGCGAGCGCCAATATGGTGCGCGGCAGGCGCAGGTCGAACAGGATGATCGACGCGACCTTGTCGCCGTCGCCCGTCGCGGCGGCGAGCAATCGCGCGACCGACAGATCGACCGCGCCGAAGAGCAGCGACGCGACCGCAGCCACGAGCGTGAGGAGCGCCAGAGCGGCGATCAGCGACCAGCGGGGGAGGGCGAAGCGGTTCATGCGCCTTTCCCTTCGAGCTTCGCGATTTGCGCTGCCATGCTGCGCGCCGCATGCGAGTAGGCGGGGCTGCCGCACACCGTCCACGCCTGCGGAACGCTGATGCGCGGAATGTCCATCAAGGCTGGATGGTGCAGCATCTCGCTCCCCTGGTCGGTCACTTTGTCGGTCGCACTCTCGACGATCAGGAAGTCGGGCTCGGCGGCGACCATTTCCTCGAGGCTGAGCTGTGACAGCGGCGGCTTGCCGAGCTTGCTCGCGAGGTTGACGAGGCCAACGCGCGTCATCAGCTCGTCGATCAGCGTGCCGGTGCCGGTCATATAGCCGCGGCGCTGATAATAGGCCGCGACCCGGCCCTTGCCCGGCCTGGGTAGCCCCGCGAGTTCGCCTTCCATCCGCGCGATCAGGGTGGTGCCGCGTTCAGGGTGGCCGACAGCAACGGCGGTCTGGCGGATCGATGTATAGATTTCGTCGAGGGTGCTCGCGGTGGCGAGGTCGAGCAGCGGGTAGTTCTGCTTCGGCAGCGCCGCCAGCGCCGCGCTGCGGCTTGCAGGCATGCCGATGATCAGGTCGGGTTCGATCGCAAGGATCTGCTCGGCCGAATTGCTGAGCAACGGTATCCCGCGCGCCTTCGCCGCCTCACCTGACATCTCGGGGTCGGTCGCATTTTTTGTTAGTCCGTAAATCTGTTTGCGGTCGGCGAGCGCGAGCACGAGCTGGTCGGCGCACAGGTTGATCGACACGATGCGCTGCGGAACGGCCGGCGCTTTCGCGGGCGGGGTGGGGGAGGCAGCCCATAACAGGCCCGCGCCGCCGAGAAGCGCAGCTGCCGCCGCAAGGGCGCGCCAGCGCATCAGAATTCGATCCCTTTCTGTGCCTTTACATTCTGCTCGCGGAACGGATGCTTTACCTGCGCCATTTCGGTGACGAGGTCGGCCGCGTCGATCAGGTCCTGCGGCGCGTTGCGCCCGGTAATGATGACATGCGTCATATGCGGTTTGCCCTCGATCGCCTCGAGCACTTCACCCACCGGCAGATAATCATAGCGCAGCACAATGTTGAGTTCATCGGCGATCACCATCGCATAGCTTGGGTCGGCGATCATCCGCTTCACTTCGTCCCACGCCGTGCGCGCCACCGCGATGTCGCGCGTGCGATCCTGCGTGTCCCAGGTGAAGCCTTCGCCCATCGGCTTGAATTCGATCAGGTCGGGGAAGCGGTCGAACACCGCTTTCTCGCCCGTCGCCATCGCACCCTTCACGAACTGCACGACGCCGACCTTCATGTCGTGGCCGATCGCGCGGACCGCCATGCCGAGCGCGGCCGAGGTCTTGCCCTTGCCGGGGCCGGTGTGGACGATGATCAGGCCCTTTTCGACGGTTTTTGTCGCGACCTTCTTGTTCTGCGCGGCCTGGATCTTCTTCATTTTCGCCGTGTGCTCGGCGTCGGTACGCGTTTTCATGGGAAAACCCCCGCACGCCGGCAACGAAGGCGGAGCCTGCCGACGCGCGGGCGCGATCGACCGGTGCTGAAACCGCGGGTGGCGTCACGCCTGCGGCCCCGGCCCCGAAGCGGCTCCAGCCGCTTGGTCGTCGCTCGACGGATGTCTCCGTGCCGCGGCCTTTCCCTGGGCCAGGTCATTGAGCGACCCACGCCGGCAGGTCTCCTGGCTCGCGGGTCAGGGCTCGATGCACGCCTTCCCAGGTGACCCCAGTGGCTGATCCGAAAGAGTCGGATCGGTGCATCTCGCTCGCCGCTTACAGTTGCAGGGACAGCCTCGGCTTCGGGGGTTCAGGACGAACCCCGTTACCGCGTTCCCATTTTAAGCCCTTTCGGGCACCGGCGCGATCATGCGCGGAGCAAGCCCCGCATGCGCAGCCCATAAAGAAGCCGGGCTTTTTCGCAATGCCTATTGCCGCTCGACGATCATCGCGGCGCCGACCCCCATCGCGCCGGTCAGCACGACGAGGCCGTATCGGCCGCTGCACGCGTCGAGCGCGTCGAGCAGAGTCGAGGTCAGGATCGCGCCGCTCGCGCCCATCGGATGGCCTTTAGCGAGATGGCCGCCGCTCACATTGACCCGTGCCGGATCGGCGTCGCGGTCGCGGTGGAACTTGGCGATGGTGACCGCAAATGCCTCCATGAACTCGATCCGGTCCATGTCGCCGAGCGCCAGCCCCGCGCGCGCCAGCACCTTGTCCATCGCGGCAAAGCCGGCGGTGAGCGACGCCGCCGGATCGCCGCCGCTTTCGGCAAAGGCGAGCACGCGGGCGCGCGGCGCGATGCCGAGCCCTTCGGCGCCGACGAGGGCAAGCGCCGCGCCGTCGCAGATCGGCGGCGCATGCGCGATGCTGTGGAGCGGCTCGAACGTCGCACCTTCGAGCGCGCCGGCATATTGCTGCTGCAATTCGCCAAAGGCGGGCGGCGCGGCGGCGAGCGATTCCGCGGTCGTTTGCGGGCGAATACATTCTTCGCCAGCCAGCGGCCCGGTGGCGATCCGCGACTTCTGGAGCGCGGCGTCATTTTCTGCCGCGCCCGCCTTTTGCTGCGAAGCGAGCGCTACGGCGTCGAGCTCGGTGCGGCTGATGCCCTCAGCATGTGCAAGGCGATCGGCAGCTAGCACGGGTGGCACGAAGCGCGCACGCGGCGACAGTTCGTCGTTGGTGTAGAAGCCCGCGCGATCGCCAAGAAAGGGCGCGCCGCTCATCGACTCGACGCCGCCCGCTAGGATGTGCGTGGCTTCACCGCTCGCAACCTTCGCGACCGCCTGTCCGATCGCCGACAGCCCCGACGCGCAATAATTGTTGATGCTGTGCGCCGCCGTCGTGTCGGGCAAGCCAGCATGAAGCTTAGCCAGCATCGCGATATGTCCGCCCTGCGCGCCGCTCTGCGTGACGCAGCCGAGCAGCAGCGCATCGGGAGCGCGTGCAACATCGCCGCAGCGTTCGGCCAACGCCGCCGCCTGCTGACGCACCAGCTCCTGCGGACTCAGCCCCGCGAGTCCGCCGTCGGGCCGCGCTTTGCCACGCGGTGTTCGTACCGCGTCATAGAGATAGACGTTCAAAGGGTCAGGCGCCGACGACGAAGCTGACCGCCGTGGTTGCGCTACCCCCGACGTTGAACGTCGCGAAATTTTTCGCACCTTCGACCTGATAGTCGCCGGCATTACCGGTGACCTGCCGCCAGCTGTCGAGCAGCATTCGCACCCCCGTCGCCCCGACCGGATGGCCGAGTCCGATGAGGCCGCCCGACGGATTGACCGGCAATCTGCCGCCCAATGCTATCGTGCCATCCTCGACCGCGCGCCAGCTTTCGCCGGGCGGCGTGATGCCGAAATGGTCGATCGCCATATATTCGGTGATCGAGAAACAGTCATGCACCTCGACCCCGTCGCACGCATAGACGTTGGGCATTTTGGCGCGGTGGAGCGCGTCCATCATCGCCTTGCGCACGCTCGGAAAAACATAGGGCTCGCCGCGGCTGCCTTCGACCTTCGTCGAATAGAGCAGGGGGGCGGTGGCATGGCCCCAGCCTTTGATCCGCGGAATGCTGTCGATCGAAATGCCGCGCCGCTTGGCATAGGCTTCGGCGACATCGCGCGAGGCGAGGAAGATCGCCGCGGCACCGTCGGTAACCTGTCCGCAATCGGACTTGCGCAGCGAGCCCTCGATCAGCGGATTGACCTCGTCATTCTCACCAAGATGATCGTCGGTCACTGCCCAGCCGCGCGTCTGCGAGTTGGGGTTCTTCTTTGCATTGGCAAAGTTGTTCGCCGAAATGCTGCGCAGATGTGCGCGGTCGAGCCCGAAGCGTTCCTCATATTCCTCGGCGACGCGCGCGAACATGTACGGCCAGAGGTAGCGCGCTTCCTGCGCCTCGCGCCCCGCCCATGCCGCGGCGCCGAGATATTCGGCGGCACGCTGGCCGGGGACGTTGCGCATCAGCTCGATGCCGAGGACGAGCGCGAGGCCGTAACGCTCGGCCTCGATCTCGGCCGCAGCGGCGAGGATCGCGATGCTGCCCGACGCGCACGCGGCCTCGTGGCGCGATGCCGGAATGCCCGCAAGGTCGGGATGAACATGGCCGAAGAAGCCGCCGAGCTGGCCTTGCCCCGCGAAGAGTTCGCCGACGAAATTGCCGACATGCGCGGTTTCGACTTCCTTCGGCTCGATGCCCGTCGCGACGAACGCCGCTTCGGCAACATCGCGGAACAGTTCGAACAGCCCGCCGCCTTCGCGTTCGAGATTGCGCGCAAAGTCGGTCTGTGCGCCGCCGAGGATGAAGACGTCCTTTGCCATGTCAGGCTTCCTTTTCGAGAGTGGCGAGCGCGCGTTCGCGGACTTCGCTGCGCATCACCTTGTTGGTGACGTTGCGCGGCAGCGCGTCGAAGCGGAACAGTCGCTCGGGCAGCTTGAACACCGCGAGATCGTGCCCGCGGAGATAGTCGGCGACCTCGCCGATCCCGACATCGTCCGGCCCGTGCGGCACATAGGCAAGGCCGATGCGTTCGCCCATAGCCGGGTCGGGGAGCGAGAAAACGCACGCCTCCGCGAGCAGGGGATGCCCGCCAAGCAACTGGTCGATTTCCTCGGGCGAGATATTGACCCCGCCGCGGATGATCAGGTCCTTGCAGCGCCCGACGAAGCGGTAGAAGTCGCCGCCCTCGGCGATCTCGAACAGGTCGCCGGTACGGAACCAGCCGTCGTCGGTGAAGGCTTCGGCGGTGCGGTCGTGGGCGTTGTGATAGCCCTCGAACAGTGTCGGCCCGCGGATCTGGAGTTCGCCCGATACGCCGTCCGCCTCGATCGCATCGCCGCCGCCGGGCGGAACGAGTCGGCTTTCGATATTGGGCGCACGGCCCTCGCCATAGGGACGCCGATAGGTGCCGCGCCGCGGGAACAGGCTCGCGCGCTTGTCGGGGTCGGGCATGTCGCCCTCGCCGGTGATGAAGCTCATCCCCTCGTTCGACCCGAAGACATTGACGATGATGATGCCGAGCTTTTCCTGAAAGCCGCGCACCATAGCGGGGGCGAGCGGCGCCGAGCCCGACGCGATGACGCGCAGGCTGGAAAGGTCGACCGACGCGAGCAGCGCCTCATTCTGCAGCAGCATGTTGAGCACCGCGGGCGGCGCGATCGTCAGGCTCGGCCGTTCGGTTGCGATCTGCTTGAGGTAGATGGCGGGGTCGAAGGGGTGGTGCAGCACCATCGTCCCTGCGCTGGTGAGCCAGCACATGGTGATGCCGCCGATGCTCGCCATGTTGATGAGCGGGAAGGGGTTGAGCAACACATCGCCCGGCCCGACCTTCATCGCCTCATAACCCGCGCCCGCGACCGCGATCCAGTGATTGTGGCTGCGCGGGACGCCCTTGGGCACGCCTGTGGTGCCCGAAGTCCAACAGATGGTGAAGATGTCGTCGGCGTCGACCGGATTGGCGGCAACATGCGCGGCAAGCGCTCTTTCGTCGTCCTTCGCGGTCGACAGATCGAGCGCCGCGTCGGGCGCGTCGGGGCCGAAGGTCATCAACTGGATGCCGCCCAGCAACGGCGCGGCGACCCCGACATGATCGCAACCCTTGACCTGCGTCGCGCAGATGAATGCCCTGGGTTCTACGACGCCTATCATGCCCTTCAGCTCGTGGCTGCGATACTGCACCGCCGCCGGACTGACGATCGCGCCGATCTGCGCGGCCGCGAAATAGAGCGCGACGAATTCGCTGATGTTGGGCAACTGGACGAGCAACACGTCGTCCTTGCCGATCCCTGCGACAACGAGCGCGCCCGCTATCCGGTCGATCTCGGCTTTGAGTTCGGCATAGGTCAGCCGCTGCGGCGCGCCGAAAGCGAAATCGGCGCGGTTCGGCGCATCGACGAGCGCGAGCCGGTCGGGATGCGCCACCGCATTGGCGAAAAACAGGTCGGCGAAACTCTTGTCTCCCCACCAGCCGCTTTCCCGATGCTGCCGTCTTTTGTCCTCTCCCGCGGCGATCATCTCAGGCGGCCAGCACGCTGTTTTCGCCCATGCCGATATCGTCGCCGCTCGCCCACACGGTGTGGGTTCCCGAGCAGATGCGTTCGGGCAGAATGATCCGGCACACCGGCCCTGCCGCGACATTCTTCGCGTCGATCAGCACGCATTCGCTCGTGTCGGTTTCAAGGTCGGCGATGAAGGAAACGAGATAGCCGTCGTCTTCGTCCTTCGCATTGATGCGCGGCGCAAAGGGTGCCTCGCTGCCGAAACGGCCGGGGCCGAACTCATAGGATTCGCTCGTCCGCGCATTAAGATCATGCTTCACCAACCCGCGGAACAGGAACCAGCCGGGCTCGGGGATCGCACTGTATGCGTAGCGATACGGCTTGCCGGCATAGCGGTGGTTGAACATGCCGAATTCGAGGTCGCGGTCGTCGAGCCGCTCTTCGACCGTCTCGCCGGTCTTCAAATTGAAGCGCCAGCGGTGGAGGCGCGGCTTGAGCAATCCCTGGTCGAGATAGGCCATCATCCGCTCCAAGCCCTCCGGGGCATTGGGATAGGATTTGGGCATTGGCTCTTCCTGATAATAGCCGTCGAGGATGATCTCGTCGCCTTCCTCCCATGCGTTGAGCCAGTGTAAAGTGTAGGTCGGCTCGGCCTCGAACCAACGGATATCCTCGGGCTGGCCGTGCCGCGGGATGATCGCGAAGCGCGTCTTTTCGTCGGGGTGGAATTGCACGACGTGCAGCCGCTTTTCGAGCAGTTCCTCGTTCCAATAGAGCGGCATGTCGTTGAGGATCGTGTAATTCTTCGTGAACGCCATATCGTGCGGCAGGCGCGGCCCCGCGAGCGGAACCGGGATATAGTGCTTCAGCTTATTGTCGGCCCCGACGACGCCGTAATGCATGAAGGGCGCGTGCTTCGAGTAATTGAAGAACATGAGCTCGCCCGTCGCAAGGTCGACCTTGCAATGCGCCGATATGCCGTCGAGCGGCACCCAGCTTTCGGTTCCATGCTGTTCGAGCGTGAAGGGGTCGAGCCGGTACGCCTCACCGCATTGATAGAAGGTCGAGATGATCTTGCCGGCGTGGATCGCGACGTCGGTCGAGCTTGAATCCTTGAGCCATTCCTGCGCCCCCCAGCCGTGGCGCGTCGATTTGTGCGGCGGCTCCATCAGCCCCGCCCAGAGCGACCGCCCAGCTTCCTTCTCGGCCTCGAACCCCTTAGTCCGCACGAAGCGGCTGCGATAGCTCGCGCGGCCGTCCTTGAAGCTGATCGCGTGGATGAACCCGTCGCCGTCGAAGGGATGATAACGACCGATCGGTTCGTGGATCTGGTTCTCGCCGGTGCGGACGTACACGCCATCGATGTCGTCGGGGATTGTCCCGATCACTTCGGCATCGCCATTGACGAAGATCGCGTTCCATTCGTTGAACGTCGGCCGCCACGCGCCCTTCATATAGGGGTGGTCGTTCGGCTGGATCGTCGTCTCGATCGTCTCGACAAGCTGGGCGGTCATGCAATGACTCCTTCGGCGGGGGCAAAGCGCGGGCGCGTTGCGGCCGCATCATATTCTGAAACGAGGCGGTCGACGATAGCCGCAAGGGGCTCGACGCCGCGCACCGCACCGACGCCTTGCCCGGCGGACCAGACATTCTTCCACGCCTTGGCATCGTCCTGCGCGTCGGAGAAGTTCGGGCGCTTGTTCTCGGGCATGTTCGTGGGGTCGTATCCCGCGGCGATCAGGCTCGATTTCAGCCAGTTGGCGGTCACACCGGTGATGCCTTTCGAAGGCACGATATCCTCGGCGCCTGCCGCGACAACCATATCCTTGTACCCCGGCACCGCCATGCTTTCGGCGCAGGCGATCAGCGAGGTGCCGAGATAGGCGAGATCGGCGCCCAATATCTCCGCCGCGCGAACGGCATGGCCGGTCGAGATCGCGCCGCCGAGCACGAGCGGCCCGTCCCAGAACTGCCGGACCTCTTCGACAAAGGCGAACCCTGCGGTCGCGCCGGTATGCCCGCCCGCGCCTGCCGCGACGAGGACGAGCCCATCGACCCCGGCTGCGGCGGCCTTGCGCGCGAAGCCGACCGAATTGACGTCGGCAAACACCAGCCCGCCATAGCTATGGATTTCCTCGACGACCCGGGCGGGACTGCCGAGCGCGGTGATGACGAGCGGCACCCTGTGGCGCACAACGCACGCGACATCTTCGGCAAGCCGGCTGTTCGACGGATGGACGACGAGGTTCACCGCCCAGGCGGCCGTCTCGGGGTCGTTCGACAGCGCGGCGTCGATCCGGTTCACCCAATCCTCGAGATCGGCCGACGTGCGGGCGTTCGGGGCGGGGAAACTGCCGATCATCCCGGCGCGCGAGGCGGCGATCACCATCTCGGGACCCGACACCAGAAACATCGGCGCGGCGATCGCGGGCAGGCGCAAATTACGCGTCAGCGCAGGGGGAAGGCCGTGTCGCGGCAACGTGTTTCCTCTCTCAAATTATCTGACTTGCATAACGATACTTAAAGCCCTTATGAGTCGCAAGGCAAGAAAAACATCGCGGGCGGTGGTCGCCAAGACGATGATGCGTGGGAGGACCCTATGAACAGAAATTTTGTTGCGCTGCTCGCTGCATCGGCGCTCGCCAGCCCCGGTATCGCTTTCGCGCAGGACGCGGCACCCGCTGAAGAGCAGGGCGGGCTCGAAGAAATCATCGTGACCGCGCAGAAGCGCGCCGAGGGCTTGTCCGACGTGCCGATCTCGATCTCGGCGATCAGCGGCAAACAGGTCGAGAATTACGGACAGACCAACCTCGAACAGATTTCGTCGTCGGTCCCGAACCTGAAAATCACCCAGACCGCGATCGCCAACCGGATCGCGATCCGCGGCATCGCGTCGGGCGACAACAAGGGGTTCGAACAGTCGGTCGCGATGTTCGTCGACGGCGTGTATTACGGCCGCGACCAGCTCTCGCGCCTGCCGCTCGTCGATATGGAGCGCGTCGAGGTGCTGCGTGGGCCGCAGCCGACGCTGTTCGGCAAGAATGCCATCGCGGGTGCGGTCAACATCACGACACGCAGCCCGACCGACGAGTTTGAAGGGTCGGTCAGCGGACTTTACGAATTCAACCACAAGGAATTCCAGCTCACCGGCGTCCTTTCGGGGCCGCTGAGCGACGGCGTCGAGGCGCGCGTCGTCGGTTATTACCGGACGATGGACGGCTATTTCTATAACCAGAAACTCGACCGGAACGAGCCGCAGGTCGACGAGAAATATTTCCGCGGCAAGCTGGAGTTCGATCGCGGCGGACCGTTCGCCGCCGAATTGAAGCTCGAATATGCCGATTTCGAAACGAAGGGGCAGCCGCGCGACGTGTTCGGCGCGGTGGGCAATTACAACACCGTCTTCCAGGGGCCGTTCTTCGTCAGCACCGACGCCGATTATGTCCGCGAGGACAATGGGTATGAGAGCAAGAACAAGGTGTTCGGCGCGACACTGAACGCTGACCTTGAAGTGGGCGAGCATACGGTGACCTCGGTGTCGTCGCTGCTCGACTACAAGACGCGCGAGATCGTTGACGTCGATTTCTCGGGGATCAGCTTCCTCGATGGCACGAACCTGCGCGAAGATTATCGCCAGTTCAGCCAGGAACTCCGCCTGACCTCGCCCGGCGGCGAGACGTTCAACTATATCGCGGGTGTCTATTACCAGCATGCGAAGCTCGACGTGCAGGATTTCACCCTGTTCAACCCGACCTTCCTCGCGCTCGGTCCGCCGTTCAACGCGCTCGGCGACACGCGCAACGACCGCGACTATGCGCAGAAATCGGACCTGATCTCGGGCTTTGCGCAGGGCGAGTTGTCGCTGACCGACCAGCTTCGCATCACTGCGGGCGCGCGTTTCAACCATGAGAAGAAGACCGGGAGCCGCACCCTCGCGGTCGTCAAGGGGCCGCTCAGCACCGCGCCGTTGCCGGTCGTCACCGCGGTGTTCCGCGCGCTCAATATCGAAGCGCACAGCATTTCGGGCAAGATCAGCGAGGACAGCTTCAACCCGATGGTCAATGTCCAGTTCGACGCGACTGACGATCTGATGCTCTACGCGTCCTATGCCAAGGGTACGAAGGCGGGCGGTTTCGACATAAGGTCGAACTCGCTGCCGACCTCGACCACCGTCGCAAAGCCCGGGGCGTTCGAGTTCGAGGACGAAAGCGCCGACAATTTGGAGGCGGGCCTGAAATACAAGGGGCGCAATGTCGCGTTCAACCTTTCGGTCTATCGCACCGATTATAAGGACCTTCAGGTCAACATCTTCGACGGCACGCTGAACTTCAACGTCCGCAACGCCGCCGAAGCGCGCACACAGGGCGTCGAGGCCGACTTCCGCGCCGCACTCGTGGACGGGCTGACGGTCAGCGGCGCGGTCGCTTATCTCGACTTCAAATTCACCAATTTCACCGACGGCCAATGCTATTATCTGCAGGTGCCGGGCGCGAACGGCTTTTGCGACTATTCGGGCAAGCGCAACGCGCTCAGCCCCAAATGGTCGGGCAATTTGAACCTCGATTACACGACGCCGATCACGACGAATATGAAGGTCGCCTTCAACGTCAACGCCGACTTCTCTTCCTCCTATATCGCGTCGGCGAACCTCGACCCGCGGACGCATCAGGACGGCTATATGAAGCTCGGCGCGCGGCTGGCGCTGGCTGAGGTCGACGATCGCTGGGAGGTCGCATTGATCGGCCGCAACCTGACCAACCAACGTATCCTGCAAACGGCGAGTTCGATGCCACTCGCGACGACGATCACGCGCAACGCCGGCAACGCCTATAACGGCATCGTCGACCGCCCGCGCACGATCGCGGTGCAATTGACCGGGCGCTTTTGATGCAGCTTTGATGCAGCGGGAAGGGCGGCCCAGGCCGCCCTTCTTGTCGCGGGTGCCAGCCTTGTCGATGCATCCCCCTTGGTCTAGGGGCGGGGAGAGGTAAGGACGGCTTATTTGAAACACGACCGCACGATCAGGGCCTGTTCGATCTGGCGCGCGCTCGATGTCGTCGGCGACGTCCCGGTGCTGCTGATCATGGAGCAGACCTTCCTTGGCACCCACAGCTTCGACGAATTCGTCGCGCGCACGGGGCTGGCGCGCTCGGTTGTCAACGGCCGCCTCAAGAAGCTGGTCGAGGAGGATTGCCTCGTCAAAGTGCCCAAGAAGGGCGGACGCGGTTACCATTATGTGCTGACCCAAAAGGGCCGCGACCAGTTTCCCAACGGCCTGATGATGCTCCGCTGGCAGCATAAGTGGGAGGCCGACAGCCGCGATTTCCAGGTCCGGCTCCACCATGCGACCTGCGGCCACGCGACCGAACCCATGCCGGTGTGCGCGCATTGCCGTGCCGAGGTCGACCCGCGCGACGTCGACTGGCGCGAGGGACCCGGACTCGCGCAGGTCGTCCCGCACTACGAACGCCGCCGCTTTAACGGTGAAATCGGCGCGCGGCGGCCCGGCGGGCGCCCGCTCGTTGACACGATGATCGAGCTGTTCGGCGACCGCTGGGCGACGCTCGTCGTCCGCGCGATGTTCACGCACATCAACCGCTTCGACGACATCCAGCGCGATACGTTGATGGCGACGAACATTCTAACCGGCCGACTCGAGCGGCTGGTGCGGCAAGGGATTTTGAAGACCGTGCCTTATTCGGCGCACGCCGACCGCGTCGAATATCGCCTGACCGCAAAGGGGCGCGACCTCTATCCGGTGCTCCTCGCGCTCCTGCAGTGGGGCGACAAATGGTTTTCGGACGAGCGGGGGCCGCCGTTGCTGCTCACCCATCGCCCGTGCGGCCATGACCTCAGCATGGTCGCCGCGTGCAGCCATTGCGGCGACGAGCTGCAACTGTCGAACAGCCGCTTTACGATCGAGACGGCGGGGGACGCTGCGTGACATTGCGCCCGCCCGCGACTATAGGCGCGGCATGCGGACGCTGATGCGCCTCCTGATTGGCCTCCTGGTATCGTTCTCGATCGGATTCGGGAGCATCGCGCATGCCGCCGAGGCGCCCGAGTGGACCACAATCGAATCCTGCGCCGAGGACAGCGGGCACACGCAGGATCAACCCGCCAGTGATCCCGACAAGATGGGGCTGCACAGCCACGGCGGTTGCCATGGCCATCATCAGGTTGGCGCCGTCGGCGCGCACGATCCGGCGACGCAACTGCCGCTCCACGGCCTGAATTTCGCCGCCGGCACCGATTTTGTGCCGCAACTGATCCCTGACGCGAACCTGCGGCCGCCGATCGCCTGAACCAGCCCGCGCTGCCGGTCATCCGGCGGCTGACTTTGGCTTGTTCAGGATAATCCACGATGAAATCATTATTGGCGGCCATGCTGGCCGCGCCGCTCTGTGCCTTGCCGGCGCAGGCGCAAAGCTCGTCCCCGTCCGCGGGCGGCGATATACTCACCCTTGACGAAGCGCTGGCCAATGCCGGCGTCGCCACGCCGCTGACACAGGCGGCGGAGGCCGGCGTCTGGGCCGCACAGGCCGGGCGTACCGTCGCCGGGCTGCGCCCCAACCCGTCGGTCAGCGTCGATACCGAGAACGCGCTCGGAACCGGGCCGTACCGCGGATTTGACGAATCCGACACGACCATCGCCTTCGCAATGCCCGTCGAACTCGGCGGGAAAAGGTCTGCGCGCGTCGCGGTCGCCGATGCGAAGGTGCGGCGCGCGTGGATCGACCTCGCCGTCGCAGAAGCCGATCGCCGGGTCGCCGTGACCGAGGCTTATGTCGCGGCGATCGCGTCCGAACGTCGCGCCAAAATCGCCGAAGCGCAAGTCGCGGTTACGAGCGAGAATCTGCGCATCGCGCGCGACCGTGTGATGGTCGGTGCCAACTCGCCGATCGACGAGCAGCGCGCCGTGCTGGAGCAGGTTCGCGCGACGACCGAGGCCGAAACCGCACGGCGTACGGCAATGGCGACGCGCGCCGCGCTGGCGCATTATGTCGGTGACGGCGCCGGATCGATGCTCGATCAAGGCTGGTTCGACGGTGCGGCCGCGCGGGGGCAGGGACCGGCAGTTCCTGTTGAAGCGCGGGGCACGCTGGCCTTGGCTGCGGCTGGCGCCGACACGGCGTCGGCCGAGGCGGACCTGCGGCTGGCGCGCAGCCAGCGCGCGCCCGACCTGACACTGACCGCCGGGACAAGGCGGCTCGAGGCAAGCAATGATCAGGCGATGGTGTTCGGCGTGTCGGTGCCGTTGCCGCTGTTCAACGGCGGCAAGGCGGCGGTGACGCAGGCCGCGCGCGGGCGCGACCGCGCCGAGGCGCAGCAGCGTATCGTGCTGTTCGAAGCCGAACGCGCGATTGCGGCGGCCGAAGCCGACCGCGATCGCGCAGCCACGGCCGTGCGCGCCTCCGAACCGGCACTGACTGCCGCGACCGAGGCCGCCCGCATCGCGCGTATCGGATACGCCGAGGGCAAGTTCGACCAACTGATCCTGCTCGACGCCGAACGGACCTTGCTCGACACCCGCCGCGCCGGAATCGATGCGCGCGCCGCCTATCACGATGCCGCCGCACGCCTTGAACGGCTGACGGCCCGGCTGCCCGCCGAGGGAGAAACCAAATGACGACCAAGACCAAATATCGGGCGGCGTTGCCGCTCGCGCTGACGCTTGTTCTGGCCGGTTGCGGCCAGCAGGCGGCGGCACCGGCCGAAAAGCCCGAGGCGAAAGAGGCCGAGGGCGTAGTCCATCTGACCGCGCAGCAAATCGAAGCGACGGGAATAACGATTGTCCGCCCGACGGCGGGCGTGGGCACGCTCAGCTTGCCCGCAACAATCGAAAGCGACCCGCAGGCGACGCAGGTCGTCTCGGCCGCGATCGGCGGGCGTGTCGTCGCGCTCAACAATAATCTCGGCGAGACGGTCCGCCGCGGCGAGGTCGTCGCGGTCATCGAGAGCCGTGATGCAGCGGGTCTGCGTGCCGAGGTCGAAGCCGCGCAAGCGCGCGCGAACCTCGCGCGATCGAACCTGAGGCGCGAAGAGCGGCTGTTTGCGCTCAAAGTCTCGCCCGAACGCGACCTGATCGCCGCGCGGACCGCGATGACCGAAGCGAACATCGCATTGCGTCTTGCGGGGCAGCAGGTGTCCGCGGCCGGCGTCGGCGGCGGCTCGCTCAACCGCATCGGCGTCGTCGCGCCGATCGGCGGGCAAGTGACGGCGCGCAGCGTCGTGCTCGGTCAGACCGTCGCGCCCGATGCCGAGCTGTTCCGCGTCGCCAACCTCGGCCGCGTGGTGATCAATCTGTCGCTGACTCCGGCGGACGCGGGTCGCGTCCGCGTCGGGACGCGGGTCGAGGTCCGCGCGGGAGCGCGCAGCACCACCGCACGCGTCCAGTTCGTGTCGCCCGTGCTCGATTCCGCGACGCGGCTCGTGCCGGCGGTCGCCCTGCTCGAAAACGGTGGCGGCATCTGGCGCCCCGGAGAGCCCGTCACGGCGATCTTGCAGGTCGGTAGTTCGGGCGAGGCGGTGAGCATCCCCGACAGCGCGATCCAGACGGTTGAAGGCCGGACAAGCGTCTTCATCCGCTCGAAAGACGGCTTCCGCGCCGTCCCGGTGACCGTCACGTCGCGCGTCGGCGGCATAGCGACCGTCACCGGCCTGTCGGGCGGCGAAGAGCTCGCGGGCGAAGGCAGCTTCACCCTCAAAGCCGAGCTCGCCAAGGGCGAAGCCGAGCATGGGGGGCACTGACATGATCGCCTCCATCGTCAATTTCGCGGTTGCGCGGCGCTGGTTCGTCCTGCTCGTCACCGCCATCGCCACCTTGATCGGCGCCTGGGCCTTGGCACGCCTGCCGATTGACGCCGTCCCCGACATCACCAACAACCAGGTGCAGATCAGCGTTCGCGCGCCCGCGCTGTCGCCCGAACAGGTCGAACGCCAGGTCGCCTTTCCGATCGAGACCGCGCTTGCCGGCATTCCCGGGCTTGAAAGCACGCGCTCGCTCAGTCGCAACGGCTTTGCGCAGGTCACGGCGGTGTTCGCCGATGCGACCGACATTTATTTCGCGCGCGCGCAAGTTGCCGAACGGCTGCGCGATGCCGAACGCGCGCTGCCCGAAGGCGTCGACCCCGAGATGGGGCCGATCGCAACGGGCCTCGGCGAAGTCTTCATGTGGACGGTCCATATGGAGCATCGCCGCGACGACAAGCATAAGCCCGGCGAGCCGGGAATGCAGCCCGACGGCACCTATATCACCCCCGAGGGCGACCGGCTGGTCACCGATGCCGAAAAGGCGACCTATCTGCGGACCGCGCAGGACTGGATCGTCACCCCGCTGCTCAAGCCTATCCCCGGGCTTGCGGGTGTCGACACCATCGGCGGCTATGTGAAGCAATATCAGGTCGTGCCCGACATGCAGCGATTGGCGGCGCTCGAATTGAGCTTGAGCGATCTCGCGCAGGCTCTGGAAGCTAACAATCAAGCGATCGGCGCGGGCGTCGTCGACCGCAACGGCGAAGGTCTGGCGGTGCGGTCCGACGCGCGCATCGGCAGCGCCGACGAACTGGCGCAGACGGTGATTGCGACGCGTGGCGGCGTCCCGATACGCCTCGACCAAGTCGCGGCTGTGCGCACAGGGCAAGCGATCCGCATGGGCTCGGCGTCCGAAAATGGCCGCGAGGTCGTCGTCGGCACCGCGATCATGCGGATCGGCGAGAACAGCCGCAATATCGCCGGGTTGGTTGCCGAGCGGCTCGAAGAGATCAACGCCTCGCTGCCGACCGACATCGTCATCCAGCCGGTGCTCGACCGCACCGGCCTCGTCAACGCGACGATCCAGACGGTGGCGAAGAACCTGACAGAGGGGGCGCTGCTCGTCATCGTCATCCTCTTCGTGCTACTTGGCAATTTCCGCGCGGCGTTGATCGCGGCGCTCGTCATCCCGGTCACGATGCTGCTGACGAGCTTCGGGATGCTCAAAGGCGGCGTATCGGCGAATCTGATGAGCCTCGGCGCGCTCGATTTCGGGCTGATCGTCGATGGCGCCGTCATCATCGTCGAAAATGCGCTGCGGCGGATCGGTGAGCGGCAGCACCAGCTCGGACGCACGCTTGACCGCGACGAGCGCCTCGGCGTCGTCGCGGCGGCCGCGCGCGAAATGATCCGCCCGTCGGTCTATGGGCAGGCGATCATCATCCTCGTCTATGTCCCGCTGCTGACGCTGACCGGGGTCGAAGGAAAGACCTTCACGCCGATGGCGCTGACCGTGATCGTCGCGCTCGCCGCCGCTTTCGTCCTGTCGCTGACCTTCGTGCCCGCGATGCTCGCGATATGGTTATCGAAGCCGGTCGAGGAAAAGGAGGGGCGGATCATGCGCTGGCTCGGTGCGCATTACGAACCCGGACTCGACCGGGCGATGGGTCAGCCGCGGGGGACGATGCTTGCGGCGCTGGCCGCGCTGCTGCTCGGCGCCGGCGCCTATGTCACGTTGGGACAGGAGTTCCTGCCGCAACTCGACGAAGGCGATCTTACCGCCCAATTGCTGCGCGTTCCCGGAACATCGGTCGACCAGAGCCAGGCGATGCAGCTTCGCGCCGAACGCGCGCTGGCCGCGCTGCCGGAGGTGAAGTTCGTCTTTTCGAAGACGGGCACCGCCGAACTCGCGTCGGACCCGATGCCGCCGAACATCTCCGATACCTTCATCATCATGAAGGCGCGGAAGGACTGGCCCGACTCGCGGCTCACGAAAGCGGAACTGACCGCGAAGGTCGAAAAGGCGCTCGCCGGGCTGCCGGGGAATGCCTTCGAGATCAGCCAGCCGATCCAGATGCGCTTCAACGAGCTGATCGCGGGGGTGCGCGGCGACGTCGCGGTCAAGGTCTTCGGCGACGACAGCGACGCAATGGCGGCAACCGCGAACCGCATCGCCGCCGTCTTGCGCAAAACCGAGGGGGCGACCGATGTTCGCGTCGAGCAGACCGAGGGCCTGCCGATGCTCGACATAAGGCCGAAGCGCGAAGCGATGGCCGGGCTCGGCATCACGGCCGCGGCACTGCAGGAAACGGTGGCGGCGGCGGTCGGCGGGCGCGACGCCGGGGTGATCTTCGAGGGCGACCGGCGCTTTGCCGTCACCATCCGCCTGTCCGACGCCGCCCGCAACGACTTTGCGGCATTGGGGCAAGTGCCGGTGCCGACGCCGGGGGGCAGCTTCGTCCCGCTCGAAAGCGTCGCCGAACTTGCGGTGGTCGATGGCCCGAACCAGATCAGCCGCGAGAATGGCAAAAGGCGGATTGTCGTCCAGGCGAATGTCCGCGGCCGCGACGTCGCGAGCGTCGTCGAGGATGCACAATCGGCAATCCGTGAACAGGTGCGCCTGCCCGCGGGCCAATATGTCGAATGGGGCGGGCAGTTCGAAAATCTCGCCTCGGCGCGTGACCGGCTCGCGCTCGTCGTCCCGGCCTGCTTCGCGCTGATCCTGCTGCTCCTCTATGGCGCGCTGGGCAGCGTGCGCGATGCCGCGATCGTCTTTACCGGCGTGCCGCTGGCGCTCGTCGGCGGGACGCTCGCGCTGGCGCTGCGCGGCATGCCGTTCTCGATCTCGGCGGCGGTGGGCTTCATTGCGCTGTCCGGCATCGCGGTGCTTAACGGACTGGTGATGGTAACATCGATCCAGCAGTTGATCGCCGAGGGCATGGCGCGCACCGAGGCGGCGAAGGCGGGGGCACTGGCAAGGCTCCGGCCGGTCGTGATGACCGCGCTCGTCGCGTCGCTTGGCTTCGTGCCGATGGCGCTCGCAACCGGTGCGGGGGCCGAGGTGCAAAAGCCGCTCGCTACGGTTGTCATCGGCGGGCTCATCTCCGCGACGCTGCTCACCCTGTTCGTGCTGCCGACGCTCTACGCGCGCTACGGGCGTCCGCGGCTTTAGGGCAACAACCTGCCTTCGTCGCGCCG
>NZ_JBOHHT010000069.1:0-26130 GCF_050725655.1 Sphingopyxis sp. | reverse complement strand
GGGCGCAGCCCCTCCACCACTCGCTTCGCGAGCGGTCCCCCTCCCCATCGCTTCGCGACAGGGAGGATTTCTATCAACCCAATTTCTCCATCACCGCGTCGGGGATTTCATAATTGCCCCAGACGGTCTGGACGTCGTCGTCGTCGTCGAGCGTGTCGATCAGCTTGAACAAAGTCTGCGCGGTCGCTTCGTCGTTGATTTCGCTCTTCAGCGTCGGGCGCCAGGCGAGCTTGACGCCTTCGGCTTCGCCAAGCTTGGCCTCGAGGGCTTTCGCGACTTCGTGCAGGCTATCGACGCTGGTCCAGATGTCGTGGCCGTCCTCGGACGATTCGACATCGTCGGCGCCGGCATCGAGCGCGGCTTCGAAGATCGTGTCGGCGTCGCCCGCCTTTGCGGCATAGCTGATCATGCCCAGCCGGTCGAAACCGTGGCTGACGCTGCCGCTGGTGCCAAGGTTGCCGCCGTTCTTCGCAAAGGCGGTGCGGACGTTGGTCGCGGTGCGGTTGCGGTTGTCGGTCAGCGCCTCGACGATCAGCGACACGCCGCCGGGGCCATAGCCTTCGTAGCGGATTTCTTCGTAATTATCGCCTTCGCCGCCCGCGGCCTTGTCGATCGCGCGCTGGATATTGTCCTTCGGCATCGACTGCGCCTTGGCGGCGTTGACGGCGGCGCGCAGGCGCGCGTTCGCGTCGGGATCGGGCAGGCCCATCTTCGCCGCGACGGTGACTTCGCGTGCGAGCTTCGAGAAAAGCGTGCTGCGCTTTTTATCCTGCGCACCCTTGCGGTGCATGATGTTCTTGAATTTACTATGGCCGGCCACGGCCTACCTCCATCGAAACGGGAAATGTGACGCCGCACTAGCGCGGCGCTCGCAAAGTGACAACAGCGTCACAGAGTGACGGCGGTTCCCGACGCGCTGACCATCAGCATCGAGCCATTCTGCCCCAGTACCTCATAGTCGAGGTCGACGCCGATCACCGCATTGCCGCCGAGGCGCGCGGCCTCGGCTTCCATCTCGGCGATCGCCTCCTTGCGCGCGCGGGCGAGGACGTCCTCATATTTGCCTGAGCGGCCACCGACGATGTCGGTGATCGACGCGAACAGGTCGCGGAACAGGTTGGCGCCGACGATCACCTCGCCGGTGACGATGCCCAGATATTCGCGGACCGGATGGCCCTCGACATTGTTGGTTGTGGTGCTGAACATCGTCACTCTCCTGGCTGGGGCGTCAGTCGATTGCGTTTTAGTCGATTCCAAGCGCCGACTTGTAGACGTCGAGGATCGCTTCCATTTCCTTGCGGTCGTGGATCGGAAGTTTGCGCAGACGGACGATCTGGCGCATGATTTTCGGGTCGTAACCTTGCGATTTCGATTCATTATAGGTGTCGCGGATGTCGTCGGCGATGCCCTTTTTCTCTTCTTCCAGACGCTCGATGCGCTCGATGAAAAGGCGCAGTTGTTCGTCGGATACGGTGGCTTCGCTCATTTTTGGCTCCGGTAGATGGAAATGGTCGGCGCGAGAATCGCGGCTGGCGCGTCCCTAACGAGGTCAGGGATTTTTGGCCATGCTTTCTTCCATTCGGGCGAGCTGTTCGGGGGTCGCGGCCGTGTGATGTTGTGCTTTCCACTCCGCCGTCGGCATGCCGTGGACAATCGCGCGGCCGGTTTCCCTGTCCATGTCGCCCGCCTCGGCGATCCAGTCGCCGAGGCAGTTGCGGCAGAATCCGGCGAGCCCCATCAGGTCGATGTTCGCCGCGTCGCTGCGATGCCGGAGCAGGCGGACGAGGCGGCGAAAGGCGGCGGCGGCAGCGGCATCGTCGAGGCTATCGAGCGCGTCGTTGCCGGTCGTCTGATCGTCGCTGCAGGACATGGTTCCTCCGTTGAATGATTGAATAGCTATACGGCGGTTGCCTTCGTATCATCAAGGCGGCATTGCCCTAGCGTCCCCCTGTTATTGGAGCATTTGTGGTTCAGACCTTTATCCCTCGCCAGCGCAAGGTTCGCATCCTGGCGACCCTCGGTCCCGCAAGCGCCAACCCCGCGATGATCGCAGAACTGCATCGTGCGGGCGCCGACGCCTTTCGCGTCAATATGAGCCATGGCGACCATGCCGGCCATGCGAAGGTGATCGCGGCGATCCGTGCACTCGAAAAGGACACGGGCCGCCCGACGACGATCCTCGTCGACCTGCAGGGACCGAAACTGCGCGTTGGGACCTTCAAGGATGGCCCGGCCGAGCTGGTGAACGGCAAGAGCTTTACCCTCGATGCCGACAAGGCGCCAGGCGACGCGACGCGCGTCCACCTGCCGCACCCCGAATTGTTCGCCGCGCTCGAAGCCGGGACGCGCCTGCTGATCGACGACGGCAAGCTGGTGCTGCGCGTGAAGAGCGTCGCGCCGGACAAGATCGAGACGGTGGTCGAGGTCGGCGGCAAGATTTCGGATCGCAAGGGCGTCAACGTCCCCGACGTCGTCGTTCCGCTCGCGGCGCTGACCGAAAAGGACCGCAAGGACCTGACCTTCGCGCTCGAACAGCATGTCGACTGGATCGCGCTGTCGTTCGTGCAGCGTCCCGAAGACGTTGCCGAAGCGCGCACGCTGATCGGCGGCAAGGCGGCGCTGCTCGTCAAATTCGAAAAGCCGTCGGGGGTGCAGCGGATCGAGGAGATCCTCGAGCTTGCCGACGCCGCGATGGTCGCGCGCGGCGACCTGGGGGTCGAATTGCCGCCCGAAGCGGTGCCGCCGCTCCAGAAAAGGATCGTCGCGACCGCGCGCCGGATGGGCAAGCCCGTGGTCGTCGCGACGCAGATGCTCGAATCGATGATCACCTCACCCTCGCCGACGCGCGCTGAAGTGTCCGACGTGGCGACCGCGATCTACGACGGCGCAGATGCGATCATGCTGTCGGCCGAAACCGCAGCGGGCGCTTTCCCGGTCGAGGCGGTGACGATGATGGACAGCATCGCGCGCTCGGTCGAAAGCGATCCCGATTATTTCCGCCGCCTGCATTTCACCGAAACGCATCCCGACGCGACGACCGCCGACGCGCTTGCCGAGGCGGCGGGCAGCATCATCAGCACGATCGGCGCCGACGCGATCATCTGTTTCACCTTTTCGGGATCGACTGCCCGCCGGGTCGCGCGCGAACGGCCCGACGCTCCGCTGCTGGTGCTGACGCCGAAGAAGGAAGCGGCGCGGCGCATGGGCCTTTTGTGGGGGGCGCATGCCGTGCCGACCAAGGACATCGGCAGTTTCGAAGAGATGATCGCCAAGGGCAAGCGCATGGCGCTGCGCCATGGCATCTGCAAGGCCGGCGCAAAGCTGGTCATGATGGCGGGTGTTCCGTTCGGCACCCCGGGATCGACCAATGTGCTGCACGTCGCGACGCTGACGGGCGACGAGCTGCGCGACTACAGTTAGGATTCGGGGCTTAGTCGATTCAAATCGGCACAACAGTTGCCGGGCTATTCAGAAAATTTTCGGGTTGATTCAGAACGGGACGCGCAAAAATGGTAAATGCGCTTTGCACCATTGACGCCGCTTGGCATAGTTGGTGGATGTAGCGCGTCGGACCCGCGTCGGGGGGCTCCGCATCGCCAGTCCGGAGGTTTTTTCCGCGTGTCCGCACCGTTCCGTTTTCCGCGCTTTTTTGTCACCAGCCCGGCGCCTTGCCCCTATTTGGCGGGCAAGACCGAGCGCAAGGTGTTCACCGAGCTTAGCGGCAACTCGGCGAACGAACTGAACGACGCGCTCGGCCGCATCGGGTTCCGCCGCAGCCAGTCGGTCGCCTATCGCCCGAGCTGCGCCGATTGCTCGGCCTGCGTGTCGGTGCGTGTCTGCGCGGGCGAATATACGCCGAGCAGCTCGCAGAAGCGTAACCTGCGCCGCAACGGCGATCTCGTCGCCAACGCATGCAAGCCGTGGGCGACCGAAGAGCAATATGCGCTGCTGCGCTCCTATCTGGGTTCGCGCCATCCCGATGGCGGCATGGCCGATATGGACGAGCAGGACTTCGCCGACATGGTCGAGCAGACCCCGGTCGACAGCTATATGATCGAATATCGCGAGCCGACCGCGGATGGCAGCAAGGGCCGCCTTGTCGGCTGCTGCCTGACCGACCGGCAGGGCGACGGCCTGTCGATGATCTACAGCTTCTTTGATGCGGCGCATCCGATGCGCGAGGGGCTCGGCACCTATATCATCGCCGATCATGTCCAGCGCGCGGCGCGGGCGGGCCTGCCGTACGTCTATCTCGGCTACTGGATCGAAGGGTCGGCGCGCATGGCATACAAGGCGCGCTTCCGTCCGCTTGAAAAGCTGGGCCCCGATGGATGGTCGCGCTTCGAGCCGACCCAGTCGGAGCGCATTGCCGCGATGTTCGAGCTCGCCTGACGCGCGAGTTGAGGCCAAGTTGAGAACGTTTCGCAACGGCGGGTTTCTCGCCGCCACCGGTTGACCTTTCCTCGCTTTCAAGGGCATAGCTTTGCGTCCAGGACATAAGTCCGGGTCGCATCCGTTATGAATTCGCCGGGGGGCTGGCGACAGGGGGAAAGGATACCTGTGCGCGCGTTCGTCAGCATCATGGCCAGCAAGCGAAGGAGCGGCTTTCGCCGCCCGGTGGTGCGCGCATGAGCGATCCGGTCAAGGTTGCGATCATCGGGTCGGGGCCTGCGGGGCTCAGCGCCGCTTCGCGCGCGGCGCAGCTCGGGCTCAGCCATGTCCTGCTCGAAAAGACCGACCATCTGTCGGACACGATTTTCAAATATCAAAAGGGCAAGCGCGTGCTCGCGACCCCCGAACGGCTCGACCTCAGGTCCGACTGCCGCTTTGCCGAGGGTGCGCGCGAATATATCCTCGGCAACTGGGACCAGGATGCCGCGAACAACAAGGTGAATGTGGCGTATCACGCCGAGGTCGCCGAAGTGACGGGCGAGAAGGGCGCCTTTGCGATCAAGACCGCGAAGGGCGACGTCTTTCACGCCGAAAATATCGTCCTCGCGATCGGTACGCAGGGTAATCCGAACCGCATGCGCTGCGACGGCTACGACCTGCCGCACATCATCTATCAGGTCGACGATCCCGAGGATTTCAAGGACAAGCATATCACCGTCGTCGGATCGGGCGACGCGGGGATCGAAAATGCGCTCGGCGTCGCCGAGGAAGCGCTCGAAAACACCGTCACCATCCTCAACCGCTCAAAAGATTTCGCGCGCGCCAAGGCCAAGAACGTCGCCGACATGACCGAGGCGGGCGAGAATGGTTTCATGTCGATTCGCACCGAGACGCAGCCGAAGCTGGTCGAACCGGGCTGGCTGACGCTCGAAACCCCGACCGGCGAGGAACGGATCGAATGCGACGTGATCGTCGCACGGCTGGGCTCGGTCGCGCCGCGCGGCTTCGTCGAATCGATGGGGATCGAGTTTACCGGACCCGACCGGGAAGCCTTTCCGAAACTGTCGCCAACCTTCGAAACGACCGTGCCCGGCCTCTATGTCATTGGCGCGCTCGCGGGTTATCCGCTGATCAAGCATTGCATGAACCAGGGTTATGACGTCGTCGAGTTCCTGAACGGCAACAAGGCGCTGACCCCGGCCGACGAAAAGGATCTGGCGGCGATTTTCGAAAAGCTGCCGCAACAGAAATCGGTCACCGAATGGCTCGACTTCCTGCGCACGCGCATCCGCATCTTCGCCGATGTCTCGCCGCTCCAGATGCGCGAGTTCATGCTCGATTCGAAGGTCGCCTTTTATTCCAGGGGCGACGTCGTGTTCGAAAAGGGCGATCCGGGTTCGTCGCTGTTTGCGATCGCCGACGGCCATGCGGTGGTCGAGGTCGGCCCCGATTTCACCGTGCCGATCGAGGAGGGCTCGATCTTTGGCGAAGTCGGCCTGATCTCGGGCCGCAAGCGCGGTGCGACGATCCGCGCGGGCGAGGACAGCATCTTCGTCGAGGTATCGCGTACCGCCGCGCTCAAGCTGATGGCCGCGGTGCCGGGCGCGAAGCGCGTGATCAACCGCATCTCGCTCGAGCGCCAGCTGCTCCAGATCTTCAAGGGCGGGCTGACGGTCGAGGATCTCGAGCCGATCGTCGAGGATCCGGCGATCGAACGCGTTCCCGCCGGCAAGATCGTGCTCGCCGAGGGTGACGAGGGCGACGACGTCTATGTCATCCGGTCGGGATCGATGGTCGTCGAGAAGGATATTGGCGGCAAGCCGATCTTCCTGCGTTATCTACCCGCGGGCAGCTTCTTTGGCGAAATGGCGGTGCTCAGCGGCGCGCCGCGCAACGCCACGGTCAAGGCGGCGGTCGCGAGCGAAGTGATCCGGCTGAAGGGGCACGAGTTCAAGGCGATGCTCGCCAAGCGGCCGCAGGTGCGCGAGGCGACCGAGGCCGCCGTCGCGGAGCGCGCGGCGATGAACAGCTTCATCGAATCGCGGAAAGCGAGCTATTCGAGCGCGGTCGATCTTTATTCGGACACCGCGACCTTCATCATGAAGGAAGGGCTGGGCGAGGCGACCGACGCGCTGTTGATCGACGAGAATCTGTGCGTCGGCTGCGACAATTGCGAAAAAGCGTGCGCCGACAGCCACGAAGGCCTGTCGCGGCTCGACCGCGAGGCGGGCAAGACCTTCGCGCATCTGCATGTGCCGACAAGCTGCCGCCACTGCGAGCATCCGCACTGCATGGCCGACTGCCCGCCGAACGTGATCCACCGCGGCCCCGACGGCGAAGTGTTCATGGAACCGGGCTGCATCGGTTGCGGCAACTGCATGCGCAACTGCCCCTATGGCGTGATCCGCATGGAAGCCGCGCCGCCCGAGAAACCCAGCCTGCTGCGCTGGTTGCTCACCGGCTTTGGCCCCGGGCCGGGCGAGCCCTCGCCCAAATGGACCAAGAAGCAATTGGGCGACGAGAAGCCCAAGAAGATCGCGGTCAAATGCGACATGTGCAAAGGCATTTCGGGCGGCCCGGCGTGCGTGCGCGCCTGCCCGACCGGCGCGGCGATCCGCGTCTCGCCCGAAGAGTTCCTGTCGATCGCGCGGCTCCAGGAAGACGCCGACTGATGGCGAGCCTCTTCCAGCGCCGCCGCACCAAGGCAACCCAGACCGAACGCGTCCGCGAGCGGCGGCACGAGGGCTTCCTGCGCTATGCGGGCTTCCGCTGGGCCAAGATTTCGGGCGGGCTCTGCCTGCTCATTATCGTCAGCTACGCGCTGGTTGATGTGACGCCGCGGCACAATGGCGGCAGCTGGTACGGCTATACGCTGGGCACGATTGGCGCGGCGTTGATCCTCTGGCTCACCGCGCTCGGTTATCGAAAACGCAAGATGACCAGCGATCACTGGTCGCTGAAAGCGTGGACATCGGCGCATGTCTATCTGGGCCTCAGCCTGATCGTCGTCGGCACCTGGCATACGGGATTCCAGCTCGGCTGGAACGTCCATACGCTCGCATGGGCACTGATGATGCTCGTGATCCTGTCGGGGCTCTATGGCGTGATCGTCTATGCGACCTTGCCCGCGGCGCTGTCGAACAATCGCGACGAGATGACGCAGATGCAGATGCTCGAGGCGATCCGCGCCTTCGATCGGCAGTTGCACAGCGCGGCGCAGCCGCTGACGCCCGCGGATACCGCGCCGGTACTGGCGGCGCTCGACGAGGATCCGTTTGCGGGCGGCGTCATGGCGCGTTTGTCGGGCCGCTATCCGGATTGCGCGACTGCTACGGCTTTGCGCACGCTTTCGCTCTCGAACAGCAGCGACCGCGACGCGCGCGAGAAGGTCGTCGGGTTGCTCAAGCAGAAGGAGGCGGCGCTGACGCGCCTGCGCCGGCATCTCAAGATCCGCGCGCTGCTCGAAATCTGGCTTTACGTGCATGTGCCGCTGACCTTTGCGCTGATCGCGGCGCTGTCGGCGCACATCGTCAGCGTCTTCTTCTACTGGTAAGGTGGGGAGGGGGACCATGAGCTTCATCCTGCGCCGCATTTCGACGACGAAGACCGGCAAGCAGATCGTCCGCGACCAGGCGCTGCCCGGCGATACGATCACGCTCGGCCGCGAAGGCAGCAACATAATCCACGTTGCCGATCTGGCGGTAAACCCACACCATGCGGCGATCAGCAGCGCCGACGGGCGTCATGTTCGCGTGCAGGCGAGCGAAGGGCTGGGGTTCGATTTCAACGGCCGGAGCGTTGACGCCGCCGATGTCGACAGCGCTGCGGGTGCCGAACTGCGTTTTGGTGGCCACAGGCTGACGATCGCGCGCGAAGGCGACGCCATCATCCTGCTCGTCGAGCGGATCGACGAGCTGTCGCAATCGTCGAAGGATGTCGACGAGGCGAAGACATTTTCGCTGCAGGGCGTGATGCTCGGCAAGCGGATGGGGGCGTGGCTGTTCGGCGTGCTGATGCTGCTCGCCTTTCTGATCGGGCCGATCTGGGCGTGGTACAGCTACAAGAATGTCGACGAACGCCCCGATGGCTATCATGCCGACAGCGCGTGGCTCTCGGGCCCGCTATCGAGTGCGCACGCCAGCCTGAAAGACGACTGCCAGTCGTGCCACGTCGAACCGTTCGTCGCGGTGACTGACAAGGCGTGCGTCGGTTGTCACACGGGCGAACACAAGGCGATGAGCACCGCGCACGCCAATGCGCCGGCTGCGATGCTACTCGCGGCGCGTCATCCCCCGGGGATTGGTGAAAAGGTGCTGGCGGGCTTTGCCAAGACCTTCAACAAGCCGCAGGGCCGCTGCGTCGAGTGCCATACCGAGCATGAGGGTTCCGGGCCGATGCCTGCGACGCCGCAAAGATTCTGCGCCGATTGCCACGACGGGATGTCGGCGCGGCTCAAGACCGCGGGGCATCCGACGATGCTCGCCGATGCCGCCGATTTCGGCACGAGCCATCCCGAATTCCGCCCCCTCGTGCGCTCGGCGCCGGGCGCGAAGCTGGTGCGCGCTGCGCCGGGCAAGGGCACGGTCGATTATAACGGCCTGAAATTCCCGCACGACATGCACCTGCAGGCGACCGGCGGGGTTGCGCGCATGGCGGCGAGCTTCCGCGGCCGCTATGATTTCGGCAAGAAGCTCGAATGCGTGAATTGCCACCGCGTCGAGGCCGACGGGGTGCGCGTCAAGCCGGTCGAGATGGAGCGCGACTGCGCGATGTGCCACAGCCTCGCCTTCGAAACCGTCGGCGGGGTGACGCGGACGCTGCGCCACGGCGAGCCCGATCAGGTCGTCGCCGACCTGACTGCCTATTATCGCTCGGCGCCGCCTGCACGGCCGCTCCAGCTCGGCGGGATGCAGCGTCGGCGGCCGGGCGGCTATGCCGAGGGGCAGGTCTACAACATCTATTTCAACGAAGTCGCGACGCGACCCTCGCGCGCGCAGGATGCCGTTCGCGCAGTTTTCTCGAAAGGCGGCGCCTGTTACGACTGTCACACGATCTTCGCGCCGCAGGCGGGCAATAGCTGGCGCGTGATGCCGGTCAACCAAACGCCGCGCTTCCTGCAAAAGGGCTGGTTCGACCATGACGCGCACCGCGAAACCGAATGCGCCGACTGCCACACCGCCGCGCCCGCGTCGAAGACATCGACCGACCTGCTCGTGCCCGGCCTGCGCCAATGCCGCGACTGCCATGTCGGCGAGGGCGGCGCGCGCGTGGTGAAGGTCGAAACCGCGACCGAATCGCCCTGCGCGATGTGCCACGAATATCATTCGGACGGTGGCAAACCGTGGCTTCCGCCGCGCCAGCGCAAGAAAAACACCGCCGCAATCACAAATAAACGTGTTGGTGCTAGCTATGGTGTGAGCATGATCACAGGAACCGGGGGGCGGGGCCTTTACGAAGTGACATGGCGCACACCTTCCTTGCACGCGGTAAGGCAGGGCGGATAGGTTTTGGGTCGCCGGGCCAGACCGGCGGGAGCAGGGGACGGATATGCTGATCGCACAGATCACAGATATCCATATCGGATTCGATCCGGACAATCCGGCCGAATATAACCGCAAGCGCCTCGACGAGGTGCTCGACGTGCTGATCGACGGTCCGAACCGGCCGGACCTTTTGCTCGCCACCGGCGACATCACCGACCGCGGCGATGACGACAGCTATCGCCGCCTCGCCAACGCCTTCTCGCGGTGCCCCTTTCCCGTCTGGCCGAGCGTCGGCAATCACGATCTGCGCGACAATTTCCACGCGCGCTTTCCGGGCTTCGACGACGGCAATGGTTTCGTCCAATATACAATCGAGCTTCCCGAACTGCGGCTGGTGACGGTCGACACGCTCGAGGAAGGGCGTCACGGGGGCGCCTTCTGCGAGCGGCGCGCGGCGTGGCTCGAGGCCGAACTGTCGAAGGACCAGACCAAGCCGACCTATATCATCATGCATCACCCGCCCGTCGAGAGCGGGATCGAGTGGATGAACACCGACCCCGACGAGCCATGGGTCGCGGTCTTTACCGACGTCGTCCGCCGCCACCCGCAGGTGCGCGGGCTGATCTGCGGCCACCTTCACCGCAGCGTCACCGTTGCGTGGGAAGGCCGCACCGTCGCGATCTGCTCGTCGACTGCGCCGCAGGTCTCGCTCGACCTCCGGCCCATCGACGAGAACAAGCCCGACGGCCGTCCGATGATCGTCGCCGAAGACCCCGCCTATGCCCTCCACCGCTGGAACGGGCGCGAACTCGTCAGTTTCTACGACCATGCCGGGGCGCATACGATGCTCGCCAAATATGACGAGCGGCTGCAACCGCTGGTGCGCGAGCTGAAGGCCGAGCGGCCGCGTTAATAGCCGAGCGACAGGTCGACGCGTGGTTCGACGGCTTCGCCTTTTTTCCAGCGATCGAGATTTTCGAGGAAGCGCTGCGCCGAACGGACGAACATCTTGTCCTGCGCGCGGCCCGACAGGTGCATCGTGATATGCGCATTGTCGAGGCTCCACAGCGGATCGTCCGAGGGGAGCGGTTCGGGCGTCGTGACGTCGAGGAAGGCCGAGGCGATCTGCTGGCCGTCGAGCGCCGCAACCAGCGCGTCCTGATCGATGACGCTGCCGCGCGCGATGTTGATGAGCGTCGCGGTCGGCTTCATGGCGGCGAGCTCCGCCGCGCCGACCATGCCGTCGGTTTCGGGGGTTGCGGGCACCGCGAGGATCACCCAGTCGAAATCGCCGAGCTGCGCGCGCCACTGGTCGGGGGTCAGCGTGTTCGGGCCCGGCGAACGGCGGACGATCGTGACGTCGACCGCGAAGGCTTTCAACCTTTCCTCGATCAGCTTGCCGATCGCGCCATAGCCGAGCAGCAGCGCCTTCGACCCGAACAGCTCGACCTTGCCCGGCGAATCGATCAGCCACTCGCGGCGTTCCTGCGCGCGGACGACATCGCGGTAGCCCTTGGCGACGGTGAGCATCCCCATCACGACATATTCGGCGATGGTGATCGCGTTGATCCCCGTGCCGTTGGTGACGATCGTGCCGCGCGCATGGAGCAGGTCCAGCGGCATGCCGTCGACCCCGGCGTAGATCGAATTGAGCCATTTGAGCCCGGTCGCGGCGGAGATGATCGCCGCCATGTCCTTTTTGTCGTACATGTCGAACCAGCCGATCTCGGCCTGCGGCGCGAGTTCGAGCGCCTCCTCCTTCGACGCGAAGAATTTGGGTTCGACCCAGTCGGGCAGCCGGTTTTCGACTAGCGGGCGGATCAGGCCCGAAAGGACGGTGACGGTCTTGGTCATGATTTTCCTACTGCTGAAATGCGTGCCAGCCCGCCCATGCCAAGGGGACGAGGCCGATGAGGTCGACGAGCGCGATGGTGCCGAGCGCCGCGGGGCGCCCATAGGACTGATACAAAAACAGGAAGCCGAGCATCGAGATCGCAGCGAGCAAGGTCGCGAGCTTGCGCCCACCGGGATCGAAGGCGGCCCAGACGCAAGCGACGAGCACCGCAAAGAACAGTGCGGCGCGGTGGTGCATCAGCAGGAAGATCGGGTTTTCCGGCGCCACGCCATAGAGGCGCGTGATCAGCGCCGGCCGGAACAAAGCCAGCGCCGGGATCAGGTGGACAAGACCGACAAGAAGCCAGCAGATCAGTTGCGACATGCAACGAGGCTAGCAGCCCGCGGGCCTGCGACAAGCCTCTAATTGGCGTCGGGTTGCCAGTCCCAGCCGAGCGGGTCGCCGTCCATCACCTCGACCCCGGCGGCAATGAGTTCGTCGCGCAGCGCATCGGATGCGGCAAAGTCCTTGGCGGCGCGGGCGTCCTTGCGGCGCGCGAGCGTGGCTTCGATTTCGTCCTCGCCGATCGCCGCGGTCTTCGGGCGGACGCGCAGGTCGGCGCGCGCGGTCGTCAGCAGATCGAGGCCGAGGACCGCATCCATCGCGGCGAGCGCCGCAGCCTTCTGGCCGGCGTCTATCTTCTTCATCGCCGCTGCTTCTTCGAGCAGCGTAAGTGCGACCGGCGTGTTTAGGTCGTCGGACATCGCCGCGTCGAACTTTGCGAGCAGGTCGGTAAGGCGGCGGTCGGTCGCTTCGGTCGGTTCTTCGTCGCGAACCGGGGCCGCGGCCATCACCAGCCGCTTGAGCCGCGTCAGCGCGGCGCCAAGGCCGTCCCAGCTGAATTCCAGCTCGCTGCGATAATGCGCCTGCAGGCACATCAGGCGATAGGCGAGGGGGTGATAGCCCTTGTCGATCAGCAGTTGGACGCGGAGGAACTCGCCGCTCGATTTCGACATCTTGCCGCTGCGGTCGACGAGGAAATTATTGTGCATCCACATCCGCGCGCCGCTGTCGGTCGAGCAGCTATGCGCCTGGTTCTGCGCGATCTCGTTCGGATGGTGGATTTCGCGGTGGTCGATGCCGCCGGTGTGGATGTCGAACGGGAAGCCGAGCAGCGCTTCGGACATTACGGAGCATTCGAGGTGCCAGCCCGGCGCGCCGCGGCCCCACGGCGAATCCCATTCCATCTGGCGCGTCTCGCCCGCGGGCGTCTTGCGCCAGATCGCGAAGTCGGCTGGATGGCGTTTGCCGTCGACGGGATCGATGCGGCTTTCGCCCTCATCGACCACGGAGCGTGCGAGGCTGCCATAGTGCGCGACGGTAGTGGTGTCGAAATAGAGCCCGCCTTCGAGCTCGTAGCAATGCTTGTCCGCGATCGTCTTGGCGAACGCGATCATCGCCGGAACATAGTCGGTCGCGATCGACCAGTGCGCGGGCTGGCGGATATTCAGCGCCTTCACGTCGGCCCAATAGGCCTCGGTATAATGTTTCGCGATGTCCCAGATCGCCGTCTTCTCGCCTTTTCGGGCGCGCTCGGCCGCCGCCTTTTCGAGCTTGTCCTCGCCCGCATCGGCGTCGTCGGTCAGGTGGCCGACGTCGGTGATGTTGATGACGTGGGTGAGCTTGTAACCCTTGTACGACAGCGTGCGGCCAAGCGTGTCGGCGAAGACATAAGCGCGCATGTTGCCGATGTGCGGATAATTATAAACCGTCGGCCCGCAGCTATAGACGCGCGCCTCCGGCGGCCGAGCCGGATCACCAGGAACGCCCGGGTGAACGGGCTCGAATATTTCGAGGCTGCGCGTCAGGCTGTTGAACAGCTTGAGCGGGAAGGCAGGGGCTTCGGTCATAACCGCGCCCATGCCTTGCTCCGCCCGCTGGCGTCAACCAAAAGGCGGCTTACTGCGCCGGCGGCGTCCACAGATCGTCGTTGCCCGCGCCGGTCACCGGATCGTCGAGCAGCGGCTCGCCCGTCATCGGATCGATGTCGCGCATCGTGATCAACGCCTGCGGGAAATTATTGCCTTCGCCGCGCCCGTCGTCGTCGACCTCCTCGTCGATAATATCCTGGACCGGGAAATTATTCTCGAAATCGAAGGCCACGGTGGTGCAGGCGGTCGGGCTGGCGATGAAGCAGCCGTTGAAAGTCGACCGGCGATTATAGCTGCCGACGACTGGCGCCGCGCCGTTGATCGTCAGGAGGGGGACCGTGTCGATGCCGGTGATCTGGCCGTTGGCGCCAAGCTGTACCCCGTTGATGACGATGCGCGAGGTTCCCTGCGTCCGCACGTCGAGCCCGCCGGCGCCGAAGGTCAACCCGCGGCGCTGCACGGAATCGGTGCCCGCGCCGCTGTTCTGGACATAGAAGCCGCCCGCGACGTCGGCGCGGATGCCGCGCGCGAACAGCGCGCCTTCGTCGAGAGTGACGCCGTCATTCTGGCCGAGGCGCGTATTGATCGCGTCGATCGTCGTCGCCGCGCCGACCGCGGTAATGGCGGCCTCGGTCGCGACGATGATGTCGTCCGATGCCATATTGAGCTGTCCGCCCGGCGCGTTGTTTGCGCCGAGCAGCCGCACGCTGCCCCGGCCGAGAATGACCTCGAGCGCATCGCCCGCGACAAGGTTGAGCGCGTTGGTATCGGTAAGGCCCGTCAACTGGACATTGCCGATCACGCGCATCTTGCCCGGGGTGCGGATCGTCAGCGCGCCATTGGCGCCGAGGTTGGAGTTCGATGCGCCGCCGGTCATCGTCAAGGTATCGATGACGACGTCGGGCGGGGCGGCCGACCCGACCGAAAGCGGGCCTGTGGTCTGCACTTCGGGCGCGAAGATTTCGATCTGCGTGCCATAGAGGCGCGTCAGCTCGTCGGCGTCGATATGATAGCCATTGGGTCCGTTGGGTCCGGCGGTGCCGCCGACAAACGTCTGGTTGTCGGCGTTGTTGTTGGCGACCGACAGCTGCTGGGTTACGCCTGCGGTTCCGACACGCCCCGTCGGCGCAATGTCGATCCCTGCCGAGGCGAGCGAGATCGACTGGCCGGTGACGACGCCGTTGATCCCGAGCGATGCGCGCGCCGAGGCGGTGAGGTTGCCCGCAACGGTGACGGTATCGAGATTGAGGAAGCCGCCCGCATTTTCGATGATGGCGTTCGCGGCGGTAAGGTTGCCGATATTCATCGCCTCGCCCTGCGTGCGCAGGTCGGCGGTGCCGGCGACAGTGCCGCTGGCGACCGAGAAGTCGCCGCCCCCGCGGACATAGGCGTCGCCCACGTCGGTGGTCAGCGTCGCAAAATGCATATTGCCGCCGCCTTCGATGCTGATCGCATTGGCGCTGGCGTTGATCGTACCCGATGCGATGAGGCTGCCGAGCTGGATATTGCCGTCGCTGCTGTCGAGACTGGTCGTGCCGAGGACATTTGCCTGGTTCGCGGCGACCCCGGTTGCGCCGGAGAGCGTGACATCCTGTCCCTCGATCGACGTGATGCCGATCGCGGTCCCCGCGGTCAGTGTTGCATTGCCGAGCGCGCGGACGCCGCCGCCTGTGATACCCGCCGCTGAATTGACGACGACATCGCCGTCGGCGTTCAGCGTCGGGATCGTGTTGCCGCCCGTGCCGGTAAGCGCCGCGAGCGTCACAGCCTGCGCATTGATTGTGGCATTGCGTCCCGCCGCGACCACACCGGTCAGATTGGCGGTGCCCGCGGCGTCGACGATGACGTCGCTGAACGCATCGAGGCCCGCGAGTGTCGTCGCGCCGCCCTGCGTGCGAATACTGCTGTCGCCGCCCGTGGTGCCGAGGCCGAGCGTCGTCGCGCCGTTGAGCGCGATGCTGTTCGCGGCGTTGAGCAGGATGTCGTCGCCGGCGGACAGCGTCGCCGCGTCGATCGCGCCCGCGGTCGAGGCCATCACGATGTCGGCGCCGTTGATGCCTTGCGACCCTTCGCCGGTGCCGATGGTGAAAGTCGGGCTGCCCGAGGCCATCGAGAAATCGAGGATGTGCGTGTCGGCGCCAGCGCCGGTTGTCCGGACATTGAGCGCGCCGATATTGCCCGCGGCGCGGACGGTGATGTCGTCGCCGCCCGTGACGTCGGTCAGGCTGGCGGTCGTTCCCGCGATGACGAGGACGTCTTCGCCCGCCGTGGCGCCATCGATCGACGCCGAGGTCCCGGCGTTGACGCCGAACATGCGCGCCGCCGAGCTGTCGGTGAGCGTCGCATTGCCGGCGGCGATGACGAACAGATTGCCCTCCGCCGCGACACCGTTGCGGTCGACATAACCGCCATTCGCCTGCGCAGAGGCGTCGATATTGGCGTCCGAGTTCAGGAAGATATTGCCGCCTGATACATAGGTGCCGGAAAGGTCGGCGGCCGAGAAGATCGAGATATTCCCATCGACGTCGGCGTTATTCACCGAAACCGCGCCGCCGGTGCCGAAGGCGAAGAAGGACGCCGCGCCCGTGACCGTGCCGGTGAGCGCGATGCTGTTGGCGAAGAGATTGATGTCCTCGCCCGCGGTGATCGATCCGCCGTTGATGCCTTCGGCGCCTGCGGTCGTCCCGTCCGCCGAAAGCCCGACCGACAGTCCGGCGGTGATCGAGTTGAAGGCGATCGACTGGCCCTGGACCTGGACGAAGCCGCCTGCGGTCGAATTGCCGAGGTCGACGGCGCCGGGCGAGGTGATCGAGATGTCGCCGCCGGTGATGATCGAATTCAGCCCGGTGCGGAAGCTGCCCGCCGTCGCGGTGAAATCATTGACCGCCTCGGCATGCTCGACGCTGGTGGCGCCGAGACTGCCGAGGGTGATGTCGTTGCCGGCAAGCCGGTCGACGCCGATCGTGCCGGTGGGGCCGGTCACGGTCAGCGAGAGCACGTCGCCGGAGCCGATCAGGCTGCCCGGCGCCGCGCTGATGCTGGTCGTCGCGGTGGCGATCAGGCTGTCGCTGGCGCGTAACGTTGCCGCTGTGCCTTCGCGGAAATCGTGCCGGATATCGATCTGGTCGCCCGCCGCGATCGTCAGGATGCCGTCGACATCGAACATCCCGTTCGACTGGGCATAAACGCCGACCGAGCCGTCGGTGGTCAGCGTGACGTCGCCCTGGCTGGCGATCGTACCGCCGGTCGGCGCGATGAAGATGCCCGCGAGTGCTTCGTCGGTGTCGTTGTTGGTGGGCGCGGCAAAACCCAGCGCCTGCGCGTCGAGGCCGGCAAGCGTGATATTGCCGCCGGCGCGAAGTTCGATGCGCCCCGCGAGATCGCCGTTTGCGGTAATGTTCGTCAGGCCAAGGTCGATCTGGCCCGGGCCGGAAGCGCCAGCCGACGTTTCGATCACGACGACACCGCCGCGCGTTGCGCTGGGGGCGCCGTTTGCACCGTTCGCGCCGCCGCCTTGACCCATTCCGCCGGTGCCGACTTCGCCCGAGATGCCGTTCGCTGTGATGTCGATGGCTTCGGCATTTGAACTGATCGTGCCGCCCGTGGCGATCAGGCGGACCGTGCCGCCGGTCCCGCCACCGCCATTGCCGCCATTGCCCGCCTGATTGTCGGCGACGTCGACGGCGTTGCTTCCTGCGCCGCCGATCCCGCCGCGTCCGACGCTGCCGAGGACGACGCTGTCGCCGACGACGAGACCGAGCGTGACGGCCGCGCCTTCGTTGGCGGCCACCTCGATCGTGCCGCCCTGACCGTTGCCGCCGTTGCCGCCATCGGGCGCAATGGTGGGGAAGGAGCCGAAGGAGAGCCGGCCGGCGCCGCCATTGCCGCCCGTGCCGCCGGTGATGAAATTGGTTTCTAGCGCCGTCAGGCTGGCCCCTGCGCCCTCGGCGAGCATCCGCGACGTGCCGCCGGCCGCGTTGCCGCCGTCGCCGCCCGCGCCGTCGCGCCCATTGGCGCCATTGCCGCCAGTCCCGGTCGAATCGAGCGTGACCGCGAGCTCGCCGGCGTCGAAACCGGTGACGATCGTCTGCGCGATACCGCCGAAGCCGTCGCCGCCGTTGCCGCCGACATTGTGGGTGCCGCCCGCGCCGCCGGTGCCGAGCGCAACGCTGTTCGCGATCCCGACGCCGCCGATCGGCGTTTCGAGCGCGATCGTCGCGGTGCCTCCGCGCCCGGCACCGCCGGTGCCGCCGACGCCGAGGCCGGTCGCGGTGCCGCTGCTGCTCGAGAAGAAGCTGTTGCCGCCGGTGCCGCCGATGCCCGATGCGTTGGCGACCATGCTGCTCGCGGTCGTCGTACCGCCGCGAACATTCACCGTCGCATCGCCGCCGATGCCGTCTCCGCCCGCGCCGGGCGTGCCCGGAACGCCGCCGAAGCTCGAGAAATTGTCGAACTGGCCGCCCGCGCCGCCATTGCCGATCGCGCTGGCCCGAATGACGCTTGCGCCGACAACCGCCGATCCTTCGATATTGATCGTCGCGGTGCCGCCGCGACCGAAGCCGCCGATCCCGCCGGGAATGATATTCGCCGGATCCTGATCGGTCCCGAACGACCCTTCGCCGCCGATGCCGCCGGCGGTCGCGACGATGTCGGCGGCGTTGATCGAACCGCCGAGCAGGTTGATCGTTGCGGTGCCGCCGACGCCGAGGCCCGACTGGCCCTCTACGATGCCGCCGAAGCCGTCGGCGCTGACGGTCATATCATTGATGTCCACCGCGCCGCCGGTCTGGGTAAAGGTCGCGGTGCCGCCGACGCCAAGGCCGCGGTCGCTGGCTCCGTTGCCGCCATAACCGTTCGCCGAGGCATCGACCGATGCGGCGTCCAATGTCCCGCCCTGAATGTCGAAGTCGATGTCGCCGCCCTGACCCATGCCCGACGTTTCGTCCGGAAGTCCGGGTGCGCTCTCGTTATCGACCTGGGTGCGGCCTTCCGCCGACGCCTCGAAGTCGCCGAGGTCGATGGCGCTGCTGTTCAGCGGCGAAGCCGCCACCCGAACGAGGATCGAGCCGCCGCGACCCACCGAAATGTCGCCGCCGGCCGCGGTCGCGCCGCCCGAAACACCGCCGGCGATCAGCGTCGCCCCGGCGCCCAGATCGATCGTGCCGGCATTGGCGATCAGCTGGATCGCGCCGCCGGTCGCGTTCGTGCCCGCCGCGCTGGCGCCGGTTCGGGCTTCGGCGTTGAATTCGTTCGGCGCATCGAGCGTCGAAACAATCTGTCCGCCGTTGCGTGCGAACAGGTCGATCGTTCCACCCTGCGCGGAGCCCCCCGTGCCGCTCACATTGATCGTGTTGCTGCTGACGTCGGCTTCGAAGACTTCGGCGCGGATGGTGCCGCCGTCGGCGATGAAATCGACGTCGCCGCCGATCCCGTCACCAGCGCTCTGTCCGATCGCGTTCGACGTGCTTCCGCCCATCGCCTCGACAATGAGCCGGTTGCCGGTGGTGATCGTGCCGCCGCTGGTCGCGCTGACGACGACATTGCCGCCGGTTCCCGTCCCGTAATTCTCGCCCGCGATCCCCATGCCGACGGCGAAGAGATTGATGAGCCCGCTGCTGGTGATCGTCGAGCCGCCCGCCGCGGCCAGCGTCACATCATTGGCTAGCGCGTTGCCCGATTGGCCGCTCGTGCCGCTTGGGGTGAAGGCGCTGCCCGCCTGCGCCGACGCGTTGAGGGTGATCGCGGTGAATTGTGCGTTGACGCCGCCGTCGACCGTCAGGGTCGCCGTTCCGCCCGATGCGTTGCCGCCGCGGGCGTTTTCGCTGCCGGTCGCACTGCTGCCGGCATTGCCGCCGCGGCCAAGCGCGCTCGCGCCAAGGGCGCCCAGCGATACCGTCGACGCCGCGTCGGTGTTGATCAGCACCTCCGCGGTGCCGCCCGTGCCATCGCCGCCATTCTGGGTGATCCCGAAACCCGCAATATTTCTGCCGCCGTCACCGCCGGCCTGGACGAAACTTTGCGTCGTCGACAGGAAGGATCCCGGGCCCGATACCTGAACGCGCGCGGTGCCGCCGGTGCCATCGCCCGACTGGGTCAGGCCGAGCCCGCCGATCCCGCGCGCGTCGAGGGAAAGCAGCGCCGCCGGTCCGACGGCACCTCCGTTCGCTACGGTCAGGCTGGCCGTGCCGCCGACACCGTCGCCGTTGATGGCGGGCGGCCCGCTGACAAAAATATTATCGCCGCGCCCGACGGCGTTGATAAGGATATTGCTGGCGGTCAGCGAACTGCCGGTGCCGCTGACGGATATGCTGGCATTGCCGCCGCGTCCGTTTCCGGTGGCGCCGCTCGATCCCTCGTCGGAGGTGCCGTTCGCTTCGACCGTCACGCCCGAAGAGGAGACGCTGCCGCCGGTAATCGTCAGGCTGGCGGTGCCGCCCTGGCTGTCGCCGGTCAATGCGTCCGGCGTGCCCGACGCCCCGATCGTCAAGGCGCCCGGCGCCGAGAGCGTGCCG
Source organism: Sphingopyxis sp. (assembly GCF_050725655.1). Classification (GTDB taxonomy): domain Bacteria; phylum Pseudomonadota; class Alphaproteobacteria; order Sphingomonadales; family Sphingomonadaceae; genus Sphingopyxis. The sequence goes on along the minus strand of NZ_JBOHHT010000069.1, from coordinate 5,978 downwards.
CCCGAGACGTTAACCGCCGCATTGCCCGGCGTGCCGCCCCGTCCGCCCGACTGGACCGTAAATGTGCCCGTCGCGCCGCCCTGTTGGCCCGCACCGATGTTGATCGTGGCGCTGGCGTCGCCGATGAAGGTGCCGCTGCCCTCGACGAAAAACTGGCCCGCCGAAGACAGCGGCGGCGGCGTAGCCGGCACCGTTTGCGTCGGCGTGGCGACGAACGCGCCGCTGGCGCGCGCGATCGTGCTGCTGCGGAACAGCGTGTCGCCTGCGGTGATATTGGCGGCGGTGGCGTTGACGGGGGCCGCGGCAAGGTCGCCGCCGACGATATTATAGCCTGCCGACAGGCGCACGGCGCCGTCGGGGTCGATTTGCGCCGACAGCGCATCGTCATAACCGATCGCGCCCGACACCAGCATCGTCACCGCGTCATTCTTGGGAATGGCGACCATGTAGATGCGGCTCTGGTTGCCATCGCCCTGTTGATGCGCGGGGCCGGTGGTAGTGCCGGTGTGGGTGATGACGTTGCCGCCTTCGGCGCCGACCAGTACATTGATGTCGAAAAGGCCACTGTTGATGCGGATGTCGGCCTGTTCGGCGGCGACATAGGCGGCCGAACCGTCGACGCGGACGGTGCCGGCCTGAACGATGCGGGGGGCGACCAGCGCGACATAGGCGCTACCCGCATTAAGCGCATTGTTGGCGTTGATCGTACCATTCACGGTGATCGCCGATATGCTGCCCGATGTGCCGTTGAACCGGATCGCGCCGCCGGGGCCATAGAGGCCGCTGGTCGTGATGATGTCGTTGGTGGTCAGCACAAGGCTGCCAACGTTGATCACGCCGGTCGCGCCGATCAGGATGCCGCCCGCATTATAGAACCAGATGTTGCCGCCGCGTGCGCCCGACGCCGCGGTGTCAGTGCTGTTGACCGTGCCGTTGAGCGCGATCTGGCGGCTGAGCGATCCGCCGGCGCCGTCAACGAAGCGGTTGAGCACGGTATAATCGCCGTCGCCTGTGAAGTTCAGCGTGTTGCCAGCGGGAAGAAAATCGATCGCGCCGCCCGTCGGCGCCGTATCTGTCGGCGTCCAGTTGATGATCGTCTGAAGCCCCGTCGTATCGACGTTCGTCGAACCCGGCCCCGGCGGTGAAATCGTGGGAATGCTCAGTCCCGGGCCGGTAACGCCCTGGCCGGTTCCGGCAACCTGTGCCAGCGCGGGGCCTCCGCAAGCGAGAGCGGCGAGCCCGGCCATGATCGCACAGCTTGTCAGCAGGCGCTGCTTGCCGTTGCGGATCGGCGAAGGAGTGGCAGTGGCACGCATGGCGGTTGTCCTGGATGAGAAGGTCATGATCAGCGCGCCCTCACGCCGAATAAGGTGGTCAGCGATATGAGCAGCCGCGGGTCGGGCCGCTCGGCGAGGAAGCCGCCGCGGTTGAGCGGTACGGCGAGTGTCATGTCGAGCCGTGCGAGATCGCCGTAAGCGACGCGCACGCCGCCGCCGGCCGAATAGAGTTTCTGCGGATCGAGCCCGTCGAAGGCGGTATCCTTGTTCCACACCCACGCGGCGTCGAAAAAGACGAAAGGCTGAAAGGCGAAGCTTTCGGTATTGGCGGGAACGAACGAGCCGTAGCGTGCTTCCAAAGCCACCGCGACGCCGCTGTCGCCGATCACCGTGCCGGGGTCGAAGCCGCGTCCGACGGTGAAATTGCCGCCCGAAAATTCCTCATAGGCGAGCAAGGGATCGTTCGCCCATTGCGCGCGGGGCGCCGCCGACAGCGTGAAAAGCTTTGCCGGCCGCCATTCGGCGAGCGCATTGGCGCGGAGGAGAAACGCGTCGGGCTGTCCCTCGACACGCGTCAGCGGGATCGCGCCGGGCAGGAAGCACGCCATGCCGCCGGGGCCGCAATCGTCGCTGGCGCCAAGGAAATCGACGCCCTTGCGGGCTTCGAGCGAAGTGGAGAGCGACCAGCGCGGTTCGCTGGGGCTGTAGCCGCCGCGCCCGGCGATCGAGCCGGGGTCGATCCAGCTCGCGTCGGCGCGGAGGTTGAAGACGCGCAGCCGGTCCCGGTTGATCGGGAGGCTGGCCAGGCCGATGTCCTGGTCGATGAAATCGAGCCCGCCGCCGAGCGTCACGCGCCGTGCCTGCGTCAGCACGAGCGGATAGGCGATGAACAGGCTGACGATCTGGGTGTTCGACTTGACGGGAAAGCCGCTGATGTCGGGACGCGTCCAGGCATAGGTATAGCTGGCGCCGAAGCGCAGCCCTTCGCCGCCGACGCGGAATTCGTGCGACGCCTGCACGACCTTTTGCTCGTCGAAATCGGGGGTTGCATAAAAGCTGACGGTGGTGAGGTCGCCCATGCCGGTGATGCCCGCGAACCGCGCGCGCGCGATGCCGCCCCAGCGACCGACGTCGCGCGAGCCGAAATTCTGCGCGTTGAAGTCGAAGGTGAAGGGGGTGCGCGTGACGGTGACTTCGCCGACGACTTCGCCGGGGGCGATGCCGGGGCGCAGCGTCAGGCGTGCGTCCATCCCCGGAATATCGCGCGCGAGCAACAGGTAACGCTCGGCATCGACGATGTTGAACACCGGCTGGTCGTCGAGCCGCGACAGATAGCGTTGCAGCAGGCGTTCGTTCGCACCGGCATCGCCGCGCACCTCGATCCGCGACATGCGCGCCGAGAGAATGTCGAGCCGGACGACGCCGTCGCCGATCGTTTGCGGCGGTACGCGGACCGCCGCCAGATAGCCCTTTGACCGCAATATCGTCGCGGCGCGGTCGCGAATGTCGCACACCGCCGAAATCGGCAGTTCCTGCCCGACGCGGTGGGACCAGCTCGGCGTCAGCAACGCATTGTCGATGCCTTCGACGCTCGAAAATTCGACCCCGCGCAAGGTGAAGCGGACGTTGGCGAATTCGGGGTTGGCGAGCGGGCAGGGCGCGCGCTCGATGCCGTCGTCGACCGCGACAATCTGTTCGTTGGGCTGAACGGCGGGAGGGGGCGCCGGGCGCTGGATTTCCTCGCGCGTCGGAATTTGCGGGGTCGCCTGCGCCCACGCCGCGGCGGGCAGGACCGCGACGATTGCCGCCGCCGAACCGGCCAGCGCGCTGCGGATCGCGGCGCGCCTCGGCCGAGCAATCGCCTTATGTCCCATATCCCCCGACACGGTCATCACCACCCCTTGCGTATGGGCGCGCCGCGACGATCGCGACGCGCCAACTCCACTGCTCTGTCGCAGAACAGCAGAGCAAATTTCGACCCAAGGAAATCTTCCGTCACGCGACCGGCGGAATTTCCTCAGAAGATTATCAGACGGATAAGACGGGGACAATGGCCGCCGTCCCATCCATTCACCTCATCCCGCTTCGGCTTCCGACATCGTGTCGACGAGGCGGTTGAGCTGCGGCGAGCAGCTCTTCGCCATCAGCATGTCGATCGATCCCTCGACCGTGTCGGGCGCATTTTCCATCGCTGCGAAGCGCACCGTCACCGGCTTGGCGAGGCCGCCGCCCGACAGGCGATAATCGGTGCCATATCGCACCGGCAGCACATCGGTCGGCCATTTGCGGAAATTCGCGCCGTCGACGATCGCGACCGTCGTTTTCTTGCCGGCGCTTTCGATCTCGAGCGCGGTGTCGCCTTCCATGTTGGGGCGCCACAGCATCAGGACGGCCGGATCGAGGACACAGAAGGTGCCGGCTTCGCGATAATCGAGAAGCCAGAGGTTCGGCGCACGGACATTGGCGGGCGTTTCATCGCCGGGACCGCGCGAAAATCCGCCGCGCGACCGCATCGTCGGACCCTTGGCGAGCATGCGGGTGACGTTGCCGCCGAGCGATTGGCTCGCCTGCACCGTGCCGGTGGCGCCAAAGGTGCCGGGCCCCGACAGCGTGCGGGTCTTGCCCGCCTGCATCAGCACGACCTTGTCGCCCGCGACGAGGGTCAGCTTGTCGGCGGATTTGAGCTTGGCACCGGCGGGATATTTGTTCGCCGACGGGCCGGTCGAGCGGACGACCATCGATTGGGCGGCAGCCGTGCCGACGCAGGCGATGGCGGCGACGGCCGCGGCGGCGGAGAGGCCGAGGCGGCGCATCCGGAAATCAGGAAAGGACATAGCTTTCTCCCTCTTTTGTCTCGTTCAGGCGTTCTATCAGAAACATGATGGCTGCATCCTGACCGAAATCCGCCTGTATTGCTGTGGCACAGGTCACATAGGTCTTTTTATCGCCCGCGGTGTGTGCGGCGGCCAGCGCGGCGATGCGCGCGCGCTGTTCGGGGTCAAGATCGGGGCGCGGGGTGAAGACATCGACGGGTTGTGCCCGGCCGCGCAGCGTGACGCGGCCCATCGGCACAAGGTCGTCGCGGCCCGAGCGCGCGCACGCCTCGGCGGAGATCAGCACGCCCGTTTTCAGCCCCTTGTTCGCCGCCTCGAGCCTCGAGGCGGTGTTCATGCTGTCGCCGAGCGCGGTGTACTGGATGCGCCCTTCGCCGCCGAAATTACCGACGATCGCGTCGCCGACGTGGAGGCCGACGCGCGTCATGCCGATCGGCGGGACGTCCTCGGCGGCCAGGTCGACGCGATATTTCTCGCCCGCCTGATACATGGCGAGCGCGGCGGCGGCGGCGCGCGGCCCGTCGTCGGGGCGGCTGAGGGGCGCGCCCCAAAAGGCGACGACGGCGTCGCCGACGAACTTGTCGATCGTCCCGCCATGTTCGAGCACGATGTCGGACAGGCGATCGAGATATTCGTTGAGCAGCCGTGCAACGGTTTCCGGCGTCACCGCGTGACTGAGCTTCGTAAAGCCTTCGAGGTCGGTGAAGACGCAGAAGATATTGCGCCGCTCGCCGTGGAGCGACAGCTGGTCGGGGTCGCGCATGATCTGCGCCGCGACGTCGGCGGGCAGATATTTGCCGAGCGCCGACTGCGCGAAGGCGCGCTGGCGCGATCCGACGGTGCGTGCGGCGGTGCCGACCGCGGCGTAACCGAACAGCCAGCCGACCGCCCAGCCGAAGGTGGGCAGCGTTGTCGTGTCGATGCCGCGTCCCTGCAGCCAGAAAGGGAAGGCGATGAAAAAGGCCATCTGCCCGAGGAAAGCGAGCGCGACCCAGCGCGCGCGCAGGTCGATGAGGCTCGTCAGCCCGCCCGCGAGAACGATCAGCACCGCGAGCACCCACAGCGCCGACACGGCGATCGGCCGCGTCCACGCCCTGTCGAGCTGCTGCGCCAGCATATGCGCGTGGACCTCGAGCCCGATCATCGTCTCATGCTGGCCGGTGATCGCGTCGGGAAAACGGCTGAGCGGGGTGTTGAACTGGTCGTTGTCGATGATGTCGCCGCCGATCAGGATATAGCGGCCCTTGACCAGCTCCGAAAAACCGGCGCGCATCTCGGCATCCATCGGCAGCGCGAAGGTGTCGATCGGGATGTTGGCGAAGACGGGCTCTTCCTGTCCCGCGGCGGCGCGCGCGGGGACGAGGAAGCGGATATTGCCCTGGAAATTGGCATGCGCCGCGTCGATGGGCGCCAGCGCGTTGGACATCAAAGGCGGCAGATTCTTCGGCCGGTCGGGCCAGTTGCGGATCACGCTGTCGTCGTCGGTGCGGAACAATACGCTTGTCGGCTTTGTCTTCGCGGTGGTGACGTCGGCGATATAGGATTGGAGGAATTTCTGCTGTTCGTAGAAGATCGTGTTCGGGTTGCTCGCCTGTTCGGCATAGGCGAGCCAGGTCGGGGTTTTCATCGCACGCAGCTGCGCCTTCAGCAGATCATCGTCAGGGCGCGGCGAATCGAACGCAATATCGATGCCGATCGCCTTCGCGCCCATCTGGTCGAGATTGCCGAGCGCATTGGCCAGCAAGGTGCGGTCGAGCGGCGAACGGATGCCGGTGTTGAACAAAGTCTCGTCATTATAGGTGACGAGGACGATGCGTTTATCCTGCTCGACATGCGGCGCCATCAGTGTCGCGCGCGCGTCGTAAAG
>NZ_JBOHHT010000068.1:0-10017 GCF_050725655.1 Sphingopyxis sp. | reverse complement strand
GCTAATAAGCTATGCCAACCCCTTTTGGCCGACCGCGCCACCTGCGCGTCGTGCCCGCGCTCCTTGCGCGGTCTTGCCCTTTACCGCTTGCGCCGGACCATAGTCCCGCACCAGCATCGTAAGTGGGAAGCAGACCAGCCGGACCAGTATCGATGCTGTCCGCATCGCCAAAGGGACCCCGATCAGGTCTGTAAGCCGCCCCTACCGCGCTTTGCGGCGGAAACCAAGAAAATTCGTGCGAGCGTGTCAGGGGCGGGTTAGCGTCAGCGCCCTGTCGCGCCCGCCCAAATCCCGGGTGCAGGCGACTGCAAATCCCGCTGCTTCGGCGAGTTGCCTTACAAAGATATGCTGCGTTGCCCCGATTTCAAGGATCGCGACGCCGCCCAGCGCCAGAAGGCGGGGCAAATCGGGGATGATGCGGCGGTAGTCGTCGAGGCCGTCCGTGCCCGCGAAGAGCGCGCCCGGCGGCTCGTGATCGGCGACATCGGGCATCAGGGCTTCGGAATCGGCAATATAGGGCGGGTTACAGAGGATAAGGTCGAACTGACCGTCGATTCCCGATGCCCAGTCGCCGAGCACCAGTCGGGTCCGCTCCTCCATCCCCAGCGTCCGTGCATTGGCCTTCGCATATTCCAGCACGGCGTCGCTCGCATCGACGCCAACGCCGCTCGCGTCCGGCCATTCGCTCAGCGCCGCAAAAAGGAGCGTACCGGGCCCGGTGCCAAGATCGAGGATATGTTTCGGGCCAGCCGAGCCGAAATGCCCGACCGCCGCCTCGATCAGCGTTTCACTGTCGGGCCGCGGGATCAGCACGCCGGGGCCGACACCCAAACGGATCGTCCAGAAGTCGCGGTAGCCAAGAATATAGGCGATCGGCTCGTGCCGCATCCGCAGCATCACGAGTTCAGCGAAGCGATCGGGAACCACAAAGCGCGTGGGGTCGAGCAGCAGCGCCTGCCGCTCGACGCCCAACGCATACGCCATCAAGAGTTCTGCATCGAGGCGCGGCGTATCCGACACCGCCGCCAGCCGCTGCGCCGCGTCGCGCAGCGCGGACGCGACGTCAATCACCCAGCCCCGCCAGCCGCTGCGCCTGATCCTCGGCGATCAGCGCGTCGATCAGCTCGTCCATCTGGCCTTCCAAAATCTCGGGCAGGCGGTGGAGCGTCAGGTTGATCCGGTGGTCGGTCACGCGCCCTTGCGGGAAATTATAGGTGCGGATGCGTTCGGACCGGTCGCCCGAGCCGACCATCGACTTGCGCGCCGACGCTTCGGCGCTGTGGATCTTCTCGCGCTCCAGGTCGTAGAGCCGCGCGCGCAGCACCTGCATCGCCTTGGCGCGGTTCTTGTGCTGGCTGCGCTGGTCCTGCTGGATCACCACGAGCCCGCTCGGGATATGCGTGATGCGGATCGCCGAGTCGGTCGTGTTGACATGCTGTCCGCCGGCGCCCGAAGCCCGATAAATATCGATCTTGAGGTCGCCATCGTTGATCGCGACGTCGACTTCCTCGGCCTCGGGCAGCACCGCGACGGTCGCGGCGCTGGTGTGGATGCGGCCCTGGCTTTCGGTCGCGGGGACGCGCTGGACGCGGTGGACGCCGCTCTCGAACTTCAATTTGGCGAACACCCCCTGCCCCGTCACCGAGGCGACGACTTCCTTGTACCCGCCGACCTCGGCCTCGTTCGCCGAGATGACTTCGACTTTCCAGCCCTGCCCGTCGGCATAGCGGCTGTACATGCGGAGCAGGTCGCCAGCGAACAGCGCCGCCTCGTCGCCGCCGGTCCCGGCGCGGATTTCGAGCATCGCGGCGCGTTCGTCGGCGACGTCCTTGGGCAACAGCTTGATCGCCAGATCATGCTCGGCGGCGGGCAGCGCGTCCTCGACCGCCGCGATTTCTTCGGCCGCCATCGCCTTCATCTCGGGATCGGCGAGCATTTCGGTCAGCGAAACAAGCTCGCCGCGCAGCCGCACAACTTCGGCCGACGCCTTGGCGACGGGCTCGAGTTCGGCAAATTCCTTCGACGCCGCGACGAAATCGGCAGGCGCCATATCGCCCGTCGCCATGCGCGCCTGCAGCGCGGCGTGGCGTTCGATGATGGCGTCAATCTGGCGTTCGGATACGTTGGCCATCAGCAGAGCGACATAAAGAAGGCATCCGCTCGGGCGCCAGCATCGCTGCCGTCTGTCTTACTTCTTGTAAACCGAACGCCATCGCGCAGGCCAACTGAAATCAGAGCGCGCGCTGGAATTTTGGCTGCCTTATCAAAGCGTTTGCGTGGAGAACCGCTGGTGACGATTTCAGTTGAAAAACCACCAGCGCGCAAAGCGGCGATCGCCTTCATAGCAAAAGCAATCTGGCTATCGTCCTCGACCGCGATTACCGCGTCAAGCCGGTTGTCGATCACATCATCGGCAAGCAACATCGCCAGCCGCTCGATCCCGGCCGCCCAGCCGACCGCCGGGGTCGGAGGCCCACCGAGCGCCTCGATCAGCCCATCATAGCGCCCGCCGCCGAGCACGGTGCCCTGCGCGCCCAGCCGGTCGGTGACGAATTCAAACGCGGTGTGGCGATAATAGTCGAGCCCGCGGACGAGCCGCGCGTTGCGCTCCCACGCCACGCCTGCGGCATCGAGCCCCGCGGTGACGGCGCCGAAGAAATCCTGCGCCTCACTCGTCAGATAGGCGTCGATGTCGGGCGCGCTGTCGGCGATCGGGCGGTCCTGCGCATCCTTGCTGTCGAGGATGCGCAACGGATTCTTGTCGAGCCGAGCGAGGCTGTCTTCGGACAGGTCGCCGCGATGCGCTTCGAAATGCTCGACCAGCGCCGCGCGCCAGGCGTCGCGGCTTGTCGCATCGCCGAGCGTGTTGAGCGTCAGTGTCACGCCCTCGGAAATGCCCAGCTCCTTCAAAAGCTGGTCGGCGAACACGAGCAGCTCGGCATCGGCAAGCGGACTGTCGCTGCCGAGCACTTCGGCGTCGAGCTGGTGGAACTGCCGGTAGCGCCCCTTTTGCGGGCGCTCGTAGCGGAACAGCGGGCCGTGCGTAGCCACCTTGAACGGCGCGAACTGCTGCCAGCCATTGGTGATGTACGCCCGTGCGATCCCCGCGGTGAATTCGGGGCGCAGCGTGATCGACTCGCCGCCGCGGTCCTCGAACGAATACATTTCCTTCGACACGACGTCGGTGGTCTCACCCAGCGAGCGCGCAAACACCGCGGTCGGCTCGATCACCGGCACTTCGATCCGCTTGTAGCCATAAAGGCGGCGCACCCGCTCGAACGTCTCGACGACGTGCGCAAAACGGTCGGCGAAATCGCCGAGCATGTCCTGGGTGCCGCGCACGGCCTGCGGCGTCGGGATCTTCGCGCTTTTGTACTTGCTCATGCGCGGCGCATCTAATGGTTTTTCGTCGAAAGGCAAAGTGCGCTTGCAGACCGACGGCTGGACCTCGCCGTCATTTGGCGGCAGAGATGCGGCATGAAAAAAGCACTGTTCGTCGCAGCGGCGGTCATCGCCGCACCCATCGCCATTTTCCCCGCCATCGCCCAGGACGGCAACAGCCGCCCCCAATCGGTCGTCCAGCCGCTCACCATCCCGCTGCCCGCCGACAAACCCTATCCGGGCACGATGCAGTTGAAGGTCGATGCGACCGACTTCGCACGCGGTATCTTCCATGTGCGCCAGACGATCCCGGTCGCCAAGGCGGGCAAGCTGACCCTGCTCTATCCCGAATGGCTGCCCGGCAAGCACGCCCCGCGCGGCGCGATCGCCGAGATGGCTGGGTTCCGGGCCAGCGCCGGCGGCAAGCCGCTGATCTGGACGCGCCAGCCGACCGACGTCTACGCTTTCGATATCGATGTGCCCGCGGGCACCAAGAGCATCGACGTCGCCTTCGATTTCCTCTCACCCACGCGCACCAGCGAGGGCCGCGTTGTCGTCACCCCGGCGATGATGAACCTGCAATGGGAGCAGGTCAGCCTGTACCCCGCGGGCTATTTCACCCGCGCGATTCCGGTGCAGCTGGAGGTCACGCTGCCCGATGGCTGGACCGGCGCCTCGGCGCTCGACGGGCTCAAAATATCGGGCAACCGCTACAACTTCGCGCCGACCAATTACGAGGTGCTCGTCGACAGCCCGATGTTCGCGGGGCGCTATTTCCGCAAATGGGACCTCGGCAACAAGGTGACGCTCAACGTCGTTGCCGACGAGGCCAAATATCTCGAAGCGAGCCCCGACCATATTGCGCGCCATGCCGCTTTGGTGTCCGAAGCCGTCGCGCTGTTCGGGGTCCGGCATTTCGACCGCTATGAGTTCCTGCTCGCGCTCAGCGACGAACTCGGCGGCATCGGGCTCGAACATCACCGATCGAGCGAGAACAGCCGCAACCCCGACTATTTCACCAAATGGAACGACAATGACAGCGAGCGCGGGCTGCTCCCGCACGAGCTGACGCACAGCTGGAACGGAAAATATCGCCGCCCCGACAAGATGTGGACCCCCGATTATCGCACCCCGATGCAGGACAATCTGCTGTGGGTTTACGAAGGCCAGACAAGCTTCTGGGACCTCGTCATCGCCGGCCGGTCGGGAATGCAGTCGAAGGAGATGGTCCTCGCCGAATGGGCGACCAACGCCGGCACTTACAGCGCCCAGCCGGGGCGGCAGTGGCGTTCGGTCGAGGACACGACGCTCGACCCGATCATCGCGGCGCGCAAGCCCAAGCCCTTCGCCAGCTGGTCGCGAAGCGAGGATTATTACAACGAAGGGTCGCTGATGTGGCTCGACGCCGACATGCTGATCCGCCAGGCGACGAACAACGCCAAGAGCCTCGACGATTTTGCGCGCGCCTTTTTCGGCGGCCGCGAGGGCGATTGGGGGCAGGATACCTATGATTTCGACGATGTCGTCGCGGCGCTGAACGCAGTCCATCCCTATGACTGGGCGCGTTTCCTGCGCGAACACATGCAGGCGAGCGGGCAACCGGCGCCCACCGGCGGGATCGAACGCGCGGGATACCGGCTCGTCTGGCGCGACGCGCCAAATGTCTATGACCGCGACCGCATGGCGCAGGCGAAGAACGCCGACCTGACCCATTCGCTGGGGATAACGATCGACAAGGACGGCGTCGTGACCGGCGTGCTGTGGGACGGCCCGGCGTTCAAGGCCGACATCGTCAACGGAACGAAGATCGTCGCAGTCGACGGGCTGAGCTATAGCCGCGAGCGGATCGAAGCGGCAATTCGCGCCGCAACCGACGCCAAGACTCCGGTGCGCCTGCTCGTCGAGCGCGGCGGGCGCTATCGCAATATCGAGATCGACTATCATGCCGGGCTGCGCTGGCCGCATCTCGAGAAAACCGGGAGTGGCCCCGACTGGTTCGATCAGCTATTGGCGCCGCGCCGCCGACTGTAAAAGATTCGGCGGAGAACAGATAAAGGACTGACTTCTCCCATGCGCATCGACCTGATTCCCGCCGGCGACAGCCCGCCCGACAGCCTCAACGTCCTGATCGAAGTTCCGATCGGCGGCGAGCCGGTGAAATATGAATTCGACAAGGCATCGGGCGCGCTGTTCGTCGACCGCTTCCTGCACACCCCGATGCGCTATCCCGCCAATTACGGCTTCGTGCCGCATACGCTGGGCGAGGACGGCGATCCGCTCGACGCACTCGTCGTCGCGCGTTCGCCGATCGTCGCAGGCGCGGTGGTCAAGTGCCGCCCGATCGGCGTTCTGATGATGGAGGACGATGCCGGCGGCGACGAAAAGCTGCTGTGCGTCCCGGTCAACAAGACCTTCCCCTATTATGCCGATGTCGCGAGCTACACCGACATGCCGCCGATCGTGCTGCAGCAGATCGAGCATTTCTTCACCCATTATAAGGACCTCGAACCCGGCAAATGGGCGAAGCTCAACGGCTGGGGCGACGAGAATGAGGCGAAGCGCATCATCGTCGAGTGCATCGAGCGCGCGAAGAAGACCGGGTTCTGACGTTCACTCTTTCGTCATTGCGAGCGTAGCGAAGCAATCCAGGGGCGGCCTTGCGCCGCTCTGGATTGCCGCATCGCCTCCGGCTCCTCGCAATGACGCATTTATGATTTGTGCGTCTCACCCTCATCCGGCGCCCCGATAATCCGCACATCCTGCCGCGGATAGGGAATGGCGATCCCGGCTTCCTTGAAGCGGTCCCATATCCCCAGAAACACCTCACCTTGGATATTGCCGAGCCCCGCCTCGGGGTCCGAAATCCAGTAGCGTAGCTCGTGCTCGACCGCACGTTCGCCGAACGCCGTGATCCACACCGCTGGTTCGGGCTCGTTCAAAATGCGCGGGTTCGCCGTCGCGGTTTCGACGATCAACCGCTGCGCGAGCCGCAAATCGCAGCCATAACCGACCGGTACGCGCATCCGCACCCTGACCTCGGGGCTCGCATAGCTCCAATTCTCGACCGGCTGCGTCATCAGCAGCTCGTTCGGGATCAGATGCTTCTTGCCGTCGCGGGTGACGACATTGACCGCGCGCACTCCGATCTTGGCGACTCGCCCGACATTGGGCACGCCGTTCGTCGCCGCCGTGCCGCCCATGCTGCTGCCGTCGCCGACGACGATGATGTCGCCCGGCTTGATCGACCGGTCCATCAACAGGATGATCCCCGCAATGAGGTTGCCGACGGTCTTTTGCAGCCCGAAGCCGATCGCGAGGCCCGCCGCGCCCGAAAAGACCGCGAGCGCGGTCAGGTCGATGCCGAGCAGGTCGATGCCGAAGAGCATCGCAAAGACGAACAGCGCGATCGCGATCAGCTTTTCGGCGAGCAGCCGCTGCGTCGCATCGATCTGGGTGTTGCGGCGGAGCAGCCATTTGATCGACCGAAGGATGATGCGGACCGCAAGATAGAGCAGCACCGCGACGACGATCGTCGAGAATAATCCGTACAGCGACAACCGGTACGAGCCGACGTCGATGCCGATCGCCTTCAGCACCTCGATCGTGCGGAGAACGCCCTCGGGCAGGCCGTCCACCCGGCTCATCCCGCCATCGCGGCAAAGCCGCGTTCGAGATCGGCGATCAGGTCGGCCGGATCCTCGAGCCCGATCGACAGGCGGACGAGCGGATCGGGATCGGCCCATACGGTCGCGGTGCGGATCGACGGCGGATCGCTCGGCACGACCAGGCTTTCATAGCCGCCCCAGCTGAACCCAATGCCGAAATGGGCGAGCGAATCGATGAAGCGCGTCCGGGCGGCTTCGTCGACGCCCTTCAGCGTGAAGCCGAACAATCCGCTCGTGCCGGCGAAATCGCGCGACCATATCGCGTGGCCCGGATCGCCCGGCAGCGCGGGATGGAGGACGCGGCCGACCTCGGGCCGCTCCGCGAGCCAGTTCGCGACCATCAGCCCATTCGCGCCGTGGCGCTGCATCCGCACGTCGAGCGTGCGCAGTCCGCGCAGCATCAGCGCGCAATCGTCGGGCGAAACCGCCTGGCCAAGCTGATACGCCGCCTGCCGCAGCCGCGGCCACACTGCGCGAGTCGCAGTGAGCGACCCCATCATCGCATCGCTGTGCCCGCCGACATATTTGGTGAGGCTCATCATCGTCACGTCGATGCCGTGCGCCAGCGCCGGGAAAAGCAGCGGCGTCGCCCAGGTGTTGTCGAGCATCGTCAACACGCCGCGCGCCCGCGCGATCGCTGTGATCGCGGGAATATCCTGCACCTCGAAGGTCAGGCTGCCCGGTGATTCGAGGAAGATCAGCTTCGTGTCGGGCCGAATCAGGTCGGCGATCCCCGCGCCGACGAGCGGATCATAATAGGTCGTCTCGATACCGAGGCGCGCGAGCATGCCGTTGCAGAAGGCGCGCGTGGGTTCGTAGGCGCTGTCGACCATCAGCAGATGGTCGCCCGGCGACAGCAGCCCAAGCAACCCCGCCGAATTGGCCGCGACCCCCGACGGATAGAGCAGGGTGCCCTCGGCCCCCGGCTCCATCTGGGTCAACGCATCGGCGAGCGCCCACACCGTCGGCGTCCCGCGCCGGCCGTAATAGAGCTTGTCGTGCGTCGCGTGACCGCGCGCCTTCAGGTCGGCGATATTGTCGTAGAGGATCGTCGAGGCGCGCCACACCGGCGGATTGACGACGCCGCCGCCGAGTCGCGGGTCGCCGGTCCATTCGGGGCGCCGTCCGCCCTGCACGAGTTTCGTCGCAGGGCGGAGGCTGTCATCGTCGCTGTTGCTCATCCCCGCCTTGTTAGCGGAGCACCGGCCAAAATCCACCCTTCGACACGAAGGATCTTGCGGCCGGCTTGGGTCAGGCCGCGCCGGTCGCCTTGGGCGTCGCGGGATCGGCGCCCCATTCGACCCAGCTGCCGTCGTAGACCGCAACATCCTCCTTACCGAGCAGGTGCGCGCCGAAGGCGACGACGGTCGCGGTCATGCCGCTGCCGCAGGTGGTGACGAGCGGTTTGTCGAGATCGACTCCGGCGGCGTCGAACGCCGCCTTCAGATCGTCGCCACGCTTCCACGTGCCGTCGGCGTTGAATAGCTGGCCGTGCGGCAGGCTGCGCGAGTTCGGGATATGGCCGGGGGCAAGACCCGGACGCGGATCGCGTTCCTCGCCGGTGAAACGCGCTGCGGGGCGTGCGTCGACGACCTGTTCGGCGGCGCTGCCCAAGTTCGCCAGCATCTGGTCCTTGGTGCGCACCGCCTTCGCATCGTGCCACACGGTGAAGTGGCGGTGGCGCAGCGTCTGCTTGCCCATTTCGAGCGCGCGGCCTTCGGCCTTCCACTTGGCGAGGCCGCCGTCGAGCAGCGCGACGTCATGCGCGCCGAACAGCTTCAGGAGCCACCAGCCGCGCGCCGCGCTCTTCAGCGGGCTGTCGTCGTAAAGCACGATGCGGCTGCCATCGCCGAGGCCGAGCGACTGCATGCGGCTGGCGAATTTCTCGGCCTGCGGTGCCATATTGTCGACGTCGCTCGACGGATCGGTCAGTTCGGCGAGGTCCAGGAACACCGCGCTGGGGATATGTCCCGCTTCATATTCGGCGCGGGCGTCGCGCCCTTCATCGGCGAGGAATTTCGTCGCATCGACGACTCGCAGGTCCGATGCCCCCAATTCGCGTTCCAGCCAGTCGGTTGAGACCAAGGCGTCCATGTCATGCTCCTGTTACGACCGGTCGGGAACCTCTTTTGCCGTCCCTCTCCCGGCCATCCTGCTGTGGCTCTGTTCTTTTCTGGGGAATAGTCAGCCTATGCCCCCACCTGCGCTTTTTCAAGCGCGGTCAGTCCTGCCCCAGCCGATGCTGCACCGCAACAAAAAAGCAGTGCCGTTTTGAGCCAGACTATTGGGCACGCTTGATTGCGGTCGCGCGCGCCCCGGGGCGATCGACGGCGTAAGCGGCGCGGTCGAGCGGCAGCGGCGCGAGCTTTTCGCTCCCGCTCGCACCCTGTTCACGGCCGATGACAAAGCTGCCGGCATTCTGGCCGAAGGCGTCGCCCTCCCCATCCCAATGATAGGTCACGTCGAACGCGATGACGGGGACGAGCATCGGCTTGCCGCCGATCATCAACGGCTCGATCGAGGCGCGCGGCAGCATGACCTCGGTCGACAGCTCCTCGCCCGCGCCGGGCGCGAGCGTCATATCGTCGCGCAGCACACTGCCGCCCGCGCCGTCGAAAAAGCGCGCAAGCACCGGTTCGGCCATCGCCGATCCCTGGTTGAGCGCGATGCGGACCATCAGGCCGGTCGCCGCGGTCGGCCCCTGATTTACAAGGTGGAGGGCAAAGCCGACCGCCACATGATCGGCGGCGAAGCGGATACTGCGGATGTCGAGCGCCATGCCGATGATCGCCCGTTTTTCGGCCGCCGGGCGCGTGACAAGCGGCGAAGGCGCAGGCCGCTCGAGCGGCGCAAGCGGGGCACGCGCAGGCTGGGGCGCGGCCGGGCGCGGCGTCACCCGCTGCGTTGGCGTCGGCCCGGCGGGCTTTGGCGAAGCCGGCGATGCCGCGCGCTGAACGGGCGGTGTCGATGC
>NZ_JBOHHT010000067.1:0-1518 GCF_050725655.1 Sphingopyxis sp. | reverse complement strand
GCAAAGCGCTTTGCCGCTTCGGCATCGCCGGGCTTCACGTCGGGGTGGCATTCCTTGGCGAGATTGCGCCACGCCTTTTTCGTCGTCTCGAAATCGGCGTCGGGTTCGAGGTCGAGAATTTCGAGCGCGCGCATTTCGTCGGCGCTGCGGCTGCCGTCACCCGACCCGCCCCAGGCATAATGCTGTGCGCGCGCGTAGCTGTTCGCGCCGCGCGCCTCTTCGGCCGCGCGCGCTGCGGCATCCTCGGCGCTCAATCCTTCGAAATAGTCCCAGCCGCGATTATATTCGGCGGCGTGCGTTTCGCAGAAATACCAGCGCTCGGGGCTGTTCGGCGATTTGGGTGCGGGGCAGTTGCCGGGGTTGGTGCAGCCATGGCGGTCGCAGAGGCGCACCTTCTGCGCCTCGGTGCTCGAACCATAGGGGCGCCAGCGGGGGAATCCCCAGTCGTCGGTTCTCTTGGCGCGGCTCATCACCCCCATGTAGCGGCTGGGGCGCGCGATTGCTAGCCAAGGAGGCCGAAAATCCTAGTCTTTGGGCTTGTACCCGAACGCCTTGTTCGCAAGCTTGACGACCGCGGGGTCGAGATCGGGCGGGGTCATCGGCACGACGGCTTCGAGCGCCTCGGCTACATGGGTCAGTGCCGCGATGCGCGCGGCCTTCTTGTTGTTGCCGTCGATCACCTTCCATGGTGCCCAGCGCGTGTTCGTCTGCGCGAACATCTCTTCCATCGCGGCGAGATAGTCCTTGCGCTTCGACCGGTTGCGATAATCCTCGGGACCCGTCTTCCAACGTTTCCACGGATCGTCGAGGCGGTCGGCGAAGCGCTTGTCCTGCTCTTCCTGCGTCAAATGGACGAAGATCTTGACGAGGTTCGTCCGGCTACCCGTGAGCTGCGCCTCGAACTCGTTGATCTCGTCATAGCCCTTGCGCCATTCGGCCTCGCTCGCGAACCCCTCGACGCGCTCGACGAGGACGCGGCCGTACCAGCTGCGGTCGAAGATCGAGATTTCGCGATTGCCCGGCAGGCGTTTCCAGAAACGCCACAGAAAATGGCGCGCCTTTTCCTCGTCGTTCGGTGCGCTGATCGGCCAAACCTCGAAATAGCGCGGGTCGAGCAGCGCGGTCATCCGCTTGATGATGCCGCCCTTCCCCGCCGCATCCCAGCCTTCGAACATGATGATGCTGCGCTGGCCGTGCGTGATGTGCGCCGACTGGACGCGCTCCAGCCGCTCTTGCAACGCATCGAGCGCGTCGGAATAGTCGCCGTCATATTTGGCGCCGGCTTCGTGATCGGAAAGGGAAATGCTCATGGCGCCTCCCTAGCGCAACCTAAGCCGTCCTACCAAGAGCGATGCAGCGATGTCATTTTCTGGGACAGCCAGCGCGGGTCTTGTTACCGGGGGTCAGATTACTGGGGGTCAGAGCAGTTCCGCGAGCAGCGCGGCGACGCGCGAAGGATCCTCCATCGGGATGAAGTGGCTGTGCTCGGCCCATAGTTCGTCGCGCTCGGCGCCGAGC
>NZ_JBOHHT010000066.1:0-60807 GCF_050725655.1 Sphingopyxis sp. | reverse complement strand
TGCGCTCGTCGTCGAGCTCGACGACGCCCTTTTCGGAGAGCAGGTTGAGCGCCATCTCGACCATCGTCACCGCGCCTTCGACCAGCTTCTTGCGCGCCGAAATCACCGCCTCGGCCTGCTGGCGGCGCAGCATCGCGCCGGCGATTTCCTGCGCATAGGCGAGGTGGGTAAGCCCGCATTCGTCGACGGTGATCCCCGCGACGCTCAGCCGCTCGATCAGCGCCTTGCGCAGTTCGACCCCGACCTCGTCATGGTTGCCGCGCAGCGTGACTTCCTGATGCTCGATGTCGTCATAGGGATAGCGCGAGCCGATCGAGCGCACCGCGGCCTCGATCTGCGCCATCACGAATTCCTTGTAATCGTCGACGTCGAACAGCGCCTGCGCGGTGTCGGTGACGCGCCACACGACCTGCGCCGCCATCTCGATCGGGTTGCCACGCAGATCGTTGACCTTGATCTTGTCCGAAATCACGTTGTTCGCGCGCACCGCGATCTTCTTGCGGGAAAGCCAGGGCAGAACCCAGCGCAGCCCGCTTTCGCGGTCGGTGCCCTTGTACGCGCCGAACAGCTGGATCGCCGCGGCTTCGTTTGGATTGATGAGGTAAAAGCCGCAGAGGATCAGCAGGCCGATCACCGCCGAGGCAACGACAACGCCCCATTTCCATGCGACTTCGACCCCGCTGATGTTGGTGAACCCCGCCCAGGCGGCAAGGCCAAGCAGCAAGAACCAGATCAGCAGCATCAGATAACCGCTTTGCGTCAGCGCCCGTGTCTCGCGGCTGCGGTTCAGCGCCGGTGTCCCTGTTTCGACCATTTTGCCCTCCGAATCATTCGATATAAAGATAATATCACATTTATATCGAATCGGGCGGAGGTCAATCGGGATTTCGTGAGGGGGTGGTTTGTCGGCTTTGGGGTGGGGAGCGGGCGTTGCCTCCCCTCCCGCAAGCGGGAGGGGAGATCAAACGGCAGCTTCCGGTCGTTAGCAGCCATCCGACTTTCTTTGTCATCCCGGCGAAGGCCGGGATCTCGCCGGTGCGTAAATCCGCGAGGTTGAGATCCCGGCCTTCGCCGGGATGACGAACCTGGTGGGGCCGCTTTCAGTCGTTAGCGGTCACGATTGATCCAAAAACAAAGGGGGCGAAATCGCCCCCTTTGCCTCCCCGGTTCTATCCAGATTATTCGGTCGGGAAGCCGCGCTTTTTCAGCAGCGCCTTCACGTCGGGATCGCGGCCGCGGAAGGCGCGATACGCCTCGGCGCGGTCGGTTTCGTTGCCGGTCATCAGCAGGATGGTGCGGAACTTGTCGGCGACGGTGCGGTCCCAGGCGCCGCCGGCTTCGGTGAACGCCGCCCAGGTGTCGGCGTCCATCGTTTCGGACCAGAGGTAGCTGTAATAGCCCGCCGAATAGGCATCCGAGCTGAACAGATGGCCGAACTGCGGAAGGCGGTGCCGCATCACGATTTCTTTCGGCATGCCGATTTCGGCGAGCGTCTCGCGCTCGAACTTGTCGACGTCGGTCGGCGGCGTCTTGCGATCGTGCAGCTTCATGTCGACGATCGCGCTCGAGAGGTACTCGACCGTCGAAAAGCCCTGGTTGAACTTGTCCGACGCGAGGATCTTGTCGACCAGCGCCTGCGGCATCGGCTGACCCGTCTTGTAGTGCGTCGCGAATTTCGAGAGCACTTCGGGGGTCATCAGCCAATTCTCGTTTACCTGGCTCGGATATTCGACGAAGTCGCGCGGCACCCCGGCGAGCGCCGGGTAATAGATGTGCTGCAGCAGGTAATGGATGCCGTGGCCGAATTCGTGGAACAGGGTCGTCGCGTCGTCGAGGCTGATCAGCGTCGGCTCGCCCTTCGCGGCCTCGGTGAAATTATTGTTGTTCGATGCGAGGACATTGCGTTCGCCGCCGAGCGTCTGCTGGCTGCGATAGGTCGTCATCCACGCGCCCGAGCGCTTTCCGTCGCGCGCGAAATTGTCGAGGTAGAAGACGCCGACATTCTCGTTCGTCTTGAGATTATAAACCTCGAAGGTGCGGACCTTGGGATCGAAGACGGGGATCGTGCCGGTATTTTCGCGGAAGCCGAGGTCGTAAAGCTGGCCTGCCGACCAGAACATCGCATCGCGCAGCTTGTCGAGCTGGAGGTAGGGCTTCACTTCGCTTTCATCGAGGTCGTATTTCGCCTTGCGGACCTTCTCCGAATAGAAGCGATAGTCCCACGGCTCGATCGTGATCTTCGGACCCTTGCCGGCCTTGGCGTCGGCGTCGGCGATCGCCTGCATGTCGGCGACCTCTTCCTTCACGCGCGCAACCGCGGCGGGCCAGACCTTCATCATCAGGCCCATCGCGGCTTCGGGCGTCTTCGCCATCGTGTCGGCCATGCGGTAATTGGCGTGCGTCGGGAAGCCGAGCAGTTCGGCGCGCTGCTGGCGCAGCTTCAATATTTCGGCAATCGTCGCGTTGGTGTCGTTCGCGTCGCCATTGTCGCCGCGGCTGATAAACGCCTTGTAGACGCGCTCGCGAAGCGCACGGTTGGTCGCGCCCTGCATCACCGGCTGCGCCGACGAGCGGGTGTTCTTGATCGCCCACTGGCCGGGCTTGCCGTTCGCTTCGGCCGCCGCGGCGAGCGAGGCGACGAAGCCGGGCTCGAGACCCGCGAGTTCGGCCTTGTCGGTGACGAAGGTGTAGAGCTTTTCGTCGCCGAGCAGTTTCGACGAGAAGGCCGAGAACAGCCCTTCGAGCTTCGAGTTCAACTCGACCAGCTTCGTCTTGTTCGCGGGCGACAGGTTCGCGCCGTCGCGGACCATCTCGTCATAGCTGCGCTCGACGATGCGGATCTGTTGCGCGTTGAGGCCGCTGTTGTTCCGCTTGTCGTACACCGCCTTGTAGCGGGCGAAGAGCTTCGGCTCGAGGAATAGCTCGGTGTAAAAGGTGGTGAGCTTGGGGCTCCATTCGGCGTCGATGTCCTCGACGCGATCGTTCGACTTGTTCGACGTCTGCACGCCCCACAGCGCGAACAGCCGGTCCATCGTGTCGCCCGCGAGCATCATCGGGACATGCGTGTTCTCGAAGGTCGGCGCTGCGGGATTGGCGATCACCGCCTGAACCTGCGCCTTGGTCTCGGCCATGCCCTTGACGAAGGCGTCGGGGAACAGCTCGGGGTCCATCTTGTCCCACGGCGGCACCCCTTCGAAGGGGCCGGTCCAGGGGGCGAGCATCGGGTTCTGGCCCACAGGGGCGGCGGCCGGCTTGGCGGCGGTCGGTTCGGCGGCGGTTGCGGTGGTCATCTGGCTATAACCCACCATCATCGCGGTGGATGCAAGCATGATCGACAAATGACGGGCAAAAGGCTGCGCAGTGCGCGACATCGATAAATCTCCCCGGAGGATAAGGTTTCGAACGAAACCATGTCGGGGGCCGTCTTAACCAGATGTGACAGGGGGGTGCAAGCCGCCTAGGCGCCAAATTCCTGCTGGATCAGGCCAGGCACATCGACCCGGAAGCTGAAGATACCGCCCGCGTGGGGCTGCGCCTTGCGCTCCGCGTCGGTCAGGTTCTTGCCCGCGCTGGTGACGAAGGCGGTCTGGAGATCGGGTCCGCCAAAGGCGATCATCGTCGGACGCTGCACAGGCAGCTCGACCGTCTGGATCAGCTCACCCGCGGGCGAGATGCGCACGATGCGCCAGCCGTCCCACAGCGCCGACCAGTAGCAGCCCTCGGCATCGACCGCGGCGCCGTCGGGGCGGCCATTGCCGAATTCAAACTGGTGGAAGGCGCGGCCATTGCTCAGCGTGCCCGCGGCCGCATCGAAGTCAAAGGCGCGGATCGCGTGGGTCGGCGTGTCGGCGTGGTAGAAGGTGCGGCCGTCCGGGCTGAAGGCGGCGCCGTTGCTCGTCGTCAGCTGTCCGAAGATTTCGGTCAGCGATCCGTCGGGGTCGAGCCGGTACAGCGTCGCGGCGGGGTTTGCCTTGTCGCTCGTCAGGCTGCCGACCCACAGCCGGCCCAGGGCGTCGACGCGGCCGTCGTTGAAGCGCTGCTCGGGCTTGTCCGCGAGCACGGCCGGCCCGAAGGGACGCGGCACGGCGCCCCAGTCGTCGATCAGCGCGCAGTCGTTTTCGAGCGCCGCGACCAGCCCGCCGCCCACGCGCGGTGCGATGCACCCGACTTGCTCCGTTAGTTCCATGACCTCGTCGGCGCCCGTTGCAGGATCGGTGCGATGGATTTTGCGGCCATCGATATCGACCCAATAGAGGCGGGCTTCGGCGTCGTGCCATAAGGGCGATTCGCCGAGCAAAGCGCCGGCATCGAGAAGCAGTTGGACCATGGAAGGGGTCTTAGCGCGCGCCGCCGATGCTGCCCAGCGGCTGCAAACCTATTCGCTGTGCCGCCGCTCCGCGCGCGTTTGACGCATCTTCGCTGCCGTAGCGGCATTTCTACTTGACGTGGACGTAAACGTAAGGTCATTTGGCGATTGAAGCCTGCATCGCTCGATGCGGGGCAATGGCGTATCGGCTCCGACAGACAGGCCGGGCGTCTCCTGGGAAAAAGGAAGAAGCATGTCGCTCGATAATCTGTCGCGCTCCGCCTACTCCGACGATCATGAGGCGTTTCGCGCCACGGTCCGTCAGTTCCTCGAAAAGGAAATCGCGCCGAACGCGGCGCAATGGGCAGAGGACAAGATCGTGCCGAAGTCGATCTGGCCGAAGGCGGGCGAACTCGGCATGCTGTGCCCGACGGTGCCCGAGGAATATGGCGGGCTCGGCCTCGATTTCGGCTATAATGCGATCGTCGATGAAGAGAGCGCCTATTACGGCCGCGCGACGACGGGCTTCTCGCTCCAGTCGGACATCGTCACCAGCTATATCGTCAAATATGGCAGCGAAGAGCAGAAGAAGCACTGGCTGCCCAAGATGGTCGCGGGCGAGGTGATCACCGCGATCGCGATGACCGAACCGGGCACCGGCAGCGATCTTCAGGGGATGCGCACGACCGCGAAGAAGGATGGCAATCATTATGTCATCAATGGGTCGAAAACCTATATCACCAACGGCCAGAACGCCGACCTGATCCTCGTCTGCGTCAAGACCGACACCGAGGTTCAGCCGGCGTGGAAGGGCGTATCGATCGTGCTCGTCGAGGCCGACCGCGAGGGCTATGAGCGCGGCCGCAACCTCGACAAGATCGGGCAGGACGAGGCCGATACGTCGGAGATGTTCTTCAACGACGTGCGCGTGCCGATCACCAACTGCCTCGGCGAAGAGGGCAAGGGCTTCATCTATCTGATGAGCGAGCTGCCGCAGGAACGCCTGTCGATCGCGGTATCGGCGCAGGCATCGGCGCAGCGCGCGTTCGACGACACGGTCGAGTTTACCCGCGACCGCAAGGCGTTCGGCAAGCCGATCCTCGATTTCCAGAACACGCGCTTCGTGCTGGCCGATCTCAAGACCAAGCTGCAGGTCGGTTGGGCGCATCTCGACTGGGCGCTGTCGCGGCACCTGAAAAAGGAATTGACCCCCGAAGAGGGCGCCGGGGCGAAGCTGTGGCACACCGAGCTTCAATGGGAAGTGATGGATAAATGCCTCCAGCTTCATGGCGGCGCGGGTTATATGAACGAATATCCGATCGCCCGCGCCTGGCGTGCCGCGCGCGTCACCCGCATCTTTGGCGGCACGAACGAGATCATGAAGGAACTGATCGGGCGCAAGCTCTGACGACTAAGCCCCTCCCCTTCAGGGGAGGGCAGTGAGACTGGTCCGGCGTAGCCGGGCCTTAGTCGAGCGGGGTGGGGGCCATCGGCCTTGCGCAACCTCGACGGCCCCCACCCCAACCCCTCCCCTGAAGGGGAGGGGCTTTTAAGTGAAAGGAACTCCCCATGGCTCATGCTTATATCGTCGACGCCGTCCGCACCGCGGGCGGCAAGCGCGGCGGCCGGCTCGCCGGCGTGCACCCCGTCGACCTCGGCGCCGCGGTGTTCGATGCCATCGCCGACCGCAATGATTTCGACACATCGAAGATCGATGACGTCATCACCGGCTGTGTGTCGCAGGGCGGGCAGCAGACGATGGATTTGGGCCGCAACGCCGTGCTCGCATCGAAGCTTCCCGACTCGATCCCTGCGGTCACCATCGATCGCCAGTGCGGATCGTCGCAGCAGGCGATCCAGTTCGCCGCGCAGGCGGTGATGTCGGGAACGCAGGACATCGTGCTCGCCAGCGGCATCGAAAGCATGACGCGCGTGCCGATGGGCAGCGTTGCGACGCTGTTCATGAAAGAGGGGCTCGGCCATTATAAGTCCGAGCGGCTCGAGGAAAAATATCCCGGCATCATGTTCAGCCAGTTCATGGGCGCCGAGATGATCGTCAAGAAATACGGGCTGACCAAGGACGACCTCGACGCCTATGCGCTCGAAAGCCATCGCCGCGGCAAGGCGGCGACCGAGGCGGGTCATTTCAAGCGCGAGATCGTCGGGCTTGAGATCGACACCCCCGAAGGCCGCCAGACCCACCTTGTCGACGAGGGCATCCGCTTCGACGCGACGCTTGAAGGCATCGCCGGGGTCAAGATTTTGCAGGAAGGCGGCTCGATCACGGCGGCGACCAGCTCGCAGATTTGCGATGGCGCCTCGGCCGCGCTCGTCGTGTCCGAACAGGCGCTCAAGGATCATGGCCTGACCCCCCGCGCGCGCATCCATCATATTTCGGTGACCGCGGGCGATCCGGTGATCATGCTCGAAGAGCCGCTGTTCGCGACCGAACGCGCGCTGAAAAAGGCGGACATGAAGATCGGCGATATTGACGCTTACGAGGTCAACGAGGCGTTCGCACCGGTGCCGCTGGCGTGGCTGCAATATCTTGGCGCCGACCATGGCCGGCTCAACCAGCATGGCGGCGCGATCGCGCTCGGCCACCCGCTCGGCGCCTCGGGCACCAAGCTGATGGCGACGCTGCTCGGCGTGCTCGATGCGACCGGCGGCAAGTACGGCCTCCAGACGATGTGCGAAGGCGGCGGCCAGGCCAACGTCACGATCATCGAGCGGCTTTGATATTCTTTAAGCCCCTCCCCTTCGGGGGAGGGGCAGAGAGACTTGGTTCGGCGTTAGCCGGGCCTTAGTCGAGCGGGGTGGGGGCTATCGGCCTTGCGCAACCTCGACAGCCCCCATCCCAACCCCTCCCCTGAAGGGGAGGGGCTCTAAAAGGAGAAATTCATGAAACTCGATTCCACCGTATCCGCCGTCGTCACCGGCGGCGCCTCGGGCCTTGGCGCCGCCACCGCTCGCCTGCTCGCCGCGAAGGGCGTCAAGGTCGCGATCTTCGACCTGCAGGAAGAAAAGGGCCTCGCGATCGCAGCCGAACTCGGCGGCATCTTCTGCGAATGCAATGTCACCGACGACGCGAGCGTCGATGCCGCCTTCGCCAAGGCGCGCGAAGCGCATGGGCAGGAGCGCATCCTCGTCAATTGTGCGGGCACCGGCAACGCGATCAAGACCGCGAGCCGCTCGAAGGAAGACGGCAGCATCAAGCATTTCCCGCTCGATGCGTTCAACTGGATCATCCAGATCAACCTCGTCGGGACCTTCCGCTGCATCGCCAAGTCGGCGGCGGGCATGCTGACGCTCGACCGACAAGAAGACGGCGAGCGCGGCGCGATCGTCAACACCGCCTCGGTTGCGGCCGAGGACGGCCAGATCGGCCAGGCGGCCTATTCGGCATCGAAGGGCGGCGTCGTCGGCATGACGCTCCCCATCGCGCGCGATCTTGCGTCGGAGAATATCCGCGTCAACACGATCCTGCCCGGCATCTTCGACACCCCGCTGCTCGCCGGCGCGCCGCAGAATGTCCGCGATGCATTGGGCGCCTCGGTGCTCAACCCGAAGCGCCTCGGTGTGCCGGCGGAATATGCCAATCTCGCGATGTGCATGATCGAGAATGGCTATTTCAACGGCGAAGACGTCCGCCTCGACGGCGGCATCCGCATGGCGCCGCGCTGACATGCCGAAACCGGAAAGCTGGCGGCTCGACGCCGCCAGCTACCCCGTCTGCATCGAATTGCAGACGCGCTTTCAGGACATGGACATCAACGGCCACCTCAACAATGTGGCCTTTGCCGCGCTGTTCGAGAGCGGCCGGGTGCTGTTGAACCGGCAGGTCCGTCCGCTCGACGAGCGCCCTTCGAACGAGCGGACGATGGTCGCGGCGGTCGAGATCAATTATCTGGCCGAGGGCAATTTCCCCGATCCGGTAAAGATCGCGACGGGCATCGGCCGGCTCGGCACCTCAAGCTGGACGATCGTGCAGGCGATGTTCCAGAACGGCCACCCGATCGCGAGCTGCGATACCGTCGTCGTATGCCGCACCGACGGTCAGGCGAAACCGCTCCGCGCCGAGATGGTCGCGGAGCTTGAGGCGAATCTGGTGAAGCCGGCCTGAATTTCTTCTCCCTTGATGGGAGAAGGATACGAAGCCTTGGCGCGGAGCGGCTAGGCGGAGTTGGATGAGGGTGACGGCTCGTCACCGCACCGCCATCCTGGGCCGGAGCCGCACCCCCACCGCTGCGACTAGGCAGCCAGCTGCCAAGTCTCGCTGCCTCCCCATCGAGGGGGAGGGGGTGAAAAAATCAGAGATTCTTGTCCGCATCCGGCACCGAGCGGATCAGGTCGCGCGCGAAGCCGATCAGGCCGATCTGGCGGCGGCGCTTCAGCCGTTCGGCGCGCAGGATCGCGCGGACCTCGTCGAAGCAGCCTTCGACATGGTCGTTGATCAGCACATAGTCGTAGCCGTCCCAGTGACTGATCTCGTTCGCGGCGCGTTCCATGCGCGCGGCGATCACTTCGTCGCTGTCGGTGTTCCGCGAGCGCAGGCGCCGTTCGAGTTCGTCCATCGTCGGCGGCAGGACGAAGACGCGCACGACGTCGGGGCCGGCCTCCTGATAGAGCTGCTGCGCGCCCTGCCAGTCGATGTCGAAGAGGACGTCCTTGCCCGCTTCGAGCAGTTCGTCGACCCGCGCGCGCGGCGTGCCGTAACGGTGGCCGAAGACGTGCGCCCATTCGAGGAATTCGCCGTCGGCCGCCATCTTCTTGAAGCTGTCGGTGTCGACGAAATGATAATGGACGCCGTCGATTTCGCCCGGACGCGGCGGACGCGTCGTCGCGGAGATCGAGAGCGCGATGTCCTTGTCGGCTTCGAGCATCATTCGCGAAATGGTGGTCTTGCCCGCGCCCGAGGGCGAGGAGAGGACGAACAACACGCCGCGGCGGTTCAGGTGGACGCTTTCAGCCATGGGCGCTATTCGCCAAAGCAGCAGCGCGGGTCAAGCGTCGTATGTTTATATGCTTTGTTTCCGTTATACGGAACAAAGCGCCGTACCGGCCCGCTCCCCCACCCGGCCTCCCAAACCAGTTTACGCTGTGGGAGGCCGGGTGGCGAGCGGGCCGGTGCAGGTTCCACCTTGGTGGAACAGGGGGAACGGGGCATGGCAGGAATTTCACGAACGGGTTGGCTCGTCGCCGCGGCGCTGGTCGCGCTGCTCGCCGCGATATTGATCGGAATGGGCCGCCCGCCGATCTGCCCGTGCGGCACGATCAGCCTGTGGCACGGCAGTGTCCAGTCGAACCAGAACAGCCAGCAGATTTCGGACTGGTACAGCTTCAGCCATGTCATCCACGGCTTCATTTTCTATGGCGTGCTGCGCTGGATCATGCCGCACCGGCCGATGTGGGTGCCGCTCGCGATCGCGATCGGCGTCGAGGGCGCATGGGAAATCCTCGAAAATTCGCCGATCATCATCGACCGTTATCGCGAGGTGACGATGGCGTTCGGCTATTCGGGCGATTCGGTGCTCAATTCGGTCAGCGATACCTTGTTCATGGTGCTGGGCTTCGTTGTCGCCGGCAAGCTGCGCTGGTGGGTAACGGTCGCGCTCGCGGTCGCCTTCGAACTCTTCACGCTCTGGACGATCCGCGACAATCTGACGCTCAACGTGCTAATGCTGGTCTCGCCGGTCGAGGGGATCAAGGAATGGCAGGCGGACGCTTAGTGTAGCGAGCTGCTCCGCGCATTTCCTTCGACCGGGATGGCGGGCGGCAGGGCATCGCCTATCGTCTGTCCGTCGGTCGGTATTTTCGCAGTTCCGGCATAGGTATCGACCACGCCCGCATTCGCGAGTTCTGGATCAAGAGCATGCGCCTCGGCCGCCGCCTTGCGCGCCTCGGCGCGCTCGGCCCATTTCTTGGTGAGATAGCCCGCCGCGACCGTCGCCGCGAGGATGGCATAGCGCTGCGGGAAGAGGCGTCGCGCTGCAAAGAGCGTTCCCGCGCCGATGACCGCGCCGGCCATGGGATGATTGCCTTTTTGGCGTCCAATGGCGCTGCCGAGAACGCCGCCTACGATACGACCGATCATCTTCATCTCTCCTTCCCCTCATCAATCCCCGGAAGGCGCCACGGGTTCCCGTTCAGCCCTCCGGCCCCAGCATCGTGCGCGGATCGACGACGCGGTCGAAGGTCGCGGCATCGACATAGCCGAGGTCGAGTGCGGCTTCCTTCAGCGTGCTGCCGGTTTCATGCGCGTGCTTTGCGATCTTCGCCGCCTTGTCATAGCCGATTTCCGGTGCGAGCGCGGTGACCAGCATCAGCGAGCGGTTCATCAGTTCGTCGATGCGGGTCAGATTGGGCTCGATCCCGACAACGCAATGTTCGGTGAAGCCTGCCATGCCGATCGCGAGCAGTTCGATCGAGCGCAGCACATTCGACCCCATCAGCGGCTTGAACACGTTGAGTTCGAGATGCCCCTGCAACCCGCCGACGGTAACCGCCTGATGGTTGCCGATCACTTGCGCGGCGACCATCGTCAGCATCTCGCACTGGGTCGGGTTGACCTTGCCCGGCATGATCGAGCTGCCGGGCTCGTTCGCGGGCAGGTCGAGTTCGCCAAGCCCCGCGCGCGGACCCGATCCGAGCAGGCGGATGTCGTTCGCGATCTTGGTCAGCGCGACCGCGAGCGTGTTCAAGGCGCCGGAGAAGAAGACGAGTGCGTCGTTCGAGGCCAGCGCCTCGAACTTGTTGGCCGCGGGTTCGAACGCGATGCCGGTGCTTTTCGACAGTTCCGCGGCCATCGCGACGTCGAAACCCGCGGGGGCGTTGAGCCCGGTCCCGACGGCGGTGCCGCCTTGCGCGAGCTTGCAGATATTGTGCGCGAGCGCGCCCTCGATCCGCGCGCGGCACGCGATCAACTGCGCGACATAGCCCGAAAATTCCTGCCCCAAGGTCAGCGGGGTTGCGTCCTGCAAATGGGTGCGGCCGATCTTGACGATATCGCCCCACGCTCGCGCCTTGGCTTCGAGCGCGTCGGTGAGGGTTATAAGCGACGGCAACAGCCGCGCCGTCGTCTCGACTGCGACCGCGACATGCAGTGCGGTCGGGAAACTGTCGTTCGACGACTGGCCCATGTTGACATGATCATTGGGATGCACCGGCGATTTGCCGCCGCGCGTCCCGGCGAGCTTCTCATTCGCAACGCCCGCAATCACTTCATTGGTATTCATGTTCGACTGGGTGCCGCTGCCCGTCTGCCAGATCGCGAGCGGAAACTGATCGTCATAGCGACCGGCGACAACGGCTTCGGCCGCGGCGTCGATCGCGTCGGCGAGGCCGGCATCAAGACCATGACTCCGATTGACCCGCGCCGCCGCACCCTTGATCCGCGCAAGCGCGTGGACGATCGGCATCGGCATGCGCTCGTGCGCCGGGAATGCGAAATTGTGGCGGCTGCGTTCGGTTTGCGCCCCCCAATAGGCGTCGGCGGAAACTTCGATCTCGCCGATACTGTCGCTTTCAATTCGCGTGCTCATGCCACCAGCATCCTTGTCACCAGCACCGAGCCCGCCCAGATCATCGCGACCAGCCCCAGCATCTGCCAATATCCACCCTCGCCGACGCGGCGGCGCAGCCAGGCGGCGGCGAGCCACGCGAGCACGAGCGCCGGGGTCAGGATCAATACGCTAAAGCGCAGCAGGCCGTCGGCAATCTGTCCGCGCGGAGCATCGCCCTGTGCCAAGGCATAGCCTTCGACCCCCCACCAGAAAGCGGCGGTGAGCACGACCATGCCCGCGAGGGCCCAATATTGCCAGAAACGGCTGGGAGGCCAGGCAGGGCCGCCCATCGCGTCAGCGCTTCTTGCCGAAGTCCACCGTCACGACGTTCGATCCATCCTCGGCCGTAACCTCGGGGCGATCATTGTCGGCTTCGTCATGCGGTTCGGGCTGGGTTTCGTCGTCGTCGCTGACCTGGAACTGCAATCCGAAATCGACCGACGGATCGACGAAGGCGGTGATCGCGGCATAGGGGATGGTCAGGATCGACGGCGTCTGGTTGAACGACAGGCCGACGCTGAAATGATCGTCTTCGACCTTCAACTCCCAGAAGCGGTTTTGCAGCACGATCGTCATTTCGTCGGGAAATTTGGCGATCAGATGCGCGGGAATGTCGACGCCAATCGCCTGCGTCTTGAAGGTAATATAGAAATGATGCTCGCCGGGCAGGCTGTCATAGCCAACGATCTGGCTGAGTACGCGGCCGACCACGGCGCGCAGGGCATCCTGCACGATTTCGTCATAGGGAATCAGGCTGTCGCGTACATCGTCACTCATGGGGCGAGGGGATGAACGCGCGCCGCGCGCCGGTCAAGGGGGGAGAATCGCCTTGCAACGTGAAATACAGGCTCTAAGGCGTCGGCCATGCGTACCGCCACCGTCCAGCGCACGACCAAGGAAACGGATATCGCGATCGCCGTCAATCTCGACGGAACGGGCGAATATTCGGTGTCCACCGGCATCGGTTTCCTCGACCATATGGTCGAGCAATTGTCGCGCCATTCGCTGATCGACATCTCGATGCAGGTGAAGGGCGATCTTCATATCGACCAGCATCATACCGTCGAGGATTCGGCACTCGCGCTCGGCGAAGCGGTGGCAAAGGCGCTCGGCGACAAACGCGGTATCGCGCGCTACGGCGAGGCGCATGCGCCGATGGACGAGACGCTGACGCGCTGCGTGCTCGACATTTCTGGACGCCCGCACTGCATTTACAAGTCGGCCTTCTCGCAGCCGCGGCTCGGCGAAATGGATACCGAGATGTTCCCGCACTGGTTCCACAGTTTCGCGCAGGCGGCGGGGATCACGCTGCACATCGAGATGCTGTACGGCGAGAACAACCATCACATCGCCGAAAGCATGTACAAGGCGCTCGCGCGCGCGCTGCGCCAGGCGGTCGAAATCGACCCGCGCAAGGGCGATGCCATCCCCTCGACGAAGGGGGTCTTGTGATACCCCCCCTCCCGCAAGCGGGAGGGGTAGCGAGACTTGCGAACTTGTTCGCTAGTCGCAGCGGGGTGGGCAATAACGCCGACGCCGCTGCCCACCCCACTGCGGCTAGCCAGCAAGCTGGCAAGCCTCGTTCCCCCTCCCGCAAGCGGGAGGGGGATTGAATGATCATTGCCCTGATCGACTATGGCGCGGGCAATCTTCGCTCGGTGCATAATGCGCTCGTCGCTGCGGGCGCCGACAATGTTGCGGTCACTGCCGACCCCGATGCCGTTGCGAAGGCCGACCGCATCGTGCTGCCCGGCGTCGGCGCGTTCGCGGCGTGCATGAACGGCCTCTCGGCGATCGAAGGGCTGGTCGACGCAATGGAGCGGCGCGTGCGCGGCGAGGGAGCGCCCTTTCTCGGCATTTGCGTCGGCATGCAGCTGCTCGCCGATGCGGGCGAGGAGCATGGGCGGCACGCCGGGCTCGGCTGGATCGGCGGCACGGTACGCGCGTTCGATCCGCAACCGGGACTCCGCATCCCGCACATGGGCTGGAACGACGTTATTCCCTCGTTCGCGCACCCGGTGATCGCGGCGGGCGAAGCCTATTATCTGCACAGCTATCATTTCGCCGACGCACTCGATGTCGCCGCGACGAGCAGCCATGGCGCGCCGTTCACCGCGGCGGTGGCCAGGGACAATATCGTCGGCGTCCAGTATCATCCGGAAAAAAGCCAGGCCTATGGCCTCGCGACGCTCGAAAGGTTCCTGAATTGGCGTCCGTAGATTCCGGCCTGACCATCTTCCCCGCGATCGACCTCAAGCGCGGGCAGGTGGTGCGGCTCGCCGAGGGCGATATGGCGCGCGCGACCGTCTATGGCGACGACCCGGCGGCGCAGGCGCGGCTGTTTGCGGAGGCGGGGGCGTCGCACCTGCATGTCGTCGATCTCGACGGCGCCTTTGCGGGGGTGAGCGTCAACGGCGCGGCAGTCGAGAGCATCATCGCGACCTTTCCGGGAAAGGTGCAGGTCGGCGGCGGAATTCGTGACCGTGCCGGCGTCGACCGTTGGCTCGCGCTGGGCGTCGAGCGTGTGATTATCGGCACCGCCGCCTTGAAAGACCCCGAGTTTGTCAAATCCGCCGCGCGCGACCTGCCCGGCCGGATCGTCGTCGGGGTCGACGCGAAGGGCGGCATGGTCGCGACCGAGGGCTGGGCCGATGTCTCCGACGTGCGCGTCGAGGATCTCGCGCGCCGGTTCGAGGATGCCGGCGTTGCGGCCTTGCTCTTCACCGATGTCGGCCGCGACGGGCTGCTCAAGGGCTGCAATGTCGAGGCGACGGTTGCGCTTGCGCTGGCCGTCGCCATTCCCGTGATCGCGTCGGGCGGCGTTGCGGACTTGGGCGACATCCACGCCTTGCGCCCGCATGTAGCGAACGGCATCGAAGGCGTGATCACCGGCCGCGCGCTCTACGACGGCCGGCTCGATCTGGCCGAAGCGATCGCGGCAGGGGCGGCATGACCGTCCGCGTCCGCGTCATTCCCTGCCTCGACGTCGCCGACGGCCGCGTCGTGAAGGGCGTGAATTTCGTCGACCTGCGCGATGCGGGCGACCCGGTCGAAGCGGCGCGTGCCTATGACGCCGCGGGCGCCGACGAGCTTTGTTTCCTCGACATCTCGGCAACGCACCAAGGCCGCGGCACCTTGCTCGACATGGTCAGCCGCACCGCCGAGGTCTGTTTCATGCCGCTCACCGTCGGCGGCGGGGTGCGCAGTGCCGACGATGCGCGCGCGTTGCTGCTCGCAGGCGCCGACAAGGTCGCGGTCAACAGCGCCGCGGTCGCGCGGCCCGAACTGGTCGCCGACATCGCCGACCGTTTTGGCAGCCAGTGCGCCGTCGGCAGCATCGATGCGCGGCGCGTCGAGGAGGGCCGCTGGGAAATCTTCACCCACGGCGGGCGCAAGCCGACGGGTATCGATGCGCTCGATCATGCCGTCCGTCTTGCCGAACTGGGCGCGGGCGAGTTGCTGGTCACCAGCATGGACCGCGACGGCACGAAGGACGGCTACGACCTGACGCTCACCCGCGCGATCGCCGATGCGGTCAGCGTGCCGGTCATCGCATCGGGCGGCGTCGGCAATCTCGACCATCTCGTCGCGGGCGTGATCGAGGGCGGCGCGAGCGCGGTGCTCGCCGCGAGCATCTTCCATTTCGGCGAAGCGACGGTCGCCGAGGCGCATGCGCGG
The DNA here is from genome assembly GCF_050725655.1 of Sphingopyxis sp. Taxonomy (GTDB): domain Bacteria; phylum Pseudomonadota; class Alphaproteobacteria; order Sphingomonadales; family Sphingomonadaceae; genus Sphingopyxis. The sequence continues at coordinate 45,261 of NZ_JBOHHT010000066.1, read as the reverse complement.
CTCGCTGCCGCCGGATTGCCTGTCCGCGCGCATTAATCCGCTCGCGGGGTGGCCACGCGAGGAAGGGGCTGCAATAGAAGTCCCATGACCTCGAAACTCCGCATCGCCGACCGCACCAACGACATCTTCCCGATTCTGGGCTTCGTTGCCGCGATGGCGAGCCTCGCGATGCCGCTCAACGCCTGGGTCGTCGCGTTCATTCTCGCGGGGGCGGTCATCGCGGCGGTCCACCATGCGGAGGTCATCGCGCATCGCGTCGGCGAGCCGTTCGGCACTTTGATCCTCGCGCTCGCGGTGACGGTGATCGAGGTCGGGCTGATCCTGACGTTGATGCAGGCCGAACCCGAAAAGGCGCAGACGCTCGCGCGCGACACGGTGTTCGCGGCGGTGATGGTGATCCTGAACCTTTTGATGGGTCTTTGCCTGCTCAGCGGAGCGATCCGCCATCACGAACAGCGCTTCCAGCGTACTGGGATCGGCGCCGCGCTCGCGACGCTGACCGTGCTCACCGTCGTCACGCTGGTCCTCCCCAATTTTACGTCGAGCGTGCCGGGACCCTTTTATTCCGCGACGCAGCTTGGCTTCGTGGCGGTCGTTTCATTGATTCTTTATGGCACCTTTGCGCTGGTGCAGACGGTTCGCCACCGCGACTATTTCCTTCCCGACGGCGATGCCGACGGCGACGGTGAGCCCGACGCGCACGCCGCGCCGCCGAGCGTCCAGCGCACCGCGATTTCGGGCGCGCTGCTGCTCGCCAGCCTGGTCGCGGTCGTGCTACTCGCGAAAAATCTGTCGCCGATCATGGGCGCGCTGCTCGCCGACTGGGGCGCGCCGCCGGCGGTGCTTGGCGTGTTGATCGCGGCGCTGATCCTGGCGCCGGAAGGTATGGCAGCGGTGCGTGCGGCGAAGGCCGACCGGCTCCAGACCAGCCTCAACCTCGCACTCGGCTCGGCGCTCGCAACGATCGGCCTCACCATTCCGGCGGTCGCGATCCTGTCGATCATGACCGACCTGCCGATCAGCCTCGGGCTCGATGCCAAGTCGACCGTGCTGCTCTTCCTGTCGCTGATCGTGTCGGTGCAGACGCTCGCGAACGGCCGGACGACCGTGCTGCAGGGGGTGATCCACCTGATGCTGTTCGCGATCTATCTGTTCACGACCTTCGTGCCGTAAGGCGCGTCACGTCTTGCGAACGAACACCGTTCCCGCCGAATAGCCCGCGCCGAAGGAGCAGATCAGCCCGGTTTCGCCCGCCGTCATATCCTCATGATGGAGGTGGAAGGCGATGATCGACCCGGCGCTCGACGTATTGCCATAGGTATCGAGCACCGTCGGGCTCTCGTCATCGCTCGCCTCATGCCCCAAGACCCGCTGCGCGATCAGGCGATTCATGTTGGTGTTCGCCTGATGCAGCCACAGGCGGCGCATGTCGCTGCCTTCGAGGTTCAGCGCCTCCATCTGCTCGACGATCAGATTGGCAACCCACGGCACGACTTCCTTGAACACCTTGCGGCCTTCCTGGACGAAAAGCTTGTCGCTTTTCGGTCCCGACTGGTCGATGCCGCCATGGCCGCGGTTGAGGAAGCCGAAATTGTTGCGGATGTTGTTGCTGAACTGCGTCTTCAGCTTGGTGCCGAGGATGTCCCAATGCCCTGCAGGCGCGATAGCCTTGTCCTCGACGAGGATCGCTGTCGCGACGTCGCCAAAGATGAAATGGCTGTCGCGGTCGCGCCAGTTCAAATGGCCCGAACAGATTTCGGGATTCACGACAAGGACGCTCTTCGCATGGCCCGCGCGGATATAGTCGGCGGCGGTCTGGATGCCGAAGGTCGCCGACGAGCAGGCGACATTCATGTCGAACGCGAAGCCGTCGATGCCGAGCGCGTCCTGAATTTCGACCGCCATCGCGGGATAAGGGCGCTGCATGTTCGACGCGGCGCAGAGCACAGCGTCGACCTGGCGCGTATCGCGGCCCGCGCGTGCGAGCGCGTCCTTTGCCGCGAGGACGCCGATTTCGGCAAGGATCGAAAGCTCGTCATCGCCGCGTTCGGCGATCCGCGGCGCCATATGTTCGGGGTCGAGAATGCCCGCCTTGTCGACGACGAAGCGCGATCCGATGCCGCTCGCCTTCTCGATGAATTCGACGCTGGATTCAGCAAGTTCGACGACATCGCCGGCCGCGATGGCGTCCGCATTTTCCCTATTGTGCAGCGCAACATACTGGTTAAAACTGGCGACAAGTTCTTCGTTGGAGATGCGTTCGGCGGGGGTGAAAAGGCCGGTTGCGGAAATGACCGGCTGCGGTGAATGCGACATGATGGCTCTCGTGCGTCTTACAGTTACAAGACACGCTGATTAGGCCCGGTCGCGGCGCCGCGCAACGCCCACAAACCGGCTGAACAATCACCGACACTATGGTTAACCCGCCACTAACCATTATGGTGGCAGACTGTTTGATGCAGGCCTCCGGGGGGATGGCTCCCCGGGCGCCGTGCGGGAGCACGACCATGGTTACGCGTTCTGGGCGTTCGGGACCGGCAGCAGGCGACCTGTCGATATCGGAAATCAAGGAATTTGCGGGCTTTCCAGCGGCGACGCAGCGCTACATTCGCCGCTCGCTCGACATCGGGCTTGAACGCGACGATGCGATCGCGCGCTGGTCGCGCGACATGGTCGAGGAAACCGCGATCCGCGTCCAGGCACGCGTTTATCAGCGGCTCGTCGAAATTCGCGGGCATATCCCCGACGACAGCGGGCTCGATGCGCTCGAACATTTCATAGCGCCGCTGATCGCGGTGTCGGCGTTCGACCTGGGGCAGGACCGGCTGCACGCCTTTGCGCCCTATCGTTTCCTGTATGAACGATTGCTCGGCGGACATGCGCGGCCGTGGCTGCCCGGCGCCTTTTGCGCCGCGGCATCGCTGCCGCATTTGCACCCCGACAAGCGCAAATTGCTCCTCCAGTCGATCAGCGAAGCGGCCGCGACCGCGCCGGGCTGGTCGGCGCGCGAGCCGAGCTTCTATCCGGAATGGGTCGACAAGATCGACGAGACCCGGCCCGCGAATTGACGAGGGAGGGCGGCGCCCGTCGGGATGCCGCCCGGATTACCTACCTCAGAGCACTGCCCGATAGAGGCCGAAGGCGCTGGTCGCGGTCAGCACGATACCGACCATGACCAACATCACCTTGGGTGAAAAGCGCTTGGCCATCATCGCGCCCAGCGGGGCGGCGGCCACGCCGCCGATGATCAGCCCCAGCGTCGGCCCCAGAATCTCGGAGAAGCCGAGGTTCCAGATGAACGCGATCGACACCGAAACGGCGAGGAAGAATTCGACGCTGTTGACCGTGCCGACCACCTTGCGCGGTTCGCCGCCCTGGACGAGCAGGTTCGAGGTCACAACCGGGCCCCAGCCGCCGCCGCCCGCCGCGTCGAGGAAGCCGCCGACGACCGCCAGCGGCGCGACGATCTTGGGCTTTGCGATCTTGGGCGGATAGAGCAGGCCCCGAATGAGCAGCCACACGCCGATCAGCACCAGATAGCCCAGGACAAAGGGCTTCACGACATCGGCGTGAAGCGACGAGAGGACATAGGCGCCCAGAACGCCGCCGATGACCCCTGGGATCAGCAGGCGCCAGAACAGCGGCCAGTCGATGTTGCGATGGAATAAATGGCTGAGCCCCGACGCGCCGGTCGTGAAGATTTCGACGACATGGATACGCGCCGACGCCGTTGCGGGTGGCACGCCCAGTACGGCGACGAGCAAGGTGTTACAGATGACGCCGAACGCCATGCCCAGTGCGCCATCGACGAGCTGGGCGGCAAAACCGATGACGATGAACGGCAGGAGCGCGGTAAAGTCGATAGCCGCTAATTCAGTCATATGTCATCCCAACTCTTTTGATTGAGAACCTGCTGCCGGGATTCCCTTGTCGGCGCCAGCCCAATTTTTCTGCTGGCGGCAAAGGGATTTGTTTCCGCGCTCGATCAAACCTCTGCGAACGGGCTCAGCCGGTGACGTCGTCGGGCAGGTAATCGCGGACATAGTCGATGAACGCGCGCAGTTTCGGCATCACCTGCTTGCGGCTGGGATAGTAAAGGAACAGCCCCGAGGTCGAGCATGCAACGTCGCCCAGCACCAGTTCGAGCTGGCCCGAAGCGACGAGCGCCTTGACCACCGGTTCGGCGGTCATGCCCATCGCCACCCCGGCGTGCACGGCGACCATCATCGCGGTAAAGTCGTTGACGATCACGGGCCCGGTCACCCCGACCTCGATCTCGCGATTTCCCTTCTCGAACGTCCAGGGCATCAGCGCGCCGCTTCCCATGCGCATGCGCACGCAGCGATGGTTGCGCAGGTCATCGGGGCTTTCCGGACGCCCGTGCTTCGCCAGATAGCCCGGCGTCGCGACGGCGACGAACCGGAACGGCCCGGTCAGGCGGACGGCGATCACATCGGCGTCGAGCGATTCGCCCATCCGCACCCCGGCGTCAAAACCGCCGGCGCTGAGATCGGCGAGCGCGTCCTCGGCGTAGATTTCGAGTTCGATCTCGGGATAGGTTTCGCAAAAGCCCGCGATGATCGGTTCGAACAGGGGCTGGACCGCGCCGCGCATCAGGTTGATACGGAGCCGGCCCGCGGGCCGGTTGCCGAGATTGCGGGCGGCTTCATAGGCGTCACCGAGGCCGGCATAGGCAGGCGCGGCGCGCTCGAGGAACATCTCGCCCGCCTGCGTCAGCCCGACGCTGCGGGTGGTGCGCATGAACAACGGCGCGCCGACGCGCGCTTCAAGTCCCCTGATCGTCTGGCTGATCGCCGAGGGAGAGACGCCAAGATCGACCGCCGCCGCGGAAAAGCTCCGCCGTTCCGCAACACGCAGGAAGGCTTCGATCCCGTCGAGCACCCCATGGGGGATTGTTAAATCCTGCTTCAAAGCACTTGCAGATTATAGAGGATTATCTATCTGCGCAACCGCGACTAAAAAGGTTGCACAAAGAAACGAAAGGAAACCTCTCCCATGGCCTATCAGCTCTCCTCTTATCGCCGCTTTCCCGCCGCTTTTGCAATCGTCGCCGCTTCGGCTCTCGCGTTCACCGGCCTGATTGCAACCGCAACCCCCGCTTACGCCCAGTCGGGTGGCGATTATCGCTGCGCCGGTCTGGCCGAACAGGCCCATGTCGCCGCCGGCGGCGTCGAAGGCGCCAAGCAGTCGAGCGCCAAGCGCTTTGTTTCGACCGGCAAGAAGCTGTGCGAAGCGGGCAACGAACGCGCCGCCGCCAAGCAGTTCCGCGCCGCGCTGAAGATCGCCGGCGTCGCCGAAGTCGAAACCGACAACCAGATGGCCTCCCGTTAATTTGGGGCGCTAAGACAGACCGACACCAATCTCCGGACCGTCTCCTCTCCCTCTCCCCGACGGATCCACATAACTGGGGCGGCACTCGATACGAGGCCGCCCCATTTGTTTGTGCGCGGCGCATGGTTTAGGGTGACGCCCATCATGCCCGGCAAGAAACCCCGCCGCGAAACGCCCGCCGATCGTTCGGCCGCGAAGGCTGCGATACCGCTGTGCCGGTACGAAGAATTGGCGATGCGTGAAAACCGTCTGCGGCGCGACGCCGCGAAACCCGAGCCGGGCAACTAGATCCGCCGGTAGCGGAAATACCAGACCTCATGCCCCTGCGCGCGCGCCTTGGCCTCATAGCGTGTTTCGGGCCAGCCGCCGGGGCGGACCTGGAAATCATGCGAATCCTGCGCCAGCCATTCGAACTGGTGGCGATGGCGGCGCATCACCATCAGCGCGTGCTGAAGATAGATGGGATGGTCGGTGCCGAAACGGAATTCGCCGCCGGGTTTCAGCTTCGCCGCGATCAGGTCGAGCGGGCCGTCGTTCATCATCCGCCGCTTGGCATGGCGCGCCTTGGGCCAGGGATCGGGATGGAGCAGATAGGTGAAGCTGAGCGCGCCGTCGGGAATCCGCCGCAGCACTTCCAATGCATCGCCGAAATGAATGCGGACATTGCCCAGCGGCAGCCGCTCGCCCCCCTGTCCCTTCAGATGGGGATCGCCCGAAACATGCACCAGCGCCTGCGCGACGCCGTTCAGAAAGGGTTCGGCGCCGATAAAGCCATGGTCTGGTAGCATGTCGGCGCGCCCTGCCATATGCTCGCCGCCGCCAAAGCCGATCTCGAAATGGAGCGGACGCCCCTGTCCCTCGGCGTAACCGAACAGAGCTTCGGCGGTGACCTCGCCTTCGGTGGGCACCGCGATCTGCGGCAGCAGCGTGTCGATCAGATTCTGCTGGCCCGCGCGCATGGGCTTGCCCTTCGAACGGCCATAGAGGCGGTTGATCGTTGTCGGGTCGCCGGGTTTGTAAGCAGTCATGGCGCGCGCGTTAGCCCCAAGGCCGCGCGGCGGCAAGCCGCTCGTCTAGAGTCGCGTGAAGTCGATGGCCGCGTGGCGATCGAGCGTCTGCGATGCGTCGGGCAGCGGATATTTGAGCCCGGTGGCGCAGTTGAAGAGCAGCGCGGTCTCGCCGTCCTGTACCCAGCCCCCGGCGCGCGCCTGCCGCCATGCCGCGAGCGTCGCCCCGCCCTCGGGGCAGAGCAGCAGGCCGTCGCTGCGCGCGGCGTCATCAACGGCTTGCTGAATTGCGGCGTCGCTGACCGCCATCGCGCGGCCGTTCGATTCGCGCACCGCATCGAGGATCAGGAAATCGCCGACCGCCTGCGGCACGCGGATACCCGCGGCGATCGTATGAGCATCTTCCCAGCGGACCGCATGGCGTTCGCCCGCCTCCCACGCGCGTACCATCGGCGCGCAGCCCTCGGCCTGCACCGCGACCATGCGCGGCAGCTTGTCGGTGATCCAGCCGATCGCCTGTAACTCAGCGAACGCCTTCCACATGCCGATCAGCCCGGTGCCGCCGCCGGTGGGGTAGAAAATGACGTCGGGCAGGTGCCAGCCGAATTGTTCGGCCAGTTCGAGCCCCATCGTCTTCTTGCCCTCGATTCGATAGGGTTCTTTCAGCGTCGACAGGTCGAACCAGCCGTTCGCCGCCGCGCCTTCGCGCACCAGCTTGCCGCAATCGTCGATCAGCCCGTTGACGCGGTAGACGCGCGCGCCCTGCGCCGCGATCTCGCGCACATTGATCTCGGGCGTATCGTCGGGGCAGAAGATGATCGCCTCGATCCCCGCCTGCGTCGCATAGGCGGCCGCGGCGGCGCCGGCATTGCCGTTGGTCGGCATTGCGATGCTGGTGACGCCCAGCTCGTTCGCCATGCTGATCGCCATCACCAGCCCGCGCGCCTTGAACGATCCGGTAGGCAGGCGGCCCTCGTCCTTGACGAGCAGCGTGCCGGGCGCGGCGCCCGCGGCCGCCGCAACCTTGTCGAGCGCGATGACCGGCGTGTCGGCTTCGCCGAGGCTGATAATGTTCTCGGCGCGGCGCACCGGCAGCAGCTCGCGCCACCGCCACAGGTCGCGCGGCCGAGCCGCTATTGCGGGTTTGTCGATCGCCGCTGCAACGCCGGCGAGGTCATAGCGGACGAGCAGCGGTCGCCCGGCGTTCGAGAGGCCGTGCAGGACATCGGCCTCGTACCGCTCGCCGGTCAGCCCGCACTCGAGATGCGTGACGAAGGTCGGCCGCTCGGCCGTCAGATTGGCGTTGAGCGGCAGCACTGCGCTCAATTTGCGAGCGCAGCCTTCAGCTTGTCGACCAGGTCGGTGCGTTCCCACGGGAAGCTGTCGCCCTCCGATGTGCGGCCGAAGTGGCCGTAGGCCGCGGTCTGCTTGTAGATCGGCTTGTTGAGCCCGAGATGGGTACGGATGCCCTTCGGCGTCAGGCGCACGAGCTGCGGGATGACCGCCTCGAGCTTGCCCTCGTCGACGGTGCCGGTGCCGTGCAGGTCGACATAGATCGACAGCGGCTCGGCGACACCGATCGCGTAGCTGAGCTGGATGGTGCAGCGGCGCGCGAGGCCCGCGGCAACGATGTTCTTGGCGAGATAGCGGGTGACATAGGCGGCCGAACGGTCGACCTTGGTCGGATCCTTGCCGCTGAACGCGCCGCCGCCGTGCGGGCTCGCGCCGCCATAGGTGTCGACGATGATCTTGCGGCCGGTCAGCCCGGCGTCGCCGTCGGGGCCGCCGATCTCGAAACGGCCGGTCGGGTTGATGTGATAGACGGTGTTCGCGGTCAGCAGTTCGGCGGGCATCACATCGGCGATCACGCCGAGAACGTACTTGCGCAGCTCGGTGTATTTCGCTTCGTCGCCTTCGCCATTGTGGAAGAAGTAACCCGGCGCATGCTGGGTCGACACGACGATCGCGGTCGCCTCGACCGGGCGCTCGTTGGCGTAGCGCAGCGTGACCTGGCTCTTGGTGTCGGGTTCGAGGAAGGGCGCGGTGCCCGCCTTGCGGTCGGCCGCCATGCGCTCGAGGATCTTGTGGCTGTAATCGAGCGTTGCGGGCATCAAATCGGGGGTCTCGTCCGACGCATAGCCGAACATGATGCCCTGATCACCGGCGCCTTCATCCTTGTCGCCGCTTTCGTCGACGCCCTGCGCGATATGCGCCGACTGGCCGTGGAGGTTGTTTTCGAAGCGGAAGGTCTTCCAGTGGAAACCGTCCTGTTCGTATCCGATTTCGCGAACCGTGTTGCGCACGGCGGCTTCGATTTCCTCGAGCGCACCCGGCGCCCATTCGTCATTCTCGAACACACCCTTGCAGCGGATTTCGCCGGCAAGGACCACAAGCTGCGTGGTCGTCAGCGTCTCGCATGCGATGCGCGCTTCGGGGTCTTTCGACAGGAACAGGTCGACGATCGAATCGCTGATCTGGTCCGACACCTTGTCGGGATGTCCTTCGGACACGCTTTCGGAGGTGAAGAGGAAGCTGTTGCGCATGGAGAGCCTTCTGTGAACGGATATAAAGGAAGCTTTATGTGGGGTGCTGTTAGCGTCCGCGTCGACGAAACGCAATGGCCAGCGCGAGCAGCAGCAACGCAAATCCGACGGGCAGAATATTGCCGTATCGGGCGAATAGCGTCGGGGCGTGCGCTGGCGGCAGGGTGGTGTCGATCCGGCCGGCCTTGTGCATCGGCAGCGACTCGAGCACGCGCCCGTCGGCGTCGATCACGGCGCTGATTCCCGTCGGCGTGGCGCGTACGACGGGCAATCCTTCCTCGATCGCGCGCAGCCGAGCCTGCGCCAGATGTTGCGGCGGACCCCAGCTGCCGAACCACGCATCGTTCGACGGGTTGAAGATGAAATCGGGGCGATGGTCGCGGTCGACGACCTGGCCCGAAAAGATGATCTCGTAGCAGATTTGCAATCCCGCCTGGCCGAAGCCGCCAAGGTCGAGCGTGCGGGCGCCGGGGCCGGGCCAGAAATCGATGTCGCCGGGGGCAAGGCGCGACAGCCCGATCGCCGACAGGATCGGGCGCATCGGCAGATATTCGCCATAAGGGACAAGATGCGCCTTGTCGTAACGCGGGCCGAGCGTGCCATCGGCATGAACGGTCATCACCGCGTTGCGCGCGCCGACGACGTCGCCCGCCTTGTCGAGTTCGAGCTTGAGCGCGCCAAGCAGCATCACGTCGTCGGGGTTCATCAGCTTGACGAGCCGCGCCCGCGCCGCGGCGGGCGAGCGGTCGTAATAGGGCAGCGGATAACCAGCCTCGAGATAGTCGGGCATCGCCGCCTCGGGCCACAGGATCAGGCGCGGGGTGTCGTCTTGCGGGGTCGTCAGCCGGGCGAGCTTGGCGAAATTCGCGTCGGCCTTGCTGCCCTCCCACTTATCTTCCTGCCCGACATTGGGTTGGACGACGGTGATGGGGACCTGCTGCGTGCCCTTTGAGCGAACGGCCGTGTCGACGCCGCTGCCCATTTGCGAGAGGAATGCCGCACCCCATAAGGCGAGCAGGCTGCCGAAGAGCGTGGCTGCGGCGACGCGGCGGTGAAACCATGCCAGTATCAGCACGGCCGCGAGCAGGCAGACGATCGCGCTCATGCCATATGTGCCAATCCAACTGGCGGGCGCGGCAGCATGTGGGACGGCAATCACCCCTAAGGGATTCCATGCGAAGCCGGTAAAAATCCAGCTGCGAAGCCATTCGGTGAGCGCCCAAAGGCTGGCGAAGGCCAGCAGATAGGACGGCGCCGCAAAATGTGCGTCGGCCTTGGGCTTCATCATCCAGGCCCCCCAAGCGGCGAGCGCCGGATACACCGCGAGAAAGAGCGCCAGCAGCACCACCGCGATCCAGCCCAGCCAGGCGGGCATCGCCGCCTGATAGGTGAAGGCGGTCGCGATCCAGTTGAGGCCCACGACGAAATGGCCGACGCCGAACGCCCAGCCGATACCCAGCGCACGCGAACCCTTGGGGCTGCGCGCAACCAGCGCCATCCAGCAGGCGAGCGCGAGCAAGGTCAGCGGCCAGAAGTGGAGCGGGGCGAAGCCGGTTGCCGAAACGGCACCGAGCAGGAGGGCGACAAGCTTTGGCCGGCGGAGGGCGAAAGCGGCGATGCGGGAGGATGTCGCGGTCACGCGCGCTCTATTAGCCGTGTGCCGCCAAGCTCACTAGAGCATATATTTCATCTTGATCGACTGGCGCATATCGCCCGCGACCGCGAAGCTTGCCGATTTGAAACTGGGCGGTCCGACGGTGATCGTCGGATTGCGCGAAAAGCCGAAGCCTTCCTTTGGCAGGAAGATCGCGACATCCATCTTGTTGTTGCTGTTTTCGTCATGGACGACCGCGATCGCATAGGTGCCTGCCGCCGGGGCATGGACAAGGAAATCGCCGGCGTCGGCCGCCTTCACCGCCATCCGTACCGACGCCTTGTCCTTGCTGCAGTCGGGAAAGGCTTTGGGATTGGTCGTCAGGCAGACAAGGATTTGTCCCTTCGCGCTGCGCAGCCCGGTGACGCTGACCTCAACCGTCGGCGGTGTGCTTGCGGCGCCGATCAGCAGCGGCAAAGCTGCGCCCAAAGTCGCCAAGGCCAAGATCCGTGCCGCACGCCTTGTCCCAGAAGCGGAAATAGAGCCCATAATTCCCCCGGTAAGCGGCGTGATGCTGCTCGTGGTGCGTTGCGGTTATCAGCCATCGCCCCGCGGGTCCATGAACAAGCGCGCGCGGGAACATCTCCCACCCCATATGATTGCCCACACCCATGATCGTCATGATCGCGAGCACGAGCCCCAGCACCGCGACATGGATCGGGACGAGGAAGACGAGCGCGGGGATGACGATCGCGCCGGTGGCCGCCTCGACAGGATGAAAGCTCATCGCCGCCCACGCGGTCGGCGGCCGGCTGTCGTGGTGCACGCTATGCGCGATGCGGAACAGTGCGGGCCGGTGCATCCAGCGGTGCGTCCAGTAAAACCATGTGTCGTGGATCAACAGGTAGGCGAACAGGCTGACGGGCAGATACCACAGCGGAAAGGCGGCGACGTCGGTATAGATGCGCGTCCAGCCATGCGCCTGCCACCCCCATGCGACGACCCCGGCCGGAATGCCGTAGATCGCGGCGCTCGCGAGGCTCCAGCCGATCTCGCGGCGCATCTGGGTTTCGAGCCCCCGATAGAGGCCGGGATGCCGGACCCGCGTCGCAAAGGCGAAGGCGCCGCTGGTGATCAGATAACGCACGCCGACGATCAGCGTCATCGCGAGCGCGGACCCCAACAGGGAGAGCGCCGGGGTCACCCGGGTTTGCGCGGGCCGAGCAGCGCCGCGACGCGCTGCCACAGCAGCGCATAAGCCTGCCCCGCCTTGCTGCGCCGGGCATATGCGGCGAGCGGCCGGCGTCGCACCGCCATTTGTTCGACGACGCTCGCCATCGGCAGCACCGGCCACGCCATTTCGGCGGCGAGCGCGTCGCGGTGGAGCGCGCGCCGGCCATCGACCATCGCATAGACGGGCATTAATGGCGTGCTGTGCTTTTTAGCGGGGCGCAGATGCGCGATCACCTCGTCGAGCGCGCGGCGCGACAGCGGCGACGGGATCACCGGCACGACGATCAGGTCGGCGGCACGCATCATCTGCTCGCTCGTTTCGGTGAGTCCCGGCGGGCAATCGAGGATGATGCGGTCATAATCGGCGCCGATGTCGGCCAGCAGCTTGGCAAGGCGCTTCTTCTTGCCGGCATCGAGGAACAGCGCATCGAGCCCGCGCAGCGAGGTGTCGGCGGGCAACAGGTCGAGCCTATCGATCGCGGTCTTCGTTACCAGTTTGGCGGGGGCGACGTCGCGGTCGAACACCTGGTCGGCGGTGCGCTTGCCCGGACCGTCATAGTCGAGGATGAAGCTCGCGGCGGCCTGACCGTCGAGGTCCCACAGCAAGGTCCGCCCGCCCGCCTGCAATGCGGCTTCGGCTGCAAGGTTCACCGCCAGGCTGGTCTTTCCGACCCCGCCCTTCAGGCTATAGACCGCGATGACATGCGCCTGCTTGCTCATATTCTTTGGACTCCGTCGTTTCGCGCGGCGAGTCAAGCGCACAGCAGGCCGAACGGCTTTGCGCTTCGCCGCTGCCACCGCTAGGGCAGGAATATGACCGCCGATCTTCCCCGCTGCGATATCGCCATCGTCGGCGGCGGGCTGGCGGGCGGGCTCGCGGCGCTCGCGCTCGCGGCGAAACGGCCCGACCTCGACGTGCGGCTGATCGAGCCGGGGCCGATCGGCGGCAACCATATCTGGTCCTTCTTCGACAGCGATATCGCAAAGAAAGATCGCTGGCTCGTCGCGCCGCTCGTCCGCCACCATTGGGGTCGCTATGACGTCGCCTTCCCCTTGTATCGCCGCACCCTGCGGATGGGGTACAAGAGCATCACCGGCGAGGCGCTGGCCGAAGCGGTCGCGGCGGCGCTGCCCGCGGGGCGCATTATCGCCGACAAGGCGAAGCATGTCGCGCCCGACCATGTGCTGCTTTCACGCGGCGGGCGGCTTTCGGCAAAGCATGTCATCGACGCGCGCGGCGCCACCAAATTCCCGACGCTCGACTGCGGCTGGCAGAAATTCGTCGGTCAGGCGCTGACGGTGAAGGGCGGGCACGGCGTCGAGCACCCCGTGGTGATGGACGCGAGCGTCGAACAGATCGACGGCTATCGCTTCGTCTATCTGCTGCCGTTCGATGCCGAGACGATCTTCGTCGAGGACACCTATTACAGCGACGACCCCGATCTCGATGTTGCCGCCGTAAGCGAACGCATCGCAGCTTATGCCGCCGACCGGCGGTGGGATGTCGCGGCGGTGACGCGTGAGGAAACCGGCGTGCTGCCGGTGGTGGTGGCGGGCGATTTCGACCGGCTGTGGCCGGCATCCGACCGCACCGGACGGATCGGGGTGCGCGCGGGCGTTTTCCATGCGACGACCGGCTATTCGTTGCCCGACGCCGTGCGCACCGCGTCGGCGCTACCCGACCTCGTCGACCGCGCCAACTTTCCGGCTATCCTTCGCGGCCGCGCGGCGGCAGCCTGGCGGCGCCAGCGTTTCTACCGGATGCTCGGCGCGATGCTCTTTCGCGCCGCCGAGCCCGATGCGCGCTACCGCATCTTCCAGCGCTTTTATCGCCTGTCGCCGGGGCTCATAGCGCGCTTTTACGCCGGGCGGTCGACGCGAGGCGACAAGCTGCGCATCTTGTCGGGCAAACCGCCGGTGCCTGTCGGCCGCGCGCTGGCCGCGCTGCGGCGTTTTGACTGGAAATGAGCCGCAAGGCCATCGTCATCGGCGCGGGGTTTGGCGGGCTCGCGCTCGCGATCCGGCTGCAATCGGCGGGAGCGGAAACGACGATCGTCGAGGCACGCGACAAGCCCGGCGGGCGCGCGTACCATTGGGTGAAAGACGGTTTCACGTTCGATGCGGGGCCGACGGTGATTACCGATCCGCCATGTCTCGAAGAATTATGGGCGCTGAGCGGGCAGGAAATGGCGACCGACGTCGACCTCGTCCCGGTGATGCCCTTCTACCGTCTCAACTGGCCCGACGGGACGAATTTCGATTATTCGAACGACGAGGCCGCGCTCCGCGCCGAAATCGCGAAGCTCCATCCCGCCGACGTCGAAGGCTACGACAGCTTCCTCACCTATTCGAAGGGCGTCCATGAGCAAGGCTATGTGAAGCTCGGCGCGGTCGCCTTTCTCGACTTCGCGTCGATGATCAAGGCGGCGCCCGCGCTGATGAAATATCAGGCATGGCGCAGCGTCTACTCGATCGTCGCCTCTTATGTGCAGGACGAGCGGCTGCGGCAGGCTTTATCGTTCCACACCCTGCTCGTCGGCGGCAACCCGATGACGACGAGCGCCATCTATGCCCTGATCCACACGATCGAGAAGGAAGGCGGCGTCTGGTTCGCGCGCGGCGGCACCAACGCGCTCGTCGGCGGCATGGTGCGGCTGTTCGAGCGATTGGGCGGCACGCTGCGGCTCGATGATCCGGTGACGAAGATCGAAACCGCAAGCGCCCGGGTGACCGGCGTGACAACGCAAAGCGGCTGGCACGGCGACGCCGATATGGTCGCCTGCAACGGCGACCTGATGCACAGCTACAAGGTGCTGCTCGATCATCCCCGCGGCGCGAGGGTCGCCAGGAGCCTCGCGCGCAAACGCTGGTCGCCCTCGCTCTTCGTCGTCCATTTCGGCGTGAGGGGCAGCTATCCCGACATCGCGCACCACAGCATCCTCTTCGGCCCGCGTTACAAGGGCCTGCTCGACGATATTTACGGCGGCGTGGTGCCCGAAGACTTCTCGATCTACCTCCACCATCCGAGCGTCACCGATCCCGGAATGGCGCCGCCCGGCCACGCGACCTTCTACGCGCTCGCCCCCGTCGCGCATCTTGGCAAGGCCAAGGCCGATTGGGACGGTGAATTCGGGGCGCGCTTCGCCGATGCCATCCTCGAAGAGGTCGAACGCCGCGTCGCCCCCGGCCTCCGCGCCAACCTCGTCACCCGCTTCCATTACACGCCCGCCGATTTCGGCCGCGACCTGTCGGCGCATCTCGGCAGCGCGTTCAGCCTCGAACCTGTTCTCTGGCAAAGCGCATGGTTCCGCGCGCACAACCGCGACGATGTGATTTCGAACCTTTACTTCGTCGGCGCGGGGACGCATCCGGGCGCGGGTATCCCGGGGGTCGTCGGCAGCGCCAAGGCGACCGCCAATCTGATGTTGGAAGAAAAATGAAACGCCTTGCCGTCTATTGCGGGTCCGCGACCCCCGAAGATCCCATCTATATCGATACCGCGCGCCACGTCGGGCGCACCTTGGCGCAGCGCGGGATTGGCGTCGTCTATGGCGGCGGCCGATTGGGGCTGATGGGCGCGGTCGCCGACAGCGCGCTCGAGGCCGGCGGTGAGGTGATCGGGATCATTCCCGAAGCGCTCGTCGGTGCCGAGGTCGCACACCGCGGCTGCACCGAACTCCACGTCGTTTCGGGGATGCACGAACGCAAGAAGATGTTCACCGACCTGTCGAACGGCTTCCTCACCATCCCAGGCGGGGTCGGCACGATGGACGAACTGTGGGAAGCGATCAGCTGGGCGCAGCTCGGCTATCACAGCAAACCCGTCGGGCTGCTCAACGCCGCGGGCTTCTACAACGACCTCATCGCCTTCAACCGGAACATGGTCGAAGTCGGCTTCATCCGCCCGGCACACGCCGGGATCATGATCGTCGATGCCGGGCTCGACGATCTGCTCGACAAGATGGCGGCCTATGTGCCGCACAAGACGATCTTCGCGATGAAGGCCGAAAATCTGTAATGATCGAAGAGGGGGCCTATGATGCACATGCCCTCCACGGTTTCGCGCACGACAGCATCGCGCGCGGATCGAAAAGCTTTGCGCTGGCCAGCCAGCTCTTCGACCGTGAAACGCGCGAGCGCGTCTGGCTGCTCTACGCATGGTGCCGTGCCGCCGACGATCTGACCGACGGGCAGGATCATGGCGGCGCGATGAAACCGGACCATGATCCGGTCGCCGCGGTCGCCTATATTCGCGCGCAGACCGACAAGGCTTTCGCGGGGGAGCCGACAGGCGACATGGCGTTCGACGCGCTCGGTTTCCTGCTCACCGAGGTTGCGATCCCGCGCTGGGTCGTCGACGATATCGTCGCGGGCTTCGAACTCGACGCGAAGGACTGGCGCCCGCGCAGCGAGGCCGACCTGCTCCGCTACGCCTATCATGTCGCGGGCGCGGTCGGGGTCGCGATGGCGCTCGTCATGGGCATCGATCCCGCCGACGAAACCACGCTTGACCGTGCCTCTGACCTCGGCATCGCGTTCCAGCTCGCCAATATCGCGCGCGACGTCGCCGAGGATGCCGCCGCCGACCGCTGTTACCTGCCGGTCGAATGGATGGTCGAACTCGACATCCCGCCGGGTCAGCATATGCACCCCGCCTTTCGCGGGCGCCTGTCGGTGATGGCGAAATGGCTGTCCGAAATGGCGGAGGAATATGAGGCATCGGCGCGCTGGGGGGCACGCAAGCTGCCCCCGCGCAGCCGCTGGGCGGTGCTCGCCGCTGCGGGCATCTATGGCGACATCGCGCGCGAAGTGCGGTCGCGCGGCGATCATGCGTGGGACCACCGTGCGGGGACTTCGCTCCTCGCAAAATTGGGATGGGTCGCGCGCGCGGGCTGGTCGGTGCTGCGCCGTCCGCCGCAGCGGCGCATCAGCCGCGACGGGCTGTGGACCCGCCCCAGGCACGTCGAGCGCCACGGGGCCGACGCATGAGCTATCTCGAATGGATTGCGGCGGCATTTGTGCTGACCAATGTCGCGCTCGTCGCACTGCGCAGCGTGTGGAACTATCCCTTCGCGCTCGTCGCGGTGACGCTCTACGCCTTCGTTTTCTTTGAGGCGAAGCTGTACAGCGACATGCTGCTCCAGGGCTTTTTCTTCGTTCTCAACCTTTATGGCTGGGCCGCCTGGATGCGCGCGCGCGACGATAGCGGGGTGCCGGTGCGTTGGATGACCGACCGCGCGCGCCAGGGCTGGGCGCTCGCGACGATCGTCGCGTGGGTCGGCTGGAGCTTTGCGATGGACCGCTACACCGACGCGATCGCGCCGTGGGTCGACGGCGCGATCGCGATGCTCAGCATCACCGCGCAATGGCTGCTTGCGCGGCGGCGGGTCGAAAGCTGGTTCCTCTGGATCGCGGTCGATCTGATCGCGGTGCCGCTGTTCGCATGGCGCGGCCTTTACGCGACCAGCGCCGTCTATGTCGTGCTGCTCGGCCTGTCGATCGACGGCCTGCTCCAGTGGCGGCGCGCGGCGGCGACGGGCAGGGTGGCGATATGACCCGCCATATCTGCCTCCACGGCGCCGAAAGCACCGGCAAATCGACGCTCGCGCCGCGCCTGGCGCTCCAGCTCGGCGGGCTTGTCGTCCCCGAATATGGCCGCACCTATGCCGAGGCGAACGGCACCGATCTCGACGAGGTCGATCTGCTCGCGATCTTCGACGGCCATCGGGCGGCAACGCGCGAAGCGCTCGCGCAGCAGCCCCTATGGCTGGTGTCCGACACCGATGCGCTGATGACGCAGGCATGGGCGATCATGCTGCTCGGCCGCCGCCTGCCCGAAATCGACTTGTGGGACGAAGTCGCCGACCTCTACCTTGTCCCCGCGATGGACCTGCTGTGGGAGGAGGACGGCACCCGCCTGTTCGGCAGCGAGCTGGCACGCGACCAGTTCATGGAGGTCGCGATCGGCGAACTCGACCGGCGCAAACTCAAATGGGCATGGGTCGAGGGCGAAGGCGATGCACGGCTGCAGAATGCGCTGGCGGCGATAATGGCGGCAGACTTGCCCTGACCGAATCTGCGGACGCCTGAGAGTTTCTGCTTTGGGGTGGCTTGCGGACGTCCCTTCTTCGTCATCCCGGACTTGATCCGGGATCCATTCGCGCGACATCAGTTTGATGGACCCCGGATCAAGTCCAGGGTGACGAAGAAGGGAAAGGTCCTCCCCGTCGCGCAGCGATGGGGAGGTGGCAGCGCGCAGCGCTGACGGAGGGGCTTTGGCGCACCGTTGTCGCCCGTCCACCACGCCCTGCGGGCGCGGTCCCCCTCCCCATGCCTGCGGCACGGGGAGGATTTATGCCCGCTTCCAGTCGCTAGCTGGCGGCCCGGCTGTTATCGGACGTAGGCATCCCGAAGTTCGCGCTTCAGTACCTTGCCGATCGGGCTGCGCGGCAACTCTTCAACGACCGTAATCGCGCTCAGCCGCTGCGTCTTGCCGATCTTGGCGTTGCAGTCGGCGCGCACGCTTTCCGCATCGGCGTCGGGTTTCAGCACGACGAACGCGACCGGCGTCTCGCCCCATTCCTCGCTCGGCATACCCACCACAGCCGCCTCGACGACGCGGTCGTCGGCGATCAATATCGCTTCGAGGTCGCTCGGGAAGATGTTGAACCCCCCCGAGATGATCATGTCCTTGGCGCGGTCCATCAGCGTCAGGAACCCATCCTCGTCGATGCGGCCGATGTCGCCGTGGCGATAGAAGAGGTTCCCCTCGGTGTCGTACCAGTGCATCGCCTTGGTCGCGTCGGGGCGGTTGTTATACCCCGTCATCATCGCGGGCGACCGGCCGACGACTTCGCCGACCGAGCCCTGCGGCAGCTCGTTGCCATCCTCGTCGATCACTTTCGCGATATGCCCGGGTGCGGGCTTGCCGACAGTGTGCAATTTGTCGGGGAATTGATGCGCCTCGAGGATGAACGCCGCGCCGCCCTCGGTCATGCCGTAAATTTCGACGAGCCCGCCCGGCCAGCGTTGCAGCACATCGGCCTTGAGCGTCGCCGGGAAGGGCGCCGAGGTGCAATATTTGACGACGAAGCTGGAGAGGTCGAAGTCGCCGAAATCCTCCAGCGCCATGATCCGCCGATACTGCACCGGCACCAGCATCGTGTTGGTCGCGCGTTCGCGCGCCGCGAGTTCGAGGAAGCCGCGCGCGTCGAATTTCTTCATCAACACGACCTGCCCGCCCGACCCGACCGTCGGCATGAAGCTCGCCATCGTCGTGTTCGAATAGAGCGGGGTCGACAGGATCGTCACCGCATTGGCGCCATGGGCGGGCGCCCCGCGGACGATGTGCTGCCAGCGCATCGCATGGCTGTGGACGATACCCTTGGGCGTGCCCGTGGTGCCCGACGAATAGATGATGTTGAACCCGTCCTCGGGCAAAATCTCGACCGGCGTGGGCTGTGCGCCGGCCGGCGACAGCCAGGCGTCGAGGGGCGTTCCCGCATCGCTGCCGTCCATCGCGATCAGGTCGCTCGCGGTGATGACATGCCCGTCGAGGCTCGTCTTCGCAGCATTGTCAAGGAACAGGTGGCGCGCACCGGTGTCGGCGATCATCGCCGCCATCTGCTCGCCGGTCGCACTGTTGGTGACAAGTCCCGCCACGCCGCCGGCGCGCAGCGTGCCGAGGATCACCGCCATCTGCTCGACGCTGTTGAGGCCGGCGATTGCGGTGCGCTCTCCTTTTGTAAATCCGTCCTGCTGCAACCGCGCGGCGATTCGGTCGGTCAATTGATCCAGTTCGGACCAGCTCAGCCGCCGAAGCGCGTCGGCAGCCGCTACGGCATCGGGACGCTCCGCGGCATGGGCACGGACGAGGTCGGTCAGGGTGGCGAAGTCGCTGTCAAGCATTTCGATACTGGTCATCGGTTAGGGTTAGCACAGCCGAAAGGCGGTGCAATGCCGGTGGGGCGGCGGCGCGACACGATGTTGCGACGACGACGGGGGCTCAGCATGGCATCATCGGGCGAGATCGGGGAAGGCGACAGGAAGTTGCTGGTCGCCATCTATCATCCGCTGGCGGCGCGGGCGGAGAGACTGCGCGCGGCGATCGAGGCGGCGGGTTGCGAGGCGTTGATCCTGCCGCCGCACGTCAACGGCCTCCGGTTCTGGAGCGACAGCTGCTTCAACCTGTTGCTCATCAACCCCTTTCTCGACTGGCAGGAGCCGTCCGAGTTCGTCCGGCTGATGCGATCGATTGCCGGGTCGCGGCCGCTGATGATCGTATCGGACCAAGATTCCTTCGACGAACGGATGATCGCCCTCGGCGCCGGCGCCGATGATGCGGTCGGTTGGACCAGTAACCTCCCCGAAGTGCTGGCGCGCATTGCAGGGCTGCTGCGGCGCAGCCGCATCGCGGCCGGGCGGTTGGGCGAGGGCGAGTTGCGGATCGACCTGATCGACCGGCGGGTCGAACGTGCGGGACGACTGATCCGCCTGCCGCTCCGCGAATTCGATCTGCTGGCAAATCTCGCGCGCGTTCCCGACCGGCCCTTGTCGCGTGCCGCCCTTCTGAAGGCCGTGTGGCGGATCGATTTCGACCCCGGCACCAACCGGGTCGAGGTCCATATGTCGCGGCTGCGCGCGAAGGTCGACCGGGGGTTCGACTGGCCGATGCTGCATACCGTGAAGGGACAGGGGTACACGCTGCGCTCGCGGCCGGACTGAATCCTCCCTGTCGCGTAGCGATGGGGAGGGGGACCACCCGAAGGGTGGTGGAGGGGCCGCGACGGTGGCGTCAAAGCCCCTCCGTCAGCGCTTTGCGCCGCCACCTCCCCACCGCTTCGCGGCAGGGAGGATCAGTTGTACCGTATAATCCTGCTTCGCATCTGCCGCTTCTTGAGCGCAATCCTGCCACCGGTCCCAGCTTGCTTGACCGAAAGTTTCAGGTTGCTACTGATCTTCGACATAAAGAAAGCAATGATTCCCGGAGAGCCAGCCGATGCACCCCTCAGTCCACGCCCGCGCCAATCCCGACAAAGCCGCGATCATCGTCGCCGAAACGGGGGAGGCGATCAGCTATGGTGAACTCGATGCGGCCTCGAACCGCGCGGCGCAGCTGTTTCGCGCGCACGGGCTGGGGCATGAGGATGTCGTCGCCTTCATGCTCGACAACACCCCGCATTATTACGGGCTGACCTGGGGCGCGCAGCGCGCGGGCCTCCGCTATGTCTGCATCTCGTCGCGGCTGACGCAGGACGAGACCGATTATATCCTCGAAAATTCGGGCGCACAGATCCTCATCGTGTCGGCGAGCCTCGCGGGCGCCGCGCAGCAACTCACGACGGGCATCAAGCGCTTTGCGATGGGCGGCGACATCCCCGGATACGCCAGTTGGGAGGACGCGGTCGGCGCGATGCCCGCTACGCCGGTCGCCGACGAGCGCGCCGGGGTCGACATGCTCTATTCGTCGGGCACCACCGGCCGGCCCAAGGGCGTGCGCGTGCCGCTGCCCGAGGATCCGGCGATCGACGCGGCGAACAGCCTCGTCATGCTCGCCTCGGCGGTGTTCCAGATCAATTCGGGCAGCATCTATCTCTCGCCCGCGCCGCTCTATCACGCCGCGCCGCTGCGCTGGTCGATGACGATCCACCGGCTCGGCGGCACCGTCGTGCTGATGAAGAAATTCGATCCCGAAGCGGCGCTTTCGTTTATCGAAACATATCGCGTGAATGCCAGCCAGTGGGTGCCGACGCATTTCGTGCGCATGCTGAAGCTGCCCGACGATGTCCGCTCGCGTTATGACACCTCTTCGCTGAAGGTCGCGATCCACGCCGCGGCCCCGTGCCCGGTCCCGGTCAAGCAGGCGATGATCGACTGGTGGGGCCCGGTATTGTTCGAATATTACGCCGGCTCCGAAGGCAATGGCATGACCTTCATCTCCAGCGCCGACTGGTTGACGCACAGAGGCAGTGTCGGCCGCCCCATCCTCGGCGCGATTCACATCATGGGCGAGGACAATGAAACCGAGCTCGGTGCGAACGAGGAAGGCGCGGTTTTCTTCGAAAGCGAAAATGTCTTCGAATATCATGGGGATAATGAGAAAACCGCCTCCAGCCGCAACGCGAAGGGCTGGTCGACCCTTGGCGATGTGGGCAAAGTTGATGAAGATGGCTTCCTCTATCTGACCGATCGCAAGAGCTTCATGATCATTTCGGGCGGCGTGAACATCTATCCGCAGGAAATCGAGAACCACCTCGTCACGCATCCCAAGGTTGCCGACGTCGCGGTCGTCGGCGGTCCGCACGACGAAATGGGCGAGGAGGTGATTGCGGTCATCCAGCCCGCCGACATGGCCGACGCCACCGATGCGTTCCGTGCCGAATTGCTGACCTACGCGCGCGAGAAATTGTCGGGGGTGAAAATCCCGCGCCGCATCGACTTCCTCGAAGCGCTGCCGCGTCACGATACCGGCAAGCTCTACAAGCGGCTGCTCCGCGACCAATATTGGGAAAAGGCAAAGGCGGAGGTCTGATCCCATGGCCGCGCGCGTCGAATTCTTCTTCGACCTCTCCTCGCCCTGGACCCGCCTCGCGTTCCACAATCTGCCGGGCGTGCTCGAACGGACGGGGACCACGGCGGTCTATCGGCCGATCCTCGTCGGCGGGGTGTTCAACGCGGTGAACCCCGCCGTCTATGCGGCGCGCGAGCAGGCTGACAACCGGCGGCTGCAGCATAGCTGGAAGATATTGAAGGATTGGGCGCGGCTCGCGGGCGTACCAATGAATTTCCCGTCGCAGTGGCACCCGGCAAAAAGCATCACCGCGATGCGTTTCTGCTCCGCGCTCGAAGAGGATCAGGCGGCGCTTGTCCGTTTCGCGCGCGGCGTCTTCGCGAGCTATTTCGAGCGGCAAGAGAATCTCGACGACCCCGCCGTGCTCACGGCGGTCGCGGATGCCGAGGGGCTCGACGGTGCTGCGCTCGCCGCCGCGGCGGGCAGTGATATGGTGAAGGCCCGGCTGCGCACGAACACCGATGAAGTCATCGCGCGCGGCGGCTATGGGTCGCCGACGATTTTCGTCGACAAGGACGATATGTATTTCGGCAACGACCAGCTTCCGCTCGTCGAAGCCGCTCTAAAGAGGGCTCTCCGATGAAAGACCGTATTTCGATCACCATGCTCGAAGGCGGGATCGCCGACGTCCGCCTGATCCGCGCCGACAAGATGAACGCGCTCGACCCCGCGATGTGGGAAGCGCTGGCCGAAGCGGTCGACCAGCTCAAGGCGACGGCGGGCCTCCGCGTCGTCGTGCTGTCGGGCGAGGGCCGCGCTTTCTGCGCCGGGCTCGACCTCTCCAGCCTCAGCAACGATCGCGATCCGGGCGCGAGCAGCGCGGGCGGCAGCCTGTCGGACCGGACGCGGGGAATCGCGAACAATGCCCAATATGCCGCATGGGGCTGGCGCGAAATCCCGGTGCCGGTGATTGCGGCGGTTCACGGCGTCGCCTTTGGTGCGGGCAGCCAGATCATGGCGGCCGCCGACATTCGCATCGTGCATCCCGACACCCGCATCGCAATCATGGAAATGCGCTGGGGCCTTGTTCCCGATGTCGCGGGCATGGCGCTGTGGCGCACGCAGGTCGCCGACGATGTGCTGCGCGAGCTGATCTACACCAACCGCGAATTCAACGGCTCTGAGGCGAAGCTGTTGGGTTTCGCGACACATGTGTCGGACGATCCGCTGGCGAAAGCGATGGAACTGGCGGCGGGGATTGCCGACAAGAACCCGCACGCGATCCGCGGCGCCAAGCGATTGTGCAACATGCTCGCCGATGCGAGCGACGCCGAGATATTGCAGGCCGAAAGCGACGAACAGGTGAAGGTCATCCGCACGCCGAACCAGATGGAAGCGGTGATGGCCGGGATGCAGAAGCGAAAGCCGAACTTCGCCGACTAAAGCAGCGTCAAAAACCGCGCCGCATTGTCCCAGTCGCGTTTGTGGATGGCGCGCGCCTTTTGCGCTTCGCTGTCGGCGCCCCACCGGCGTTCCTGATAGAGATCGTCGAGGCTGACCGCCTCCCACAAGGCGTCGGCGTCGAACGCGTTTTCGAGCAAGGCGAGGCCGGCGACGAGCGATCCGCCGATCGTGACCAGCGGCGTCAGCGCGGTGATCCGCCAAGCGTCCTGCGCCAGTATGGCGCCCTGCAGCGTCGCAACCGTCGCTTCGGGCTGGTCGACTGGCAGCACGCCCTGCGTCAGGGTAAATTCGATGCCGTAGTGTGCCTCGGCCCAGGCGAGCAACGGGTTCCACGCCGCCGCCTGCTCGGCCTGCAGCGCGGCATCGCGCGCGTCGCGATAGCAGAAGAGGTCGCTCTGCGCATAAGCGGCGACCGGCGCGGCGAAGGCGGCGAGGTCGGGTGTCGCCAGATCGATCGCGGCGTTGGTCAGGCCCGTCATCGGCATGGCCGCCGGCTCGACCGTCTCGCCCACATCGCGCCATTCGGCGGCGATTGCTTCGGCGAGCGCAGCGCTTGCGACGGCCAGCGCCGCGCGCTGTGGCGTGCGCACCGGCCGGCCATCGAGCGCGATACCCCAGCCGCCATCCTCTGCGACGACGGTGACCTCTTTCCAGAATCGCTTCACGGGTCGATCACAGGTTTTTGGGCGATCGCCAGCGGCGCGCGAGGAGCAGCGGCATGACCGCGAAATCGAACGCGCCGATGAGCACGACGGCGACCCCGATCCAGCGATCGGTCGGCTGTCCGGCGAGTTCCCATCCGCCGCGGATCAGCACGAAACCGATGAGTACGAAGATCGCGCCCATCAGGCGCATAGCGTTGAGGGCGAAGAAGCGTTTTTTGGCGAGCGCGTCGTCGGTCTGGTTCATACACCCTCCCTATCGCCGCCCAGATGCCGCATCAACTGTGCGAGCGCGCCGTGGCCCGTTGCCTCGACCCCTTCGATCACGCGCGCGCGTTCGTCGGCGGACTTGTTCTGCGACAGCTTGATCGTCGGGCGCCATGAGGTAATCCGCATTTCGAAGCCGACAATGGCGCCGGTCATCTTGCTGAACAGCGCGGGGTTCATTTTGCCCCGCGTCCACGGCGGATCGGCACCCACGCGCGCTTCGTGCTGCGCCGAAAGCGTGTCGAGCTGTGCCACGAGCGCCGCGTCGTCGAGCTTGCGCGCCGTGCCTTCCATCTCGATGGCGACATAGTTCCACGTCGGCACCTGGTCGATGTCGGCGTACCAGCTTGCGCTGACATAGGCGTCGGGACCCTGCACCACGGCGAGCGCGTTCGCGCCGCCCAGGTGGCGGGTCAGCGCATTGCCGCGCGCGAGATGAAATTGCAGCGTTGCCCGGTCGTCGCTCAGCACCACAGGCACATGCGCGACGCGCGGCCCGTCGGGCGTGCTCGCAAAGATCGCGGCAAAACCGATCTCGCGCACCAGCAATTCGGCGAGATCGTCCTGCCGCGGGCGGAAGGCGGAGTTGGGGTGCATCAGCTCGCCTTGGGCGGGCGCGCCGGATGCTTCTTCGCGCTCGGCTTCTTGCCCGCAGGTTTCCCGGGCGCCGGCTTGCCGGGCTTGCCCGGTTTCGCTTTCGCCTTGGGCTTGGGCTTGCCGACGAAGTCGGTGGGCTTGCCCTCTGCCGTGCGGCCGCGCCGTTCGCCGCGCCGCGCCTTGCGGATCTGTTTGCTGTGCGCTTTCGCCTGAGCCTTGAGCGCCGATTTGGGCGGCGGACCCTTTTCGCCCGCGTCGATGCCGATATCGCCGAGCAGCAGGTCGAAGCCCAGATCGTCCATGCTTGCGGCGAAATGATCGGGCAGGTCGGCGCTGATATCGATCGCGCCGCCGTCGGGATGGTCGATGCGCAGGCGGCGGCTGTGCAAATGCATCTTGCGGCTGATCGTCCCGGTCAGGAACGCGCCCTTGCCGCCATATTTGCCGTCACCGACGATCGGGTGGCCGATCGCCGCCATATGGACGCGCAGCTGGTGGGTGCGGCCGGTCAGCGGTTGCAGCTCGACCCAAGCGGTGCTGTTCCCCGCGCGCTCGATCACGCGGTAACGCGTCTTCGATGCGAGGCCGCTGTCGTGGACGTGCATTTTCTCGCCGCCCGATCCGGGCTGCTTGGCGAGCGGCAGGTCGATCTCGCCCTGCTGGATGTCGGGCACGCCGACGATCAGCGCCCAATAGGTCTTTTTCGCGCTGCGATTCGAAAAGCTTTTGGCGAAATAAGCCGCGGCCTTCGGTGTCCGCGCGATCAACAGCGCGCCCGACGTATCCTTGTCGAGCCGGTGGACGAGTTTCGGCCGTGTCGGTCCGTCGAATTTCAGCGCGTCGAGCAGGCCGTCGACATGCTGTTCGGTCTTGGTGCCGCCTTGCGTCGCGAGCCCCGGCAGCTTGTTCAGCACGATCGCGCTCGCGTCGCGGTGGATCATCATGCCCGTTGCCAGCTCGACATCGGCGTCGGTCAGCGGACGGCCCTTGCGCGCCGGTCGCGCCATGGTCTCGACCGGCGGGGTCGGCATGACAAGTTTCTGCCCCGTCGCGATGCGGTCCGACACATCGGCCTTTTTGCCGTCGAGCGTCAGCTGTCCCGAGCGCGCCCAGCGCGCGAGCAGCGCGTGCGGCGTTCCCTCGCGGTGGCGCTTGAACCAGCGGTCGAGCCGGATGCCGTCGTCTTCCTCGGCGATGGTCGCGCCATCGAGATTGGCTTTGGCGTCGCTCATGCCGGCACTTGCCGCACAAGGAACAGACCGAGCCCGCAGGCGGTGATCGCGCCGACGACGGACGCGAAGACATAGGCGGCTGCCTGAGCGTTTTGGCCGCGTTCGAAAAGCATCCAATTTTCCATGCTGAAAGAGGAGAAGGTGGTGAAACCGCCAAGAATCCCGACGCCGACGAACAGCCGCGTCGTGTCGCCGTCACCGCTGCGCGCGAGCCAGCCGACGAACAGGCCCATCAACAGGCTGCCGACGATATTGATCGACAGCGTCCCCCATGGGAAGGCCGGGCCGAACCGCGCGAGCATCGCCTGGCCGACCAGATGGCGGGCGCCGGCGCCGATCGCGCCGCCGATCATGACGGGAAACAGGCTGTTCATGAGGCTCGCCCTAGCCGGAAACGACGGCGAGGCATAGCGGGCGCGTTTTCATGTGTCGGGCGGCCTCGGCGCGGTGGCCGGACGCTCGTGCGTTGCGCGCCATTGTTCGGGGCGGACGAAGTCGCCCTGCCAGATGCCGCGCCGCTTCGCCTGCGCCTCGGCTTCCTCGACCATATAGGCATCGCTCGTCGCAACCGCCCAGCCGAGCCGCGCCATTTCGGCCCCGAGGTCGATGCCGTCCGGGAAAGGGGCGGTGCGGCATGCGGCGAGCGTGCGGTCGTAACGATCCTTTGCCGCGACCTCGCAATAGAGCGGCCCGCGGCCCGCCAGTTTTTCGAGCGTGGCGCGTGCTTCGCGGCCGCAGGGCCAGCGGGCGGCGTCGCGCGCGCAATCCTGCCGATATTCGACCGCGTCGATGCCGGTCAGGCGGATCGTCAGCGGCGCATCATTCTGCCGCATCGTCAGGCTGTCGCCGTCGATCACATGGACGAGCGGCATGGTCAGCGCGGGCGCCGGCAACCACACCCATGCGACAAAGGCGAGCCCGGCGAGCAACAGCAGCGCGAGCAGTGACCGGAAGCGCCGTCGCCGGCGGAGGCGGGTCAGCGAGGAGGGGCCGGAAACCATCGGGCTGGCCTGACTCGATGTCGGCAGCTTGGCAAGCGCGAATAAATTGTTGACGATGAGAACAAATCATGTCCAAAATGGACCTATTCCATAACGGCCGACACGCGCCGACTCATGCAGAATATCGAGCTTGGGTCCGGATTGGCGGCAAACGGGAACGAACAAAAGGTGAATACCGCCGAAATGACGGCATGCTTACGCCAGGATGGAGCGATGGGGGACGGGTAACATGGTGGGCCAAGTGATGCAGACGCTGGATAGATTGGCAATCGCGCCGGGAGGTTTCGGTGCAGGATATGCGGGACCGCCCGAGACGATCGGCGGAATCCTCGACTCTGTTGCGTCGCCACTTTTGTTCGTGGGGTCAGAGGTCGATTGGCCCGACACGGCTCCGCTCGCTGAAGTGCGCCTCGTCAGAACGCTCCCGCCGTTGCGCGCGGCGGATTACATCCGGCAAACGGCGACACTGGACATTATCTGGCTCGCCGCGGCGGAGACGATCGAAGGCGAAACGCTGGGCGACATATATGCGGCGGCGGGCGAACGGGGCTGCAATCTCATATGCGAAACCACACTGGTCGCGCTCGACCGGGTCGCGGCCGCCATTCCGGCGGCGCTCGACGTCCAGTTCCTGGTCGAACCCGATCCGA
Organism: Sphingopyxis sp.; assembly: GCF_050725655.1. GTDB lineage: Bacteria > Pseudomonadota > Alphaproteobacteria > Sphingomonadales > Sphingomonadaceae > Sphingopyxis. The sequence goes on along the minus strand of NZ_JBOHHT010000066.1, from coordinate 17,149 downwards.
CCGACCGGCTCGTCGCCCTGGCGGCAGCAAGGCAGACGCGGCACGGCATCCTCCACGACATCGCACGCGACGATGCGATGGAGCGGATCGACCGGCTGCAGGAAGAAGTCGCGCGCATTTCGCGCCTGCTCGGCGATCTCGCCGGCCAACGGGGCGGTCTTCCCGGCACACCCATGGGCTTTGCATCGCGGGCTGAGGATCTGCCCGACTATGCGGGACAGGTACGCGCGCCGGCGCGCGACTTTGCCGCGATGCCGCGCAGCTTCGTTCCCGAAGATCGCACGCTCGATCGGCAGCGCGCCAAGGCGGTGCGGCGGATGCTGCGCCAGCGACGGATGCGCGAGCAATATTTCCCCGCCGACCTGTTCGCCGATCCGGCTTGGGACATGTTGCTCGACCTCTATGCCGCGAGGCTCGAGCGCCAGCCGGTGTCGGTGTCGAGCCTGTGCATCGCCGCCGCGGTTCCCGCGACGACGGCGCTGCGCTGGATCAAGACGATGACCGATGCGGGTCTGTTCCTGCGCGAAGACGACCCGCACGACGGTCGCCGCATCTTCATCGCGCTTGCCGAAGGCGCCGGCGACGCGCTCGCCCGCTATTTCGAGGCGCTCGAAGAATAGGCATGGCCCACGCCGTTCGCCTGGCGTAGATTTCGGGCATGAAGGATGCCGTCGAAGTGGTCGTGAACGACCGGATGCAGCAGGGTTATCGCTATTTGCGCACCGCCCCGATGGGGAAGGCTTTCGATCCCGGTTTCGAACCCGAACTTGCGCCGGCCGAGATGCTGGAACTCGGGGTATTCTGCGGCAAATATCTGACCGACTGCACCGCCGAATTCCCGGCAAGCTGGTTCCGGAACGCGAAGCTTGCACCCGGACGGGCCGACTGTTCGCTCAACTATTTCGGCATCCGCGCGAGTGTTCCCTTGCATGTCTGGATCCAGAAAGGGTGGATCCATCCCGACGACCCGCGCGGCTGGTTCCAATGGTATTGCCGCTATTATTCGGGGCGGCGGATGCCGGGCGAGGACCATCGCCAGATTGCGCGGTGGCGCGCCTTCCGGCGTCACGCCGCGCAAGTGCGCAAGCATTGCGAACCGGGCGACCTCTTTTGCCGACCGAAACAGCGGCAGGCGCTGCTGCAATGGGCATACGACAGCCGGGACACCTAGCCCGAATCCGGGGCATTTCCCTTCGCTGCGGGGCGCACTATGTAAGCGCCGCACTTCAATGGAGTTTTCTGCCGATGCCGATCATGGCCGCCCGCGTTTATCATGACGGCAAGCTTGTCCGCGACATCGGTCCGGACGAAGCGATTCCCGAAGATTGCGACGACGGCGATTTTTTCTGGCTTGGCCTTTACGAGCCGACGCCGGGCGAACTCGAAGGCATCGCCAAACGCTTTGGCCTTCACCCCCTGGCGGTCGAGGATGCGCTGAAGGCGAACCAGTTGCCGAAGGTCGAGGCTTATGGCGATCAGCTGTTCGTCATCACCCGTACGGCCAACCTCGACGCCGACATCATTCAGCCCGGCGAAACCGCCTTTTTCATCGGTCCGCATTTTTTCGTCAGCGTCCGTCACGGGTCGGCGCGAACGCACACCGACATCAGGGCGCGGCTTGAAACGCTGCCCGCCAAGCTCGCGCACGGGCCTGACTATGTCCTTTATGCGGTGCTTGATTTCATCGTCGACGGCTATTTTCCGGTTGTCGACGCGATCGAGGACCGGATGCTCGCGGTCGAGGACAGCGTGATGGACACGCCGCTCGACGCCGCCGATATTCGCCATCTCTACACCCAGCGGCATGAGATCATCCGCTTCCAGCGCCTGGTGGGCATGATGAAGGAGGTTGCCGGACGCCTTGCGACCGAGGACGACCTGCCCAATATCGACCCTGCCGTGCGCCCCTTCTTCCGCGACATCTGGGACCATGTGCAGCGCGCCGAATTCCGGCTCTCCGGCCTTCGCGATGTCGCTGCGTCGGTGATCGAGACCAACGGCATGCTCGAGCAGCAACGGCAGGGCGTGATCACGCGCCAGCTCGCCGCCTGGGCGGCGATCCTCGCCGTACCGACGGCGATTGCAGGCATCTATGGCATGAATTTCGAATTCATGCCCGAACTCGACTGGGCCTTTGGCTATCCGTTCGCTCTTGCGTTGATCTTCGGCGGGTCGGGGCTGGTGTTCTGGCGCTTCAAGCATATCCGCTGGCTCTGACGCGCGCGACCCGCTTGCCAGCGGCGGCGGCTTATGGCAGGGGCGCACCTCCCTTCGGGGGCGCTTAGCTCAGTTGGTAGAGCATCTCGTTTACACCGAGAGGGTCGGCGGTTCGAGCCCGTCAGCGCCCACCACGAACCTTCCGCGTCATCGTGCGTTGCGCCTTTACAGCCGATGATGGCTTGAAAGGAAATCCGATGCCGTGCGAACTCAAAGGCTCGTGCCGGTGCGGCGCGATACGCTTTTCCATGCAGAGCCACACACCCGTGCCGTACCAGCTTTGCTATTGTTCGATTTGCCGGAAACAGCAGGGTGGCGGGGGCTACGCGATCAACCTCGGCGCCGACGCGAGGTCGCTAAAGGTCGAAGGCGAAGCGCATCTTGGTCTCTTTCGCGCGCGGATCGAAGACGACGAGCATGAAACTTGCGAAGTTTCGAGCGGCGAACGACGGTTCTGCCGCGAATGCGGGTCGGCACTGTGGCTCTATGATCCGACCTGGCCTGACCTCATCCATCCTTTTGCGAGCGCGATCGATTCGCCGCTGCCGGTGCCGTCGTCGCGCGTCCACCTGATGCTCAAATATAAGGCGGAGTGGGTCGAACCCGGCATCGGGCCACGCGATGCGGCGTTCGATCTCTATCCCGAGAAATCGATCGAGGAATGGCACAAGGACGCGGGCGTCTGGGTCGCTTGATCTCGTCGCCGATGGGGTTAAGGGACGGCTATTCGAGAAAAGGTCGCCTTCATGAAATATCTGTTTGCCGCTCTCGCACCCGCTCTGCTCGCTATTGCTTCGCCCGCGCTTGCCGCGCCGAAACAAGGCGATGTCGTCATCCGCCATGTGACAATCGTCGATGTCGAGGCGGCGAAAACGGTCGCCGGACAGGCGGTGGTGCTGAAAGGCGACGATATCGTTGCGGTCGGCGCCGATGCGGTGATTGCGAAGGACTGGCGCGCGGCGCGAACGGTCGAGGGCAAGGGGCGCTATCTGATCCCGGGTCTCTGGGACATGCATGTCCATTTCGGCGGCGGACCCGAACTGATCGATGAGAATAGGGCGCTGTTGCCGCTCTATATCGCGAACGGCATCACGACGATCCGCGACTGTTCGGGGGATTTGCCCGAACAGGTGCTCGCCTGGCGTAGCGAAATTGCGAGCGGCAGCCTGTTCGGACCGCGCTTGCTGACATCGGGTGCAAAGATCGAGGGTATCGCGCCGGTCTGGAAAGGAACGATCGAGGTCGGCAGCGAAGCCGATGTTGACGCCGCGCTCGATCGCCTCAAGACGCGCGACAAGGTTGATTTCGTCAAGATCACCGACAGCACGCTGAAGCCCGAATTGTTCCTCTATGCGCTGACCAAGGCCAAGGCGCTTGGCCTGCGCACATCGGGGCATATCCCGATGGCGTTGACGGTCGATCAGGCGGTGGACGCCGGGATCAGCTCGATCGAGCATCTCGACTATGCCTATAACGCCGGGGCGAAGGACGAGGCTGCAATTGCCGCCGATTTCGCGGCGGGGCGCATCGACCGCGCCGAAGCGAACCGCCGGCTCGATGCGGGCTTCGACCGCGACACCGCGATGGCCGCCTATCGCCGCTTCGCCGTCAAAGGCGTGTTCGTGACACCGACGCTGAACGGCAGCCGCATCATCGCCTATCTCGATAGCGACGATCATTCGAAGGATGCGGGCCTCGCCTATATCGGGCCAAAGCTCCGCAAGACCTATGACTGGCGCATCGAGCGCGCGGCAAAGGCCGACGCCGCGGGTATCGCGACGCGCCACAAGCAGATCGAGGATATTGCGACGATCCTGCCGATGCTCGCCGAAGCGGGCGTGCCGATCATCGCGGGGACCGACGCGGGTTTCCTCAACAGCTTCAATTATCCGGGCTTTGGACTTCACGACGAGATCGAACTCTTTACGCAAAAGGGGCTGACTCCGGCGCAGGCGCTCGCCTCGGCAACGCGCGCAGGCCCGGCGTGGTTCGGCTGGCTCGATCGTTACGGTGCGATCAAGCCGGGCATGGCGGCCGATCTGGTGTTGCTGACGAAGAATCCGCTCGAGGACGTCGCGGCGACGCGCGCCATCGATACGGTGGTGATGCGCGGCGCGGTGCAGGATCGCGCGGCGCTCGACAAGATGCTCGCCGATACGCGCGCGAAAGTGGCGGCATGGAATGCGGCGGCCAAGCCCTAAGGGACGATGGCGCGCGCGACTTGCCGGGCGCGCCAGACGCTCCAAAGGGTGAACAGCCCCATCGCGGCCCAGATGACATTGAGCACCGCCGAGGGTAGCGCGCCATTATAGCCCGAATTGACGATGAACCCGCCGGCCCCGATCACATTCATCCATTGGTAAAGGTAACTGCGTCCTGCAAGCTTGCCGAGCGACAGCAGGATATAGGCGGCGAGGATGACGACCGCGGCAGCCCAGCCGATGATCTCGATGACGATGATTTCCGCGCTCATGCGCTTCCTCTCCAAACGAAAATCCTCTCCAAACGAAAACGCCCGCCCCGGTGAGGGGGCGGGCGCTCATAGCATCAGGCGTCTGCCGCGTCAGGCAGCAAGCTTGCGCAGCACATAGTGCAGGATGCCGCCGTTCATATAATATTCGACCTCGTTCGCGGTATCGATGCGGCAGAGCGTGTCGAAGCTGAAGGTCGAGCCGTCGGGGCGGGTGACATTCACGGTCACCGTCTGGCGCGGCTTCAGGTCCGCGACGCCGGTGATGGTGAAGGTGTCGTCGCCGGTCAGGCCCAGCGTCTCGCGCGTGTCGCCATCCTGGAACTGTAGCGGCAGCACGCCCATGCCGACGAGGTTCGAGCGGTGGATGCGCTCGAAGCTTTCGACGATGACGGTGCGGACGCCGAGCAAATTGGTGCCCTTCGCCGCCCAGTCGCGCGACGAGCCGGTGCCATATTCCTTGCCCGCGATGACGACGAGCGGCGTGCCGTCGGCCTTGTGGCGCATCGCGGCGTCGTAGATCGGCATGACCTCCGAGCCGTAGCGCGACATGCCGCCTTCGATGCCGGGGACCATTTCGTTTTTGATGCGGATGTTGGCGAAGGTGCCGCGCATCATCACGTCGTGGTGGCCGCGGCGGGCGCCGTAGCTGTTGAAGTCAGCCTTGTTAACCTGATGTTCCATAAGCCATTTTCCGGCCGGGCTGTCCGCCTTGATGCTGCCGGCGGGCGAGATATGGTCGGTGGTGATGCTGTCGCCGAGGATCGCGAGCGGCTTCGCATCGATGATGTCGCTGACCGGCGCCGGGGTCATGCTCATGCCCTCGAAGTACGGCGGGTTCGCCACATAGGTCGAGCCGGCGCGCCACTGATAGGTATCCGAGCCTTCGACTTCGATCTTCTGCCAATGCTCGTCGCCCTTGTAGACATGCGCGTAGCGCGCGACGAACATGTCGCGGTCGACCGCACCCGCAACCGCTTCGGCGACCTCCAGATTGGTCGGCCAGATGTCGGCGAGGAACACGTCGTTGCCCGACTGGTCCTGCCCGATCGGCGTGGTGGTGAAATCCTCGATCACCGTGCCCTTCAATGCATAGGCGACGACGAGCGGCGGCGAGGCGAGGAAGTTCGCGCGCACATCGGGCGACACGCGGCCTTCGAAGTTGCGGTTGCCCGAGATGACGGCCGCGGCGACGAGGCCATTCTCGTTGATCGCCTTGCTGATCGGCTCGGCCAGCGGCCCCGAATTGCCGATGCAGGTGGTGCAGCCATAACCGACGAGGTTGAAGCCGATATTGTCGAGATGCTGCTGCAACCCGGCCTTGATCAGATAGTCGGTCACGACCTGCGATCCCGGTGCCAGCGAGGTTTTCACCCACGGCTTGGGCTTCAGCCCCAGCGCGTCGGCTTTCTTCGCGACGAGCCCCGCGGCGATCAGCACCCCGGGGTTCGAGGTGTTGGTGCAGCTGGTGATCGCGGCGATGGTGACGTCGCCGTCGCCGATGTCGAAATCCTTGCCCTCGACCGGCACGCGCGTCTGCGCTTTCTTGTAGGTGTTGACCATGTCGGCATTGAACACATCGTCGACATCGGGGAGCGAGACGCGGTCCTGCGGACGCTTCGGCCCCGCGAGCGACGGCACTACGGTGGCCAGGTCGAGTTCGAGCGTGTCGGTGAACACGGGGTCCGCGGCGCCCTCGACGATCCAAAGCCCCTGCGCCTTGGCATAGGCTTCGACCAGCGCGATCGTCTCGCCGCTGCGGCCGGTCAGGCGCATATAATCGAGCGTCTTGTCGTCGACGCCGAAGAAGCCGCAGGTCGCGCCATATTCGGGCGCCATATTGGCGAGCGTCGCACGATCCGCGAGGCTCAGCGACGACAGGCCGGGGCCGAAATATTCGACGAAGCGGCCGACGACGCCCTTGGCGCGCAGCATCTGGGTCGCGGTGAGCACAAGGTCGGTCGCGGTCACGCCTTCCTTCATCTTGCCGGTGAATTTGAACCCGACGACTTCGGGGATCAGCATCGATACCGGCTGGCCGAGCATCGCGGCCTCGGCCTCGATCCCGCCGACGCCCCAGCCGAGCACGCCGAGCCCGTTGATCATCGTCGTGTGGCTGTCGGTGCCGACGCAGGTGTCGGGGTAAGCGACGGTTTCACCCGACGCATCGTCGCTCGACCACACTGCCTGCGCGATATGTTCCAGATTGACCTGGTGGCAGATGCCGGTGCCCGGGGGGACCGCCTTGAAATTGTCGAGGCTTTTCGATCCCCATTTCAGGAAGTCGTAGCGTTCGCCGTTGCGATAATATTCGATCTCGACATTCTGTTCGAACGCCTTGGGGTGGCCGAATTCGTCGACCATCACGCTGTGGTCGATGACGAGGTGGACGGGGACGAGCGGGTTGATCTTTGACGTGTCGCCGCCGAGCGTCGCGATCGCATCGCGCATCGCGGCCAGGTCGACGACGCACGGAACCCCGGTGAAATCCTGAAGCAGCACGCGCGCCGGGCGATACTGGATTTCCTGGTTCGAATGCGGGTCCTTCTGCCAATCGACCAGCGCCTGAATATCGTCGGTCGACACGGTGAAGCCGCCATCTTCGAAGCGCAGCAGGTTTTCGAGCAACACCTTCATGCTGAACGGCAGCCGCGAGACATCGCCCAGCTTTGCCGCGGCCTTGTCGAGCGAATAATAAGCGTAAGTCTTGCCGCCGACGCTCAGCGTCGAGCGGGTGCCCAGCGTGTCGTTGCCCGTGGTCGTCATAGGATTGCAGTCCCCATGTTGGCGCGGCGGGGAATGACTGTCCGAAGGCGAAGCGGGAGAGCGGGGCCAACGGGAGTCGCACGCGCGGGTTTATGTTGGCGCCGCCTTACGCCCAGGCCAAGGAAATGCAAGGGGGTGGGGGACGGCTATCGCGGCAGGACCAGTTCGACGCGGCGATTCCGGGCGCGGCCTGCGGCGTCATCCTTCCCGTCGGCGGTTTGATTTGCCGCGATCGGGGCGGTTTCGCCCTTGCCCGATACGCGGAACGCGCGCTGGCGCACGCCGACCTGCTGCGCGAACCAGTCGGCAACGGTGCGCGACCGCTTTTCGGACAGGCTCTGGTTATAGGCGTCGTCGCCCTTGGCATCGGTATGGCCGATCACTTCGATGGTGCCCGGCGGCGCCTTGCGGATCAGTTCCGCCGCCTTGCGCAACTCGGTCTCCGCACCGGGCGTCAGATCGGCCTTGTCGAATTCGAACAGCGCATCGGCGGGCAGGTCGACGATCGTGGCGGTGTCGGTGACGCGGATGTTCAGCCCGCTGACATCGCCTTTCAGGTCGCTGACCGTTCCCGTCATCCCGCTTCCCGGCATCGCGCTTTCCCGGCCGCCTCCGGCGGCGGGCGGTGCGTCGGTCGCGGTTCCATCGAAGCTGGAGGTCGTCCCGACCCTCGTGGCCGCCTCCGCGGCTGTATCGTCGGCGGGGGCATCGTCGCGCCCGCCCGGTGAACAGGCGGCGAGCAGCGCGGCGCCGATCGACAGCGATGCAAACCGCATCATCGCGTGACCGGTATCCCGTCGAACGGGCCGACTTCGGGCAGGTTGATCGACACGGTCTTGCTGGTTGCGGGCGGCGCGGGGAATTTGGCCCAGATCACGCCGGGTTTGACTTCGCAGGCGGTGTTCAGACGGGTTCCGCCGACGTTCGACGCCATCCACTCGCCGGCATTGTCCTTGAGCACGCCCAGCCGCTGCGACGTGGCATCGTCGATCACGCTGATCTTTGTGACGTCGAACGACTCGCTGTTGATCTTCTGGTCGCTCGAGCAGCGTAGCGTCACGGTCAATATGTCGCCGGTGACCGCAACCTTCATCAGGTCGACCTGCGATCCGTCGGGCCCCGGCTGGCTCTGAATCGCGACCTGCGCGGGCATCCGCGCGACGGGGGTTTCGTCCTGCGGTGCGGTCACTGTTTCGCGCGTGACGCCCGATTCCGGCGCGGCCGCCGTGTCGGGGGTCGACGGCGTCTCGCTGACGTTGCAGCCCGCGAGCGCGATTCCGGTCACAGCGAGGAAAGTAACATGCCGAATATTCACCGATAAACCTCCGTCCCTATCTGGATACGGGACCTACGTTTTACCAAGGCGAGGGTTCCCGGCGGCGACCGCGTCGACGCCATAAGTGGCCGAGGCACCATCGGGAATGATGTCGATGCGCTCGATCAGCATCGACGGAATGACCGAAACCGTCGGGGCTTCGTTCATCCCGACCGACGGCATGCGTCGGCCGTTGAGCAAGGTCAGCGTCGCATCCGAGGCGAGTCCACGCAGCGCGAAGCCCGAGAAGCCATCGAACTGGTTATAGGTGGTGGCATCGCCCAGCGGGCTGCCGATCCCGGCTCCGCTTGTTGCAAATTCACTCAGATCGCCCGTGAAGTTCTGCGGAATCGTGAGCGCATATTCCGCAATCGACCCCGATCCGGATTGCACGATGTCGGCCTTGCCGTGCGTAAAGACCGGGCTTGCGACATATTCTTTCGGCAAGCCGCGGATGAGCGAGCCCGTAACGACGATGTCGTGCGAAAGGCTATCGGCATTATGCTTCTCGCTATCCTCGGCGTTGTTTTGCGATTCCTCCTCTTCGGGCAAATCCGCCGCGGGACTATCCTGCGCGACCGTGGGTGCCGCATATGCTCCGGCAAATGAGAGAGCCAGGAGGCCCTTGATAATCAGATTTTGCAAATCAATCTTCTCGTAACGACGGCGATCCGGGAGGATTGGGCGAGGAGCGGCTAGGCGCCCGCGCCCGATCAGTTCAGCGCGTTGTTGATCGTGTTGAAGATCGTCTCGAGGTTGAGCCCGAGCGTCTGGAAGGCGATGATGCATGCGAGTGCGATCAGCGCGGCGATCAGACCATATTCGATCGCTGTCGCGGCCTGTTCGTCGCAGAGGAGATTCGGTGTTCGCTTGGTCCGCATGATCCTGTTCCCTTGTCCCATGTTCCGTCCTTGGTCCCGCGGCGGGCATAGCGCAACGGGTTGGGGCTTTTCCTGCGGAAGAGGATTAATGCGCTGATAAGCGAAGATAAATTCGGCCGATCTGGTGGCGCTTGATTCGGGCCCGTGATGAGGGGCTCGCCATCGCGCCCGCGTGCTGCCAGGCTCGCGGCGTCCGAGGCTGGAAATGGGGATGCGGATCATGCGATGGACGATGATAGCGACGATTGCGGCGGGGCTGGTCGCCGCGCCCGCGGCGGCGCGCGAGGCGGACAAGGTGCTGATGTCCGAGCACCCGCAGGGGCGCGCCTTTCAGGAAGCGGTGGGCTATGCCGATGCGGTGATCGCGGGCGACACCATTTACCTGTCGGGCGTGGTCGCGGGAATGGCGAAGGGCGAAACCGACCTCGCGCCCGGATATGACCGCGCCTTCAAGGCGATCGCTGCGACGCTGGCGCGCGCGGGGCGAGCTGGGACGATGTTGTCGACATCACGACCTTTCACACCGATCTGGCCGCGCATATCGACGGCTTTGCGGTGGTGAAGAACCGCTATGTGAAGGCGCCCTTTCCGGCGTGGACCGCGATCGGCGTGTCGCGGCTGTACGAGCCGACTGCGGTGGTCGAGATCAAGGTGGTGGCGGTGAAGCGCCGGAAATAGCGTGGCGGCTCAGCTGCCGCCCGCGGCGAGGCGCACCGGCTTGGGGGTGAAGGTGCGGACGCGGTTGCGGCCCGTGCGCTTCGCTTCGTAGAGCGCCTGGTCGGCCTCCTGCATCAGCGCCGAGAGCGTGGTGCCGGGGACGCCGATCGCGAGGCCGATGCTGGTCGTCGGGCAGAGCTTGGCCGGGATGCGGTCGGCGCACGCGGCCTGCAGCCCGGTGCGGACCGCCTCGGCGAGCTGGCGCGCCACCTCGATGCTCGCGCCGGGGACGAGCAGCGCGAATTCCTCGCCGCCTATCCGCCCCGCGACCATTTCGGCGGGGCCGATCAGCCGGACGTGCGCGCCGAACGCGGCGATAATCGCATCGCCGACCGCGTGGCCGTGATTGTCGTTGATCGACTTGAACCGGTCGAGGTCCGCGATCATCAGCGCGATGGGGGTGTGCTCGTCGACGCAGCGGCGCAGCGCGGCGCCCGCCTGCGCCTCGAACCCGCGGCGGTTGAGCAGGCCCGACAGATTGTCGTCATCGACCTGGCGGCGGAGCTCGGCGATCTGGTCGATCGCGACGGCGACCATCAGGCTGATCGCCGCGACGATCGACACCATCGCCTGGCTGAACTGCACCGTGGTCCAGTAAACCGACTGCTGGAACCCGACATAATTGTCGAAGCCGCCGACGAGCGAGAGCAGCACGATGGGGCGGATGATGAGGTTGAGCGCCGAGATCGCGGCGACCCAGAACAGCACGCGGTCGATGAGGTAATGCTTTTCGACCGGCCAGAGCGATTTGACGACCATCGCGGCGATAAGGCCGGCGCCGATGCTGATCGACAGGATGCGCGCGGCGATGCTTGGCTGGATGAGCAGGAACCAGATGAAGACGGTGATCGAGATCGCGGTCGTCACTGCCATCGCGCGCCAGGGGATCGGCAGGCTGTACCGTTTGATGATCGCCGCGGCGAACAGGACGCCGGTGGCGAGGAAGCCGAGATTGGCGGGCAGGCGCTGCAATTCCATCGGCAGCACCGGGCCGACGTCCTGGATCAGGAAGGCGATCGCCGACGCGGTATAGGCGCCCGCCGCATAGGCGATATAGCGTTCGCGGCGGTTCAGCCAGAGCAGGAAAAAGGCGATGGCGAACAACAGGCCGATGCCCGGATTGAGCAGCGAGATGAAAAATTGTCCGTTCACACTACCGCTTTCTGCCTCCACCCTCAGGGTAGCAGCGTCTTGGATAACGAATTGTTACTTTTCGGGGAGTTAAGTCACGGTAACGTGGCGAGAGCCGTGGTCAAGCGGTGCCGCGCACCACGAGATGGACGGGGATGCGGGTGCCGCTGCGCGTGCGTTCGTCATCCTCGAGCGCCATCGCGACGAGCGCCTCGCCCGCGGCGTCGAGATCGGGTTCGAGCGTCGTGAGCGCGGGGTCGGCGAGGGTGCCGGCACGGATGCCGTCGAAGCCGATCAGCGCGACATCCTCGGGAACGCGGCGGCCCGCGTCCTTCAGCCCCTGGAGCACGCCGAGTGCGAGCATGTCGCTGGCGGCGAAGATCGCGTCGGTGTCGGGATGCGCTTCGAGCAGCGCGTGGACCGCGGCGACGCCCTGTGCGTGGCGGTCGGCGGCGGCGGGCGGCTCGGCGACCACCGCGGTCAGGCCGTGCGCGGCGAGCGCCGCCGAAAAGCCGTCGCGGCGTTCGTCGAACTGGCGCTGCGGCGACTGTTGCGGTCCGACAAACGCGATCTGGCGACGGCCGGACTTCACGAAATGTTCGGCGGCGAGTTGCCCGCCTATATCATTCTCGCTGCGCATCCAGTGGAACGGGCTGCCGGGGCTGCCCCAGCAGACGAAATCGAGGCCGGACGATTGCGCCTGCGCGAAATAGTCCCATGCCGGACGGTTGCTGGTCGTGCCGATGACGATCATCGCGTCGGCGAGCCCCGAGGCGACGAAATCGGCGCGGAAATTGTCGGGATTCTCCTGGAACGAGACGAGCAGGTTGAAGCCGCGCGCCGAGGTCGCGGCGGCAATGCTGCCGAGCAAGGCGAAATAGAAGGGGTTGATCGCGCTGCGGTCCTCGCCGGGGCGGCAGATGGTGACGAGCGCGATCGTCTCGCTGCTTTTCAGCCGCAGCGACGAGGCGTGGCGGTCGACGACATAGCCGAGCTCGCGCGCTGCGGCTGAGACGCGCGCGCGCGTCTCAGCGTTGACGCCGGGGCTGTTGCGCAGCGCACGCGAAACGGTCGATTGCGACACGCCGGCGCGCTCGGCAACGTCGAACGATGTGGGACGCAGCATCTTTCCGTTCACCTTGGCCTCCCTCCCCCTTGCGCCGTCTCTCGCCGCGAGGGCCGGGCTTGTCAATCGGCGAGGCCGTCCAATGCGAGGAGCGCGAAGCTCGCGAGCCAATGTTCGCCCATATAGTCGCCGGTGACGTGCGGGAGCGCGGCGGCGAGATGGCGCTGCGCCGCGGCTTCGGCAACGGGCGTGACGGGGTGGGCCGGACCGAGTGCGGCGGCGATCGCGCGCCAGCTCCAGGCGCGGCTGAGGTTGAGGCCGTCGAGGTGCGCGATCTTGCCGTCGCTGCGGTCCGAGACGGTGGCGGGGGTGAAAAGCGTCGCGGGTTGTTCCTGCGCCGCGCGCGGCAGGAAGGTGTCGAACCAGCTGGCGAAATCGTCGCCGAGGATAGCCGCCATCAGATGTGCCTCGGTAAGCGCCGAGGAGAGAAATTCGTCGCCGCCCGGCTCCCATGCCTGACAGTCGCGGTCGCTGGAGAACCAATCGCGGGCACGCGCGTCGATGAGGGCGGCGAGCGCGGGATCGCGGGTTTCGGCCCAGTGGCGCGCGAGGAGCAGCGCGAAGCTGATGTTGAAATGGGTGCCGACACGCAGCGGATAGGTGAGCTTTGGCAAGAAAGCATGGAAGCGCGCGGCGAAGGCGACGGCGAGCGGTTCGAGCGCGGCCGCCCACGGGGAGTCGTGGCTTGTCGCCTCGGCATGGAGCGCGAGGAGCCACGCCCAGCCATAGGGGCGTTCGAAGCTGGCGGCGTATGGCCGGTCAAGAAAAGCGCGTTCGCCCACGACCTTTTCGGGGACGAGCATCGTATCGGCGCGGGCGCGGACGTCGGCAGCAATGGCGAGGTCGGGGAAGCGGCGCGCGAGGCGGAGGACCTGCCACCAGCCATGGACGCAGCTGTGCCAGTCGAAGCTGCCGTGAAAGATCGGGTGATGCCCGCGCGGCAGCTTCGCGTCCTCGGGGCCGTTCAGGACGAGGTCCATCTTGTATGGATATTCGCGGCCGAGATGCGACAGGGTCGCGGTCGCGAAGCGGGTGGCGTGGTCGGGGGTGAGGTGCATTCCATCGTCCTAATCAAGATGATCCTCCCTGTCGCGCAGCGATGGGGAGGTGGCAGCGCGAAGCGCTGACGGAGGGCTGTGGCGCTGCCCCTCCACCACTCGCTTCGCGAGCAGTCCCCCTCCCCACCGCTTCGCGGCAGGGAGGATTTAGAAAGCGAAGAGGTAAATGAAGAGGATGTTCACGCCAAGCAAAGGCACCGCCGTGCCGATCTGCGCCTTGATCACGCCATAGGGGTTTTTGAGTTCGAGCAAGGCTGCGGGGACCAGATTGAAATTGGCTGCCATCGGGGTCATCAGCGTGCCGCAGAAGCCCGCAAGCATGCCGATCGCGGCGATGACCGCAGGATCGCCGTCATATTGTTTGATGAGCAACGGCATGCCGACCGCAGCCAGCATCACCGGGAAGGCGGCGAAGGCATTGCCCATTACCATCGTGAAAAGCGCCATGCCGAGTCCGAAGGCGAGCGTCGCGCCGAAGAGGCTGCCTTCGGGGATCGTGCTTCCGATGACGTCGCCGACGACTTCGCCAACGCCCGCGAGCGCGAAGACCGCGCCGAGGCTGGCGAGCATCTGCGGCAGGATCGCCGCCCAGCCGACGGCGTCGAGAAGGCGGCGGCCCTGCTGCGCGGGGAGAAGAAGCGGGGGCTTTAACCGCGCCATGCCGACGACAAGCGCGATCAGCACGCCGATCGCGAGCGAGATCAGCGTCGCCTGCTTGGGATCCGCCAGGCCAGGGACCCATTTGAAGAGGAAGGTGCCCGCGAGCGCGACCGCGGGGATGATCAGCGCGACGAGGAGCAGGAAGGGGCCGTGGCGCGCGGCGCGTTCGGCCTGAATTTCAGAAGGGACTTCACCGCCGGGCGCGCGGCCGATCTGTCCCGCCCCGGCGATCGCGACGAGCGCGAGGACAAGCAGGCCGTTGCCGAAGTCGCCGAGATGATCGCCGGCGAGCATCGAGAGTGCGAGCAGGCCCCAGAAGACACCATTGCCGAACCGTTTGGAATTGCTGCGGTCGAGCAGGCCGAGGACCGCAAAGAGTGCGAAAGTCAGGCCCGCGAGGACATAGACGAAGCCGAGCGTGATCATGCGCCGGCCTCCTGTTGCATCATCCGCTTTTCGAGACGGCGGAGGCGGAGGCCGTGGATGAGGAAGGCGGCGATCGCGGTCGGGATCGCCCAGAGCGAGAAGTGCAAAGGCTCGATCTGATAGCCATAGCCTTCGAGTACGCCCTTCATCAGCAGGATCGAGCCGATCGCGAGGAAGATATCCTCGCCGAAGAAGAGGCCGATATTGTCGGTCGCGGCCGAGAATGCCTTGACCTCTTCGCGCTGGTCATCGGTGAGGGCGTCGTTCTTCGCCTCGGCGGCGGCTTCAGCCATCGGGGCGACGAGCGGGCGGACGGTCTGGGCGTGGCCGGCGACCGAGGTGAGCCCGACGGCGGCCATCGCCTGACGGAGCAGCAGATAGGAGATGAGCAGGCGGCCGAGTGTTGCGCCTTTCATGCGGTCGATGAGGCTGCGCGCATGCTGTTGCAGCCCATAGGCTTCGAGCAGGCCGATGACGGGGAGGACAATCCAGATAATCGAGACGTAACGCGTGTCGTTGAACGCCTTGCCGAAGGCGGCGATGATCGCGGCGATGTCCAGCCCCGCGGCGAGGCCGGTCGCGAGCGCGGAGGCCATGATCACGAGCAGCGGATTGAAGCGGAGCAGAAAGCCCGCAATGATGATCAGGATGCCGATCAGCACGAGCATGATTGGTGTCCCTTCATCCCGTCATCCCCGCGTGGGGCAGACTGCGCTGTCGGCAAATTATCTCTCCCCCGGTTTCCCATAGCCGCCGCCGCCGGGCGTTTCGATCACGAAGGCGTCGCCCGCGGCAAGGTCGGCGCTGCCCGTCGCGGCCAGCATCTCGGTCCGGCCGTCGGCGCGTTCGACCCAGTTGCGCCCCGGCGCGGCGTCTTCGCCGCCTGCGAGACCCGCGGGCGCGATCTGGCGGCGGTTCGCGAGGATGTTCGCGGCCATCGGCTCGCGGAAGCGGATGCGGCGGGTGGCGCCATCGCCGCCGCGCCATTGGCCCGCACCGCCCGAACCTTTGCGGATCGAAAATTCCTCGACGATCACGGGGAAGCGCGTTTCCATCACTTCGGGGTCGGTCATGCGACTGTTGGTCATATGCGTCTGGATGACGCTGGTGCCGTCGAAGCCGGGGCCCGCGCCGGAGCCGCCCGCGATCGTCTCATAATATTGGTGGACGTCGTTACCGAAGGTGAAATTGTTCATCGTGCCCTGCGCGGGGGCCATCGCGCCGAAGGCGGCGAAGAGCGCGTCGGTGATGACCTGGCTTGTCTCGACATTGCCCGCGACGACCGCGGCGGGATAGGCTGGGGACAGCATCGAATTATCCGGCACGATGAGGGTGACGGGGGCAAGGCAGCCTTCGTTCATTGGGATAGGATCGTCGAGCATCGTGCGCAGGACATAGAGGACCGCGGCGCGAACGACGGGCATCGGGGCGTTGAAATTGTCTGGGAGCGTCGCCGACGAGCCGGTGAAGTTGATCGTGACGTGGCGCGCTGTGCGGTCGACCTTCACCGCGACCACGACCTCTGCGCCATTGTCCATCGCGTAGCGGAAGGCGCCGTCGTCGAGGCGCGCGATAAGCTGGCGTACCGCGGCTTCGGCCTGACGCTGGCCGTGCGCCATATAGGCGGCGACGGTGGCGGTGCCGTGCGCGGCGGAGAGGTCGGCGAGCGCGCTGGCGCCGCGCTGGCATGCGGCGACCTGCGCCTTGAGGTCGGCGATGTTGAGCGCGGGGTTGCGTGCCGGCCAGTCGCTGTCGACGAGGTGCGCCGCGACGGCGGCGTCGCGAAAATGGCCGTCGTCGACGATCAGCATATTGTCGAAGAGAATGCCCTCGTCGGTGATGCTCCTGCTGTCGGGGGGCATTGAGCCGGGGGCGATGCCGCCGAGATCGGCGTGGTGGCCGCGCGCTGCCACGAAGAAGCTTGGCGTATCGCCCCTATCATCGTCTTCGGCGACGAACACCGGCATGATGACGGTGATGTCGGGAAGGTGCGTGCCGCCATCGTAAGGTGCGTTGAGCGCGTACGCGTCGCCACGCCGGATGCCGCGGCCGTCACTGGTTCTTTGGCGCAATATCGTGCGGACGCTTTCGCCCATCGAGCCGAGATGGACGGGCATATGCGGGGCGTTGGCGACGAGGCGGCCCTCGCCGTCGAAGATCGCGCAGGAGAAGTCGAGCCGCTCGCGAATGTTGATCGACGAGGCGCTGTGCTGGAGCGCGCCGCCCATTTCCTCGGCGATCGCCATGAAGAGGCTGTTGAAGATTTCGAGGCGGATCGGGTCGGGGTGCTGCATTGCGCCCTCCCCTTCGGGGGAGGGCAGCGAGACCTGGTCCGGCGTAGCCGCGCCTGGTCGCAGCGAGTGGGGGCCATCGACCTTGCGC
>NZ_JBOHHT010000065.1:0-19346 GCF_050725655.1 Sphingopyxis sp. | reverse complement strand
GTGCTTCCGGTGCTCACGTACCAGATGTACGCTGCGCTCCGGGTCACGGAAAATCACCATTTTCGACTCACCCTGAGCTGAATGTCGATTGGTCCTAGTCGAGCATCGAGCGCCACGCGCGCGACAGATATTCGCGGTCGCCCGCAACGATACATACCGCGAGGTCCTGCTCATCGGCGAGCTTGATCGCGACCACGGCCCCCAGGACCGTCAGCGCGGTCGCCCAGCCGTCGGCCCTGATGCAGTCGCGATGGAGCACGGTAACCGACGACACGCCGTTGACGATCGGGCGCCCGGTCGCCGGATCGAAGCTGTGCGAATAATGCTGGCCGCCCGCGCTGAAGCCGCGACGATAATTGCCCGACGTCGCCACCGACAGGTCGTGCAGCGCTATGCGCCAAGGCGGGATGGAAGATGTCGGCGGCATCTCGACATCGACCCACCAGGGCTGGCCGTCGGGGCGGATCCCCTCGCCGCGCAGCTCGCCGCCGACTTCGAGCAGGAAATGCCGCACGCCGATGTCGAGCAGCCATTCGGCCGCGAGGTCGACGCCATAGCCTTTGGCGATGCCCGACAGGTCGAGTGCGGCCGCTTCGACGCGCCGGATACGCCGCGCGCGCGGGTCGAAATCGATCGTGCGGTCTGCAGCCGACTTGCTAGCTTCCGGCATCTGCCCCGCGCTGCCCGCGCTGCCAAAACCCCAGGCTTCGGTGAACCGACCGAGGCCGGGGTCGAAGGCTCCGCCGCTGGCACGCGCGATGCCGAGCGCAACCTCCACAACATGGGCGAATTCGGCCGGGACTTCGCACCATCTTCCGGGCGCTGCGCGGTTGAAGCGCGAGAGGTCGGATTCCGGCTCCCACTGGCTCATCTGCTCGACGACGAGGTCGAGTGCGGCCTGAACGCCGTGCAGGGTCGCGGCAGGCGGCGAGACCGCCTGCAGCGACCAGCTTGTGCCCATCGTTTCGCCGGCGAAGCGTTCGATGGGCGCGCCCGCGTCACGCCCGGCGAAAGCTGCGGGCGTCAAGGCGCGGGGGATGAGGATGCGGTCGGTCAGGGCGCCAGCACTTCCAGCGTCGTGACATAACTCGCGCGGCGCTGCGGGGTCGTGGGCTCCGGCGCGCCTTCCGCACGCTCGGTCTGCGGCGTCGTGACGTTCAGCCAGTAGAGGCCGGGCTCGGCCCAGTTGATCGCAACCTTGCCGTCGGCGCCGGTCTTGAGATCCATCTGGCCAAGCTGATCGCGATAACGGATGCCGCCGGGGATCACCGTGACCGGCAGACCCGCGGCGGGCTTGCCGTCGAGCAGGAACTGGAAGGTCGCCGCCTCGCCCGAAATCAGGTCGTTCGGGTGCGTCACGGGAACGAGTTCGATCCCCTTCCCGGTCGGTTTGAACAAGGTGGACGTTGGCTCGCCCACCGTCACGAAAATCTCGTTGCGGTTGTTCGATTCGGCGGTCTTCACATTGGTCGCGCCAGCGGGAATGCGCTCGGCGAGGTTCGCCGTTGTGGTGCCGCGCGGCAACCGCTCGGCCTTGCCGTTCAGGTCATAGCTGCCCATCACGCCATCGGCGACCGACGCGATGCGCCAGGTGCCCTTCTGCGTTAGGTGGACGTCAAACGTGCTGCGATAGCGACCGGTCGCCTTGTTCTCGATTGCCGCCTCGGTGCCATCGGGCGCCCACGCCTTCATCGCGTCGAGGCGCAGCGGCTGATGCTCGAAATAGAAGAGATCGTTCGACACCGCGGCGTCGACGGTGACCCACACATCGTCGCCCGACAGCACGGTCGATGACGGCAGCATCCACTGGCGGTGTGCGGAGGCCGGAACGGCGATCAGTGCCGCAAGCGCGGCGGTCGCGGCGAAACCCCAAATTCGCTTCTTCATTTCCCTGTCCTTTTCAAATTAGCGGAAGGCGACCGAAACGGCGCCCAGTTCAGTCGTTCCAGCGGCGCGCCCGCCCGCCCCGGCCTTCGCGGGCCAAGTGAAGGGAATGCGCAGAAGTTCGCGGCCGCCGACCTCGCGCGCCGCTTCGATCACCAGCGTGTACTGGCCGGGCGCGGCGGCACCGAGCTGAGCGCGCGAGAAGGAGACTTTGTGCGCGCCGGGGGCACGCGTCGCGCCGGTGATGCCGTTGGCGGGAAAGGTCATCGAGCGCCCCGAGGCGCGCCACCACTGGCGCACGTCGCGCAGCCATTTGGTGCCCTCGTTCGCCTTCATGTCATAATCGTACCAGACCGCGACGGTCTTCGCCGGCGCGCCGGGCTTCTCGACCCAGATCGCGACATAGGGCTTGTGATATTCGGCGACCTTCAGCCGCGGGATATTGATCGTCACGTCCATCGTGACCGGATCGGCGGCGAAGGCGGGCGCGCCGAGCACCGCGCCGAGGCCGATCGTGCCGCCGAGGATGCGTGCCGGGGTGGAAAGCTGCATGGACTGGTCTCCCTAATGAATGAAGATGACGGCAATGGCGGCCGGGATCGCGAGCCCCATACCGACGAGCGGCCAGGTGCTCTTGCGCTTCGCCGAATGCAGCCAGAGAAGAACCAAGCCGGTGATCGCAAAGATGAGGCAGGCGAAAGCGAAGATGTCGATGAACAGGCTCCACTCGCCGCCCGAATTGCGGCCCTTGTGGAGATCGTTGAGGTAGGAGATCCAGCCGCGGCTGGTGATCTCGCCCGACGCCTCACCGGTGGCGAGGTCGATCGCGACCCAGGCGTCGCCACCCGGGCGCGGCGCGGGGAGATAGACTTCGCCCGCCGACCATTCGGCCTCGCTCGCTGCTTTTACCGGAAAGCTCCGCTCGACCCAATCGGCCACGAAGGGCGGCAACGGCGCCTTTTCCGTGGCGGGGGCCGCCGCCTTCAGGCGCGCAAGCAAAGCCGGCGGCATCTGCACCGATTTCTGAATGACGACCGGCGACCCTTCGATGTCGGCGGCGTGATTAAGCGTGAATCCGGTGATCGCGAACAGCAACAGGCCGATCAGGCTGACGGCCGAGCTCATCCAGTGCCACATGTGCAGCTGTTTCAGCCAAAAGGCTTTCCGGCTTTTCCTCGTCGCCGGTCGCGGGGATGTGGGTGCATGCATCCAGGAGTTCTACCAAAAGGGATGCACGGCCATTATCGAGAACGATTCGCAATTACAATATGATTCCGGTCCACCAGCGGGACGAAGGCTTATGCCGCCCATTTCCCGCCGATGGACCCGCGCCTAATTCTCGCGCCCCGCCATCCAGAGCGTCTGGGTGAGTGGCTCGATGAGATATGAGAGCGCGGTCCGCTTGCGCAGCGGGATCATGATGTCGACGGGCAGGCCGGCACGAAGCCCTCCATCCTCGCGCACCCGCAACGATACGCGCGAGGGTCGTCTTGCCCGTCCCGGACGGGCCGACAACACCCAGCACCTCACCGGGAGCGAACTTCAAGAATATATTCTTGAGCAGGATCGCGCTGCCTTCGGCATTGCGGACGACAACCGCCTGGAGTTCCACGCGCATCGCTTGTTGGGTCGAAGGATCGCCGGGCCGCGCGCGGGATCGAGCCAGCAGCCGGTCCAATATCTCGCCCTCATTATTCGCGAAAGCAAGAAGGTCGGCATCGACGACACAACTCGCCAAAGCACTGGCGCCTCAGGCACCGGCGAGAGCTTGCCAATGTTCCGCAAGCGATGCGCGCACCGGAAGATTGGCCAGAACGAACAGGGCCGGCGCGAGAAACGCAAGGCCCGCTTTCGCTTGATAGGGATTTTTCTAAAGTGGCGGAGACGGAGGGATTCGAACCCTCGGTACCGGATTTACCAGTACGACGGTTTAGCAAACCGTTGGTTTCAGCCACTCACCCACGTCTCCGCATGGCCTGTCGCGCTAACGACAGTCTGGCCTAGGCGGGTCGCTATAGCCATGCACTTCGCACCCCGCAACGGCAAAGATTGTTCAATTTCGGGGTTGAAGTCGGCATTTCGTCGCCCGGATGATTCGGTCTGGCGTAAATTCGACTCAAGTCATCGCCGGTTCATTGCTCGAGCGCGAAAGCGAGTCATGATTAACGCAGAATTCGGCGCGCGTGCGTCGCTCGATCTTTGGGGGTCCAATATGCGGAAAACGTTCACCAGCCTTGCCTTCGCAGCAATGGCATCGCTCGGCCTCGCGCTGACGCCGCTTCCGGCCGCCGCGCAGATGCGCGAAGTCGATCCCAATAGTACGGCGATCGATTCCGATCTCAACAATCCTGCGCCGCCGCCGGTATCGACCGATTCGACGGCCGGCACGTCGTACGACAGCGACCTTGCCACCGGCGACCAGCAGACCAGCGAAACGCCGCCCGTGGACGGCACCGCAACCAGCGCCGACGTCTCGGCGACCACGGTCGAGGCGGCGCCCGGGTCGACCTACAAGAAGGACGATCTGATCGGAGCCGCCGAAGGGGTGTTCGGCAAGGGCGCACAAGGTCTTGCAGGGCTGATCGAGGATATTCTGAAGAAACAGGGCGAACCCAACGCCTATATCGTCGGGCGCGAGGCCGGCGGTGCGCTCGTGCTCGGCGTGCGCTATGGCTCGGGCACGCTGCATCACAAGATCGAGGGCGAGTTGCCCGCTTACTGGACCGGCCCGTCGATCGGGTTCGACGCCGGTGCCAATGCCGGCAACACCTTCGTCCTCGTCTATAACCTGTTCGACAGTGAGGATCTCTACAAGCGTTACCCCGCGGGCGAAGGCGCCGCCTATCTGATCGGCGGCTTCAACGCGAGCTACCTGCGCCGCGGCGACGTCGTCCTGATCCCGATCCGCGTCGGCGTCGGCGCGCGGCTTGGCGTGAACGCCGGTTATATGAAGTTCCGCAAAAAGCAGAACTGGGTCCCCTTCTAAACCTTGGAATTGCCACGGGGGCGATAGGCCCGCGCTCTCGGGCGCGGGCTTTTTCTTTGCCGCGACGAACCAACCACCTCGCGCGTTATGGCATAATCCGCTGTTACCACACCTTAACCTTATGGACGTACGACCTACCCTATGAGACGATCGGATTCCCCCGCACCGATCCAGCCCCCTTCGCGCTTGCACATTTTCCCAAGCCCGGCGGCTCTTCCGCTACCCGTGTATCGCGATTTCGTGGCGATGCTGTTCAGCATGTGGATTCCGATATTCGGACTCGGAATCGTTTTTGTCGGAATATGCGTTCTGGTCGGCCGGGAACTCGACACCCCCTTCCTTCTCGCCCTCGCCGGGCTGGGCGCCATCACCACCTTTCTTCGCCTGGCCATTATTCGCGCCTATTTCCGCGCTGGACCCATCGGCGATTTCGATGCCCTAAGGCGCTGGGAACGCCGCTATGCCATCGGTAACTATGCGTCGGCCATCCTTCTCGCGTTGCTCAACGTCGTCGCGATATCGGCGCACTATCCGCTGCTGCACCTCATCACGGTCAGCCTGGTCTTCAGCTTTGGCGCGGGCATCGTTTCGCGGACCTCGGTTCGACCGAAAATCTGCGTCATCAGCCTTTTGATCGCGACCATTCCCACGATTGCAGCCCTCGCGCTTCACGCTTTCGACGCGCACGCCATTCCGCTGCACGCCGAACTGTTCCTGGTCGAAGCGTTTATCGTCACGATGATCACCGCGCTCAGCCTTCAGACTGTAGTCCATCTCTACCGCTCGGCGGTAGAGCATCACACGGCGCAGCACGACATGGCGAAGCTTGCCCGAACTGACGCCCTCACCGGCCTCTCGAACCGCCTGTTGCTGCGCGAGCAGTTCCAGCTTCACACCGCGATGGCGCTGCGCGCGAAAAACCAGGTTGCGCTCCATTTCCTCGACCTCGATGGCTTCAAGGCGGTCAACGATCGCTACGGCCATCCCGCTGGCGATGCGCTACTCGAACAGGTCGCGCGCCGTCTGGAGGGGATGGTGCGCATCGAAGATGTTGTGTCGCGGCTAGGCGGCGATGAATTCATCGTTCTGCAGGTCGGTTTGCGCGACGACACCGAAGCCGAACTGCTCGCACGCCGGATCATCCGGGAGATCAGCAAGCCCTATCTGGTGGACGATGTTTCGATGTCGATATCGGTCAGCGTGGGGATTGCAACGGCGCCCAAGCTAGGGGTCGAACTGGAGCGGCTTCTGGCGTGCGCCGATGCCGCTCTCTACCGCGCCAAAACGGGCGGGAAAGCGCGTGCGCTCTTCTGTGTCGAAGCCGATGCGGCGATTGCCGACATGGCGGCCTGAACCCCGCTAATCGCCGTCGAAGGCGACCAGCGTCTCGCAGGCGAGCCCCGCCGCTTCGAGCCGCTTTGAACCGCCGAGATCGGGAAGGTCGATGACGAACAGTGCGGCGGCGACTTCGGCACCGACATTGCGCATCAGCGCCGCGGTAGCGAGGATCGTGCCGCCGGTCGCGAGCAGGTCGTCGACGAGGACGACGCGGTGGCCGGGCAAGACCGCGCCTTCGTGGAGTTCGAGGCGGTCGACGCCATATTCGAGTTCATAGTCGACGCCGATCGTCACGCCGGGCAGCTTGCCCGCCTTGCGCACGGGGACGACGCCGAGCCCCATTGCGGTCGCCATCGCCGCGCCGAACAGAAAGCCGCGCGCCTCGACCGCGACGATGAAGTCGGGCCGGTGCACGGCGGCGAGCGCACTCAACCGGCGCACGCTTTCGGCAAAACCGGCGGCGTCGCCGATCAGCGTCGTGATATCGCGAAACTGGATGCCCGGCTTCGGAAAGTCCGGGATGGTACGGACGAGCGACGCAAGGTCGAGGTCCGGTTGAGGTGGGAGGGCGATCATCGAACCGGTCGCCCTCCCTTATGTCCTCAATGCTTCTTGTCGGCCCAGATGTTCCGGTACGACAGATAGGTCAGCACGGTGAAGATCAGCAGGAAGAAGAAGACTGCATAACCCACCTGGATACGCTTGATCAGCTTCGGCTCGGCGGTCCAGACGAGGAACGCCGTGACGTCCTTCGACATCTGGTCGACCGTCGCCTTGGTGCCGTCGGCATAGGTGACCTGATTGGGCGCCAGCGGCGGGGCCATCGCGAGGTTGAGGTTCGCGAAATAGGGGTTGTAGTGCAGCCCCGTACCCGGCTTCAGTTCCGCGGGAAGATTCTTCGGCGGGTTCTGGAAGCCCGTCAGCAGCGAATAGATATAATCCTTGCCGCCTTCGCGCGCCTTGGTGATCAGCGACAGATCGGGCGGCAGCGCGTTGTTGTTCGCGGCGCGGGCAGCCGTTTCGTTCGCATAAGGCGACGGGAAATAATCCGACGACAGACCATCGCGCGTCGCCGGCTCACCCGTGTCGGGGTTGATCGACGGAACCTGGAAACCTTTGGCGAAAGTCTTGATCTGACCCTCGGTGTAGCCGAAGTCTGCAATGTCGCGGAAGGCGACGAGGTGCAGGCTGTGGCAGGCCGAGCAAACTTCCTTGTACACCTGCATGCCGCGCTGAAGCTGCGCCTTGTCCCAATGCGGCAGGACGATGCCATCGCTGGCCAGCTTCAGATGCTTGGGGTGTTTGTGAAACTCGTGCGCAACATTGGCTTCATTGCTGAGCGGTGTCGTGAAGATCGCGAGCACCAGCGCGGTAATGAAACCGAGACCGACGAGAAAACCGAGCGGGCGAACCATGGCTGTATCAGCTCCTGTTAAAGTCCGGCGCTCAGGCCGTGGCTGCCGACGGCGTGTCGGCATGCTTGGCGAGAACCGCCTCGGTGATCGAATTCGGCATCGGCAGCGGACGTTCGATCCGCGACACGATCGGCAGGATCACCAGGAAGTGAGCGAAATAATAGATCGCACCGATCTGGCTCAGGATCACCCACGGCTGCTCCGCGGGCTGCATCCCGCACCAACCGAGCAACAGCACGTCGGCGACGAGGATCCAGAAGAAGATGCGGTACAGCGGACGGTAGTTCGACGACTTGATCGGCGAGCTGTCGAGCCAGGGCAGGAAGAACAGCAGCGCGATCGAACCGAACATCGCGATGACGCCCCACAGCTTCGCGTCGATCCACAGGAAGTTGAAGGTGAACGCCTTCAGGATCGCGTAGAAGGGCAGGAAATACCATTCGGGAACGATATGCGCCGGGGTCGAAAGCGAATTCGCCGGGATATAGTTGTCGGCGTGGCCCAGCGCGTTCGGACTGAAGAAGGTCAGCGCAACGAAGATCAACAGGAAGATGCCGACGCCGAAGCCGTCCTTCGCAGTGTAATAGGGGTGGAACGGGACGGTGTCCTGTTCGTCCTTCACCTCGATGCCCGTCGGGTTCGACGAACCCGGAATGTGCAGCGCCCAGATGTGCAGGATGATGACACCCAGGATCACGAACGGCAGCAGATAGTGCAGCGAGAAGAAGCGGTTGAGCGTGGCATTGTCGGGAACGAAGCCGCCGAGCAGCCACTGGCGCACCGGCTCGCCGACGATCGGTATCGCCGAGAAGAAGCCGGTGATGACCTGCGCGCCCCAGAAGCTCATCTGGCCCCACGGAAGCACATAGCCCATGAAAGCGGTCGCCATCATCAGCAAGAAGATCACGACACCCAGCAGCCACACCATCTCGCGCGGCGCCTTGTACGAACCGTAATAAAGGCCGCGGAAGATGTGGAGATAGACGACGATGAAGAACATGCTCGCGCCGTTCATATGCGCGTAGCGGATGAACCAGCCGGCGTTCACGTCGCGCATGATATGCTCGACCGAGTTGAACGCGACGCCCGCATTGGCGGCATAATGCATCGCCAGAACGATACCGGTGATGATCTGGATCATCAGCGCGGCGCCGGCGAGGACGCCGAAGTTCCAGAAATAGTTCAGGTTGCGCGGCACCGGATAGCCGGGACCCGTCGCATTAAAGATCAGCCGCGGGATCGGCAGCTTCTCGTCCATCCACTTCATCAGCGGATGCGTCGGTTCATAGGGTTTGGCCCAGGGAAAGCTCATCTTATCTTGCTCCTCAGCCGATCGTCACGACGGTATCGCTGGTGAATTCATAGGGCGGCACAACCAGATTCTTGGGTGCCGGGCCCTTACGGATGCGTGCTGCGGTGTCGTAATGCGAACCGTGGCACGGGCAGAAATAACCACCGAAATCGCCGCGGTTCTCACCCTCGGCGGCGCCGAGCGGAACGCAGCCCAGATGGGTGCAGACGCCCAGCGTAATCAGCCAGTTTTCCTTGCCGGGCTTGGTGCGCTGGTCGATCGTTTCAGGATCGCGCAGATCGCCCATCGGCACGGCTTTGGCTTCGGCGATTTCCTTGGCAACGAGGTTGCGCACGAACACCGGCTGCTTGCGCCAGCTGGTCTTGATCGCCTGGCCGGGCTGGATCGCCGAAATGTCGATTTCGGTCGACGACAGTGCGAGCACATCGGCCGACGGATTCATCTGGTTGAGCAGCGGCAACACCACCGCAACCGAACCGACACCAGCGAAACTCACCGCCGCAATATTGATGAAATCCCGGCGGCGCACGCCATCTTCGATGCCGGCGTTGAGTTCAGATTCACTGGCCATTCGACTGCCCTTGCATGGGTGAACTAACAAAAGTTCTCGAAGGAACGGCCGTCCCTGTTGCACGCGCACGAAAGCGCACAACCCGGCGGCCCCTCCGGGAATTGCGGGCCTGATAGCCGCACTGTCCGGGCTTGCCAACAGGCAATTTCGGCATAACGCGCTGTACCAAGCGACGGCCGTCAAGCCTCTCGATTCCCGGCGCCTTCGCCTTTATGGGGGCACCATGGAAATCGCCCTGTTTCAGCCGGACATCGCTGGCAATGTCGGCACCATATTGCGTACCGCCGCCTGTTTCGGCACGCCCGCGCATATCATCGAGCCGTGCGGTTTCCCGTTTGGCGACGCGGCGCTGAAACGCGCGGGCATGGATTACGCGGTGCGCGCCAATGTGCGCCGGCATGCCGACTGGAATGACTTCATGCACTGGCGCGCCGACGCAGGTCGAAGGCTCGTCCTGTTGACGACCACGGGGGCGACACCCTTGCCCGCCTTTACGTTCGAGCCCGGCGACCTGCTGTTACTCGGCGCCGAATCCTCGGGCGTGCCGCCTTATGTTCACGATGCGGCCGCAGCACGGGTCGCAATTCCGATGCAGCCGGGCTTTCGCTCCTTGAATGTCGCGGTCGCGGCTGGCATCGCGCTCGCCGAAGCGCTCAGGCAAACGAAAGGCTTTCCGGCATGATCTCGCTCGACCCTCAGCAACGGACGGCACGTAGCTGGTTCGAATCGCTCCGCGACCGCATCTGCGCCGAATTCGAGAAGATCGAGGCCGAGGCGGGCAGCGACGCCCGCTTTGCTTACACGCCATGGGACCGTGAGGCCGAGGGGCTGGCGCCGTGCGAAGGCGGCGGCGGTGTCCGCGGCGTGATGACGGGCGAGGTGTTCGAAAAGGTCGGCGTCAACGTATCGACCGTCGCCGGCGAATTTGCGCCCGACTTTGCCGGGTCGATCCACGGCGCCGGCGAAGACCCGAGCTTTTTCGCGACGGGGATCAGCCTTGTCGCGCATATGGCGAACCCGCACGTCCCCGCGGTGCATATGAATACGCGCTTCCTCGCGACGACGAAGCGCTGGTTCGGCGGCGGCGCAGATCTCAACCCGCCGATTCCCTATCAGGAAGACACCGACGCCTTCCACGCGCGGCTGCGCGCCGCCTGCGCGCCCTTCGGCCCCGACGTTTACGAACGTTACGCCAAATGGGCCGAGGATTATTTCTATATCCCGCACCGCGGCGTCCATCGCGGCGTCGGCGGGATTTTCTACGATCATCTCGAATGCGGCGACGACGCCGAGTTCGATCGCAATTTCCAGCTGACGCAGGCGGTCGGCGAAGCGTTCCTCGACATCTTCCCGCAGATCGTGCGGCGCCGGATGGGCCTGCCCTCCACCGAGGCCGAGCGCGAGGAACAGCTGATCTGGCGCGGGCGCTATGCCGAATTCAACCTCGTCTATGACCGCGGGACGCTGTTTGGCCTCAAGACCGGCGGCAATATCGACGCCATCCTGATGAGCCTGCCGCCGCTGGCCAAATGGAACTGACATGGAATAAGGGCGCCCCGTTGCCGGAGCGCCCTCACTATTTTCCATTCGCGTAGATCAGGCGAAAACATCCCCCGACGCGCGCGGTGCGATGGCGCGATAGACGCCGACCGGCATCGAGAAGGAAATCATGATGATCGGCAGGTAGACGGCCGCCGCCATGACGATCATCGTCAGCATCGCGCCGACCGCCGAACCGCCCAGAATAGCGCCCAGAACGCCGCCGAAGATCATGCCCGCGATCAGCGCATAGATGAACACGCCGATCGTGAAGAGCAGATAGAAGCCGACGATCGTCCACTGCGACGGCCCTGTCAGCCGCCACGATTCACCGAGGCCGGTCACCGGATTGCGCGTCAACTGATTGGCCATAACGGGACCGGCAACCAGAAAACGACCCTGTACCCACAGCATGAAGACGATCACGGCGATATAAAGGATGACGATCAGGAAAATCGCGCCGCCGCCGACGGCACCCGATTCCAGCGCCGCGGGCGAAAATCCGCCGATCCCGCCGAACGCCGCGCCGAAAATCAGCGTCAGGATGAACATGACGATGAAAATGAGGATATAGGCGGCGATCATCACCACGAACATGCCAAAGGCCAACGCCGGCCCGGCCTGAAACGCCCAGGCGAAATTCGGCGCTTCTCCCGGGTGCATGCCCCCGCGCCAGATGAGCATCGAAACGCCGTAAAGAATCACTGCCGCGATCAGCGCGAAAAGGAAGATCTTGCTGAACGCACCCATCACGAGCGACGGGTCATTAGGCGCCAGCGCCATGGCCGAAAAGGTCGACCCGAGAAACAGATAGCCGAGCAGGCCAACGACGACCAACGCCCCGCCCACCCATATCAGCATCTGCATCCAATTGGCCTTGAGAAACGCGAAGGTTTCCGAGAAGGCTGCTCCGATACTCATTTTCGTCATGTCTCTTCCCCCTGTTTTTAAACCAGATTCTCACGCTCCATCCAAGGCGGGCAAAAGCCTGAGCGGCTTCGCCCCGTTTGCGACACATCATTATTATTAGCGGTGACCCGCATCACTGGAACACTTCGGAAGAGGTCCGTAGCGCGAGCTGGCGATAGGCCGCCGCCGAAACAGCAATCGACGCCAGACTGCCAACGGCGCTGAACGCGGCCTCGATGAAGCCACCCAGCATCCGCCCGAACCCCGGTTCGCTTCCCGCGATGACCGAGACGATACCCCCGATGATCAGCGCCGCGATCACGATCACCAGCGCGACGAGGAACAGGAAAAAGAAGATCGCCCAGCCGTTGCCTCGCGTCAGCTCCCAACTCGTCCGGATCGCTTCGAAGGGGTTGTAGAGGCTCCGGTCAGCCACAGCCGGAGTGACGAGCGCGAGGCGCCCGAGCAAATAGAGGCCGGGGACGAGCAACAGGACGAAGCCGAGACCGATCGCGATGCCGCACAATATCTGGATCGCGAGCATCGTCGGGAACAGCATGAGCGCAAAGGTCAGCGCCTCGCCGACGCTGGTCCCGGTCCGCGACAGCCAGAGCCGCAGGATTCCCGCCGTGCCGACAAGCGCGCAGAGCGCGATAGCCAGCTGCCCCGGGATCATCTGGCGAAAGCTTTGGCGAAAAGTCTCCATAACCTGATTGAAATCGGCGCCAGCCGCGGGCTCGATCGGCACCGGGCCGAACCATGCGACGGCGAGCGCGGGCAAGAACAGGAAAACGCCGGCGATCGTGCCAACCAGCGCCGTGTGCGATTTCAAAAGCTGCAGCGTGTCGTCCCACGCGGCGCCCATGTCGAATTTTACCATTGATACCCCGTCATTTTTTCGATTTCCCAGTTGCGGCGAAGGTGACGATCTTCGGCGCTCCTGTCCAGCCCTGTCAGGAAGCGGCGCGGAGGGTCTTGCGCGAGACGCCGCGGCGCGCCAGATAGCCCGCGCAATGAGCGCCCTTCCCCCACCCGAATGGACCATCAGTCCCGGCCTGACCGACTATGCCACGGCATTGGCCGACATGGAGGCGCGTGCGGCCGCAATCCACGCTGGCGAGGCAGGCGAGCGTATCTGGCTTATCGAGCATCCGCCGCTTTATACCGCCGGGACGAGCGCCGATCCGGCCGAGCTGCTCAACCCGCAATTTCCTGTTTATGATGCCGGACGCGGCGGACGCTATACCTATCATGGCCCGGACCAGCGCGTCGGCTATGTCCAGCTCGATTTGACGAAGCGCGGGCGCGACGTGCGCGCCTATGTCTCCGCGCTCGAAGGCTGGGTGATCGACACGCTCGCGCTGCTTGGCGTCGAGGCGCGGCGCGCCGAGGGCCGCATCGGCATCTGGACCGACGACGCCGATGGTCGCGAGGCGAAGATCGGCGCGATCGGCGTGCGCGTGAAGCGCTGGGTGACGATGCACGGCTTTTCGCTCAACGTCGCGCCGGACCTTGCGCATTTCGGCGGTATCGTGCCGTGCGGTATCGCCGAATTTCCGGTGACGAGCCTCGCGGCACTGGGCCGGACGACCTCGTTCGCCAACGTCGACGCGGCGCTTGTCCAGACGCTTCCGGCCTTCCTCGACAAGCTTTCGCCGAAAGACTAGGAACGCCGCATGGCCCGCATTTTTCTCGCATCGCTCTTCCTGCTCGCGCTCGCTGCCTGTGGCGGCGGCGACACCGCCGGCAAGTCGACGGCCAAGCTCGACGCGGTCGAGGTCCAGCCGGGGTCGGTGAGCGATTCGATGATCATCCTCGATGACGCGGTGAGCGACGGCACCGCGGTCGACAATAGCGTTCCCGACGATGGCACCAAGAAGGATGCGGCCAAGAGCGATGCGGCGGACACGACGGATGAGCCGGCCGAAGAAAGTGCCGAGGCCGATGATCCCGATGCGGTCGACATGCCGATCGCGAAAAAGGCGATCACCGCCGATTCCGCCGCGAAAAAGGGCGAATAGCTCCTAACGCAGTCCCAGATTCTTGTGCGTCTGCAGCGACAGGCGCCAGCGCGGATCGTCCATCACCAGATCGATGCACGCCTGCACATTGGCGGCGGCGTGCGGATCGTCGAGCGGCTGGACGAGCAAATGTTTGAAATCGAGCGTCGCAAGCCGCGCCACATCGCTGCCCGGCTGCGGCCAGACGAGCTTCAATTCGTCACCGCTCGTCTGCACCAGTTCGCTGCCCGCCTTCGGGCTGACGCAGATCCAGTCGATGCTGCGCGGGACGGGGAAGGTGCCATTGCTTTCGATCGCGATCGTGAATCCGCGTTCGTGCAGCGCATCGATCAGCGCCGTATCGACCTGCAGCATAGGCTCGCCGCCGGTGAGCACGACATAACGATCGTCGCTGCCCTGCCCCCAGCTTTCGGCGATGACATCGGCAAGCGCCCCCGCCGTCTTATATTTTCCGCCCAAAGTCCCGTCGGTGCCGACGAAATCGGTGTCGCAGAACTGGCAGACCGCCTTCGCGCGGTCCTTCTCGCGCCCCGTCCAAAGGTTGCAGCCGGCAAAGCGGCAAAAGACGGCGCGGCGGCCCGCCTGCGCGCCCTCGCCCTGCAGGGTAAGAAAAATCTCTTTGACGGCGTACGTCATCGGCTCAGGCGTAGCGCGTCGGGTCGGCGAGCCCCGCGTCGGCAAAGCCCTTGCTGCGCAAACGGCAACTGTCGCAGGCGCCGCAGTGCAGCCCCTCGGGCGTCGGGTCGTAGCACGACCAGCTCATCCCCGCGTCCATGCCGAGCCGCGCCGCTTCAGCCGCGATGTCGGCCTTCGTCATATGCTGGAGCGGCGCGTGGATATGGAAATCGACGCCCTTGTCGCCGTCGCGCGTCGCGAGCGTCGCCAGCTTTTCGAACCCCTGGATGAATTCGGGACGGCAGTCGGGATAGCCCGAATAGTCGAGTGCATTGACCCCGATGACGATGTCCTGCGCCTGGCGCGCTTCGGCGAGGCCGAGCGTCAGCGACAGGAAGATGAGGTTGCGCGCCGGAACATAGGTGATCGGAACATCGTCGCCTCCCTCAACCCCGGGTACACCATCCTTCGGCACGTCGATCTCTGCGGTGAGCGCCGAGCCGCCGAACCGGCGAAGATCGAGCGGCAGGACGATATGTTCGGCCGCGCCGACATAGTCCGCGATGCGCGTGGCCGATTCCAGTTCGACGCGGTGGCGCTGATTATAATCGATGGTGAGCGCGACGATGCGCGCACCCGCTTCGCGCGCGATGCCCGCGCAAACCATCGAGTCGAGGCCGCCCGACAGGAGGACGATCACCGTTTTTCCGGAAACTTTCTGCATCGGCGCCAGATAGGCCCGCGCCGCGGGGCGTGCAAGTGTGCGGCGCACCAAAAGAAATGGGCCGCGAGGACTTGCCGCACGGCCCAGTTCGGCATGAAAGCCGTTAGGGAGAAGGGCACACATCGGTATGCCACGCCTCCACCCTAATGGTGGATGGTTAATTTTTCGTTCGTTCAGCAGCCGCCGGTGCGGCGCGCTTCGATCGCCTGCGAAAACGGCCTGCCCTCGGCGATGCCTTGGGTGTCGATCTGGACGAGCCGGTTCGTCTCGCTGCGGATGCTCGTGCGGCCATGCCCTGCACCGGGGCAGGTATAGTGGACGGTCACCGAATTCGGCGTGTCCTCGATGACATAGCGCGAACAGGTCGAGCGCGGATGCTGGATCTGGATCATGCGTCGCGCGTCGCCGAGACAAATCGTCTGCAACACGTCTTCCTTCCCGCGTTCGCGAAGCTGCCAGCTGCCCTTTTCGAGGCGGTCGAGCATCGCCAGCGAAGGCGCCTGCGCCGGTACTGCGCTCGCGGCGGCACAGCCGAGCGCGATGAGAGACATTCGCAATGTGGGAGAGAAGATCGCCATTCCACCTATCCATTGGCCGCCCGCGAACGAGCGAATATGCGACCCTGTTCCCGTTTAGCTAGCAAGCCCGGGATGCGTTTTCAACCACTTGGCGCCGAATTACATCGCTTCGTCGCCGAAATTTGCTGAAATTCCGTCGCTATTCCGCGCGGTTGTGGGCCGAAATTTCATCCAGCGGGATCGGGAAGAAGCGCGAACAAAAGGCACAGTCGACGACGATCCGGCCATTTTCATCGGCCATATCGGCACGCTCGGTCTCCGGAAACTGCGCAAGCACCCCGGCGAAATAGCCGGTGCTGCACCGGCATCCGCGCGACACCGATATGCCCGGCTCGACACGCACCTCATCCTCGTGGAACAGCCGCCACGCGAGCGTTTCGAGCGAGGTGGCGGGATCGGTGAGTTCCTCGTCCTTCAGCGTTGCCGCGATGGTCTTGGCATGCTCCCACTCGGCATTGTCATGCCGCACATGCAACCGGTCACGGCCGACTTCGCCCTCGGGCAGATGCTGCAAGAGCAGTCCGCCGGCGAGACAGCCCGCCTCGGGATCATGGCGCGCGGCAAGCTTGATCAGGCTCGGAATTTGCTCGGACTGTTCGAAATAATGCTCGGCCGCTTCGCCGATCGACGCGCCTTCGAGCGGCACGATGCCCTGATAGCGTTCGGCGGTCGTCGCCTGGTCGAAAGTGATCGCAAGGAAGCCTTCGCCAAAGAGCGCGAACAAGGTCGGGTCGGATCCAACCTCGGCCAGCCGCTCGGCATCGAATTTCAGATAACCGCGCAGTTCGCCGCCGCGATAGTCGCAGACGAGCAGTTCGACGGGGCCGCCGCCGGTCTGCGCCTGCAGCGTCATCTGGCCATTTTCGTTTTTGAGCGTCGATCCGAGCAGGACGGTGAGCACCAGCGCCTCCGCCAGCAGCTTTTCGGCCACCGGCGGATAATTATGCGCACCCATGATCGTCTGAAGCGTCGGCCCGAGCCGCACCAGCCGCCCGCGCACATGGCGTTCGGCGATGGTGAACAGCAAGGGCTGGTCGAACCAGGTTTCGATGATTTCACTCACGTCTTCGAACTCACAATTTTCCGAGCGCCCAGAGCAGGATCGACTTTTGGGCATGGACCCGGTTTTCAGCCTCGTCCCACACGCGCGACTGCGGGCCGTCAATGACCGCATCGACGACCTCGTCGCCGCGGTGCGCGGGCAGGCAATGGAGGAAGATCGCGTCGTCCTTGGCGCCGGTCATCAGCCGTTCGTCGACCTGATAGGGCGCCATTGCCGCAATCTTGTTGTGCGCATGGTCCTGTCCCATCGACACCCAGGTGTCGGTGACGACGAGGTCGGCGCCCGCCACGGCTTCGCGTGCGTCGCGCACGATGTCGATACGGACGCCCTTCGCGCGAGCCGCCTCGACGAAGCCCGCGTCGGGCTCATATCCCTGCGGGACACCGGCACGGATGTGGAAGCCGAACATGCCCGCCGCCTCGATCAGCGAGGCGAGGACATTGTTGCCGTCGCCGAGCCACGCGAGCTCGAGCCCCGGCAGCGCCTTGCCGCCCTCGACGATCGTCAACAGGTCGGCGACGATCTGGCACGGGTGCGACAGGTCGGTCAGCCCGTTGATCACGGGGACGCTCGCATATTCAGCGAGCTCGTCAACCTTCGCATGATCGTCGGTGCGGATCATTATCGCGTCGGCATAACGCGACAGCACGCGCGCGGTGTCGGCGATCGTCTCGCCGCGGCCGAGCTGGGTCACGCCTGCGTCCATGATCATCGACGTCCCGCCGAGCTGGCGGATCGCGATGTCGAACGAGGCGCGGGTTCGCGTCGAATTCTTTTCGAACACCATTGCGAGCACATGCCCAGCGAGCGGCGCATCGGCGTCGACCTTGCCCTTTGGCCAGCCAGCGCGCGCCGCCTTGCGGTCGATCGCGTCGGCGAGCATCGCGGCGACCGCGTCCCCGCCCGCGTCGGACAGGTTCAGGAAATGCCGCATCATGCCCTCCGTTCTACAGGAACGGAAAACATCAGCTTTCGGGCGGCGTATAGCTCGCCGCGCCCGCTGACAATTTCTCGATGAATTCGGCGATATGATTATCGTCGATGTTGAGCGGCGGCAGTACGCGAACGACATTCTCGCCCGCCGCGACGGTCAGCAGCCCGTGATTGTCGCGCAGATGCGCCACGAACGCGCGGCTGTCCGAGCTGAGCTTGAGGCCCAGCATCAGGCCGACGCCGCGAACGCTGTCGAACAGCTGGTCGTGATTGGGAATGAGCTGCTCGAGCGCGCCGCGCAGGCGTTCGCCCGTCGCCTTGACCGACGCGAGGAAGCCCTCTTCGAGCACGACGTCGAGCACCGCCTGTCCCGCGGCGCATGCCAGCGGGTTGCCGCCATAGGTCGAACCATGCGTGCCGATCACCATGCCGCGCGCGGCCTTTTCGGTCGCGAGACAGGCACCCATCGGGAAGCCGCCGCCGATGCCCTTCGCGCTCGCCATGATGTCTGGTGTGACGCCGAAATGTTCATAGGCGTAAAGGTGGCCGGTGCGGGCGACGCCGCACTGGACTTCGTCGAACACGAGCATCAGGTCGCGCTTGTCGCAAATGTCGCGCAGCGCCTGCAGGAAGGGCTGCGAAGCCGGGCGGATACCGCCCTCGCCCTGGATCGGCTCGACAAGGAAGCCCGCCGTATTGTCGTCGACGAGGTCGAGCGCGGCGTTGATGTCGTCGAACGGCGCATAGGCGAAGCCAGGCAGCAGCGGGTCGAAACCCTTGCGCAGCTTTTCCTGGTTGGTCGCCGAGATCGTCCCGAGCGTGCGGCCATGAAAGGCGTTGTTGAAGGTGATCAGATTGTGCTTCTCGGCGTTGCCCGCGCTCGAATGATAGGCGCGCGCGGTCTTGATCGAACATTCGACGGCCTCGGCGCCCGAGTTGGTCAGGAAGACCGTGTCGGCGAAGGTATTTTCGACCAGCCGCGCCGCATAGGCTTCGCCCTGCGGGCTGCCGTAGAGGTTCGACACGTGCATCAGCGTCGCGGCCTGATCCTGGATCGCCTTCGTCAGATGCGGATGCCCGTGACCGAGCAGGTTGACCGCGATGCCGCTCGCGAAGTCGAGATAACGCTCGCCTCGCTCGCCGATCAGATACGCGCCCTCGCCGCGAACCGGACGCACACCACACCGGGGGTATACGGGCATCAGCGGCGTGATCGTCATGGCAGGCACCTTTCAGGCAAAAGTAAAAAGGCGACCCTTGTGCGGGCCGCCATTGGTCGAGGCGCCCCTATACCGCCGCTGCCGGAGGTGCGTCAACATGGGGCAGCGGTGGCTAGGACCAATCGACATTCAGCCCATGGCGGTCTGCAAATGGCAATTTCCCGTGCTTCCGGTGCTCACGTACCAGATGTACGCTGCGCTCCGGGTCACGGAAAACCACCATTTTCGACTCACCCTG
>NZ_JBOHHT010000064.1:0-29937 GCF_050725655.1 Sphingopyxis sp. | reverse complement strand
GAACCCGGCGTTCCCCATATTCGAACGCTGAACGTGCCCGGCATGCACGCGCTATATGTCAAGGAGGTGCACCGGTTTTTCAAGGTCCAGCTGCAAACAATCTGGGCTCCGGCGATTACCACGCTCCTGTTCCTCGTCATTTTCACCGTCGCGCTGGGCGGCGCGGGACGGACGGTCATCGGTGTTCCCTTCGCCGATTTCATCGCGCCCGGCCTCATCATGATGGCGATGCTGCAGAACAGCTTCGCCAATTCCTCCTTTTCGCTGCTCGTCGGCAAGATTCAGGGCACGATCGTCGATTATCTGATGCCGCCGCTCGCCGTCGGCGAACTGATCATCGCGCTGGTTGGCGCCGCGATCACGCGGTCGATTCTTGTCGGTATGGCGCTTTGGCTTGCGATGCTGTTGTGGCCCGGTGTCCACGTGATGCCCGACCATCTGTGGGCGGTAGCGGTTTTTGGCGTGCTCGGCGCTTCGATGCTCGGCTTCCTCGGCCTCATCACCTCGGTCTGGGCGGAAAAGTTCGATCATGCCGCCGCGGTGACCAATTTCGTCGTCACCCCGCTCGCGCTGTTGTCGGGAACCTTCTACTCGGTCGACAAGCTCGCGCCGTGGTTCCAAACGATCGCGCACGGCAACCCCGTCTATTATGCGATCATGGGCTTTCGTTACGGCTTTATCGGTACGGTCGATTCGACGATCGCCAACCCGGTGCTGACCGCCGTGCTCGTGCTGGTCGGGGTCAATATCGGGCTGGGCCTGCTGACCTATCGCCTGCTTGCCTCGGGATGGAAACTGAAAGCCTGATTGCTCTTAGTGGCGATGGATAGCGCGGACGCGGTAGCGCCCGCGTTCCAGACCCTCGAACATCGCATCGATCTGCGGATGGTCGATCGGTCCGCTGTCGCCATCGGCGACCAGATTCTGCTGGCTGACATAGGCGATGTACGACGAATCGCCGTTCTCGGCGAGCAGATGGTAATAAGGCTGTTCCTTCGCCGGACGGATGTCCTCAGGGATTGCTTCATACCATTCGTCGCTGTTGGCAAAGACCGGATCGATGTCGAATACGACGCCGCGGAAATCGAACATCCGGTGGCGCACGATGTCTCCCGGCGCAAAGCGCGCGCGACCAATCAGCGGTGCGGTAACGGCGGCGGGAAGTTCGGAAGTGGATTCGGGCGTCATAGGATCAATCTATGGCAGTTTACGCACGTTTCAAGTCCGTTACATTCCAATTCGGCTGTGGTTTGCCGAATCGGGCTGTGATCAGCGTTACAGATGCATTGGCGATGCGGGCTAAAGTGCCCTTCTGGCTTTTGCATATCCCATTCGGGTTGTCGGCCGCACGATCAGGGGAGACGCATTATGACGGACGTACCACCCAATATCACCGGTCCGGCTTCGGGCATTATCCAGCGCGCGAAGGACATTCTTCTCAAGCCAAAAGAGACATGGCCTGTCATCGCGGCCGAGCCGGCGACGGTACAATCGATCTATATGCCCTATGTGCTGGTACTGGCGGCGATCGGTCCGCTCGCCGGATTTATCGGCGGGCAGGTTTTCGGGTTCACCATGCTCGGCGTGACCTATCACCCGCCGTTGGTGGGCGCACTTGTGTCGGCGATCGTCTCATACGGCCTGTCGCTGGCGACGATCTTCATCCTCGCGCTGGTCATCGATGGCCTCGCGCCGAACTTTGGCGGGCAAAAGGACCAGGTCCAAGCGCTTAAAGTCGCAGCCTATTCAGCAACTGCGGGGTGGGTCGGCGGTATTTTCGGGATACTGCCCGCGCTCTCCCTCATCAGCCTCTTGTTTGCGCTTTACGGGCTCTATCTCCTGTATCTGGGCCTGCCGGTGCTGATGAAGGCGCCGCAGGACAAGGCGCTCGGCTACACGGTGGTCGTGATCATCGTTTATATCGTGCTGTTCCTGATCGTCGGCGCGGTCGTCGCGGCGCTCGCCGCACCGTCGCTCGTTACTATCAGGTAGCGGCGCCCGTAAGCTGCCCCGGTCGTGTACCGGGGCGGCTTGCTGTGGTCAAAAATGTAGAAAAATGGAGGAGAGTGAGGGATTCGAACCCTCGGTACCGTTGCCGGCACTTCGCATTTCGAGTGCGACGCTTTCGACCACTCAGCCAACTCTCCTCGCTGAGAGGAGACGCCCCTAGCGGCGGGCCGAACGTCTTGCAACCCTCTCGTCACAAAATTACGGCCCGCCACGGAATTATAGGGTGGCTCAGGGTTTGTCGGCTTCCCACCAATAGGGCTGGCGCTTGCGCGTCCCCGTCTCGGCCTCGTTCATCGTCAGCGGG
This sequence comes from Sphingopyxis sp., assembly GCF_050725655.1. Taxonomy (GTDB): domain Bacteria; phylum Pseudomonadota; class Alphaproteobacteria; order Sphingomonadales; family Sphingomonadaceae; genus Sphingopyxis. The sequence goes on along the minus strand of NZ_JBOHHT010000064.1, from coordinate 27,623 downwards.
TCGTACAGCCGTCCGCCGAGCATCACGCGGTGGATTTGCTCGGTATTGCGGATATTCTCCGTCGGATCGGCGTCGAGGATCAAGAGGTCGGCGAGCTTCCCCGCCTCGAGCGATCCTACATCCTTTGCATAGCCGAGCGAGGTCGCCGGCATGATCGTTGCGGCGCGGAGGGCATCGATGTTGCTCCACCCGCCGCGCACGAACGACCAGATTTCCCAATGCGCGCCGAGCCCCGATTGCTGGCCGTGCGCGCCGATCGAGACCATGCGCCCCGCTGCGGCGATCTTGCCCGCCTCGCGCGCCGAATCATCGTCGACATAATCGCTTTCGGGCGCGATCACGCGGCGCTTGTTGTTCGCGGCGAGTTCGGTCGGCGGGATATGCTTTGTCAGGATCGGATGCTCCCACACATTGGTGTGTGCACGCCAATAGGGATCGCCCGCGGGGCCGCCATAGGTCACGACGAGCGTCGGCGTGTAGTCGACCTGAGTCTGGCCCCACAGCTGCACCAGATCCTTGTAGAAGGTGTGGAGCGGAATGTTGTGTTCGACGGTCGAGTTGCCGTCCTGGATCAGCGTGACGTCCTGCGTGAAGAGCGAACCGCCTTCGGGCACGACGGTCATGCCTTCGACCTGCGCGGCCTTCACCACCATCTGCCGCTGGTCGCGGCGCGGCTGGTTATAGTTTTTGACGCTGTGTGCGCCCTGCGCCTTCAGGCGGCGGACGTGCGCGAGCGCGTCGTCATAGCCGTTGATTTCGGCATAAACCCCCGCCGCCTTCGCGCCATAGATGACTTCGCCGGTGGAGAAGATGCGCGGCGCGAGAATCAGGCCGGCACGCTGCATTTCGGACGAGACGAAGATTTCTGACGCGCGCGAGGAGGGGTTGTGGCTCGTCGTCGTACCCATCGCGAGGTTGACGATTTCGGACCAATTCTGTTGCGGGACCAGTTCGTCGTCGCCGTGCGAACCGTGGGCGTGGGCATCGACGAAGCCGGGGACGATGGTCTTGCCGGTCGCATCGACCGTCACGGCGCCCGCCGGAACGGTGATCGCGCCCGCCGGGCCGACTGCTGTGATGCGGTCGCCGTCGATGACGATCGCGCCATTGTCGATGATGCCACCGTCCTTGTCGGCCATCGTCACGATTTTGGCGCCGGTGATAACGACGATGCCCTTATGCTTCGACGCCGTCTGCGTCATCGACAGCGATACGCCGTCGGTCGGCGGGGAGAATTTCGGCGCCTTCTCGTCGGCGGGGGCGTTGGTGAAGAGGCTCGCGAGATCGGCACTGAACAGCGTCGCGCCGCGGCTCCAGTGGAGGCGGCGGCCGCCATCCGACCAGTTCATATATTCGGCGCCGCTGCCGCTGACCCGCGTGACGGGAAGCGCGCCGCTCTTCGTGCCGAGCGAGACATCCTGTCCGCCGGGCATCAGCGGGGTGACATAGGCGTCGTAATTCTGCCGAAACGCGAGAGTGTGGCCGTCGGGTGAGATTTCATAATCGCTCACGAGTTCGCCGTTCGCGTGGACGCGCTTGTCCTGGCCGTGGAGGTCGGTGCTGACGAGCTGGCTCTTGCCGTCGCTCGCGGTGACCATGAAGACGCGGTCGCTGGTCGACGCGAACTGCGGCTTGGCGCCGTCACTGCTGATCCGTTCGACCGCTCCGCCACTCGCGGCGATGCGATAGACGCCGGGATCCTCGCTCCAGCGCGCCGAGGTCAGCCCGCCGCTGCCGCGTCGTTCGAACACGATCGTCTTGCCGTCGGGCGAAAAGCGCGGTTCGGCGTAGTGGCCAGGGGTGGTGGTCAGCTTGCGCGAGGCGCCGCCGCCGGCGCCGACGATATGGATTTCTCCCATGCCGCCGTCGGTCCAGCGCACGAAGACGAGCGATTTGCCGTCGCGCGACCAGCTTGGCCACAGCTCCATCGCGTCGTCCTTCGCCGCGGACAGCCGCCGTGCGCTGCCGCCGGTCGCAGGCTTGACCCACAGCTTGCCGAGCGTTTCGAACACGACGCTGCGGCCGTCGGGCGATACTTCGGCCCAGCGCGGCATTTGCGTTGCAAAGCTGTCGGGTGCGACGTCGACCGTGGGGTGCGTCGCGTCTATGATCGTGCGGTCGTCGTTGATGCTGAACGGGATGATGCGTGCCTCGCCGCCGGCCCCGCCGACGCGGCGCAGCTTGCCGCCGGCCCAGAAGAGGATGTCGCGGCTGTCGGGGGTCCATGCCATGTTCGGATAGACGCCGGTGACCGCCCAGGTTTCCTGCACATCCTGGTCGAGCGCGTCATAGACTTTCTTGTCGATGCCCGAGGCGAGGTCCTTCACATACAGCTTCGACTGCGTTCCTTCGCGGCGGACATAGGCGAGGCGTTTGCCGTCGGGCGAGGGGGTCGGGCGGACGGCGCCACCGGGGCCCGACGCGGCGGTGCTGACCTCGCCATCCTCGAGGTTGTAGCGCTCGATGTGGAAGAGGTCGGTGTTGCTGTCCTGCGCATATTCGAAGATCGGGCCCGGGGTGACGTTGCGCGTGTAAAATACGCTCTTGCCGTCGGCGGCGAAGATCGGTTCACCCAGTTCCTTCTGGTGCTTCTCGTTGGGTTTTTTGACCAGCGGAACGCCCGCGCCGCCCGAGACATGGTACATCCACACTTCGCCCGTGCCGAGCGAACGGCCCGTGGTGAAATGCTTCTTGGCGACGATGAACTGGCCGTCGGGGCTCCAGCTCGGCTGGTTGAGCAGGCGGAAATCTTCTTTCGAGATCTGGCGCTTGTCGCTGCCGTCGCGGTTCATCAGCCAGATATTGTCGCCGCCCGCGCGGTCCGACACGAAAGCGATGCGTTTGCCGTCGGGCGAGAAGCGCGGCTGATGCTCATAGGCGAGCCCTTCGGCAATCCGCGTCGGCGTGCCGCCTTCGATCGGCATGGTATAAATGTCGCCGAGCAGGTCGAAGGCGATCGTCCGCCCGTCGGGCGCGACGTCGACATTCATCCAGCTGCCTTCGTCGACCGCGAGCTGGACCTTGCGCGTTGCGAGGCCCGGCGGGGCGTTGACGTCCCATTTGTCGGCCTTGTCATCGGCGGCGGGAGCCGGCGTGGATGGCGCGCTTTGCGCCCAGACCGAGGTTGAACAAGCCAAAGTCGCCGCGAGGGCGAAAGCGAAGCGCGCCATGAAATTATCCCCGTTTGAAATTATGCTGTGACCATATGGTTCGCCCGCGAACATGCAAGCGGCAGCTTTCGACGAAGAACTGGCAGCGTCGACCAGCGACTGCTAGCCCCGTCGAAAGAACAGGGTCGGGAGAGCGAAGCGTGCCGTTGCAGGGAATTAGGGTACTGGATTTCGGCCGCTATATCGCCGGACCCTATTGCGCCGCGCTGCTCGCCGATTATGGCGCCGACGTTATCCGCATCGAGGCGCCGGGCGGCAATGACGACCGCTATACGGTGCCGGTGGCTGCGGATGGGTCGGGCGCGATGTTCATGCAGATGAACCGTGCCAAGCGATGCCTGACGCTGAAACCAGGAAGTCCGCAGGGGCGAGAGATTGTTCGCCGCTTGGTTGCAACCGCCGATGTCGTGATCGCCAACCTGCCGCACGATGCGCTGGTCAAGCTCGGGCTGGATTACGATAGTCTTGCCGCGATCAACCCGCGGGTCATCCTTGCAACTGCATCGGCGTTCGGCAGCGAAGGACCGCTCGCGAGCCGCGTTGGTTTCGACGCGGTGGGGCAGGCGATGTCGGGGACGGTGCACCTGACGGGCACGCCTGAGCAGCCCTATCGTGCGCAAGTCAATTATGTCGATTTCGGAACCGCGCTCCACAGTGCCTTTGGCGTCATGCTCGCGCTACGCGAGCGCGAGACGACGGGGATGGGGCAATGCGTATCGGGCTCGCTGCTCGGCACCGCGCTCGCGTTGTCGAACGCGCTGACGATCGACCATGCGCTGAACGGCATCGATCGCCAGCCGATCGGCAACCGCGCCTTCAGCTCGGGGCCGACCGATGTGTTCCGTACTCGCGATGGATGGATACTCACCCAGATTGTCGGCAATGGCATTTTCGCGCGCTGGGCCGAACTGGTCGGGCGGCCCGAGCTGGTCGGCGATCCGCTTTACGCGAGCGATATTCTTCGCGGCGACAATGGCGCGGAATTGAGCGCGATCATGCAGCGTTGGTCCATCGAGCGAACGAGCGCGGAGGCGATCGATCAACTCGCTGCTGGGCGCGTTCCGGCGGCGCCGGTGCTGCGTGCGGGCGAGGCGCTGGCGCAGCCGCAGGTCGCGGCGATGGGACTCGTCGAGCCGGTTACCTATCCGGGCGCGCCGGCAGGTATTCCCATGATCCGCGCGCCGATCCAACTTTCAGTTAGCGACAAAGGCGTTGCGCAGCGTGCGCCGCAGGTCGGCGAGCATAGCGATGCGATCCTCGCCGAGCTCGGTTATGACGGCGAAGCCATTTCGGCTTTGCGCGCGGCAAAGATTATTTGAGCCGGGGAGGGTGGACAAACGGCAATCGCTACTTAAGTTACCGGTCAGTATAAAAATCAGCCCAGGAGTTCTCCATGACCGATCATAGCGAATATGTGCCGCCCAAAATCTGGACCTGGGACAAGGAAAGCGGCGGACGTTTCGCCAATATCAACCGGCCGGTTGCCGGTCCGACGCACGACAAGGAACTGCCGATCGGCAAGCACCCCTTGCAGCTCTATTCGCTCGGCACGCCCAACGGCGTGAAGGTCACGGTGATGCTCGAAGAGCTGCTCGCGGCGGGACATAGCGGCGCCGAATATGACGCCTGGCTCATCAATATCGGCGAAGGCGACCAGTTTTCTAGCGGCTATGTCGCAGCCAATCCGAACAGCAAGATCCCCGTGCTCGTCGACCGCAGCGGCGCCGAACCGATCCGTATCTTCGAATCGGGCGCGATCCTGATCCATCTCGCCGAGAAATTCGGCGCCTTCCTGCCGACCGAAACCGCGAAGCGTGCCGAGGCGCTGTCGTGGCTGATGTGGCAGATGGGTAGCGCGCCCTTCCTCGGCGGCGGCTTCGGCCATTTCTATGCCTATGCACCGACGAAGCAGGAATATCCGATCAACCGCTATGCGATGGAGGTGAAGCGCCAGATGGACGTGCTCGATCGCCGCCTCGCGGAAAGCGAATATATCGCCGGTGCCGACTACACGATTGCCGACATGGCGATTTGGCCCTGGTATGGCGCGCTCGCCAAGGGCCTCGTTTATGACGCCGGCGAGTTCCTGCAGGTCGATGACTATAAGAATGTCCAGCGCTGGACCGACCAGATCGCGGCGCGCCCTCCGGTCAAGCGCGGGCGGATGGTCAACCGCGTGACGGGCGATCCGGCGAGCCAGCTGCGTGAGCGGCACGACGCGTCGGACTTCGAATTGCGCACGCAGGACAAGTTGGAGGACGCCGAATAATTCGCATTATCCGTTAGAAGTCGCCGCGCCGAAATTAGCGGTTCTTCAACAATAGGCAGCGCGGCACCAAATCAGCACGGTTCAGGCGCCGCCAAATCCTGCAAAATACACAAAAGCGGCGTCGGGCTCTCTCGACGCCGCTTTCATTTGCGGGCGGCCATTCTACCGGCATGACAGGCTTCATCCGACTTTCGCGGCGCGTCCGCAAAATTGCCCTGACAGGTCTTACCCTGGCGCGCGGGGAGCGCGGCGCCGCCATCGTCGAGATGGCGCTGGTGCTGCCGCTGCTCCTCGCGTTGCTGATGGGGGTATTGGTCTATGGCCAGTATTTCATGCTCGCGCACAGCGTGCAGCAGGCGGCTAACGATGGTGCCCGCGCGGCGATCATCGGTCTCGACGCGGCCGATCGCAGCGCGGTCGCGTCGCGCGCCGTCGGCCGCAGCCTGCAGGCGGTCGATGGCACGCACAGCGTTGCCGTGTCCGAAACGGCCGAGGCGATCACCGTCGCGGTGACCTTCACCGCGCCACAGGACAGCTTCCTGCGCTCAAGCTTCGTTCCGTCGCCGGGCAACGTCATCCGCGCCCGCGCGACCTTCGAATTGCCGGTGGATTGAACATGAGGATCCTGTCCCTTCTTCGCCGTCTTGTCCGCCATCGCGGCGCCAGCATCAGCATCACGACGGCGTTCGGCATGACGATGCTGATCGGGTCGGCGGCATTCGCGGTCGATCTCGGCTCGCTCTATCTCGACCGCCGCAAACTGCAGGGTATCGCCGACGCCGCGGCGATGGCGGCGGCGGGGCGACCCGGCGAGGAGCGCGCGGCGGCGGAGCGGATCATCGCAGCCAATTGCGATTGCGGCATCCGCATCGCGGCGCTCACGCCGGGGGCTTATACCGCCGATCCCGCCATCCAGGCCGAGCAACGCTTTGCCGGCGGCGGCGCGTCGCCGAACGCCGTGCGCATCACGCTGACCCGCGATCGTCCGCTGTTCTTCGGCAGTTTTCTGACGGGCCGGCAGGACAGCATCATTCGCGCGACCGCCACCGGTGCACGGCGCGGCTATGCAGCGTTTTCGCTCGGATCGCGCGTCGCGGCGCTGAACGGCGGCCTTCCCAATGCGCTGCTGTCGGGCCTGACGGGCAGCCAGGTCAACCTGTCGGTGATGGACTATAATGCGCTCGCGAGCACCGATATCGATCTGCTCGCTTTCTCCGATGCGCTGCGCACCGAACTCGACGCCGACGTGCTGACCTTTGGCCAGACGCTCGACGCGCAGGCGACGTTGCCGCAGGTCGTGGCGGCGCTCGCCAGTGCGTCGAACGGGCAGGCGGCGACCGCGCTCGAGCATATCGCGGATCGCGCGCTGCCGCGTGCCCTGCTGCCGTCGCGTGCGATCGACCTGGGTCCGCGGTCGTCGAGCATCCGGGTCGATGCCGCCAATCCCGTCAAGGTCAATGCGCTCAGCCTGCTGCGCGCGATGCTGTTGCTCGGTAATGCGAACCGGCAGGTCGACCTGTCGCTGGCGGGTAACCTGCCCGGCGGATCGGGGGTCAATATCGCGCTGATGATCGGCGAGCCGCCGGTGGGCTCGCCATTGATCGCGGTGACCGACACCAATGATGTCATCGTCCGCACCGCACAGGTGCGGCTGAAAATCGACACGCGCGTCGCAACGCCGCTCGCCAGCGTCCATGTCCCCGTGCTCGCCGAACTCGGTTCGGCGTCGGCGCGGATCACCGACATCGATTGTCGCGCCAACAGCACGGCCGCGGTGTCGCTCGGCGTCGTGACCTCCCCCGCGATGGTAGCGATCGGAACGGTTCCCGATAGCGATTTTCAGGACATGAAGCGCCCGCTGGATCCCAAGCCGGCGCGCGTCGTCAAATTGCCGCTCGTCAGCGTTGATGCGGAGGCCGAACTCATCCTGTCGGACCTCAATGAAAAGGCGGTCGCATTTTCGCGCGCCGAGATCGATGACGGCAAGGTAAAGACCGTGTCGAGCACGGGCCTCGTCGCGGGCGCCGCGAAATCGCTTTCGGACCGGATGGAGCTCGACGTCAACGTCCTCGGGCTCGTGCTGAACCTGAAGGCGCTGACGACGGTGGTCGGCGAGACGGTAGCGCTTGCCGCGCCCGTGCTGGACACCGTGCTGTCGGACCTCACCGGCCTGCTCGGGGTGCATGTCGGGCAAGCCGATACACGGGTCAACGCGCTGCGTTGCGGGAAAGCGCGGTTGGTCTGATCTCCGGCGCAATGGCACCGTTCCGGACATGACTGCCCGTCGATTGCTCCCTTCCAGACCGAAAGCAGGCAGGCGCCGGGTTATAGGGAACAGGGGATCGACCGGTTTTCAGGGGGATATGGTGGCAACGGCACAGGAACCACAGCGCGTATCGGCGGCGGAGTTTATCCGCGGCTTTGCCAATTGGCGGCTACAGTCGGCGCGCAAGCCCGTGGTCGTGACGCATCACGGCAAGGATGCGCATGTGCTGATTTCGCTCGACGACTATCGCCGTCTTGACCGCGATGTAGCGAGGGAGATCGCGGCGGCGTCCGACATATTGCAATCCTCGCTTGCCGGCCTGGTGGAATCGGTCCGCGACGGCGTGATCCTGGTCGACCGGCAACGGCGTGTCGCCGCGCTCAACCCCGCGGCGTCGGATATGCTGGAGATCCCGGCCGCCGGTCTGGTCGGGGCGGAGTTGATGGCCGTGGTGCCGGGAATTCGGGACAGTCTGATTTTCCATCATATCAACCGGCTGCTCGACCACCGCGAGCGGTTTTCGGGCGATGTCCCCGGCATGCTCCGCCCGCGCCAATGGCTGCATGTCGACCTTGTCCCCCTGCCGGTCGGCGGCGCGATTGTCCTGCGCGATGTCAGCGAGGCGATGGAGGGTATTGCCGCCGGCGATATGCGGCAGGCGATGCTCGACGCCGTCGAGATCGATGGCGGCATCGGCCACGCCCGCATCTCGGTGCGCGAAACGGTCGAAGCGGCGAACGCAATGTTGATTGACCTGCTCGGGGTGGATGCTGCGGCGATCCGGCGTGTCCGCTTTTCGGCGCTGCTCGCGGTCGGGCGGCGTTCGGCGTTCGTCGAAGCGCTCGAATCGGTCTTTCGGTCGGGCGCCCCGGCACGCATCGTGTCGCAGATGGTGACGCGCGACGGTTCGGTCGTCGACGTGGCCCTGACCATAGCCGAGGTTCGCGGGCCCTATGCCAGCGACGGCGCGGTGGTGCTCGTCACGCGCCCACCCGTCTAAAACCAGCTCCCACGTTCGATAGCCGTGCTGCCGGAGGGCAGCTGCGCGTGCTGGACAAGCCGGAATGTTGGGCGCAATCATCGAGACAAGAAAGTTGCAAGTGGCAACTTGCCGTTTACGTAAAGGTGAGCGCCCAGTATAAGGGCGCCATTGCCCAATGGGAGATTCGTGATGGACATGGAATTCAGCCCCGAAGATCTGGCCTTCCAACAGGAAGTTCGCCAGTTCATCGCCGAAAATTACCCCGCCGATCTGCGCGACAAGCAGGACGAAGGTGAAGAAATGTCCAAGGAGGATTTCCTCGCCTGGCACAAAATCCTGTTCAAGAAGGGCTGGATCGCCCCAGCATGGCCGGTCGAATATGGCGGCACCGGCTGGACGCCCACGCAGCGCTTCATCTGGTCGGAAGAGACTGCGCGCGCCGATTGCATTCGCCTGATGCCGTTCGGCCTCGCAATGGTCGGCCCCGTCATTTACACCTTCGGCACGCCGGAGCAGAAAGCCCATTTCCTGCCGCGTATCCTGTCGGGCGAGGATTGGTGGTGCCAGGGCTATTCGGAACCGGGTTCGGGCTCGGACCTTGCTTCGCTTCGCACGACGGCTGTCCCCGATGGCGACGATTATATCGTCAACGGACAGAAGACCTGGACGACGCTGGCGCAGCATGCCGACTGGGGCTTCTTCCTCGTCCGCACCGACAAGGAAGCGAAGCAGCAGGAAGGCATCAGCTTCCTTCTCATCGACATGAAGTCGCCAGGCATCACAGTACGCCCGATCATCACGCTTGGCGGCGAGCATGAGGTCAACGAAGTGTGGCTGGAGGACGTCCGCGTCCCACAATCGCAGCGCGTCTATGAAGAGAATAAGGGCTGGACCTGCGCCAAGTTCCTGCTCGCGCACGAACGCACCGGCATCGCGGGTGTCGCGGCATCGAAGCGCGGGATCGAAAAGGTGAAGGCGATCGCCCGCACCGAACTCGACGGCGACAAGCCGCTGCTCGCCAACGCCTTCTTCAAGCGCAAGGTCGCCGAACTGGAAGTCGATCTGGCGGCGCTGGAATTCACCGAACTGCGCAGCCTCGCCGGCCCCAACGCAAACCGCGGCCCGGGGCCCGAATCGAGCCTGCTCAAGATCAAGGGCAGCGAAATCCAGCAGCGGTTGACCGAACTGACATTGGAAGCGGTCGGCCATTATGGCGCCCCCTATTTCCGCGGCTTCGGAGAAGGCGACAACGAGCATCCGATCGGGCCCGATTACGCCCATCGCGCCGCGCCGACCTATTTCAACATGCGCAAGACAACGATCTATGGCGGGTCGAACGAGATTCAGCGCAACATCATCGCGAAGATGGTTTTGGGGCTTTGATCAGATAATCCACGTCATTCCGGCGCAGGCTGGAAGCTCGGCCTAGGGCCTTGAGACCCCGGCTTTCGCCGGAGTGACGGTGCAATTAGGGAAAAGAAGAATGGATTTCACCTACACCGAAACGCAGGACATGATCCGCGACACGCTCGCCCGTTTCCTCGGCGACACTTATGATTTCGAAACGCGCCAGAAGTTCGCAGGCAGCGAAACGGGTCGCGATCCGGCGATCTGGACTGCACTCGCGCAGGAACTCGGCATGCTCGGTGCGCCTTTCGCCGAAGAGCATGGTGGCCTCGGCGGCGGCGCGCTCGAAAATGCGATCGTGATGGAGGAACTGGGGAAGGTCATCGGGATCGAACCCTATCTTCCGACCGTCGTCATCGCGGGCGGCGCGCTTAAGGCTGTCGGCGGCGCGCAGGCCGATGCGATGATCCCCGAAATCATCGCCGGCAATGCAATCATCGCCTTTGCCTATGCCGAGCCGCAGGGCCGATACGACCTGGCGAACCTCCGCACCACCGCGAAGAAGGATGGCGCGGGCTATGTACTGAGCGGGCATAAATCAGTCGTCTATGCTGCGCCATGGGCGACGCATCTGCTCGTCACCGCGCGCACGGGCGGCAGTCCCCGCGACCGCGATGGCGTGTCGCTGTTTCTGATAGACGCGAACCTGCCGGGCATCGTCCGCCGCGACTATCCGACTGTCGACGGCAGCCGCGCATCGGAGATCTATTTCGAGAATGTCGCGATCCCGGGCGATGCGCTGCTCGGCAGCGAAGGCTCCGGCCTGCCGCTGATCGAACAGATCGTCGACGAGGCGACCGTTGCGGTGTGCGCCGAGGCGACCGGCGTGATGCAGAAGCTGCACGAGGGCACGCTCGAATATACCCAGCAGCGCAAGCAGTTCGGCGTTCCGATCGCGAAATTCCAGGTGCTCCAGCACCGGATGGTCGACATGTTCATGGAAGTCGAACAGGCGCGCTCGATGACGATCATGGGGACGCTGAAGCTCGGCCTGCCCGCGAACGAGCGTATGGCGGCGGTCTCGGCAGCCAAGGCGAAGGTCGCGCGCGGCGCGAACTTCGTCGGGCAGAATGCGATCCAGACGCATGGCGGTATCGGCATCACGCAGGAACTGGCGATCGGCCATTATTTCAAGCGCGCGACGATGATCGAAGGCCAGTTCGGCAGCCATGATTATCATATGGACCGCTATGAGCGGATTACGCTGGCCGATTGAACCGTTTTAGCCCTCTCCCTCGGGGGAGGGCTGCGAGACTTGCCAGCTTGCTGGCTTAGTCGCAGCGGGTGGGGCGCAGCGGCGTCGCTCGATCTCGACAGCCCCCACCCCAACCCCTCCCCTAAAGGGGAGGGGCTTCCCTAATAGGCGACGTCGACGGCGATCCGGAGCGTGCGCGGGCGGAGCGGCGTGAGGAAGCCCTCATTGCCCTCGAGGAAAGGCGTTCCGAGCGAAAAGCGATTGCCGCGCGAGTCGAAGAGATTGGTGAGCGTCAGCGACAGGCCGCGGCGTGCATTGCCGACGCGCATCGCGACACCCGTGTCGACATAGTCGCCCTGGCTTTCGCCGAGCACCGGCCCGATACCCAGCCGCGACGGCCCGATATAATTGGCCCAGCCGTTCACGCGGAAATCCTCGTCACCGACCACGGTCGCATAGTTGACCGACCCGCGAACCGCATGGCTCGCGACATTGGGAATACGGCCGAGGCGGCCCGGTGCGGCGTCGAACACCGGCAGGATCTGTGGCGCGAGATCGTCGACACGGCTGTGGTTGTAAACCGCGCCGAGTTCGAAAGTCAGCGCGGCGGTTGGCCGCATGGCGACCGCCCCCGACAGGCTGGTGATCCGGCCGTCCCCGATATTGGCGGTCGTGGGGAAGCCGGTACTATCGATGAAATCGGCCTGGATGTTGCGCCAGCGGCTGTGCGAAATCGAAATGCTGGCGTCGAGCAGGCTCTGGCCCTTGTCGCCGAAACGCATGCCAGCTTCCCATGTGTGGACCTGGTCGTTGAGGAAGCGTCGTACGAAATTGCCGTCGACCGCGAGCCCGCCGGGGCGAAAACCTTCCTGATAGCGCGCATAGAGCCGGACATTGTGGAGCGGCGTCGCAAGCAGCGAGAAGGACGGCAGCAGGTCGGTTTCTTTGCGCGATGCGGTCGTCGCACGGTTTGCCTGCGCCAAGGCAAAGGACACGCCTTCGGCCGCGCCGCCGAGCTTCGCATGTGACAGGCGGACGCCGCCCGATGCGATCAGATCGGGCATCACTTCGACCGTCGCTTCGGCATAGCCGGTGAATTCGGAGATCTTGTTGGTTACGCCGGGCAGGACCGCGCGAAGCGGGCCATAGCCATATTCGCGGTCCTGCCGTGCGCGATTGTCGATGAAGCTCGCGCCGACCACCCAGCCCAAGCCGTCGCGATACGGGCGCGACAGGCGGTTTTCGCTGACGAACATGCGCGTCGCATTGTGCTGGTCGAGCACGCGCGGAACATCGTTCAGCGGAAAGACCTGGATCGGCGCGAAGAGGCGTTCGACGTCGACGGTTCCAACCGAAGGAGGGGCGGGTACACCCCCGTTGGACATATCAGTCCCTTGCCGCGCTTCTGGCAGGCTGGCGTCGAAGCGTTCGAACAGGCGGTGGTCGATATAGGCGTTGGACGACTGGAAATGCAGGTCGTCCCAATCCTTCATCACGACGATCGTGCCCATGCCGTAGCGGGCGGTCGCATTCTGTTCGACCATCGAGTTGCGCGTGAGCGGCGCGCCATTCTTGTCTGCATATTGGGCGTCGTCGGAGGTGATCGCCTGATAGACGCCGCCCAGATCGATCGTCCAGTCGTCGCCCGCCTCGAACCGGAAGGTGCCGCGCCCGCCGCGGACATGAACGCGGTTGACGTCGTTCTGCCCGCGCAGCGGATTGTCGATATAGCCGCCGTCGGTGAGCATATAGCCAACCAGGCGCAAAGCGTGCCCGTTGTCGCTGACGGGGATGTTGGCGATCGCAGCGATGTCACCGCCGGGATCCCCATGCTGGGTAATCGACAGGCCGGCAATCGCCTGCACCGTCATTTCGCGTGGATCGGGCGCTTTCGGCACGACGCGGATGATCCCGCCGAGTGATCCGGCGCCATAGAGCGTGCCCTGCGGCCCTTCGAGAATCTCGACATTGTCGATGTCGTAGAGGCGGAGATCCGGATCGGGCGCGTTATAGCTGAGCCGGATGTCGCCGAGATACTGGCCGACGGTCGACTGCGTCGGCCCGGTGAAGCTGGAATCGGCGATACCGCGAATGAACAGCTTGTTCCGCCCCGAACCTAGATGGGTCGAGGAAACGGTCGCGGTTCGCGACAGGATCGAATCCATTCCGCGTTCGCCGCCAAACGCCAAATCGCCGCCATCCAATTTGGTGACGACGCCGGCGAAGTGCGTAAGGGGAAGGTCGGTCTTCGACGCGGTGACGATGATTTCGTCGTGCGATGCGGCGACCGTATCTTGCGAGGGTTCGCGCGCGCGGGGTTGTGGTATCTGCCGCGGCGCCGGTGCCGGCCTCGCGACGCGGACGGGCGCCGGGCGCCGTTCGATGCGCCAGCTTGTCGCACTGACCCTGACGGCGCGTGCGTCGGAGCCGGCAAGCAGACGCCGGATCGCCTCGTCGACGCTCATCCGCCCGCGCACCGGCTTGACGCGGGCTTGCCATAGTTTCGCATCGACAACGCTGATGCTGACGCCCGCCTGACGACTGATGGCGGGCAGCACGGTCGACAGGTTGCCTTTGGGCACATCGAACACGCGTTCTTCCGCCGCCAGCGCCTGCGCAGGCAGGCACAGCGCTATCGCTGCTGTGGCAAGGGAAAGGCGCGGGTGCATGGTCAGCGGGTCAATATCCAGCCATCGCCCTGGCGCTGGGCCTTGGTTCCTGACAGCGCGGCAAGATCGGCGATCGTGCGGTTCCGGTTCTTGTCGATGATCAATGCGCCGCGGAACGACAGGTCGCGTGCCTCGGGCGCGATGCTCACCTGCATCCCGGCGGTGCGCTTCAAGTCCTCGGCAACAACCGCGAGCGGCGTGCCATTATAGACGAGCAGGCCGCTGCGCCAGCCGCCGATGCTGGCAACGTCGACATCCTGGACCACGGGAGGCTGGCGATCGCCGTCACGCGCTTCGATGCCCTTGCCCGCGACGAGGCGGACCTTGTCGCGATCGGGGTTGTAGAGGACGATGCCCTCGGACACCGCGACCGAGGTCTGACGATCGCGGCGCACGACGTTGAAGGCGGTGCCAAGGTCGACGATTTCAGCATCGCCCGTCTCGACGACAAAGGGATCGTCGTCGCGGTGCACGACATGGAACATCGCTTCACCCGATTCCAGCCGGGCAAAGCGCGGGCGGTCCTTGTCGATCTCGATCACCGATGCACCGTTGATCTCGATCTTCGATCCGTCGGCCAGCTCTACGGTGCGATGTTCGCCGGCCACCGTTTCGATCCGGTTTTCATTCCCGAACAGGCCAAGGTTCGACAAGCTGATCGCGCCGACCAGCGCGGCCGCCATTGCACCGCCGAACCAGGCTCTCCGCGAAGGACGGCGCGGTGCGTCGGGCACAATCACGACCGACGGCTTGGGTGCCGCGGGCAGGGCGTCGAGATCGCTGTCGAGGCTCGCAACCGCATCGTAGATCGCATTATGCCCCGGATCCTCGGCAAGCCAGTCGGCAAAGCCGTCCCAGTCGTCGAAAGCGGGGTCGCGCTGGCGGATCAGCCAGTCGATCGCGCGCGCTTCGGCGTTCGCCATGTCAGCTTGCATCGAACTGCCTCCGGATTACGGCGAGCGCCGCATAGACCTTGCGCAGATCGGCTTCGACGGTACTCAGGCTGACCCCCATTTCGCTGGCTATATCGCGTTGGTTCTGGCCGTCGACGCGGAACCGGCGGAAGATGCGGGCCGGCCGTTCGCCGGTCGCGGCGATTGCCGTCTCGACAAGCGCCAGCTGTTCGCGCGAGATCAGCGACGCCTCTGTCGAGGGGCTTTGCGTCGCGGAGGCTTCGCCCCATGCCTTGTCGCGCAGATCGCTCTGGCGCGCCGACCGATAGCGGTCGAGCATCAGATTGTTCGCGGCGCGCATGATATAGGGCAGGGGGTCAGCGACGGGGCCGGTTTTCCGGTCGGTCAGCCGCATCCATAAATCCTGGAACAGATCCTCGGCGCCGTCGCCCGCGCCGCGCACTTCCAGAAAGCGGACGATACGGTCCCGGTTGGCGAGCAATACGCCTTCGATGCCTTGGGCGGCGTCGGTTCGATCACGCGACTCGGTCATGGATTGTTTGCTTTGGAACGCCATCTGTTGCCGGTGGGCGCTGCCCCGATGTGCGCCATACGTCCCCCTGATGACGCCGTCGTATAGCGCCATTGCCGAGCCGCGCAACTGCGGCGGAACGGGAGGGGCGGTGGCGAGTGCAAGCATCGGTTCGTTCATTCATTTCTGCCTAGGCAAGGGGGAAGCGTGGGTAGGGGTAACGCTTCCCCCTTGCGGGCGGGGCCGGCCGGGGGGCTAGAGGCCGACCCGCAAGCTCGCACGGAAAGCCCAGCCGATATGGCTTTGCTGTTCTTCCGCGGACACTTCGCCGGCGACCTGAAAGGCCGAATTGCCGGCGATGCCACGGAAACGGCCGACCCAGCCGCTCGTGCGATCATCAGGAACAAGGGTGAACGGCTTGCCGTTCTTGAACGACGCCGTCGTCGTGCCGAGCGTGCCGCTGACGATCTGGCGGCGGCCGCCTTCGAGCTCGAAGCGCGTCCAGCCGTCATATTCGTCGGCACCGCCAAAATCGATGCCGACGGCGACGGTGCCCGACACGGCAAGCTCGTCGCTGTCACGGCTCAGCACCGTCAGGTCGAGGGCGTCGCCGCCGCCGGTTTCCTGATAGCCGTCTTCCTTCAGCTTGAAGTAATCGACCGCGACCATCGGACGGAAGCTCAGGCCACCGACGCGCGTGTCATAAGCGACCGAACCCGACGCCGACCACAAAGTGCCGTCCCATTTGCCCTTCATCGTTTTTTCGATGTCCTCGGCGCCGGCTTCGGCGCGGAAGATACGCGTGCCTTTCAGGCTGATCGGCGCGCCCGAAACGCGGGCATTCGCCATGAACCCGTCGGAACGCAGGCGCCAGTGCAGCGCGCCTTCGAACTGGCTGGTGCTGACTTCGTTGGCGTTGCTGCCGTTGCCGTCCTTGCCGCTGAGATAGGCGATCGAGCCGCCGAAATTGCCAAGGTTGCTCTTGATTTCGGCGCCGCCCGAGATGCCCCAGCCGCTGACGTCGTAGCTGGCGGTGTTGCCAACGCCCTTCGACGTGCCCCAGACGGCCTGATTGACCCAATAACCCCATTTGCCCTCGTCCTGGAATGGCGCGTTGGGATCCTGGAGGTAACGCGACAACGCGCGCGAGCCCGAGGTGACGGTTTCGAAGACACCGCCTTCATGTTCGGGGAGCATCTGCCCGAGCTGATTGTGGAACTGCTCGCCGTCGGTGATGCCGAGGAAGACATCCTCGATCTTCTGGTCGGCGACCACTGCGTCGAGTACCGCGTCGAACGCGCTAGATTCCGAGCGGTTGAGCCCGAGTTCGGTCGTGCTCTTGCGCGATACGTCGACGATCAACTGCGTTGCATTCGAGGTCAGCGTGCCCTTGTAGAGGAAGGGCAGCAACGTCTGCGACGCGGTCAGGTTGCTCGCACCGTTAAGCGTTCCGGCGGTCAGGACGATATGCTTACCCTCGGCCTTTTCGAGGCTCGACAGCTTCAGCGCGAGCTTTGATTCGGCGCCAAAGCTGGCGTTGCCGCTGACCTGAAGGTTGGTTCCCGTGTTGCCGGTATCGAGCATCACGCCGAGCGTGCCCTTGTCGGTGATGGCGAGCGACGAGATCGTCGCGGCGCCGCCGACGTGGAAGGTGCCGCCCGCGACCGAAACCGCCAGACCCTGCGAATTGGCGAGCGTGCCCGAGAAAATCGAGGTGCCGCCGATCGTCAGCGTATCGGCACCGCCGCCAAAGTCGGCCAGACCCGTGAATTTCGAGGTTCCCGCCAGCGTCATCGTATCGTTGCCGGTGCCGAAGCGGGCGTTGCCAACATAGGTCGCGTCACCCGACAGCGCGAGTTTGTTGTTGCCGGCGCCGAAGAAGCTGTTTCCCTTCACCGAACCGTCGGCGATGTCGAACACGTCGTTGCCGCCGCCGAAGCGGACATCACCGACGATGCTGGGGGCGGCGATGCCCGCGGCGACCGCAGTCTGCTTGACCGTCGCGCCGGTCGCGTTCGCCGACAGGTCGATCGCGATATTGCGATCCGAGGTCGCGAGAGCGCCGGTGGCGCTGATTATGCCACTGTTCTCGACCGTGCTGACCTTGCCTGACAGATCGACGATGCCGCGCGCCGTGCCGGTGTCGCCGCCGGTCTTGGCGGTGATCGAACCGCTGTTGCGGATCAGCGGGACGTCGCCGCCGGCCTCGATCAGCACGGCGGTTGCGACTGCACCTGCGGCATTACCGCCGGTCGTCGCTTCGATCTTGCCCGCGTTGCGGATTTCAGGGGTCGTCGCACCGCTGCCGATGCGGATTGCGGTTGCCGCCGTGTCTTTCGACAGCGCCGTAACGCTGCCGGTCGCGCCGATGCCGATGCCGCCCGCGATGGTCACCGCACCACCAAGGCCGCCGATCTGCATGCCATTGCCGTCCTTGCCGGCGTAGAGGCCGTTGCCGAGCACCGCGCCATCGATGATGAGGCCGAGGCCGGTGCCCGTTCCGCCAACCGGGCCGATCGTGACCGCACGGTCAGCCGAGCCGATGCGGATCGCAGCCGCCGAACCGAAGGAGCGCACGACGGCGTTTCCTTCCTTGTCGTCGTCGATGCCGTCCTTGTCCTCATCCTTGTCGTCGGCCTTCGCGTCCTTGGGCGCGACGGCGAGAATGATGCCGCCGGTGACATTGCCTTCGATCGACAGCGCATTGCCGCCGATCAGCAGGTCGTCGGCGTCGAGCTTCGAGGGATCGGCAGGCGGCGTCGTGAAGCGGTAGCCGGTGGCGGTGAGGCTACCCTGGACGACGAGCGCGCCGGTGACGTTGCCGGCAACCCGTGCGCCGATCGCATCCATACCCTGCGCGCTGATCGTCCCGGCGAGACGGACGTTGCCCGTCACATCCTGCAACCCGACCCCAAGCGCGCGGTCGCCGATGACGCTGACGCTGCCGTCGTTGGTGAAATTGCCGGTCAGCGGCCCGCCGAGGCGGATGCCCGCCGAATTGTTGCCCTCGATCGCGATCGCGCCCGAGTTGACGATGTTACCGGTGAAAGCGCCAGCCGTTGCGATTCCAACGCGGTTGCTGCCGAGCGCGAAAGCGCCTTCGAGGTCGCCGTCGTTGTCGATGTCGGTCGGCGCATAGGTTTCGCCGATGGTGATCTTGCCGGTCGCGCTGTTCGTGATCCCGCCCGACGTGCCGGCATTCGCGAGGATGCCCGTGGCGCCGTCGACGTTGCTGAACTCTATCGTGCCTTCGTTGACGACCTTGTGGTTGCTGTCGATGGTGACTGCTGGGCCGGTGGCGGTGGGCTTGATCGAGCCCGCTGCGACGATCTTGATGTCGTCGGCGGCGCCCGATTTGATCGTCGACGTCCGCACCGGCGCCGTGGTGGCGGTGCTGATTGTCGTTTCGGCATGGGCGGTGGTCGAAAGGAGGGTGGCCAGGCAGGTGGAGGTCAGCAAGATTTTGCGCATCGGGTTCCTCTTGAGATCGGGCCGGGATGTCTTCCCGGCGACAATCACAAGACGGAGCGGTGTCGGCGCAGCCTTGGAAAAAAAATCGTCTCAATCGGGCCACGCGCGAAAGCTCGCCGAGCGCGGTTAATTCCGTGCGGTCACAATCCACGCGGCGCCGCCGATCTGCACCGACCTCTCTCCGGGGCGTTTCGCGAACGCCGCGCGGACGGCTGCAGCCGATTTCGCGCGAATATCGTCGGATTGGTCGGCAAGCGCGCGCGATAGCGGGCCCACTTGGAACGCCATGTCGAGTGCATCGTCGATCGCATGTTCGCGCGTCGCGCCGCGGCCATAAAAAATGCTCGTGTCGAAGGGCGTGACGTCAATCGCGGTAAAGCCCGCTGCCGAAAGAATATCCGCGACCTTCTGCCGATCGCCAAAGGCGAAAGGCCCGGGTGCATTTGGATCGGCAGGCGCCGGCTGTACGATGTCGCGGATCGCCGCCATCGGCAGGCTCACCCAGTCATTCTCTTGCGCGCCGCGCCAGCACACGAAAGCCAGCCGTCCGCCGGGCTTCAATGCCCGCCGCATATGCGTGAATGCCGCAACGGGCTCGTCGAAGAACATCACGCCGAAGCGCGAGAAGAGAAGGTCGAAATTTCCTGCGGGCAGCGGGGCAGTCGCGGCATCGGCGCATCTGAACTCGACCGGCGTGCCGGCGGGTATGGCGGCGCGGGCGATCTCGACGAGCTGCTCCGATATATCGACGCCGAGGATGTAGCCGCCGGGTCCGACCCGGTCGGCAAGCGGAAAGGTCGAGGTGCCCGATCCGCAACCGATATCGAGAATCCGTTCGCCGGGCCGGGCATCGGCCGCCGCGATCGCGGCATTACCGAAGTCCTCGAGCATCACATCCAGTCGCGCCAGATTCGCGGCCCAACGGTTGCCGCTGTCGCCGTTCCAGTCATGCGTGGGGGCGGTCTCGATGTCGGACATGCGCTTGCTTCTTTGTTGCGAATGATTCGCAAATACGTCGGTTTCCGACAGAGCGCAAGGGCCCGCGAATAGCTATGCCCTGTTGCATCGCCTCCGGCCATGCGACATTCCACGAACTGGGCCGGCCAATGTGGACCGGCAAGGGAGAGCCATGAGCGAACAGATCGTCACGGTGGACATCGGCGGCACGCATGCGCGCTTTGCGATTGCCGAGATCGAAGGCGGGCGCGTCCTGGCGCTCGGCGAGGCGACGACGCTGCACACCAAGGATCATGCGAGTTTCCAGACGGCTTGGCAGGATTTCGAACGCCAGCGGGGCGAAGCTTTGCCGCGCGCGGTTGCGATAGCCATCGCGGGACCGACGCGCGGCGAGATCATTCGTTTTACCAACAATCCCTGGATCATCCGCCCCGCGCTGATCAACGAGAAGATGAACGTCGACCGCTATGTGCTCGTCAATGATTTCGAGGCTGTCGGTCATGCGGTGGCACAGGCTGACGCGAGTTATTTCGAGCGGTTGACCGGGCCCGACGAACCGCTGCCCGCGACCGGCACGATCACCATAATCGGGCCCGGAACCGGCCTTGGCGTCGCGCATATCTGGCGCGACGGCGCCAACTATCGTGTGCAGGCTACCGAAGGCGGGCATATCGACTTCGCGCCGCTCGACAGTATCGAAGATGCGATCCTGGCGCGGCTGCGCAAGCGGCATCGGCGTGTGTCGATCGAGCGGATCGTTTCGGGACCCGGGATCGTCGACATTTATGAAACGCTGGCGGCACTTGAAGGGCGCGCGATCCCGCGGCTCGACGACAAGGCGATCTGGACCAATGCGCTCGGCGGCGGTGACAGCCTGGCCGCGGCGGCGGTCGATCGTTTCTGCCTGTCGCTCGGCAGCGTCGCGGGCGACCTCGCGCTGGCACAAGGTGCGAGCGGCGTCGTCATCGCCGGCGGCCTGGGACTTCGGATTCGCGACAGCCTTGTGCGTTCGGGCTTTCCCGAACGCTTTATCGAAAAGGGGCGCTTTGAAGGCTTTATGTCGGCGCTTCCGGTGAAACTCATCACCCACCCGCAGCCCGGGCTGTTCGGTGCCGCAGCGGCCTTCGCGCGCCAATACGCCTGAATCCGCAAATTCCGCTGGCTTCGGGCCGCGAAAATCGGCAGCTATGGAACTTCACCTTATGAAGGATTCCGTCGCTCGTGTCCGCCCGCCCCGTCCTTGGCATCATCGCCTGTAACCGGCAGGTCGGCGCCGAATATGCGCAGGCGGTGATGAACCGCTATGCGACCGCGGCGATGCGCCACGCCGACTGCGCGGCGCTGCTCATTCCATCGCTTCCCGAATATATGCGCGCCGACGAAATCGTCGGCCGGCTCGACGGTGTTTTGCTCACCGGATCGCCGTCGAATGTCGAGCCGGCGCGCTATGGCGAGGACGAGGCGGGGGAGGGGCCCTTCGATCCCGACCGCGACCGCATGATGCGCGATCTGGTCGGGGCGGTGATCGCTGCGCAGAGACCGTTGTTCGGTATCTGCCGCGGGTTTCAGGACATCAATGTCGCGCTCGGCGGGACGCTGCGCCGCGACACCGCGACGAACGGCGAATTGCTGCGCCATCATACGCCCGACGGCACGTTGTTCGACTCCATGTTCGATCATCGACACCATGTGGATTTGGTCGAAGGCGGAATGCTGGCTTCGGCCTATGGCGCTCCGTCGCTCGATGTGAACTCGGTCCATTACCAAGGCGTCGGACGGCTCGCCGAGGGGCTGACGGTTGAGGCGCGGGCACCCGACGGGTTGGTCGAGGCGTTCAGCGCAAGGCCGAACGGAGCGCCGTTGCTCGCGGTGCAATGGCATCCCGAATGGGCGACCGACGGCAATGAGGAAAGTCAGACCTATTTCCGCCTCCTCGGACAGGCGCTGCGAGGCGCATTATGAACCGGCGCGTCACCCGCTATGACCGCTATCTCGCGCGGCTCTGCTTCTCGCCCTGATCGATGGATCGGGTGTCACCGCCCGTCCATCATCCCGCGGCCTCGACCGCTCCGAACGATCAGGAATTTGATATGCCCCGCAATCACGACATCGCCGAACTGCGCCGCCTCGACGTCGCGCATCACTTGCCCGCACAAGCCGACTGGGCCGAAATCGAAAAGCTCGGCGGCAGCCGCATCATCACCCATGCAGAAGGCTGCTATATCCACGACGGCGACGGCCACCGCATCCTCGACGGGATGGCCGGCCTGTGGTGCGTCAATGTCGGCTATGGCCGCGAGGAATTGGTCGAAGCGGCGGCGGCGCAGATGCGCGAACTGCCCTTCTATAACACCTTCTTCAAGACTGCGACGCCGCCGACGGTGATGCTGGCGGCGAAGATCGCGAGCCTGACGAACAATCGCCTGCCGCATATCTTCTTCAACGCGTCGGGCAGCGAAGCGAACGACACCGTGTTCCGCATGGTGCGCCATTATTGGAAGCTGAAGGGCGAGCCTAAGCGCACCGTCTTCATCAGCCGCTGGAATGCCTATCACGGCTCGACTGTCGCGGGCGTCTCGCTTGGGGGCATGAAGGCGATGCATGTGCAGGGTGATTTGCCGATCCCCGGCGTTGAGCATGTGCGCCAGCCCTATGCCTATAACGAAGGGCAGGGGATGACCGAGGAGGAGTTTTGCGACGCCTGCGTCCAGGCGATCGAGGACAAAATCATCGAGGTCGGCCCCGAAAATTGCGCCGCCTTCATTGGTGAACCCGTGCAGGGCGCGGGCGGCGTCATCATCCCGCCCAAGGGCTATTGGCCCAAGGTCGAGGCGGTCGCGCGCAAATATGGCCTGCTGGTCGTTGCTGACGAAGTCATCTGCGGGTTCGGGCGCACCGGCAAGATGTGGGGGCATGAGACGATGGGCTTCACCCCCGACCTGATGCCGATGGCGAAGGGGCTGTCGTCGGGTTATCTGCCGATCTCTGCCACCGCGGTCGCGGCGCATGTCGTCGAGGTGCTCAAGACCGGCGGCGATTTCGTCCACGGGTTCACCTATTCGGGGCATCCGGTCGCGGCGGCGGTCGCGCTCAAGAATATCGAGATCATCGAGCGCGAAGGGCTCGTCGAGCGCACCGGCAGTGTCACCGGCCCGCATCTCGCGAAGGCACTCGCGACACTGAACGATCATCCGCTCGTTGGCGAAGCCCGCTCGATCGGCCTGCTCGGCGCGGTCGAGATTGTCGCCGACAAGGCCACGCGCGCGCGTTTCGGCGGGGCCGAGGGAACCGCAGGACCGATGGCGCGCGACGCATGTATCGCGAACGGCCTGATGGTACGCGGCATCCGCGACAGCCTGGTGATGTGCCCGCCGCTGATCATCACCACCGAACAGATCGACGAGATGGTTGCCATCATCCGCAAATCTCTCGATGAGGTGCTGCCGAAACTCCGCGCGCTCTAAACAGGAAAGCCCAACACCCTATGCCCTCCGGCCTTTTTGCCCTGCTCGACGATATTGCGACCATCGCCAAGGTCGCGGCGGCGAGCATCGACGATATCGGCGCTGCGGCGTCGAAGGCCGGGGTCAAGGCCGCGGGGGTGGTGGTCGACGATACCGCAGTGACGCCGCGTTACGTCACCGGCTTTACCCCCGACCGCGAGCTGCCGATCATCTGGCGGATCACCAAGGGGTCGATCTTCAACAAGCTGGTGCTGATCCTGCCGGCGCTGCTGCTGCTCTCGACCTTCGTGCCGTGGGCGATCACGCCGCTGTTGATGATTGGCGGCGCCTACCTGTGCTTCGAGGGCGCCGAAAAGGTGCTGCACTCGCTGCAGGAGGACAAGACGAGCCTTGCCGAAGACGCCGAGATCGTCGCCGACAAGGACCATGAGGAATTGATGGTGAAGGGCGCGGTGCGCACCGATTTCATCCTGTCGGCCGAAATCATGGTGATCG
Organism: Sphingopyxis sp.; assembly: GCF_050725655.1. Classification (GTDB taxonomy): domain Bacteria; phylum Pseudomonadota; class Alphaproteobacteria; order Sphingomonadales; family Sphingomonadaceae; genus Sphingopyxis. Next base: position 3,853 of record NZ_JBOHHT010000064.1, on the reverse strand, counting down.
CACTCAACGAAGTGCTCGACGAACATTTCGCGATGCGCGCCGCAACGCTCGCGGTGGTGGCGGTCGCGATCACGATCGCGGTCTATGGCGTCGTCGGGCTGATCGTGAAGATGGACGACATCGGGCTGCATATGGCGAAGGAAGGCAACAGCGCCCGTAAAGCGATCGGGCGCGGGCTGGTTTCCTTCATGCCGAAGCTGCTGGCGGCGCTTGCGGTGATCGGCACTGCGGCGATGCTGTGGGTCGGCGGGCAGATTTTCATTCATGGCCTCGACGAATATCATATCGGCAATCTCGGGCACGGCCTCCACGATTTTGCGCATGCGGTGGCAGGGAACCTGCCGGGAGCGGGCGTTTGGGAGTGGTTGATCAATGCTGGTGGCGCGGGTGTATTCGGGCTGCTGCTCGGCGGCGTGATCGTCGGCCTGCTGCACTTCATTCCGGGAAAGAAGGCCCACTGACCTCGTCATCCCGGACTTGATCCGGGATTCATTGCGGCGCGGAAGTCGTGGACCCCGGATCAAGTCCGGGGTGACGAATGTTCTTGCCCGGTCTTAAAGAGACAAAAGAGTCGCACGTGCGCGTTGAAAATGTCTCCTTTGTCGCTTTTAGCCTTGTCTGCTCGCGCCGGGCGAAGGTGGGTTGTATGCAACAGGAAGAAAGAGCCAACAGAAAGGCTCGCACACCGCAATAATGTAGGAAAGCGCTTTCGGGCTGGAGGCGACTTACCCCAGCAGCACGACCGGGCTGTCGGCACGCCAATGCATGCTGACTTTGTCGCCCCAGGTGAAATCCTCCTGGTCGCGGCGCGACAGGTTCGGGCGCGATACGCGCAGGCATGCGCCCGATTCCAGCTCGATCTCGAACAGGGTGATGTCGCCGAGATAACTCATCCCTTTGATCTTGCCGCGCGCGAAATTATAGCCGTCGGGGGCGTCTTGCGCCGCGGCCTTGACTGCCTTGCCTTCGCCGGGGACGTGGAGGTAGATCTTCTCGGGGCGCAGCGCGATCCACACATCCGCGCCGTGCGGGCCGGTGACACCATGGTTCAAATACACCTTGCCCAGCCCGGGACATTCGACCGCCGCCTTGTCGGGATCGTCGAGCGTCAGCTTGCCCTCGAAGATGTTCACCGACCCGACGAAATCGGCGACGAAGCGGTTGGCGGGATATTCGTAGAGGTCGGACGGCGTCGCGAGCTGCGCGACTTCGCCCTTGTTGATCACGCCGATACGGCACGCCATCGACAGCGCCTCGTCCTGATCGTGGGTGACGGTGACAAAGGTGATGCCGACCTTTTCCTGCAGGTCGGACAGCTCGAACTGCATCTGCGCGCGCAGCTTGGCATCGAGCGCCGAGAGCGGCTCGTCGAGGAGCAGCACCTTGGGACGCATCACCAGGCTGCGCGCGAGCGCGACGCGCTGGCGCTGGCCACCCGACATCTGGTCGGGCATCCGCGTTTCGAAGCCGCCGAGCTTGACCAGTTCGAGCGCTTCGGCGACGCGATCCTTGACCTCGCCGCCCTTCACGCCCGCAATCTTCAGGCCATAGGCGACATTGTCGGCGACGCTCATGTGCGGGAACACCGCATAGCTCTGGAACACCATGTTGACCGGGCGCTTATTCGGCGGAATGCCCGCCATATCCTGCCCGTCGATCAATATCTTGCCCTCGGTCGGCAACTCGAACCCCGCGATCATCCGCAGCAGCGTCGTCTTGCCACAGCCCGAAGGGCCGAGCAGCACGAAGAATTCGCCGGCATTGATGTCGAGGGTGACATTGTCGACCGCAGTCACCTTGCCGAAGCGCTTCGAGACGTTCTGGATCTGGATGATCGGGCGTGCGGTGTCGGTCATGGTCAGTGGGTTTCCGCAATGGCTTTTACGCCCTGAAGCTTGAGCGCGACGAAGGTGAGGGCGACGGTCAGGATGATGAGCAGCGTCGAGGCGGCGTTGACCTCGGGCGTCACCGAAAAACGGACCATCGAATAGACCTTTACCGGAAAGGTGATCGTGTCGGGGCCGCTGGTGAAATAGGTGATGACGAAATCGTCGAGGCTGAGCGTGAACGACAGCAGCGCGCCGGCGACGAGTGCGGGTTTGATGTGCGGGATCAGCACGTCGCGGAACACCTGCCACTCGCTTGCTCCGAGATCCTTCGCCGCTTCCTCCTGCTCGCGGTTGAAGCTCGCGAGGCGCGAGCGGACGACCATCGTGACGAAGGGGAAGCAAAAGGTGATGTGCGCGATGGTGATCGCGCCGAGGTTGAACGGCCAGACAAGGTCGGTCGGCCAGCCGATCGCCGCAAAGAACATCAGGAATGCGACGCCCAGGCAGATTTCGGGGACGATGATCGGCAGCGAGATCGTGCCGTCGATCGCGCTTTTGAGCGGGAAGCGGAATCGCCACAGCATCACCGCGGCGACGGCGCCGAGAACAAGGCTCGCGATCGTCGCCAGCGCCGCGATCGTCAGCGAGTTGAGCAGCGCCTCGACAAGCTGGTCGTTGCCAAGCGCCTTTTCATAATATTTGGTGGTGAAGCCGCGCCAGACGACGTTGCGCTTGCTGTCGTTGAAGCTGAAGATCATCAGCACGACGAGCGGCGCATAGAGGAAGACCATCACCGCACCGACCCAGAGGCGCATCCAGAGCTTGCGGCCATATTCGAGCGGTGCGACCGGGGTGTGCGCGAAGAGGGCCATCAGCGGACCTCCGGCACTTTTTTGCGCATCGACTGGATCGCGATCAGCGCGAACATCGCATAGATGAGCAGGAAGGAGAGAGCGGCGCCGAAGGGCCAGTCATTCGCTTTCTTGAACTGGCGTTCGATGACGTTGGCGATCATCTGGCTGTCGGTCCCGCCCATCAGGTCGGGCGTGAGATAGGCGCCGAGCGCAGGGATCAGCGTGATCATCACACCCGCGATGATGCCGGGCGCCGCGAGCGGCACAACGATGCGCATGATCGTGCGGAAATGGCCGGCGCCAAGGTCGAGGCTCGCCTCGATCAGGCTGCGGTCGAGGCGGTCGAGCGCGGCGTAGAGCGGCAGGACCATGAAGGGCAGGTGGACATAGACGAGCCCGAAGACGACCGCGAAATTGTTGAAGAGCAGCTGCACCGGCTCCCACGTCGGGAGCGGCTGCAGTCCGACGAGCGTCTTGATCCAGCTCGTCCCCTCCCACAAAGCCCCGAGCCCCTTGTTCGCGAACCCCTGCGTGCCGAGCAGCATCATCAGCGCATAGGTACGGATCAGCAGGTTGGTCCAGAAGGGGAGCATGATGCCAAGCAGCAACCACGGCCGCCATTTCTCGCTGGCAAAGGTGATCGCCATCGCGACCGGGAAACCGATGATCAGGCAGATCAGGGTGACGAGCGCCGCCACCGCGAAGCTCTTGCCGAAAATCGTGACGTAGAGCCACTCGGTGGCGCGCTTGTAATTGTCGAGCGTGCCCGAAAATTCGATTTCGGTGAGGCCCTTGTTCTCACCAAAACTGTAGAGCCAGACGATCGCCATCGGGACGAGGAAGAAGACGATAACCCAGAACAGCGTCGGCAGCGAAACCGCTGCAAAGACCCTTCTGTTCGTTTTCCAGTCCTGCTCGGCCACCCCCCGATGTCCCCTTCAGGCCCTCAGGCCGCCCGTACTCGTGTGAAAGCTTCCTCGTACAGCGGCTGCAATTCGGGATTGAAGCGCGCATATTCGCATTTCGCCAGCACCTCGGCGGGCGGGAAGATCACGGGATTATTCTTGTAGCTGTCGGGCATGAGGACCTTCGCCGCGGCGTTCGGCGTCGGGTAGAGGATCGTCTCGGTGATTTCCTTGTCGACGTTCGCGTCGAGGATATAGTTGATGA
>NZ_JBOHHT010000063.1:0-13762 GCF_050725655.1 Sphingopyxis sp. | reverse complement strand
CCTCCCAGCCTCCCGACAGGGTATCTTTATGGGAGGCTGGGAGGGGGAGCGGGCCGGTGCCGTCTCTGAAGCGATCAGTCGAAAAGCGAGGAGACGCTCGATTCGTCGGCGATGCGCTTGATCGCTTCGCCGAGCAGCGGCGCAACGGTGAGCGCGCGGACCTTGCTGCTGTCGTTCACCGCGTCGGTCGGTTGGATCGAATCGGTGATCACCAGCTCGGTAAGCTCGCTCGCATCGACACGCGCGACCGCGCCGCCCGACAGCACGCCGTGCGTGCAATAAGCGACGACGCCTTCGGCGCCCGCGGCCTTCAATGCGGCTGCGGCGTTGCAAAGCGTTCCCGCCGAATCGACGATGTCGTCGATCAGGATGCAGAAGCGGCCCTTCACGTCGCCGATGATGTTCATCACTTCCGATTCGCCGGCGCGTTCGCGGCGCTTGTCGACGATCGCGAGCGGGGCGTTGTCGAGCCGTTTGGCGAGTGCACGCGCGCGGACCACACCGCCGACGTCGGGCGACACGACCATCAGATTCTTGCCGGCAAAGCGCGCCTGGATGTCGGCGCTCATCACCGGCGCGGCATAAAGATTGTCGGTCGGTATATCGAAGAAGCCCTGGATCTGCCCGGCGTGGAGGTCGATCGCGAGCACGCGGTCGGCGCCCGAGGTGGTGATCAGGTTGGCGACGAGCTTGGCCGAGATCGGGGTGCGCGGGAGGGGTTTTCGATCCTGACGGGCATAGCCGAAATAGGGAACGACCGCGGTGATGCGCTTGGCCGAGGCGCGGCGCAGCGCGTCGTTGATGATGAGCAATTCCATCAGATTGTCGTTCGCGGGGAAGTTCGTCGGCTGAACGACGAAGACGTCCTGACCGCGAACATTCTCATGGATTTCGACGAAGACCTCTTCGTCGGCGAAGCGGCGTACGCTGGTGTCGGTCAGCGGCAGTTCCAGATAGTCCGCGATCGCGCGGGCGAGGGGGAGGTTGCTGTTGCCGGAGATGAGTTTCATGCGCTGCGAAGCCCTTTCGCGCGGAGTGGGATTGCGCGCCCCTTAGCCAGCGCGGGCCGATAGGGGAAGGGGTTAAAGCCTGATCCGCGCCATCGCCCCCGGCGACGGGCGTTTTCAACCGCTCCCTCGGCCGCAGTTGAAATCGCCGCGTGTCGGCCTAAACCAGCGGCATGACCCACCAGCTCTCCATCGTCCTTTCCCAGATGACGCAGGTCGTCGGCGACCTCGCCGCCAACGCCGCCGCGATGCGCGCGGTGCGGGCGCGGCACGCGGATGCCGACCTCATCCTCTATCCCGAACTCCAGCTTATCGGCTATCCGCCCGAGGATCTGGTGCTGAAGCCCGCGCTCGCGGTTCGCGCCGCGACGCTGCTCGCCGAACTTGCCGCCGACACCGCCGATGGCGGCCCGGCGATGCTCGTCGGTTCGGTCGAGCGGGAGGGTGATGCGCTCTATAATATCGTCGCCTTGCTCGACGGCGGCCGGATCGTCGCGACGCGGCGCAAGCACGAGCTCCCCAATTACGGCACCTTCGACGAAAAGCGCGTGTTTGTTCCGGGGCCGCTCCCCGACATCGTCGAATGGCGCGGCGTGAAGCTGGGCCTGCCGATCTGCGAGGATGGATGGCTGCCCAAAGTCTGTCAGCATCTGGTGGGCCAGGGCGCCGAGCTGCTCATTTCGGTCAACGGCAGCCCCTATGAAATCGACAAGGACGAGCGGCGCCTGACACAAGTGTTTGCCAGCCGCGTCGCCGAAACAAAACTGCCGGTCATTTTCCTCAACCGCGTCGGCGGGCAGGATGAAATCGTGTTCGACGGCTGCTCGTTCGTGCTGAACAGCGACGGGGCCACGGCGCATCGGCTGACCGATTGGGAGCCCGAAGAGCGCGTGACGCGCTGGACGAAAAGCGCGAACGGTTGGACGTGCGAAGCCGGCGCGATCGCCGAATGGGAGGCGCATCCCGCCGACATCTACAGCGCGATGATCGTGAGCCTGCGCGATTATGTCGAGCGAAACCGCTTCCCCGGCGTCGTGCTCGGCCTGTCGGGCGGGATCGATTCGGCGATCTGCGCCGCGATCGCCGCCGACGCGCTCGGCCCCGACAAGGTCTGGTGCGTGATGATGCCGAGCCGCTTCACCAGCCAGACGAGTCTCGACGATGCTTCGGGCTGCGCCGACATGATCGGATGCAAGCTCGACACGATTTCGATCGTTCCCGCGGTCGAGGCGTTCGACGCGATGCTCAGCGGCACCTTTGCCGACAAGGACGTCGACATCGCCGAGGAGAATGTCCAGTCGCGCATCCGCGGCGTGACGTTGATGGCGCTCAGCAACAAATTCGGCCCGATGCTGCTGACGACCGGAAACAAGAGCGAGATGAGCGTCGGTTATGCGACGATCTATGGCGACATGGCGGGCGGCTATAATCCGCTGAAAGATGCGTACAAGATGACGGTGTTCGCCGTCGCGAAGTGGCGCAACGAGAATGTGCCGCGGCTGTCGCGCAATCCGGTGACCCCGGTGATGCCCGATACCATCATCACCAAGCCGCCAAGCGCCGAGCTGCGCCCCGACCAGAAGGACGAGGACAGCCTGCCGCCCTATGTCGATCTCGACCGGATGCTTCACATGCTCGTCGAAGAGGAGGCAAGCATCGACGATGTGGTCCAGCGTTACGGCTTCGATCGGGATGCGGTGACGCGGATCGAACGGCTGCTGATGCTTGCCGAATATAAGCGCCGTCAGGCGCCGCCGGGGGTGAAGCTGTCGACGCGCAATTTCGGCCGCGACCGGCGTTATCCGATCACCCATGGTTTCCGGACCGCGTAGCGCGACGTGGCAAACTGGCTGACCGGGATCGGTTATGCGTTGTCGATCGTCAGCGTGGCGTTGCTTGCGTGGGTCGCATGGCCCGCGCCCGATGAGGATCGCGCGTTGGTCGGCGCCGTGATCGCCGGCGCCGTGCTGTCGGTCGTCGGCATGGCGCTGCGCTGGGCCGCGCACATCGTCCAGAACCGCAGGATCGCCGAAGACGACTGACGGCGGCCGAATATGCGGTTATAGGCGCGCGCTATGACCGTCGTGACCCGCTTTGCCCCCTCGCCCACCGGCACCCTGCATGTCGGCAATGTCCGCACCGCGCTGCACAACTGGCTGTGGGCGCGCAAGCATGGCGGCCGCTTCCTGCTGCGCATCGACGACACCGACCTCGAACGGTCGAAAGAGGAGTATGTCGATGCGATTCGTGCCGACCTCGCGTGGCTCGGTTTCGATGCCGACGGCGAGGAACGGCAGTCGGCGCGTTTCGCGCTCTATGAGGCCGAGTTCGAAAAGCTCAAGGCGGCCGGGCGCGTCTATGCCTGTTACGAGACGCCCGAAGAGCTCGACATTCGCCGCAAGATATTGCTCTCGCGCGGGCTGCCGCCGGTTTACGAACGCAAGCCCGAAGGCGCGCCGGTCCCCGACGGCGTCCAGCCGCACTGGCGCTTCCGGCTCGACCATGATGCGGCGATCGAATGGACCGATATGGTACGCGGTCCGCAGCATTTTGAACCGAAAACCATGCCCGATCCCGTGGTGCGCCGCGCCGACGGCAGCTGGCTCTACCTGCTGCCGAGCGTGATCGACGATATTGCGATGGGGATCACGCATGTCGTGCGCGGCGAGGATCATGTGTCGAACACCGCGTCGCAGGTCCAGATGTTTGCCGCGCTCGGCGCGGCGCCGCCCGCCTTTGCGCATGAGGCGCTGCTCGTCGGGACCGAGGGCAAATTGTCGAAGCGGCTGGGCTCGCTTGGCATGGCCAGCCTGCGCGAGGCCGGGATCGAACCGATCGCGCTCGTCGCGTTGCTCGCGCGATTGGGGACAAGCGATCCGGTGGAACCGGTAACGCATGTTGCGCCGCTGATCGAAAGCATCGATTTCGCGCGCTTCGGCCGCGCCCCCGCGCGCTTCGACGAGGCCGAACTGGCGCTGCTGGGTCAGAAGATATTGCACCACACCGATCATGCCGCGGTTGCGGACCGCCTGCCCGCTGCCATTACCGAAGCGCGCTGGAACGCAATTCGCCCGAACCTGACGACGGTGGCCGCGGCGGCCGAGTGGGTGGCGGTGTTCGACGGCCCCTTCGCCCCGCCGCCCGCCGAAGGGGCCGACCGGCCCGTGCTCGACGCGGCGGCACAGGCGGCGCCTGCAATCGATTGGGACGCCGACCCCTGGCACGCGCTCACCGGCGCGGTGAAGGAGGCGACGGGGGCAAAGGGCCGCGCGCTGTTCCTGCCGCTGCGCCGGGCGCTCACCGCACGCGACCATGGCCCCGACATGGCCGAACTGCTGCCGCTGATCGCCAAAAATCAGGCGGTGGCGCGGCTTTCCGTCGCCTAGGTCTCCTCCACCGCATCGCGTGAAAGCTTGCTTATCGATTCGCTTGACATACGACGTGATGTTATAATATCACGTCTATCTGACCTGGCCGATAGCAATGGTCGGAACGCGGCGGGGCCGGGTCATAGAGGCAAGGAGAGATGCCATGACCCTGATACCCTTGATTTCGGCGATTATGGCCGCGCCCGAGGCGGCCACAGCGCCTGCCGGAGCGGCGGTGCCGCTGTCCCGCAACAGCTATGGAAGCGATACCCGCCGTCACCCGGTCGCCGCACTGTTCGCGGTGGGGCTGCCCGCCGCGCTCGTTGTTGCGGTTGCGCTGTCGCCCATGATCGTCGAAATGGTGCCGAAGAGCGAGCCGATGACCGGGACATTGATCGAACTCGAAAAACCGCTCGATCCGCCGCCGCCCAAACAGGCGGACGACGTCGAGCCGATGCCCAGGGCAGCGTCGACGCCCGACGTAGTCGACCCGGTCGTTCCGACGGTGCCGCTGACCGAGCGTTGGGTCGACCCGGGCTCCTCGATACCCAATCCCGGGCCTGTCGATCTTGGCCCGCCGGCGCGGCCCGCCGACCCACCCTTGCCGCAGCTGGTATTCGCCGACGTCGACCCGCGCTTCGCCGGAAGCTTTCAACCCGATTATCCGGCGCGCGAACAGCGCGGCGGAATCGAGGGTGCGGCAAAGGTCCGCGTACTGATCGGCACCGACGGGCGCGTGAAGGCGGTCGAACTGGTCAGCACCGACAGCCCGGGATTCTTCGAGGAAACGAAACGCCGCGCGTTCGCTAAGTGGCGCTTCAAGCCCGCAACGCGTGGCGGAGTGCCCGAGGAAAGCTGGAAGGTGATGACGGTCCGTTTCGAGATCAAGAACGCCTAGGGTCCTGAACCCGACCCCTCCCGGACGGGCGGCCGATGTGCCGCCCGTCCTTCCTTTCGCTTGACAGAAAGGCCGAATCCCGCCAAAGGCGCCCGGATATTGAGGGGCGGCGCGGCGTCGCGCGGCCCTTTCATGTTTTTCACACCAACGTCGGGGCCCTAGTCCCGCCGCATCCCTCGGACCTCCGGTGGATGTGCAGTTAATTCGAGGAACAGGGCCATGGCCAAGCCGACGACCGTCAAGATCAAGCTGGTGAGCACCGCCGACACGGGCTTTTTCTATGTCACGAAAAAGAACCCGCGCACGATGACCGAAAAAATGTCGGTGCGTAAGTATGACCCGCGTGTCCGCAAGCACGTCGAGTTCAAGGAAGCCAAGATCAAGTGATGCATTTCCCCATGCGCTGAAAGCGCGTGGGGCGGGAATGCGTCATCCCGGATCCGATCCGGGATCCAAAAGGGCGGCCGCGTGCCGCCCTTTTTCGTGCGCGTCAGAAATCGCGCAGCGGCCGGCGCGCGACATCATTCTCGATGATGTGCCGGATCGTGATCAGCGTCTTGAACGAATGCACGCCCTTGTCCTCACCCAGCGCGCGGCGGGTGAAGGCGTCATATTCCTCCATCGAGCCGATCTGCACCTTCAGCAGGAAATCATCGTCGCCGGTCACATCCCACGCCCCCGTGATTTCGGGATGCCGTGCGATCTGGCGCGCGAACGCGTCCATATTCTGCGGCCCCGCCTGTTGCATCCGGACGAGGATATGCATGGTAAGCGCCGATCCGGTCAGCGCCGGATTGACCACCGCGATGTCGGCGACGATCACCTTTTCCGTGCGCATCCGGCGCAGGCGGCGAAGCACCGCCGATAGCGACAAGCCGACCTTGTCGGCGAGGACTCGCGCGGGCTGGAGATTGTCGTGCCGCACCAGCGCGAGCAGCCGACGGTCGAAATCGTCTAGGTCGATAATTTTTTGCATGTATCTATCAATAACGCGAAATTTGGTCGCATGCACGATCAATTTCGGCGCCGATCGCCGCATTTGCCAGAGTAAAAATGATTCGTCAGGGCCGCACCTCTCCCATCTTCCGCGGATCCAGACGAAGGAGACATGAGATGACCCGTAACACCCCAGAAACGCACTGGATCACCCGCGTCTGGACCGCCGCCGTCGCGGCTTCGGAGACTGCCGTCGCCATCCACTATTCGGCGCCGTGGCAGCGCTTGCCCGCCCCGCGGCTTCCGGAACGGACCGCCCGCGACGCTTGCGCCGCCTGACGGTCCCTTCCTTCCCCCGCAGCGGTCAGCAGCGACGCTTGCGGTCGATCTCGCGGCCGAGCAGCGCGCCGCCGGCCGCACCGAGGATCGTGCCCGTGGCGCGATCGCCACGGCGGTCGACTTCGCGGCCCAGCAGGGCGCCGGCGGCGCCGCCGACGATCAGCCCCGTCGTGCCGCTGGTGCGGCAGCCCCGATAATATCGTTTTTCGCGGTGGTGCCGGTAGTCGCGGCGATCGTTCCAGCGATCGTGGCCGCGGTCGCTATAGTATGAGTTGCGATGATGGCGGTGGCGCGCCTCCGCTTCGGTCGGTATCGCGGCCAACGTGGTTGCGCCGATCAAGGCGGTCAACGCCAGCCTCTTCATCAAAAACATCTTATGTCCTTCCATCCTGAACCCCCGCGAGCAGGTTAGAAAGGGAAAGCTGGCCGGTGGCTGAACCCGGCGGTGCGGTCGTAGCAGGGACCAGCAACTGGCCGACAATTTTGGGCGGTCCGTCGCAATCGGCGCCGGCGTCAGCAGAGGCTAGGCGAAGGCTCCGACGCTTTCGATGAATTTGATCACCGAAATCGGTTTCGAGACATAGGCTTCGGCGCCCGCTGCCTTGATCTGCTCCTCATCGCCCTTCCCCGCATAGGCGGTCACCGCCATGATCGGCACCGCGCGCAAGGTCGGGTCGGCCTTCATCTGGCCGATCAGGTCGAGCCCGCTGACATGCGGCAACTGGATGTCCATGATGATCAGGTCGGGCGAGACTTCGCGCGCCTTGGCCAGCGCGTCGCGTCCGTCGCGCACCGGATGCGCGCTATAGCCATGGGCGTTGAGCAGGTCGCAGAAGAGACGGAGGTTGAGCTCATTATCTTCGACGACCAGGATGGTCTTGCCCATGTTACTTATGTTCCCCACCTTGCATCCGCGGCTCGTTTAGGCGAATCGGCGGCACGACACAATTAGGGACACACGACTTGCACGATGGCGATGCCGCGCTGGCGCTTCAGGCGCTCGGCTGGATCTTGAGCGACGAACCGCGCGCCGAACGGCTGCTCGGCCTGACCGGGCTCGCGCCCGATGAACTGCGCGCCTCGCTCGGCGAGCAGGCGACGCTCGCGGCGATCCTGTCGTTCCTCACGGGCCACGAAAACGACCTTGTCGCCTGCGCCGATGCATTGCAGGTGCCGCCGGCCAGCATCGCCGCCGCGGCGCAAAGACTTGAAGGCCAGCAACCCGAAGGAACGACCGCATGAACCGCCCGCTCGTCATCACCGATTGCGACGAGGTGCTGATGCACATGGTCGTGCCCTTCGCCGAATGGGTCGACGCCGAACATGGCGTGATCTTTCGTATCGAGGACGCGAGCTTCGCGAACGCGCTGAAGCGCAAGGAGTGCGGCACGCCGCTCGAGGCCGCCGAAGTGTGGCCCTTGCTCGACGGTTTTTTCCGCAAGGAAATGACGCGGCAATATCCGATAGCCGGCGCGCTCGCGGCAATGGCGGCGATCGGCGCCGAGGCCGATATCATCGTCCTCACCAACGTCGGCCCCGAACATCAGCAGGCGCGCATCGAGCAGCTTGCACTCCACGATTTCCACGCGCCGGTGATCGGCAGCCGCGGCGGCAAGGGCGAACCGGTGCGCCGCCTTATCGAGGAATATAGGCCCTCGGTCGCGGTGTTCATCGATGACCTCGCTGGGCATCATCACTCGGTCGCGCAGGAGGCGCCCGATGTTTGGCGACTTCACCTCGTCGGCGAACCCGCGATTGCCGACAAGATCGCGCCATCGCCTTATGCCCATGCCCGCATCGACGACTGGGCGACGGCGCAGGGCTGGATATTGGCGCGCCTTGCCGAAAACATCCCCGCCCCTGCCCCCCAAACGGCGTAAGAAGGAACCCATAATGGATATTATCGCAAAGCTCGCCGAACTCGGCCTCGAACTCCCCAAGCCCGCCGCGCCGGTCGCCGCCTATGTCCCCGTCGTCGAGCATGGGAGCCTGCTCTATGTAAGCGGCCAGCTTCCGTTCCGTGACGGGCAGGTCGTCACCGGCCGACTCGGCGAAGACGTCGACGTCGCGGTCGGTCAGGATGCCGCGCAGCGCGTCGCGCTGATGCTCGTCGCACAGATCGGACAGGCGCTCGGCGGCGACTGGTCGCGCGTCGAGCGCGTCGTCAAGCTCGGCGTATTCGTCAACAGCACCCCCGGCTTCACCGATCAGGCGAAGGTCGCCAATGGCGCGTCGGAGCTGTTCGAAACCCTGTTTGGCGAAGCGGGCCGCCATGCGCGCGCCGCGGTCGGCGTCGCGGTACTACCGCTCGGCGCGGCGGTCGAGGCCGACGCGATCGTTGCGGTGAAGCCCGCCTAAGAATTCCGGTGGCAGAGGCTGACCCGCCCGCGCGCACGATATCGCTCGGAACCGGCGTCGCCGCGATCGACGCCGCGGCATGGGACGCGTTGCACGATGGCAGCAATCCGTTCGTCAGCCACGCCTTCCTGACGTTGCTCGAACTATCGGGCAGCGTCGGGCCGGGCACCGGCTGGCAGGCGGCGCCGTTGCTCGTCGAGGATGTCGGCGGCGCGCTTGTCGCCGCCGCGCCCGCCTATCTGAAATCGCACAGCCAGGGCGAATATGTCTTCGACCATGCCTGGGCCGATGCCTGGGCGCGCGCCGGCGGCGACTATTATCCGAAGCTCCAGATCGCGGCGCCCTTCACCCCCGTGCCCGGTCCGCGCCTGCTCTCGAACGACAAGGGCGACGCCTTGCTGCTGCTCCGTGCCGCTGAGGCCGTGGTGCGGCAGAACGGGCTGTCGTCGGCGCACGCGACCTTTGTCGCGCCCGAACAGATGCCCTTGTTCGAGGAGGCGGGGTGGCTCGTCCGCCGCGACATCCAGTTTCATTTCGCGAACGCCGGCTACGGCAGCTTCGACGATTTCCTTGCCACGCTGACGTCGGCAAAGCGCAAGCAGCTGCGCAAGGAACGGCTGCGCGCGGTCGAGGGTCTGCGGATCGAGGAGCTGACCGGCGATGCGATCCGTCCAGAGCATTGGGACGCGATGTGGCTTTTCTATCAGGACACTGGCGCGCGCAAATGGGGTCACCCCTATCTGACGCGCGAAGCCTTCGACCTGATGGGTGAGCATATGGCCGAGCAGATCATCCTGCTGATCGCTTATGACAGCGAGGAGCGGCCGGTCGCGGGTGCGCTCCATTTCCTCGGCGCCGATACGCTCTACGGCCGATATTGGGGCTGCCAGATCGACATTCCCTATCTGCATTTCGAGCTATGCTATTACCGCGCGATCGACATCGCGATCGAACGCGGCCTGGGGCGCGTCGAAGCCGGCGCACAGGGTGGGCACAAGCTTGCGCGCGGCTATGGCCCCGTTGCGACCTGGTCGGCGCATTTCATCGCCGATCCGGGATTTCGCCGCGCGGTCGCCGACTATCTCGAGCAGGAACGCCGCGCCGAAGAAAGTGAAATGGAGTGGCTGGAAGGGCAGACGCCCTTCAAGCGAAAGGATTAGGCAGCGAAGCGGCGCGCGGCGGGACGGCGCGCCGTCTCGTCGAGCCAGGCGCGCGCCTGACGCTGTGCCTCGGCGATTTCGTCGCGGCTCATTTCGTCCGACAGGTCGGCGCGGCATTGCTGGCCTTCGATATTGCCGCCGAGCGCGGCAAGGTTGAACCATTTGTGCGCCTGTATCAGGTCGACATCGACCCCCCCGGTGCCGGTCGAAAATGCGATGCCGAGATCGAAATAAGCATTGGCATCGCCGCGCGCGGCGTCGAGCAGGCGGCTCTCGATCAGATATTGGGCAGACTTCAGACTATTCGCCATGATAACCCCCTTTGCCTCCACCCCACATGGAGACCTCGGGGCCCAAAGTTGCGGTTTATGGTCAACAAAGCGTTAACGGCGATCCGACTTTTTGTGGGTATCGTTCGAAACCCGCAGAAATCGGTGGTTTCGGCGTTAATCAACCGACCGAGAGATTGTCGATCAGCCGGGTTTTTCCGATCCGTGCCGCCGCCAAAAGCCGGGCTGGCTTCCGAAAAGCGTTCAACCGTTCGAGGCTGTCGGCGTCGGCGAGCGCGACATAGTCGACGCTGTCGAATCCGCCCCTGACGATCGCCGCTTCGGCCTTGGCAAGCGCTTCGCCGACGTCGGCGCCGCCCGCGATCGCCTTGGCGGCGGCGTTCAAGGCATCGGGAAAAGCCGTCGCCGCCGCACGCTGGCCCTGCGACAGATAGGCATTGCGCGACGACAGCGCGAGCCCGTCGCTGTCGCGTGCGATCGGCGCCCCCAAAATGTCGATGCCGAAATCGAGGTCGCGCGCCATGCGGCGAATGATCGCGAGCTGCTGCCAGTCCTTTTCGCCAAAGATCGCCACGTCGGGCCGCACCTCGTTGAACAATTTGGCGACGACGGTCGCGACGCCGTCGAAATGGCCGGGGCGCGCGGCACCGCAATAATCGGCACCGAGTTCGGCAACCTCGATATGCGTGCTGTGTCCCGGTGGATAGACGGTCGCCACGTCGGGCGCCCAGAGCAGGCTGGTGCCTTCCTCGACCAGCATCGCGGCATCGCGCGCCTCGTCGCGCGGATAGGCGGCGAAATCCTCGTTGGGGCCAAACTGGGTTGGATTGACGAAGATCGACACAACGGCATGGTCGGCCACGCGCTTCGCCATGCGGACGAGCGAGAGGTGGCCGTCGTGCAGCGACCCCATCGTCGGGACGAGTGCGACGCTCTTTCCCCCCTGCTTCAGTGCCGTAACGGCACGGTGCAGCATTGCGATGTCACGGATGATTTGCACGCCCGGTCGCCCTCCGATATTGGCGCGACTATATCACTTCGCGCGCCGGCCGCCCATGCCGCGCAAACAGGAAAATCGCAACGCCCCATGACGACCTCAGCGACGAAGCCCGCACCGCACCGCATCATCTTTGCCAATGAAAAGGGTGGGACGGGCAAATCGACCTGCGCCGTGCATTTTGCGGTGGCGTTGGCGAGCCAGGGCTGGCGCGTCGCAGGAATCGATCTTGACCCGCGCCAGCGCACCTTTCACCGCTATCTCGAAAATCGCGAACAGACCGCGAAGCGCCGTGAGATTGCACTGCCGACGCCGCGCTTCGAAGTATTCACCGGCTCGACGATCGAGGAACTCGACGACCAGGTCGCGGCGCTGAGCGAAGATGCCGATTACATCATCGCCGACACGCCGGGGCGCGACGATGTGTTCGCGCGCCATCTCGCGACGAGCGCCGATACGCTCGTCACTCCGATCAACGACAGCTTCATCGATTTCGACCTGATCGGGCAGGTCGACCCCGAAACATTCCAGGTCACCCGCCCCAGCTTCTATTCCGAACTGATCTGGGACACGCGCAAGACCCGCGCGAAGACCGACGGGCGGACGATCGACTGGATCATCCTGCGCAACCGCCTCCAGCATGTCGACGCGCATAATATGCGCCGTGTCGGCGAGGCGCTGACCCAATTGTCGCGGCGCGTCGGTTTCCGCGTCATCCCGGGGCTCGGCGAACGCGTCATCTATCGCGAGCTTTTCCCGGCTGGCCTCACCCTGCTCGACAAGGCGCATCTGGGCGGCATGGGGATTGGCCACGTCGTCGCGCGGCAGGAACTCCGCGAGGCGATGGGTGGACTGAACCTTCCGGTGCGCGAGCGATTGCATCCGGATGGGGATTTGTTCGCCGCCGCCTGACCCTTTCTCTCCCCAAGAGGATCAAAGATGACGCACAATTTCCACCCGACGATGCTGCGCGAATATGACATCCGCGGGGTCGTCGGCGATACGCTGTCCGACAAGGACGCCTATGCCATCGGCCGCAGCTTCGCGACGCTGGTCCGCCGCGCGGGCGGCAAGCGCGTCGCCGTCGGTTATGACGGCCGCCTGTCGTCGCCGATGCTCGCCGACGCGCTGATTGCCGGGATCAATGCCGCGGGGGTCGACGCGCTCAACGTCGGGCTCGGGCCGACGCCGATGCTCTATTATGCCGCGTCAACCGAGGATGTGGAGGGCGGCATACAGATAACCGGCAGCCACAATCCCCCCGACTATAACGGCTTCAAATTTGTGATGCAGGGGCGTCCCTTCTACGGCGCCGATATTCTGGGTATCGGCGAAATGGCCGCCGCGGGCGATTGGGAGTCCGTCGATATAGGGGGCGAAGGCACGTCGCAGAGCATCGACATCGTCGACGCTTATGTCGACCGGCTGGTCGAAGGGTTCGCCGGCGACGCTTTCCGCATCGGCTGGGACGCCGGCAACGGCGCCGCGGGCACCGTCATCGAGAAACTCACCGCGCGCCTTCCGGGCGAGCACCACCTGCTGTTTACCGACATCGACGGCCATTTTCCGAACCACCATCCCGATCCCACCGAAGAGAAGAATCTCGCCGATCTGCGCAAACTCGTCGCGGAGAAGAGCCTCGATTTCGGCGTCGCTTTCGATGGAGACGGCGACCGCATCGGCGCGATCGATGGCGAAGGCCGCGTGATCTGGGGCGACCAGCTCTTGCAAATCTATGCCGCGGCGGTGCTGAAGGACCTGCCCGGCGCGACGGTCATCGCCGATGTGAAGGCGAGCCAGGCGCTGTTCGACCGCGTCGCCGAACTCGGCGGCAAGCCGCTGATGTGGAAGACCGGTCACAGCCTGATCAAGGCGAAGATGAAGGAAACCGGCAGTCCGCTCGCGGGCGAGATGAGCGGGCATATCTTCTTCGCCGACCGCTATTATGGTTATGACGACGCGCCCTATGCTGCGGTGCGGCTGATCGAGGCGGCGACGAAGCTCGGGCAGAGCGTCACCGAATTGCGCGGCAATATGGCGCCGATGGTCAACACGCCCGAAATGCGCTTCCAGGTCGATGAGAGCCGCAAATTCGCCATTGTGGATGAAGTTTTGGAGCGGCTCGCCGCCTCGGGGGCCAAGGTCGACCGCACCGACGGCGCGCGCGTGCTGACGGACGATGGCTGGTGGCTGCTCCGCGCTTCGAACACGCAGGATGTGCTCGTCGCGCGCGCCGAGGCGAAGGACGAGGCGGCGCTGGCGCGGTTGCTTGCCGCGATCGATGAACAGCTCGCCCTGTCGGGGATCGCCCGCGGGCCGCAGGCGGGGCACTGAATGGAATTACGCCCTCCCCTGAAGGGGAGGGCGGCGAGACTTGCCAGCTTGCTGGCTTAGTCGCAGCGGGTGGGG